>JBGSYT010000024.1:0-18468 GCA_041750855.1 Pyrinomonadaceae bacterium | reverse complement strand
AAGGGAAGTTTCGCGTTCAGCGTGAGCCCTCGAAAAGGCGATACTTTGCGACGGTTGCTTGAGACCAAAGCGGAGCAGGATCTGTTCGCTACGGGCAAACGTACGCCCGGCGGCCGTGTCGTTTTGAAAGCAAAGGTCGATACGGACATTGGAAGCGAAAACAAGAATACGGGAACCGGAATGGTCGAGGGTTGGATCAAGGGCACGAAATACAAAGACCAGCAGATCATCATTACTGCTCACTTACAAGAAGAGCAGGGCTCTGCGAACGACGACGGATCGGGCTCCGGCAATATCCTCGAACTCGGGCGAGTGTTTTCAAAGCTCGTAAAGGAAGGCAAACTACCGCCGCCGCTTCGTGATATCAGATTCTGGTGGACGGACGAAATATATTCAGGGTATCAATATTTCCGAACAAATCCGGGCTCGGAAAAGCGTGTATTGGCGAATCTCCATCAGGATATGACGGGCGCAAAGCAATCGATGGGCGGCCGAGTTCAGCATCTCATCTATGCCCCGCACTCGCGCACATCATATCTTGATGCTTTGTTCGAGAGCGTCGGCAACTTCGTGATCCTGACAAACAATTCGTATATTCAAGCCGGGCGCATGGGTGGCTATCCGCGGCCGTTCTCGCAGCCGATACTCTCGACCCGCGGAACCCGCGAGCCTTTCAATGCCCGTTTTGTGCCCCACTTCGGTTCATCGGATCATCTGGTCTTTGTCGATGCGGTGATCGGAGTGCCGGCTGTCGCGCTGATCAATTGGGACGATGAGTACATTCATTCGTCCGACGACGACCTGATGCAGATCGACCAGACACAGCTTCAGCGAAATAATTTCATAATCGGCGCGATGGCACTATATCTCGCGTATGCCGAGGCAAAGGACATTCTACTGCTGGCAGGCGAGACTTACGCCCAGGGATTACGCCGAATGGCGAATGATATGACCGTGGCGATCCAGATCCTGAACGATGGGCCGAACTGGGACGATGCGGACCTGATGATCGAGCAAGGTCTACTAAGAGAGCGTAGGGCTATCGAATCGCTTCGGGTGATAGCGGGAACCGATCAGGCCGCGAACCGTTCGTTGGACTCATTTCAGAAGCTGCTCGATGAACGCGAGAAGTACTGGGTGGTGGAGTTGGCAGCTGTCTTTCAGAATAAGTACGGCCGCACCCCAACCTTCGCATCAAACCCGGCGAAAGGTGCGGCGATGCTCAAGGTGCCCGCCAGAATTCCGTCGGTGGACGAATATCTCAGCAAAAGACGAAACGTGCCAAGTGGCCTTCACGGATTGATGCGAAGCGAGGTCATGAATTTTGTCGACGGTAAGCGTAGCTACTTTGATATTTACAAGGCCGTCAAAGCCGAAGCACTATCGGCCGGAAGATTCTTCTACGGCACGGTAACCCTCGCCGATGTTGTCCGGGTCCTTGATGCGAATGTCGAATCCGGGGCAATAGTCTTGAAATAGGAGGTCCGAATATGAAGTTAGCTTTAATGATCGTCTTTTTATTCTCCGTCGCCGATGTTTCGGCCCAGCAGAAAATGACCGAGGCTGAACTGAAGAGCGGCCAAGAGATAATGGGAACGGTATCGAAATGGGCCGATGCCGTGCGCGACCGGGACGTAAAACGACTGGAGGCGATCTTTGCCGAAGATGTCATCATAACCACGTTTGACGGAAAGGTCCGAGGTAAGGCCGCGGAACTGGATGCGATGAAACCGATCGCAAATATGCGCACGTCGTCGGTCGCCAACGAAGATGTTGTTGTAAAAGTCTATGGCGATGTTGGTGTTGTGACCGCGCTGACACGGATGAAATTCGTCTCGAACGGAACCGAATCAAACCTTGCCTTGCGCTACACGGCCGTGTTCGTAATGCGGGACGGCTCCTGGCAGATCGTGGCCCTTCAAACCGCACGGGTGCCGGCGACCGCTGCTTAACCGCATCGGGTTATTCGGCGAAGACTGGGCACGGTTCGGTACGGATTGACGGTTCGGATACATGGGCTCGCCGCAACTGGCGGAGCGACGGTGAGGTTAAAGCTATGGAGATCGATGATCTGAAAAACGTTGGAGGAACGCCTGGCGGGCTGTGGGAATTTCTGATCGGGCTGGCCATGGCCGTGGCAGGGGCCTATATGCTGGTCAGCCGGGTTACGGTAATGAGCGGATTCTGGAACTGGGGCGGCTACAACACTTTCGGCCTGTCGCTTCTTCCGTTGATCGTCGGGATCGGCTTTGTGTTCTTTAATGGGCGGTCGCTCATCGGCTGGCTGCTGGTGTTTGTTGGTGTCGTGATAATTGCCGCCGGCATCCTGATGAATCTGCAAATATATTTCCAACCGACAACCCTTTTCAATACTATCGTTATGCTCATTCTTTTTGCGGGCGGGATCGGCCTGCTGGCGAAGTCGGTCAGGGCACACGACTAATATTACAATGAAAAGAATTCTCTCGATCCTCCTTCTCTTCGTTATGTCTGTATCGACACTCGCTCAATCGAAACCACGCGCTCGCGATCTAGGCGTGCCGTTTGACGGAGCAGCGGGGTCAAACAACGCTATCACCGACGTAAAAGGCGTCGAGGTCGGATACACGACGCTTGTGTCAGGTGCAGGTGACAAGGCGATCCGCACTGGAGTGACGGCGATCCTGCCACAAGGGAAAAATTTCGCCGGGCGGCTCTTCGCCGCATGGCATACTCTGAACGGCAACGGCGAGATGACCGGCACAACGTGGATAGAAGAATCCGGCGGGCTCGGGTCGCCGATCCTCATCACGAACACGCACAGCGTCGGTATTGTTCGCGACGCGGTGATCGAATGGGGGGCGAAGAAGTTCACCGGCGGCGGATATTCGGGCGATTTCTCGCTGCCGGTCGTCGCCGAAACGTGGGACGGCACGCTTAATGACATCTACGGGTTTCATGTTAAGAAAGAGCACGTGTTTCAGGCTCTCGATTCGGCAAAGACGGGGCTGATAGCCGAGGGTAATGTCGGCGGCGGAACGGGTATGGTCTCACACGGATTCAAGGCAGGAACGGGTACTTCATCACGGGTTCTCGAAGCCCGATTCGGCGGCTACACGGTCGGCGTTTTGGTCCAGGCAAACTACGGGTCGCGCCAGCTATTCACCGTCGCGGGCGTGCCGGTTGGCCGCGAGATCACCGATCTGCAAATGAAGCCTGGCCAGCCGGGGATGGCTTCGCTGCAAAGTAGGTTCGACGAAGGTGCGGGGTCGATCATCGTCGTGCTAGCTACCGATGCTCCGCTGCTACCGCATCAGCTCAAGCGGATCGCCCATCGCATTTCGCTCGGCGTGGGGCGTGTCGGCGGCCGCGGCGAGAATTCGTCGGGCGATATCTTTATCGCATTTTCAACGGCCAACGCCGCCGAGGTCGCGAAGAACGAAGGCATTGCGAATATCCAGATGCTGCCGAACGACCGCATCAATATGCTCTTCTGGGCGACCGCTCAGGCGACCGAGGAAGCGATCATCAATGCAATGGTCGCCGCCGAGACGATGACCGGCTATAAGGGCAACACCGTCTACGCACTGCCGCACGACCGCCTGCAGGAGGCGTTGAAGAAGTACAATCGTTTGCAAAAGCCCTAGATTGCAGAAGCCTGCACCGAGTAACGGCACCATTGAAGTTCGATCCATGTCACTCCAACAAAATATCGAAGCACTATTCGCAAAGTCCGAGTTCGATTCGGCCGACCGGGCGATCTATGAAGACTTCAAATCGGCACTCCGCCTTGGCGAGATCCGTTCGGCGGAGAAGGATGATGACGGAAACTGGCACGCGAACGCCTGGGTCAAACAGGGAATTTTGCTCGGTTTTCGGATGGGAAAGATGGTCGAGATGTCGCAACCGACCGAGACGCTGCAGTTTTTTGACAAGGACACTTTTCCGTTAAGGCCGATGACGCTCGATGACGGCGTGCGGATCGTTATGGGCGGCTCGGCGATACGGGACGGCAGTTATGTTGCACCCGGAGTTGTGGTCGTTCCGCCGGCTTATATAAACGTCGGCGCGTATGTGGATGAAGGCACGATGGTCGATTCGCACGCGCTCGTCGGTTCCTGCGCGCAGATCGGCAAACGCGTGCATTTGTCTGCGGCCGCACAGATCGGCGGCGTACTCGAACCGGTCGGAGCGGTTCCCGTCGTTATCGAAGACGACGTAATGGTCGGCGGCAACACTGGAGTCTACGAGGGTACGATAGTCCGGGAGCGCGCCGTCCTCGGCACCGGCGTGATCCTCACTCGCTCGACGCCTGTTTTCGACCTTCCCAACGAACGGATCATAAAAGCAGGAGCAGACCATCCGCTTGAGATCCCGGCCGGAGCCGTCGTCGTCCAGGGCTCGCGGGCCGTTGCGAACGAGTTCGGCAAGGCCAACGGCCTCTCGATCTATTGCCCGATAATCGTAAAATACCGTGACGAAAAAACCGACGCATCGACTAAACTAGAAGACTATCTGAGATAAAGAACTGCCACAGGAGCTAATGAACCAATTGCATCGTGCACTAAATACTTTTCTGTCCATTTTTCTGGCGACGACACTTACCGTGTTAGCTCAACAACAGCCGAAGCCAGCACCTACGCTTCCGCCCGGTATGAAAGGCTCGGACGCGAGCGATCCGCGAGCGAAACTCAAGCCCGGAATGTTCGACGCCGGCGAGGCATCGTTCGGCATGAAGCATCTGTCCCTTTTCAAGAAACCCGATACGTTCAAGATAGGATCGAATTTTGACGACCCTAAAGTGCTGCTGGCACTTGCTCAATTTGGGATCCCTGACATTACCAAGTTTCCCAAGGAACAGCTTCCATTTCTGAAGGATTTCCTCGACGCTGGATTCGATAACACCGATCTCGCTTTCCAGGGAAACTACCTTTTTCAGGGCAACTATCACGGCATTGGCATCTTCGACATTGCGGAGCCCGCGAATCCTAAACTGCTCACGGCGTTGCTTTGCCCCGGCGGACAGGGCGACCTTTCGGTTTATAAGAACCTGCTGTTCATGTCGGTAGAAGCTGCGAATGGGCGTCTTGATTGCGGCGACCAGGGCTTCCCGCGAAACCCGCCGGGAACGCGGGGACTTCCCGTGGCTCAGAAGGAACGCTTCCGCGGCGTCCGCATCTTCGACATCTCGGATATCACTTCGCCGAAGCAGGTGGCAGCGGTTCAGACGTGCCGAGGTTCACATACGCATACCCTCGTGACGGACCCGAAGGACAAGGACAACGTCTACTTATATGTTTCGGGGACATCGTTCGTCCGTCAAAATGAGGAGCTTGAAGGTTGCTCGGGTGCTCCGCCTGATAAGGATGCAAATACGGCGCTATTCCGGATCGAAGTGATCAAGGTTCCGGTCGCGGCCCCGCAAAACTCGAAGATCGTTTCGACACCGCGTCTGTTCATGGACCCGAAGACCGGTGTACTCAACGCTTTGAACGATGGCGGCTCGCATGCGACCGAAGACCGAAAGCCGCAGGAAACCGACCAGTGTCACGACATCACGGTCTATTCCGAAATCGGGCTGGCCGCGGGTGCATGTTCCGGCAACGGCATTCTTATTGATATAAGGGATCCCGCGAATCCGAAACGCATCGATGCAGTCAACGATCCCAACTATGCCTACTGGCACTCGGCTTCGTTTTCGAACGACGGCAGCAAGGTCATCTTTACCGATGAGTGGGGCGGCGGCGGCGGTCCGAAGTGCCGCACGACCGATCCTAACATTTGGGGTGCCAATGCCGTCTTTAACCTCGTCGGGAATAAGCTCCAGTTCGCGGCCTATTACAAACTGCCGGCAGCACAGACCGAACAAGAAAACTGCGTGGCCCACAACGGCTCGCTTATTCCTGTGCCCGGACGCGATCTGAAGGTTCAATCGTGGTACCAGGGCGGGATCTCGGTTATGGACTTTACCGATGCTAAGAACCCATTCGAGATCGCCTATTTCGACCGCGGCCCGATCAACGGCGAGCGTCTTATCAGCGGCGGAACCTGGTCGGCATACTGGTACAACGGCTACATCTATTCGTCCGAGATCGCTCGAGGGCTGGATGTGCTGGAACTAACCCCGTCGAAATTCCTTACGCAGAACGAGATCGACGCGGCAAAGGCGGTACGCATTCCTATTCTGAACGTCCAGAACCAGGAGCGGTATGTCTGGCCCCGCTCCTTGACCGTGGCGAAAGCGTACGTAGATCAACTGGAGCGATCAGGCTCACTACCGGCTGATCAGTTATACGCGTTGCGGATGGCGATAGAGAATGCAGAGCGTTCACCCGGCAACCGAGGTAAGCTCAAAAGCTTCGTACCCGGGTTGACGAAGGCCTCTTCGTCGGCGAGGAACGCAGCTGCCGTGTCCCAAATGAAGGAATTGGCCAAGATCCTTCGAGATCCAGCTTAGACGAGATTCGGCTCAGTCGGTCTCACTAAACCGGCCGACGACGGTTTCAGTCTGGGTTCCTCAACAAGAATCCCTTGCCAGTACAGATCGCCAACTCGATCTGTGCTGGCATTTCCGAACCGATTCCTGGTCGAATCCGGGCCGTTGCTTTACAAATGGCAGATGTCATTTTTCGCTATGGTCTCCGCAGTTCGGCGGAAGTAACCGGTTTCTTAATATTCGTCTTTCGCATAGAATGTTCCTATGAGTAACGGAGCGAACGACATCGTTGACGAAACCGAGGACAAGCATTCAATCGCAGACCACATTACCGGCCTTGGCCAGAAGATCATCGGTGGTATCGAAGAGATCGGAGGGATACTGACCGGCGATCCCGTAACAGCAGCCGAAGGTGAATTCAACGTCGAGGTAGGCGAGGTTAGGGAAGAGATCGAGGAGGATCTCGAAGGATCGGGCGACGATCATCCTGCCGGAGGAAGCTGGTAGATGAAGGCAATGATAGAACGTCAGGAGTTTGAACTTCCCAGACGTCTTCGGGGGCTTCAGCCAACCCTGATCAGGCAGTTCTTCGAACGTGCCTTGCCGGATTCGATCAACTTCGGCCTCGGCGAGCCCGATCTGCCGACGCCGGATTTTCTGCGGCGGGAAGCTGCGCGGATCGCCATAGAGGAGCAAAACGGTTATACGTCGCATCCGGGACTTCCTGCATTGCGCCTTAAGATCGCCGAACAATATCCGCATCTGAATTTGGGATTGTCGGACGTTGTTGTTACCTGCGGATCGCAGGAGGCGATGACGGCCGCTTTTCTTTCGATCGTGGACGAGGGCGACGAGGTGCTCATCCCAAACCCGAGTTTTCCAGCCTATGACGCCTGCGTGCGAATCGCGCAGGGAATTCCAGTACCGTACCGGCTTCCCGCACAAAACGATTTCGCTTTTGATCTTTCAGAATTCAGATCGGGGATAACGCCGAAGACCAAAGCGGCGGTCGTGATCAGCCCTTCGAACCCGACGGGTAAGATCTTCACGCCAAAAGATTTGAAGCAAATCGCCGAAGTTTTGAATGGCACGGGCATTTTTCTGATCTCTGATGAGATCTACAGCGATCTGTATTTCGGCGAAGAAAAGCCGAGGTCGGCTTCGGAGTTTTACGATAGGACGGTGATCGTGAGCGGGCTTTCAAAGAGCCTGAGCATGACCGGATGGCGACTGGGTTGGGCGGCCAGTTCGCAGGCGGACGTGATGCGGGGGATTCATGTTCTGCATGGGTTTTTGACCGTCTGTACTTCAGCGATCACGCAAAAGGCGGCGCTTCTCGGCTGGACCACAGAAGCCGAGTCGGCAAAGCAGCATGCGAGGGAAGTTTACAAGAAACGCGGCGAATTTCTGGTCGATCTTTTCAAATCGGAAATGGGCTTGCACGCTACTTCGCCGGAAGGAGCTTTTTATACGATGCTGGATGTGCGGTCATTAGGTGACGATATGGAAGTCGCGGAGAAGTGCCTGCAGAACAGAGTCGTTACGGTGCCGGGAATTGCGTTCGGCGACGAGGCACGCGGATTTTTGCGGATATCTTTCTGTAACACCGAAGAACGAATGGCCGAGGGCGTGAGGCGGATGAAAGAGGCGATTATTGGGTGGTCAAAGCACATCATTCGTGGCGGCTAACTTCATCGGCCAGGGCCTCGGCCTGCCAGTCAGCAAGGAGCAGAATGAAAGCACGATTCCTAGATAGAGTATTTCGATCAAGAGATAAAGAAGACGGCCCCGCCAATTTAATGCGTTTCCGAGTGGAGATGTGTGGGCACCAGTGTAGATCAGTAAAAACATTAGGAAAAATGTGCCGGCCACAATTGCAATATGAACAAAGAGTCCAATGACGGCTCCTCCAATCGCAAAAATTGGGTCAGCCTTTTGGCGAACGCCGATAAACGCTCCGACTAGAAGCGCTATCGGAACCGCAACGACAATGAAGCACCAAATTAGGAATATGATCAATTCCATGGTTGCCTTAGGGTAAGCTTCTCGAAGAAACGATGTCAAGAAAGTACAGTGTCGGGATATTGGGAGCCACGGGGACGGTGGGGCAGCGGTTCATTCAGTTGCTCGAAGGACATCCGCAATTTGAGGTAGCGGCGTTGGCGGCTTCGGACCGATCGGCGGGGAAGCCGTATTCGCAGGCGTGTGCGTGGAAATTGAACGGATCGATACCCAAAAGCGTGCGAGACATTATCGTTCAGCCGATCGAGCCGCCGCTGGATTGCGAGATCGTTTTTTCAAGCTTGCCGTCGTCGGTTGCCCGCGAGACCGAAGAGGCGTTTGCCCGTGCCGGGTTTCCCGTGATCTCGAACTCGTCCTGCTATCGAATGGACGAAGACGTACCGCTGCTGATCGCGGAGATCAATGCCGACCATCTCGGGCTGATCGAAATACAACAGCAGAAACGCGGTTTCGGCAAAGGCTTTATTGTCACGAATCCCAATTGTGCCGTCGTCAGTTTTGCCCCGCCGCTTGCAGCGGTACATCGCAAATTTGGGGTCGAGTCGGCCATAGTGACGACGATGCAGGCAGTTTCGGGTGCCGGATATCCGGGCGTCGCGTCGATGGATATTATGGACAATGTCCTGCCTTACATCGCCGGCGAAGAGCCGAAGGTCGAGACTGAAGCACAAAAGATACTCGGGAGTTTTGTTGATGGGGCCATCGAGAAGGCCGATTTTGCTGTTTCCGCGCAGTGCTTTCGTGTTAACGTCCTGGACGGTCATATTTGTTCGGTGAGGATGAACCTAAAGGTAAAAGCAACCCTTGAAGATGTAGTAAAGGCGATGGAGGAATTTCCCTCAATAGACCTTCGGTCGTCGCCGGAGCGTTTTATCGATGTGCTTGACGAACCGAGCCGGCCGCAGCCTCGGATCGACCGCGACAGCGGCAACGGAATGACGGTCACGGTCGGACGCCTGTTTCCGGACACTGTCTTCGATTACAGGTTCGTTTCGCTAAGCCACAACACGGTTCGCGGAGCCGCCGGGTCGGCCATTCTTAACGCGGAATTGCTGATAGACAGACGCATTATCTAAATCATCTGGCAATGCACAAGGTTTCGGAGAACGAGAAAACATTCGCGCAACAGATGCTGACGGCGATCATGATGGTGACAGCGGCACTTCTGCTGATCCTGCTTGTTTACCACACGATCGACGTTCTACTACTCGTGTTCTCGGCGGTTCTGCTGGCCGTATTCCTTCGGGGACTGGCGATACCGCTCTCGCGTTATATGAACATTCGCGAGGTTTTTGCGGTGCTGATCGTTTCGGTCTTGCTGATAGCGGTACTGGCGGGGGCGATAGCCTTACTCGCGCCGAACGTGGCGGCGCAGGGGCGTGTGCTGCAGGAACAGCTGCCGCAGTCTGCAAAGCTGGCGGCTGATTACATTTCTCAGTTCGGATGGGGGCAAACTTTGATCGGACAGTTGCCGAGCGCTGAAACGATCAGAGAACGGATAGATATCGCCACGCTGCTTTCAGGTGTTGGCGGCGTGTTTTCATCGACAGTAGGTATCGTCGGCAACATTCTGATCGGGATTCTCATAGCCATTTATGTCGCGGCTGAACCGCGTTTATATCTAAACGGATTCATCCGGCTTTTCTCCGAAAGCCGTCGCCCTCGGGTCAGCGAGGTGATAGACGCGGTAGGCGAAACGCTGCGGTGGTGGCTCATCGGAAAGGCCGGATCGATGCTGTTCATCGGGATCGTGACGTGGATCGGGCTTTACCTTCTTGGAGTACCGTTGGCTCTCACGCTGGGCCTGATCGCGGCCTTGCTGTCGTTCATACCGAATTTTGGGCCCATCATCTCGGTTTTGCCCGCACTGCTTGTAGCGTTCGTTGACAGCCCAATGAAGGCGGTTTATGTGGGAATACTCTATATCTGCATTCAGATGGTGGAATCGTATCTGGTAACGCCGTTCATTGAGCGAGAGACGGTTTCGCTGCCGCCGGCGCTTACGATGATATTCCAGTTGACGCTGGTGGTCACGCTTGGGTTTGCGGGGCTCGTGCTCGCGACGCCGCTGCTGGCGGTGATCATCGTTTTGATACGAATGGTCTATGTCGAGGATGTTCTGGGCGACTCGCGGACGGTGGTGAACTCTAAGACCGTCGATTCCAGGGATGAAGCGAATGACAACGGGCCGTAGATCGTTTTTGATCTTTGGCTATCAGATATTGCTAAGTGCATGATCCAACGTTACACACTGCCCGAGATGGGCGCTATTTGGTCTGACACGAACAAGTTCCAGAAGTGGTTGGACGTGGAGATAGCTGTATGCGAGGTCCACGCTGAAGACGGAACGATACCGGGCGACGCGTTGGACGCAATAAAAGCAAAGGCCGCGTTCACGGTCGAGCGTATTTCCGAGATCGAAAAGACGACAGACCACGATGTGATCGCATTTACGACCAACCTCGCAGAGAATATCGGCAAGGCCGCACGGTTTGTCCACTACGGGCTTACGTCAAGCGACGTGGTCGATACGGCCAACGCGATCCTGCTCAGGGAATCTTGCGATGTCCTGCTGGCAAAGATCGACGCAATGCTGCCGGTCCTCAAACGAAGGGCCTTTGAATTCAAAGACGCGCCGCAGATCGGCCGGACGCATGGTATTCATGCGGAGCCGACATCGTTTGGGCTGGTGTGGGCGCTATGGTATTCGGAGATGAAGCGAAACCGCGAGCGTTTGGAGCGTGCGAAGGCTGCGGTGTCGGTCGGGAAGATCAGCGGCGCTGTCGGAGCGTTCGCACACCTTTCGCCGGATGTTGAGGAACGCGTTTGCGCACGATTGGGTCTGCGTGCAGCGGATGTATCGACGCAGATAATTCAACGTGATCGTTATGCCGAATATCTTTCGACGCTTGCGATCATTGCATCGACGCTCGAAAAGATCGCATTGCAGGTCCGGCATTGGCAGCGGACGGAAGTGCGCGAGGCCCAGGAGGCGTTCAAGAAAGGACAGAAAGGCTCGTCGGCGATGCCGCACAAGCGTAACCCGATCCTTTCCGAACGCATCTGCGGAATGGCTCGAACAGTTCGGGCAAATTCGATAGTCGGGCTCGAGAACGTGGCCCTCTGGCACGAACGCGATATTTCGCATTCGTCTGCTGAACGGATAGTTCTGCCGGACTCATCGGCGACCCTTGATTATATGCTCGCGAAAACGACCTCGCTTTTGGACACGCTTATCGTCTATCCAGAGAACATGCTAAAGAACCTCGAACTCACCCGCGGCTTGATATTTAGCGGACAGTTAATGCTGGCACTGGCGCAGAAGGGTGTTTCGCGTGAGGACGCATATGTTTACACACAGCGGAATGCGATGAAGGTTTGGGACGAGGGTGGCGACTACCTAGATCTTGTATTGAACGACGCGGACATCTCTTCGCATTTGTCCGCCGAAGAGATCGCCCGCGTCTTTGATATTAAGCATTATCTACGAAACGTAGATATCGTTTTTAAGCGTGTTTTTGCCGAAAATTGATGGTTCAGTTTGACCATTTCTCGGCAAAATTCCCGATAACGGGTATCTTGTATAGCTCTCCACCGTAGCCTTTGATCGCCGCAAGGATGGTAAATACAAGAACTCCGATCCCAAGAACGAAAATCAACAAACCGGCAAGGCCGGAGATGAGCGGAAGGCCGATCGCAGCATCGATAAATACCCCTACGAACATGAACACGTATAGGGGAATACCGACGACAAGCAGCGTCCCAACCAAAAGCAGCGATTGTACCGCATGGAACCTTGTGAGCTTATTCGTCTTGTCAGTTACCAAGACGATGATGCTGTACACAACACCTAAGTAACAAACAATATTCGCAAGGTAACAAAGCAACGCTCCTACGTTCGCGTCCAGACCGAGAGCGGTTTTACCGTCCGACATATTTTGCATGATAAAGATATCTCCTATTCGGGATCAAATTGTTGTTTACGAGTGCTTTTAACGTGGGTAAGACAGGAAAAAAGTATCATAAGGCGTTGATTAAGACAACATTTTAGGCCACAATCTAGAATTTATTTTGGTGACCCGAATGAAAGCAAAGGTATATGTGACTTTGAAACCGAGTGTACTTGATCCGCAGGGCAAGGCGATCCAGCATTCGCTGGAACTTCTTGGTTATAAGCAGATCGCCGACGTGCGGCAGGGGAAATACTTCGAGATCGCAATGGACGAGTCGACCACGGCCGAGGATGCAAAGGCGTCCGTCGAGAAGATAGCGAACGAGGTGCTTGCGAATCCGGTGATCGAGGATTATAGGGTCGAGATAACCGAATAATGGCAGGCAGGATAAAGATGGCGGAGGTTGCCTCAGTTCTCGTCGATATGAGGGCGAAGGGAATCATCAGCAAATATGCCGTTGGAGGGGCGTCCGCCGTGGCGTTTTACACGGAACCTATAGCGACAAAAGACCTTGATATTTTCTTTCTTTTCGAGCCGCCGCAAAGCAGCCTCGTCCTTTCGCTCGAACCGATCTACACCTATTGCCGAGAGAAGGGTTACGCTTATGACCATGAATTCATCAGCATCGGCGGATGGCCCGTACAGTTTGTCGAATCCGGGCATGACCCACTTTGGAGTGACGCACTGGCAAATTCTGTTACATTTTCATTCGACGGCGAAAGTATAGATGTTCTTCCGCCCGAACATCTTGCGGCGATGTGGGCAACTGTTGCGCGGCCAAAAGACATCTTGAAGATCCAGCATTTTGCGGAAAGCGACGTTCTTGACCCGATAAAACTCGGTGAAATTCTCGTCCGATTCGATTTGTTGGTGGAATGGAAGAAGATACAAGGAGGCCTTCCGGATGAACTCAGATTTTAAAGAATTGCTCCTGCAAGAGAAGAAGAAATATCGTCTCCACGTCCGAAAACTGCCGCTAACCGAAAGGCTGAGAAACCTCGAAGAGTTGCAGGAGCAAAGCTACGAGATACTGCGTATCCGCGAACAGAATGGCGGCAGGCCGATCCCGGAAGACTGGCAGCGGTGGGCAAAGGCACAAAAAGCGTTAAAAAAATGAAATTCGGAGTAATAGTTTTTCCAGGTTCCAATTGTGACCACGATGCCTATCACGTGGTCTCGAAACATATCGGGCAGCCGGTCGATTTCATTTGGCACAAGGAGACCGATCTCAGCCGATTCGATGCGATCCTTATACCCGGCGGGTTTTCCTATGGCGACTACCTGCGGGCAGGAGCGCTGGCCAGCTTTTCGCCGGTTATGGCCTCGGTAAAGGAGTTTGCTTCAGAAGGGAAATTTGTGTTCGGCATTTGCAACGGCTTTCAGATACTTTGCGAGACCGGCCTGCTTCCGGGTGCGTTGATGATGAACCAGTATCTCCGCTTTATCTGCAAGCACGTGAATATCCGCACCGAGACCACCTCAACCCCGTATACGAGCGAGATGAAGCCCGGGTCGGTGTTATCCATTCCGATCGCTCACGCTGAAGGGAACTATGTTTGCGATGCCGAAACGCTTAATTCGTTGGAAGAGAACGGGCAGGTAGTTTTTCGATATTGCGATGAGGACGGTGAGCTTTCCGAAAGTGCCAATCCGAACGGGGCACTTTCGAATATAGCCGGTATATGCAACCTCGACGGGAACGTACTGGGCATGATGCCGCATCCCGAACGGGCTTGCGAAGAACTGCTCGGGTCGAACGACGGCCGCGATATTTTCAGATCGCTCGCAAAGGCCGTCGCAGCCTCGGAGAACTAAGCCCCGGGCTTGGGCACGACTTCGGCGGGTGAAGGGAGGCTCTCTACACATCGCCCTTGATTAAACCGCCGTCGCCGAACCCAAACCCGGGACTATTCCTTAATAACTCTCGCTCTTTCCGATACGGATCCCGCCGTTTTTGGTGGTAACCCTCAAGAGCGGACCGCCGCCGTTTATTGCCGTTTTCACCTCTTTCGACCGGTGGGCCCAGCTTCCTTTGACATCTTCCGTGGTGATGTTGATCGCCGGGATCTCACTTCGGAACCCGCCGTTTACCGTACCGGTTTCGATGTTCGCCGCATAACCGTCCGGGATCATCAGATTGACGCCGCCGTTCGTTGTCGCAATATCAAGGCCCGAACCCTTCCAGGTATTGCCCATCAGCGAAACGCTTACGCCGCCGTTGGTAGTGCGGCCGCGAACGTCGCCCGCGACATCGGAGAGGCTTATGCCGCCATTCGTGGTTACGAACTCGAGGTTGCCGTCAACCGAGCCGATCGAGATCCCTCCGTTATGAGCAGTCAGCTTCAGATTCGAGTTGTGCGGGACACGTGCCTCATACGAGACCGAGAACCGGCTGTCATCGAGGCCTTCCGCTTTCACAAAACCGCCGGTGGTCGAGATCCTGACCGCACCTGCCGCGTCGCGAGCCGCGACATCGTTCTCACCCCAAGCCTGTATACACGCACGAAGTAGGACATCAGAGCGATTTTCGCCCTTGATCTTTATCCCGCCGTTGCGTCCGGCGTCGATGTTGAGGGTGCCGGCGGACGGGATCGTCATCTCGCGAAGGTCGTTGAACGAGACTTTGCTGTCACCTGACCAACTCTGCGACGAGCAGAATTCCTTTTGCCCACTCTTCATCCCGGCCTTTACGGCCTTATCGATCTTCTCCTTTACTTCGGTGGTTCCCTGGGAAATAACAACTCCTGCACAAATGAACAAAATTATCGAGGCAAGCCCCAAACGCGAGGCTGCCGTTATGAATGAATTAAATCGCATCTGCCTATCTCCTTTTTATTTGACTGATTTGGATATGAACTGTTCTGAATGTGGAACACCGCAGCGGCATCATTTGTGACAGAGAAATGGCGAAGACGCGTAAATCGATGCCTGCACCGTCGATAGTCTGGGGCGAAAGTTTTTCATCTACTATGTCGGTCGTTGGCCACTCGCGTGATGTTCGGCAAATCGATCGTTTCATTTTGCGACTTTGTGGGTTTTACTTAGTGTTCTTCGCGTTGAAACCGAAATTTTAAACACAAAGTCTCACAAGAATAAGACACAAAGACCGCGAAGGCCTTGCTAGCATCACAGAATCTCCGACAACTTAGTCCTTTCGTTTTTCATCTATATTTCGTAAACTGGCAGTCCGCCTGCGTGGCGGGCTGTTCCTCTGAATGGGGGCGACAGGCTTCGACAGGGGCTTGTATAGATCTTTGGATGCACGTCGGGCTTTTTGTAGGTGAGCTCGTTAACAAAACTTGCAAAACACAAATGCTAATCAAGAATTAGCTCTTGCTGCCTAATTAACTTTAGCTACAGCAATGTCCTTGGGTAAGTCAGCTTGGAGCGATCCTAAAGGGCATAACTCAGTCTAAGCTAGGGCACGTCCACCGTCTGCGGGCGTGTCTGAAACGTTAGTCAGGCTGGTTTCGGGCAGGGTTTCGCCGTATTGCTTACCTGCCGGAAGCGAGATAAAAGCAAATCGGCTAAACGTGTAGATTTCACTGGTCGCAACCTTTGGATGCGGGTTCGATTCCCGCCGCCTCCACCATTCTATTGACTCTCGTCTGACCTCGACAGTTGGGAGTTCATCATTCGATTGGCGATATCGTCATATTCGGCATGGTCGCCAAGTCGCCTGAGGACGGGGTCCGCGTAAATATATACCAGATCAAGTTCGCGTCTTTCGACGGCCCGTTGCAGACATACTATAGCGTCATTTTTTTCACCGAGATACGCGTGCACCCAAGCCAATCCGACCCCGCATTCGGTGCCGAAACGCCGTCGCAAACGGATGTGCTCCCGCCAAAATTCCACGATACCGCCTCGGTCGAACGCTGTCCTGTACTGCTCGAAATCTGCGGGCAGCGACGCGCTATTTACAGAAATACGTTCCTGTGTGAGAAACGACTCGAAGGCCTCACGCTCCTTACCCTGCATGGAGTAGATCGCGTAAAGATGTGAATAAGCGCTGAAAAAATTCGGGTCGATCTCCAGGGTTCGTTTGCATTGAGCTTCGGCCTCGTGATTTCGGCCAACGAAATAGAGCATCTGGCACAGATCGGCGTTTATCGCAGCCGAGTTCGGTTCTAACTCAAGCGCTCTCTGCATCTCGGCCAACCCTTCGTTCAAATGACCGACTGACGCGAGCAGCAATCCGTACCATTGATGCGCCGTCGCGTAAGCAGGACTCAGCGATATTGCTCGTTTGAAATTAGCCTCTGCATCTGCCGGGTTCCACTGCCAAAAGAGCCGCACGAAGCCAAGCGAGGCATACGGGTGTCCAAGCGTCGGATCAAGGCGGCTGGCGTCGGTCGCGACCTGTTCTACCTTTCTCCAATTACGGGCGTCGAAAGCGTACGCGTCGGCGAGCGCAGATCGCGCTAGCGCATTCTCGGGATCGCGCTCAACAGCCTGTTCCAGAAGCAGCGTTGCTTCGTGTAGTCCTGAGGCTGATCGATTTTGCCAAAGCTCGCGCCCGCGACGATAAAGCTCCGACGCCTCAAGTTGTGCTTCCGTATTCCTAACCGTCAGGCCAGAGGCCTCGCCCTCCGAACGGGTCGCAGCCCAGGCGATCAACACAACGACGCCAACCGCTGCCGCCGAGATCGCGACAACGCGTGTTGCCCATGTCCTCGATGCCGTCGCTCTGTTTTGGCTAAGGGTGACGCTGTAATTCGTTCGCTTCTCGACGATGAGTTCTTCTTCGTCTTCGAGCACCACATGCAGGTCTGATTCGAAACGGTAACCGCGTTTCGGGACTGTCTTGATATAGCCGCCGATATCGTCCGAACCGTTCCCAAGCGCTTTTCGCAGCAGCGAGATATTTCGGCTAAGGCTGTTTTCCTCGACGACCGATTCGGACCACAAACGGTCCATAAGTTCGTCCTTGCTTAGCGTATGCCGGTTGTTTTCGACGAGGAGCAAGAGAAGGTCGAAGACCTTTGGCGTCAAAACGATGGGCTGACCGTCGCGCAAAAGCACCCGCTCGCCCGTGTCAACACGAAACGAATCGAACTCAAAAAACCGTTTCTCCGGCCGTTCCATGGTCAAACTCTTCGAAAATCACAAAAATATCAGATTTTTCGAAAGATTTTCATCGACGAACTGATCTATCTTCGTGTGCGAATTGTAATGCCGTTTGTCGCTCGAAAGCAAGATGAAAATCACGCGCCGCTTGACCCTGCGATTCGAGAAGAACGAGACCGTGCGGATAAGAAGCTGTCGTGTACGATCCCGTGTCCGATATCGGGAACAGCCGGATGACCAGTGGTCAGAAAGCAAGGACGTGCCGGAAATTCACCGGGCCGAGATTTCGAGCGTGAAAGGAGGAAGTAATGAAGAGAATGAAGAGAATGAATAAAAAAGTATGTCAGGTGTTCCTGCTTGTCGCGGTACTTGTAATGTTAGTGGCGGCCGCCCCGCTGACCCTGGTCCACGTCGGAGCCCCTGTCCCGGGTGTTGGCCCGGTGGGGGTCGCCGTGGCCGAGAGCCACGCGGGGACCTTCGTCTTGATCGCCAACTACCAGAATGACGACATCCGGAACTTCCGGATCGATCCGGCGACCGGGATCCTGACCCTGCTCGGAACGGCTTCGACCGGCGACGGCCCTTCGGCGGTCGCGGTCTCGGGTAACGGGAAGTTCGTGGCCTGCGCCAATCGGCTCACCAACGACGTGTCGGCGCTGCGACTCGATCCCGCTACAGGGCTCCTTACCCTCATGGGGACCGCCCCGTCCGGCGGAAGCGGCCCCTCGTCAGTGGCGGTCAGCGACGATGGCTACGTGCTCGTGGCCAATCGCGACTCCGACAGCCTGGGTGTCCTGCAGATCGACCCGGCAACAGGTCTCCTGACCCTGATGGGGACGCAGACGGTCGGGACCGCCCCGGCCGACGTGGCGATCAGTGGCCGCAATGTGATCGTCGGCCACGCGATCTCGAACGACGTGCACTACCTCGAGCTCGACCGAGATGGGACCCTCTACCCGATGGGCACGGCTGCGGTCGGGGCGCGCGTCACCGCCGTCGCGATCGACG
>JBGSYT010000023.1:0-35807 GCA_041750855.1 Pyrinomonadaceae bacterium | reverse complement strand
CGACGATCGAGATACCCGCGGGTTCATTTCGATCACGAGCATGCGGCCGTCCAGTGGATTTACCGCAAACTGCACGTTTGAGCCGCCGGTTTCCACACCGATCTTGCGCAGCACGGCGATGGAGGCATCGCGCATGCGCTGATATTCCTTATCGGTCAGGGTTTGCGCCGGTGCGACCGTTATCGAATCGCCGGTATGCACACCCATCGGGTCGAAATTTTCTATCGAGCAGATGATGACGACATTGTCATTAAGATCTCGCATCACCTCAAGCTCGTATTCCTTCCAACCGAGTATCGATTCCTCAACGAGGATCTGTGAGACCGGCGACGCTGCAAGGCCGCCTTTTGCTATCTCTTCAAATTCTTCAGGATTGTACGCCGTTCCGCCACCGGTTCCGCCGAGAGTAAATGCGGGCCGCACGATCGCCGGATAACCGGTCTCCTCCACGATCTTCTGAGCCACTTCCCAGGTGTGAGCGAATCCGCCCTTGGGCGAGGGAATGCCTACCTCATCCATCGCCTTCTTAAAAAGCTCGCGGTCTTCGCCGACCCTGATCGCATCGATGTTTGCTCCGATCAGCTGGACGCCGTATTTATCAAGAATTCCCTTTTCGTAAAGCTCAACAGACAGATTCAATCCGGTCTGCCCTCCGACAGTCGGCAACAGAGCATCGGGGCGCTCTTTTTCGATGATGGCGGTGACGGTCTCAACGGTCAGGGGCTCGACGTACGTGCGGTCAGCGATCTCAGGATCTGTCATGATCGTCGCCGGATTTGAGTTGACCAGGACAACCTCGAATCCTTCCTGCTTCAACGCTCGGCAGGCCTGCGTACCCGAATAATCGAATTCGCAAGCCTGTCCGATGACGATCGGGCCTGACCCGATGATCAGGATGCGGTCAATGTCATTTCTTCGCGGCATCTGAAACGGTAGTCTAAATCTGTGAGTATATCGAATCGGAGGGGTTTGGTCGAAAGGGCCGTGAATTGGACGTCGTTTGGAAGAGTTTCGCCGCAAGAATTCTACGGGTTGTTCCAGGATCGCAAATGTCTAGTGAGGCAAGTCCGCCCGGTGAGCGTAGAACAGTAGACAGGCAAATGGCCGTGCGTTCGTTTAGAAACACACGGCCCCTGCTTTGTCTACACCGCCTTGATCGAATAGGTAGGCCCTAATAACGGATGCCCGGAATCCTGACCTTCTGTCGGAGTTTCTGTGTTCCGATGTCGATCGCTTTCCCGGCAATGATAGAGCCGAGCTGGTCCGCAAGGTCGGGGCGGATCTTCTTCAGGCGTGCTTGCGTCCTTTGGGCACCTTTCTTGTCACCGCTTGCGAACTGGACCGAACCGAGATTGAACAGGCCGGATACGTTGTTTCCGTCCAGAACGACCGCCCGGTTAAATTGGGCCATTGCCATGGACAAGTTGTTCGAGCCGCGATAGGCAAGTCCCAGCTGGTTGAGAGCGATCACCCAATCATTGTGAAGGCGAATCGCTTCATTCAATGCGATCACGGCCTTTTCGTGTTCGCCGAGGCTGTTATACGTCGATCCCAGGTTGAGATGGCCCGCGTCAAGATTCGGGTCCTTCTGAACCGAGCTCTCCAAAACTGTCCGTCCTTTCTCCAGCTTTTCTTTCGCCGCCGCATCGTTCTTCGCGGCCTTGTCCTTCTGGGCTGCATTGTAATAGGCCCAACCCACGTTAGAATCATCCGCTGCACTTCCGCCGACCTTGCTGGCCGTCTCAAGCTGCGCGGCCGCCCGATCCCACTCTGCGACTTTGCCGAGGCAATAGCCCCATTCGCTGTATAGATTCGGATCGTCCTTGATCGTCTCGGCTGCGATCTTATACGCGGCGATCGCTTCGTGATATCGCTCCATTTGGCGGTACGAGTTCGCAAGGTTCGCATGTGCCCGAGCATTCGAGGGATCAGCCTTGATCGATGCCTGATAAGCCGTTGCGGCGTTACTAAAATCGCCCGTATTGTAATAGATGACACCCAGTTCGAACCAGGCTGATGCATTTCCCGGTTCAAGTTGAGTGACCCTTCTGAAGGCCTCGATCGCCTTTTGGGTTTGGCCCAACTTTACCAGGGCCGATCCGCGCTGTGAATGCAAAGCAGCATTGTTCGGTTCCACCGCCGCGAGCTGATCGAATATTGCAAGTGCCTCGGAAAACTTGTTCTCTCTCGCGAAAAGAACACCCCGGGCATATCGAGCATCGGTACCGTCGGTGCCAGCGGCTTCCGCCTTGCTCAGGTATTCTCCGGCCTTTACCGTGTCACCTGCTTCCATGTGGGCGAGAGCGACGGGAAGGAAGAGCGAAGAAAGCTCAGGATCGATCGCCAGTGCTTTCTCGTAATTGGTGATCGCAAGCGCATTTCTTCCGTGTGCGTCGTGAATCTCGCCCAATTTCGCAAACGCTATGGCATTCTTGGGGTCAAGCTTCACGGACTCTTCAAAAAGCGGGATCGCAGATGGAGCATAATTCTCGCCCGCTGTTTGTATCCCTGTCACTGTCAATGCCTCGCTCAAGCCTGCGAGAGCTTCAGCATTCTTCGGATTCGCCTTCAAAGAATTTCGGTAATTGACGGTCGCTCCAGCAACGTCGCCGGCCTCCATTTGCTTTTCAGCAGCCGCAGCGAGGGTATTGGATAATTTCAACTTAGCCAGTCGTTCACGTGCTCTCGCTTGAGCGATTGCCGCCTGACGGGCCTTCGCCGCGTCAGCCTTCTTTTTGCGGCTTGCCGCGATCTGGGCGTTCACCCTTGCCTGATGCGAGCTTGATCGGCCGGCGCGAGACTGGGAGGACGTGCCCGCACTCTCCTGCGGCCGGCGGCGCGATTCGCGAAATACGAAAACGCTTGATCCGGTGACCACGTCCTCCGACGCGACGATGTCATTTGCATAAACACTCGACATCCCGGAAAGGTTTAGAGAAGTGATCGTAATTATTGCAATTATTACTTTTGTGATACGGAATGAATGGATCATTGCCTACCTCGTAAAGTTGAATAGTAGGGATGGCAAAACTGCAGCCAGCCTAGATTATACGACATAAGGACGTCGGAGTTCGAGGATTTTTGCATACGAGGCGCGGCACCCCGGAATAACCTTTTTTACCCCAATTTACTGTGAGAAACCAATGAAGATCGGTTCGGGTATGAGCACAATCTCGAACTTGGCGGCGACGGCGTTCTCGATGCGCTCCTTTAGTTCAATGATCTCGGCCGCCTTTGCTCCGCCTCGGTTTATGATCGCTAGAGAGTGGTTCGTCGAAATTCCGACATTTCCGCTGATGAGGCCTTTGTTGAATCCGGCTTTTTCTATAAGCCACGCTGCCGGCACCTTGGCTTTTACGTCGCCTGCAGGAAAACGCGGAACGGATGCTACGCCGGCGAGTTCGGCAAGCCGCGTCAGCCTATCGTCGTCGATGATCGGATTCTTGAAAAAGGAACCGACACTTTGCGAGTTTGGATCGCGAGGATCGATGACCATCGACTTTGATGCCCTTATATCAAGCACGATCCTTCTTGTCTCAGCAAGATCGGAATCTGATGTGCCGATCCTCTCTCGAATGTCGCGATAAGTCAGATGGGGTTCCCCATGGCGAGGCAAAGCGAAGGTAACAGACGTGATTATGAAACGATCTCGGAATTCCGAATTAAAGATGCTCTTTCGATATGCAAACCCGCAATCTTCATTGGAAAACACGTTTTGCTCAAAGTTTTGCCTATCGATCGCGTTGACACAAACGATCGTTTCGGAAACCTCCTGACCGTAGGCGCCAATGTTTTGCACTGGCGCAGCCCCGATCGTGCCGGGAATTCCACTTAAACATTCGACACCGTACAATCCGTTCCCAACACACTGAGCTACAAATCCGTCCCACACTTCGCCTGCCCCTACCGTCCAGATCGCCCGTTCATCGTTAATCTCAGCATGCTTCGATTCTCGGTCTTCTAACGATCCGTTGATCGAGACTCTGAGTACCAATCCGTCGAAACCGGCATCCGCGACCACAATGTTACTGCCGCCGCCCAACACAAAAACGTTGATGTTCGCTGCAATCGAATAATTCAAAGCATCGATCACATCGCGTTCCGTTAGAGCTTCAACAAAGTAGCGCGCGGGACCGCCGACCCCTAGCGTTGTCAAAGGGGCCAGCGGAACGTTTTCCGAAATGACGAGGGATTTCCTGGAAGCCAAGATTAAAGGTTCAGTCTCAATTAGGTAAACGAATCCATGGCGATGCAAGCTTTCGCATGCGGATCGGTCTCGATGAAAGTCAGCCCCTGATAAAAGTCAGGCGACCGGAAAAGATTGAACTTTCCGGCCGCCCAATGAAAATATGCTTAAACATACACCGTTCACTCTTTTAGTGATCTTTAACGCGGTACCCAAGTATCATCAGCCGCGAATGCGTCCCCCACTAATCCGTTCGAGCCGAATAACATAATCGCTTCCAGAGGCACCCATTTTCTTCAGCCGCTCATAGGCTTTCTTCGCCTCGCCAAGATTTCCGTTCTGAAACTCGGCCTCGGCCCAATTGAATTGAATAACCGGATTCTTTTCTTCTTTTGAGGCCGCCTTTTTGAACTGCGCGGCAGCTTCTTTGAACTTGTTCTGCTTTCTGTACACCGAGCCCAGTTCATTCAATGCAAAAGCCCAATCTGGCTCGATACCAAGTGCTTTGTTAAACGCATCGATCGCGCCACTATGATCGCCCATGTCTGAAAGTACGCGGCCCAGATTCACGAGCGGGCCCGCAGAATATTTGTTATTCCCCGTTGCCGCAGTTTGCAGGGCTGCCTTTGCTTTCACCAATTTGGGCTGAGCCGCGGCGTTGTCGCTGAAACTCAGATCCTCTCGCGCCGAGTTGTAATAAGCCCATCCGAGATTCGCCGTGTCCAGGCCCGCGCCGCTGAACTCGTTAGCCTTTTCGAGGTAAGTGATGGCATCACCCCAGCGGCAACGCATATTGCGGGCTCGGTTAACCTCACATTGTTTGGCGACCATGTAAGCACTCTTGCTGTAAATATCCGCGGCCTGCTCCTTATTAAAATCCGGTGTCCGTTCGATGAAAAGGGCAGCAAGTTTGTAATTTGCCTCTGCTTTTTCAAAGTTCGGTATTTGCCTGTAAGCATCCGCCAGGTTCTCGAAGGCCTCCGCGTTGTTGTTGCGAAGTTTTGTGGCTTGCTCATAGGCGGTCACCGCTTCAGCCCAGTTTCCCTGCTCATAGTGAGATGAACCAAGTCCAAGCCATGCCTCAAAATACGACGGACGCAGGTCCTTCGCCTTCTGAAAGTCTGTTTGTGCATCGCTATACCGATTCAATCGCATCAGCGTTTCCCCCGTATGGTAGAAGGCCTCAGCTAAGGACGGATCGGCAGCGGTCGCCTTTCTAAACGCGACGAGTGCCTCATCGTTTCGGTTCTGCGAATATCGGATCAAACCTAGGAAGAACTGCGTTTCTCCGTCATTTGGTTCGAGGGCCATCGCCTTGGTCAAGAATTCGTCGGCCTTTGCTATCTCACCCACCTTGTAATAAAGGATGCCCAAAGGGACGTAAATTTCCGTCAGCTCCTTGTCGTTCGCCAAAGCCTTTTCATAACTGATGCGAGCTTCGGCGTCTTTTTCATCTACCGAAAAAACCTCGCCAAGACCGAAATGGGCAGGAGCATTGTTGGGATTATAGCTAAGCGCCTCTTCAAAGAACCTTCGAGCTGTCGGGCGGGCATCGCGAACAAGTTCTTCGTTCCCCTTCAGTGCCAGTGCCTCACTAAGCCCGCTTCGCGCGACAGGATATTTGCCGTCCAACTGCACCGCTTCTCTGAAGAAATCAATGGCGCGATCGAAATCGTCGCGGTCCATGTAGTACTCGCCAACGCCCGCGAAAAGCCGAGCAGCCTCGGAAGCAGGCATTGTTTTGACCTTTGGCAACCTCGGGTCATCCGGATTCACAGACGCGGTTCTTTGACGCCTGGGAGCGACCTTGGCCAACGCCACGTACTGCTTGTTGAGCTTACGAGCAGTTTCCGTTCGCTGAGTTGTGGTTCGAGCGGTTCGGACGCGCGAAACAAATTTTCTCGGTGCCGCTTTCGAACTCGTTCTAAAGACGAATACACTCGATCCACCAGTGATATCACTGACGGAGACCAGTTGTTGCCCGCGAATCGGAGCGGCTGACACAACCACTGCCGACACCGTCGCGATCGCCAATATCCTTGACTTATATGTTGTTGGAATCTTCATATTTACACCTGCATTGCCTCTGAACCGGTCAGGCCGACAGCGCGCGTAATTGACGAGCACCTGATCTATGATGCGGTCTCTAACAGTTGACGTTTCCTATTGTGACTTTTGCCGTCGATCACCGATTGACCCTTGATGTTACCCGCTATTGTAACTCAAACTGCAGGATTTCGTCCTGTATTTCCGACACTAAGCTCCGCGGTATCTTGCCATAACGTTACACGTCGTATAAATTAATTTGATTAGCACATCAGAGTGTTAGCCGGCCTAACAGCTATTAGGCCTTGTGAATTTCTCTCTTCGAGAGCTCGCACGGACACTCGAAACCGAACAATCACATTTAGGAGATATTGCCGACCATGAAAGCATTCGCGACTGAGCAGATCAGGAATCTGGCTGTCATTGGGCACGGCGACGCGGGTAAAACCCAGCTGGTAAGCTCGCTGTTGCATGTGTCAGGAACCTCGCCTCGTTGGGGAAAAGTCGATGAAGGAACGACCGTGACTGATTATGACGATGATTCCATCGAACGAAAGATCTCTCTCAACAATAATTTTACCCACTTGGAATACAATGACGCCAAGTTGAACCTGGTAGATACTCCAGGTTACGCGGCTTTTGTCGCGCATGCTCGACCGGCACTGCGAGTCGCCGATTGCGCAGTGGTCGTTGTTGACAGCGTGCATGGGATCGAGGTTCAAACCGAAAAAACCTGGCAGTATGCCAACGAGTTCCTTCTTCCGAGGTTCATGGTGATCAACAAGATGGATAAGGAACATGCGGATTTTGGCCATGCGTTGGAAACCGCCACGTCCAGCTTTGCCCGATCCATCGTCCCCTTTACGCTTCCGATCGGTCAGGAGGCCAACTTTCGCGGCGTCGTGGACGTCGTGCACCAGAAAGCCTATGAGTTTGACGAGCACGGCAAAGCAAAGGAAATACCGATGCCCGAGGAAGGCATGGATGTCTTTGAACGCACGCGTGAACGCCTGGTCGAGTTGGTGGCCGAATCGGACGATGACTTGATGGAAAAGTACTTCGCGGACGGAACTTTGCCGGAAGAAGATATTTATCCGAACCTCGCAAAGGCAATAGCGAAGAGCAAGTTATGCCCGGTTTACGCAGTGTCGTCATTGAATCTCGTCGGCCTCCAAATTTTGCTGGACCATATCGTTGAGTTCGCACCAAACCCGGCGACGCATGAGGTCGAATCCGGTTTCGCGAATTCAGACCTAAGCGGCGATCGAATTTCTCGCAAGTACAGCAACGACGAGCCTTTTTCGGCGTATGTGTTTCGGACCATAGCGGATCCGTTCGCCGGGCGTATCAGTGTGATGAAGGTCATAAGTGGAAAGATCGATTCGGACGCGACAGTTTTCAATTCGACCCGCGATACTTCCGAGCGACTGGGCTCGCTTCACGTCATCTCGGGAAAAACCCTTGACAAGGTTCCAAAGGCACAGACCGGAGACATCATTGCCGTCGTGAAACTGAAGGAAACACAGACCGGCGATACCCTATGTGAAAAGTCAAAACCGATCGTTTACCCGAGTGTCGAATACCCCGAACCTGCTGTTGCATTTGCAATAGAGCCGAAATCGCGGGCAGATGAAGATAAGATCTCCGGAGCGATCCATAAGATATTGGAGGAAGATCCCTCGCTTCACTTCGATCGCGACGCTCAGACAAAGGAGTTCATTTTATCGGGCTCCGGCCAGCTTCATATCGAGACCGTCGTTAAGAAATTGGCGGACCGTTATCACGTCGAAGTGACCCTAAATCCGCCACGCATCGCCTATAAAGAAACCCTTACACAGTCCGCCGAGGTTCAGGGCCGGCATAAGAAACAGTCGGGTGGTCGCGGGCAATTCGGGGACTGTAAATGCATCTTCGAGCCGCTCGAGCGCGGAGCAGGTTTCGAATGGGTTGACAAGATATTCGGCGGTTCGATCCCTCAGAATTTCCGCCCCGCGATAGAGAAAGGCATCCTTGAAGCGGCCGCCGGCGGAACGCTTGCCGGTTATCCGCTCGTTGATTTCAAAGTGACCTTGATCGATGGTAGCTATCATACGGTCGATTCGGACGAGCATTCGTTCAAAGCGGCTGGCCGAAAGGCGTTCCGTGCAGCGATGGAAAAGGCGCGGCCTGCACTTCTAGAGCCGATAATGGACGTGGAAGTATTTGCTCCGCAAGAAGTTAGTGGCGACATCATGTCTGATCTTAATTCTCGGAGAGGCCGGGTTTCGGGCATGGACATGCGTGGCAAACAGCAGGTTATCAAGGCCAAGGTGCCGCTGGCTGAAATGCTCGATTACCAGTCGAAGCTGAACAGCGTCACACAGGCTCGCGGCTCATATCATATGGCGTTCTCCCACTACGATATGCTGCCGCACAACCTCGCGGACAAGGTGATCCAGGAAGCAGTTGCGGCCGGCCGCGTCAGGGCCCACGACGACGACGAATGATCGGACGACAACCTCGGCGCAACTGACGAGGAATATCTACAGACGGCTTCCGTTCCGAAAGGTACGGGAGCCTTTTTGATGTACGCCGAGACAAAATGCGAACATCCATCTGCCGCTATCTGCCGCATTCCGTTTTGTATCCAAACTTTTAGCACGCATAATGTTAAACGAATGAACGCTGCTGGCAAGATAACGTCGGTTGTTCCGGGTTTAGTGGTTCCGGGCGGTGAGATCTCGATCGAGTGCGAGGTGTTCCAACCCTCGCCCGATGGTGATCACTCAGCACTCGTCGGAGGCATCCCGTGCCGACTGACCGCCGTTTCGTCCCGCCGCATCCTCGCGGTCGTTGACAGTAATGCGCCGCCCGGCGAAACGGATGTTTATCTCACGAGCGGTGGCCAAGAAAGTTCACCGGTGCCGATCGGAGTCGGCAAAAAGCTCGCGGACGGGATGCATATAGTTGCAAATCCGGCGGTAGATCCCTCTGACGACGCGATCATCGTCACGCGTTCCGGCTCACGGGGCGAGCGGCTCCCGAAGACCATCTTTCGGATCGAGCAGGATGGCTATATCGACGAGCTGGCCGACGCGATACTAAACCCAACGGGCGTCGCCTTTGGCCCAGACGGAAATATGTTCGTGACCAACCGTGCCGAGGGCGAGGTTTACATCGTCAGCCCGAGCGGGATAAACCCTGTCTTTGCAACGGGTTTGGGTGTAGCTACCGGCATTTCTTTTGACCAGGACGGCGTGATGTTCGTCGGGGACCGTTCTGGAATTATCTACCGTGTGCCCGAATTCGGCGTCGTCGAAGAGTTCGCGACGCTCGAGCCTTCGGTCGCCGCCTTCCATCTCGCGTTCGGGCCGGACGGCGGGCTTTATGTCTCGGCTCCGGGCCTGTCCAGCCACGACGCCATTCATAGAGTGGATAAGAACGGCATTGTCGAAAAATTCGCCGTCGGGTTTGGCCGGCCTCAGGGCCTGGCATTCGACACCGACGGAAATCTCTACGCCGCGACTTGCTACGGCGGCCGCCACGGCATCTTCCGCATCGAGCCGGACGGCCTCGGTATCTCGCAGTTCGTCGCCGGCCCCGGCATCGTCGGCCTCTGCTTCACCCGCGACGGCCACCTCATCGCCGCCACCAACGACTCGGTCTATTCACTCCCCACCGGCATCTTCGGCACATTGCTTTAGGCCAGGTTCTTAAAGATCTACCGGTTTTCGGCCGATGCTGCTATCTACGTGACAAGGATAAAGAACGCCTTCGACGTTCTGCCGCGTTCAGCCCCCGTTCAGGCCGCGTTCCGAGCATCGACGGAACGTGTAACCATCTGATATCATTCGACTTATTCGTTCACAAGAGCGAAATTCCATCACTTTTGCGCAAAACTTTTTTCGCGTACCCAAATCCCCGATTTTCAAATATCAACCACCTCGCGCAAGCGCAACGGAGCAACAGGTGCTGTACCTGTTATGCGACAACATATCATAATTAGCACACGACCAAAAGAACTTTTTTGATTTACCACTCGGGCCGATACGGGGTCCGCAAACAAGCTTCATAGAATCACGAAGTGCTCAATGTTCATACTTCCTTTCGGGCAGGATGGGGATATTCTAAAGCAGGTGGGGCACCCAAATTGAACCTATTTCTGTCCGATGCGTACGAGCAAAGCTTCGAAACGGGGATCTGCCCGAAGCGGGTCGAACCTTGGTTCGACCTCGAGGAACCCGATTCCCCATTCTCGACGTTCGTACATTTTTTCCAGAATTAAGAATGCGTCGTCGTTGTCGCCGATCTGGGCAAGATGCCCGGCCGTAAAGTACAAGTTGTCCTCTTTCCTCCACGCCGCTTCGCTCAGCAGGCCGGCGATACCCCGTTCGTGGAATGCCTCGCGATAAGCGGCAACCTGAAGACCGTCGGCGTCTTTCGGCCGCGATCGCATAAACCACTCGAATGCTTCCGAATGGCGGCCCTGCATTTGCAATATCACGAACACCCAGCGATATGCGGCCATGTATTCGGGATCGCGCTCGACCACCTGGTTGAGGTGGAATAATGCCTCGTCGAAACGCCGTGCCGCATAGTGTCTAAGAGCGTAACCCCTACGAATGAAAAGCGACGCAGGTTCAAGGTCCATCGCTATTTTTGCATGCTCGATCGCCTCATCGTGGCGACCGCGACTGGAGAGGAAACGGCTGTAAACCTCATGAGCCGTTGAAGAATTGGGCCCCATGTCAATTGCTTTCCGGCAATCACGTTCCGCACCGGCAAAGTCATATTCATAGGTGAACTTATTCTCGCACGCTGCCGCATAGGCCTCCGAGAGGTTCGGGTCCAATTCTAATGCGTGTCGAACGGCCTCGGCCGACCGCGAATATGCCTCGTGTACGTCGACGTGATTCCCCACAAAGGCCGCATATCGATGTGCGCGTGCTTTCCAGGCCCAGGCCAGCGCATAATTCGGGTCCAACCTTGTCGCCTCATTTAGAAGTTCGGCGGACCTTTTAGCGCTCGCGGAGGTTCTCTGATCGTAAAGGATCGTTGCCTGAAGGAAGAATCTGTAGGCTTGTTCATTCTCGGTCCCGCGATCAATCAATCCCTGACCGGAAACGCCCGGGATCTTGACCGCAAATCGTCGAGTCAGCTCGCTCGCCACCGCGTCCTGGATAGCAAAGGTCCCGACCGCTCCGAGTTCGCTTTGAACGCTTGATACCGCCTTACGTTCACGAACATCGAACAGTACCGATGTCGTCCTGAACTTTCCATCGGCAAACTGGTAAGTTGATGCGATCACGTAATCGACATCCTGTTCAATGCCCGCCGCCAACGGGTCCATTCCCGTAGCTGTATATTTCCGGACGGCGTTCAGAGGCCTGACAATGATCCCGTCATGAGAACTCAACTGGCTAATGACGGCGTCCGCGAGACCCAGCTCATAGATCTCGTCGCGATAGCTCGAACTTAAGGAAACGAAAGGAAGGACGGCTATTGTCGTCCGCTTTGGCCCGGACCTCGCCGACCAGACAAATGCACTTGTCACTATCAAGGCCAGCATGGCAACGGCCGAGGCAGCCGCGACAATTACTTTCCAACGGAATTTTGTCGGCCCCGGTCCGGATTCGCCTCGGACGCTGTCTCCGGGGTGCACCGCTTCACCCTCCTTTTCGTCCTGGATTTTTTGCCTGATAGGCAACTCTCGCAGTTTGCCGATGAATCGATAGCCGCGCTTTGGAACGGTTTGGATAAAGACGGGCTCCCTGGGGTCGTCGCCAAGTGCCTCTCGGATAAGCCAGACGTTTCTGGCTACCGCGGACTCTTCGACCGCGACCTCACCCCATATCTCGCTGAGCAGCCAGTCTTTCTCAACGACGCGCCCATGATGCAGAACTAGAATCTGCAGGATGCGAAGTGCCTTTTGTGTCAACGGGCGCAATTCACCTTGCTTGAAGAGCTGGCTTTCGGACGGCACAAAGAGAAAATCGCCGAATTCGAACATCTTTCCTTGGTCGCTCATCGCAGGTAAGAGAAAAAGAGAAATTCAGGAAAAAAATCGGAACTATTTCAAAAGACTTTTTGCCATATACCCGAGTAACCTTTCCTGATCAAACGGATAAAAATGGTAAGTGCTACCTGATCAGTCGATATCGGATTCTACCATGATTTCACCGCAAAGAGTTCCTTTTTTCCGAAGCCACAGGCCGCTGTATCCTCGAGCGGCACAACATCCGCGGACTGTATCTGAAAAGCATTCCATGTACTCGCCTTGCGGCTGAAGCGACGTGACTAAAGGAGACAGTATGAACATTGTTGCAAAAAAACGATTTCAGTGTGCGATCGTCATTGTGGTCCTATTCATGCAGGCTTTTTCGGCCTGGGCCGCTCCGTCCGACCTTGACCCGTCCTTCGGGAATGCTGGGATCGTCATCACCTCACAAGGAACTTTCGGTGGGCTGGGCATTGCAAGTGCGATGACGATCCAGCCCGATGGGAAGGTCATTCTGGTCGGCGAAGGCTGGACGGGGCCCGTGAGCTGGGACTTTGCGGTCGTTCGATATAACGTTGACGGTTCGCTAGATACTTCATTCGGCGGCTCCGGAGTTGTCATAACTCCGGTCGGGAATTCACATGATCAGGCAGAAGCGGTGGCGGTCGCACCGGACGGGCGGATCGTGGTCGGGGGCTATGCTTCGGGGGCGGCCCCTGGAGCATCGAGCTTTGCCCTTGTTCGCTACCTTCCGAACGGATCGCTGGATACTTCATTCGGAGGCACCGGAAAGATCATCGGTTCGCTACCCGGCGATCTAGGCATGGGATTCAGAAACCTTGCAATTCAACCGGATGGCAAGATCGTGGCCGTCGCCTATGGCTATGACAGCAACTCGTACATTGTTCGGTATAACCTGGACGGATCGCTCGACACTTCATTCAACTCCACGGGAATCGTTGTGGTTCCTGGTAGGGCGTATGAGGTAGCAATCCAGCCCGATGGTAAGGTCACGGCAGCCGGCGCAGCCGCAGGAAACGTTGCGGTATTCCGTTACAACTCCGACGGTTCACCTGACGCCTCGTTCAACGGCACAGGCATGGCGGTTACCCACGTTCCCGGCGGGGGTAGTGTGGCAAAGTCGCTGGCGTTGCAGCAAAATGGAAAGATCGTTGTCGCAGGCACCACTGGCTTCAACGGTGCCAGTTTTACGGCATTCGTTCGCTACAACCCGGACGGGTCCCTTGACAACTCCTTTGGCAGCGGCGGGATCGCCACGCACTCGGTTGGCAGTTTCAACTTCGCTTTAAGCGGATCAATTGCCGTTCAGGCGGATGATAAGATAATTGCCGCTGGAAGCGTGGGGAACAACCCACAGGATGGCTCTACGTTTGCTCTCATCCGCTTGAATCGGAACGGCGCGCTCGACCCGTCGTTCGGCGACTCCGGAATGGTCACTACCCGCATCACTCAGCACGGTTATATTGAAACTGCCTTTGCCGTTGCGGTCGGTGCGGACGGCCGGATCGTGGCCGCCGGCATTACCGATTATGGTGCTTATGACTTTTATAACTTCGTAGCCGTACGATATCTCGGCGGCCCGACCCCTCGGACCCAATTCGATTATGACAACGATGTACGAGCGGATCTGTCGGTGGTGAGGCCGTCGAATAATGTTTGGTATCTGTTGAGGGGGACGGCGGGATATACGGCGATGCAATTCGGCGAGGCGGGAGACCGGATGGTGCCCGCGGATTATGACGGGGATGGGAAGACGGATATGGCGGTGTGGCGCCCTTCGAACGGGCGGTGGTACATATACATGTCGCAGACGCAGACCTTCGAGCAATTCGGCTGGGGGCAAGACGGGGATATTCCGGTTCCGACCGATAGAGATAATGACGGGAAAGCTGATCTCGTGATCTATCGTCCGTCGAATAACACCTGGTACACACGATTCGCGAACGGGACTTTCAACACGTTTCAGTTTGGCGTTGCGGGCGACAAACCTATGCTGGGCGATTTTGACGGCGACGGGATCGGCGACATAGCCCTTTTCAGGCCTTCGAATAACAACTGGTACATCATCAAATCGAGCCTCGGCTTCTTTGTCCAAACGTGGGGCGAAGCAGGAGATATACCGCTGACAGGGGATTTCGACGGCGATGGTGCGATGGACCAGGCGGTGTTTCGACCTTCGACCGGCCAATGGTTCTTGAGCAAGACGACGGAAGGCTTCAGCTCGCAGAATTGGGGACAGGCCGGGGACATTCCTGTCGCAGCGGATTACGACGGCGACGGCAAGACCGACATAGCGGTGTTTAGGCCATCGACCGGGACGTGGTACATAATCCAGTCGTCTGCCGGGATACTCTACCTGCCGTTCGGGCAGGATGGGGATCTTCCGACGCAGGCGGCTTATATTAATTGAGACTACGGTTGGTTTGATCATCGCGCTCTCATTGAGGCCGGGCCTCAATGAGAGCGTTTTCTTTTTGGAGTGAGCCGGCCGGTGAGGCAAGCCTCACCGCACATCGGAAGGCGGAGCCTTAAGAAGATGCGGACGGGATTGTCCGCGTTCCACAACTTCGGCGGGAATAGGTCGGAGTGGGGACACTCTTGTCCCCACGAATGCCGCTTCGGCGTTCGCAAGAGGTTTCGGCGGAGGAACCGCCGATGCGGACAGGAGTGTCCGCGCTCCGGCAAGAGGGCCGGCGTTCCGGCCGTTGATAAGATCACCACCCCGTCAGCCGAGGCGGCTGCCACCCCCCTTAGACAAGGAGGGGAGATACATTCGAGCCCGCGTTCCGGCAAGAGGGCGTGCGCGTTCCATTTGGGAGTGGTTTCGGTGTATTTTATAGGAAAATCGATTAGAGGAGGCGAGATCGCGAAATGTCATTGTTGGAATACGAGGATGTGCAGGGCGATGTTGAGAAGAGCCGCCTCTTCGATACGGTAAAATATTCGGGCCGGAGTGCGACCGACTATCTGAAGGTGCTAGGGACGGTCGTGGTGGTCGTGCTGCTGGCAGGCGGGCTGGCGCTGTACACGTTAGCGCCCGTCGAGGGTGACGAGGTGCGGCCGCCGGATTTTTTGGAAGCGGCCGTCCGAGCCCACTTTCTCGACAAGGAGAAAAGGAGTGTCGAAGCCGTGACGTATTTCCTGTGTAAGGACTTTTATGCCGCCCGCGTCAAGCTCGAACAACGCCCCGATATCACGGCCCGCCAAATGGATGAGGGCAGGCGAAGGCTGAGAGCCGTGGAACGGGGGAAGAACCAGTGGGAGATAAATTCGTCCGTGGATGAAGAAGGCAAGCCGCCCTGTGGATGAGCGAGCCTGGACCCCGGCGGTTGGTAAGATCACCACCCCGTCCGGCCCGTTCAATAGCAGTAGAGGGCACCGCTTCTTAGACAAGGAAGGGAGATGGGATCGGAAGGAATTCGGCGGCATAGCCGCCGATGGGGACAGGAGTGTCCCCGCTCCGGCGGGCTTGCGTATCGTGCATATCATCCATTCCTTCCATATCGTTCCTATCGTTCATATCATCCATTTCATTCCTATCGTTCCTAGCTTTCGGATCACCGTTTGAGGTCGGACCAGACTAGCGTAAATTCTTCCCGGACGCAGGCCGACAATCCGGCGCGATGGAGGATGATGGAGCGAGTTTCGATCAAAGATGAAAAATTGGTAGCGGCCGTCAAACGGTTGTATTTCCTTTATAAAGGTGGTCAGCATAAACGAATCACCAAGGAGATCAAAGCGGCCGGTTGGCGCACGTTTAGCCAAAGTGTTCTTGGAACGAACCGGAACGGGGAACGAAGAATACCCGGCTGGATAGAGCGATTCGGTTGGAGACAGGAGCTTGAGCGAAGAAAGAAACTGGCCGCTGCGGCGAGAGCACGGCGAATCAGGATCTTCGAAGACTGGTTAAAGACGCACGGTGACGGGATGAAGTGGGACGCACCGCTGCACAGGTTCATCTGCGGACAGCTCAAGCGTATCACCGATGGCGAGGTGAAACGGCTAATGCTGTTCGTGCCGCCGCGACACGGGAAGAGCGAGCTGGTCACCGTCCGATACGCGGCGTGGCGGCTGGCCCGCAACCCAAAGACGAACATCATCATCGGCAGCTACAACCAAAAACTTGCGAACCGATTTTCCCGCAAGATCAAAAAGATCGCCTTACGGACCGAAGACCTCGCGAAAATCCGGCAGCGTGCGGATGAATGGGAGACGGTCTCGGGCGGCGGCGTGAAAGCGGTGGGCGTCGGCGCCGGGATCACCGGGTTTGGCGGCAGTCTGATCATCATCGACGATCCGGTAAAAAGCCGTGCTCAGGCCGATTCACGGACCTATCGCGAAAAAACGTGGGATTGGTATAAGGACGACGTGCACACGCGGCTCGAACCCGGCGGCGCCGTCATCCTGATACAGACCCGCTGGCACGACGACGACCTCGCCGGCCGCCTGCTAAAAGATATGGAGCGGGGCGGCGAGACGTGGGAAGTGATAAAGCTGCCCGCATTAGCCGAGCGGAACGCGGACACTCCTGTCCGCATGAGTGCGAAGCACGAACAAGGCCCCCAACCTTTAAGTAAGCCGGCGGAACCGCACAACCGATCGGCCGACAATACTTTCGCCGCAAGCGGCGATGCGGACAAGAGTGTCCGCGCTCCGGCCGATCCGCTGGGCCGCGACGAGGGCGAGGCATTATGGCCGGAGCGATTCGGCCGCGACGAACTGCTCGCGATAAAGCGGCGGCTGGGCTCGCGGTCGTTCGCATCGCTCTATCAGCAGAGGCCGCATGCGGAAGGCGGCGGGCTGTTCAAGGCGGAATGGTTCCGGAACACCGTCGATAAACACCCGGATGGCCTTCGGTGGGTGAGAGGCTATGACCTCGCGGCCACGGCCAAGAACTCGTCCGACCATACGGCGTCGTTCCGATGCGCGATAGACAAGCAGACCGGCATGCTCTATATCGCCGACGGTTACCGCAAACGAATCGAATATCCCGCACAAAAGCGTTTCGTGATCGGGCGAATGCTTGCCGAACCGGACACGATGCACGGCATCGAGCTTGCGGCAAACGGGCACGCCCTGGTGCAGGACCTGCGGAGCGAGGCAAGCGTGATCGGGCGGCCGCTGCGAGGCGTGAAAGTGTCGGGCGACAAGCTGATGCGGGCCGAGATCTGGGCGGCGCTCGCAGAAGAAGGCAAGGTAACGCTTGTTAACGGGCCGTGGATCGACGATTTTCTCGACGAGGTGTGCCGCTTTACCGGCCGGGGCGACGCACACGACGATCAGGTCGATGCCGTCAGCATCGCCGTGCAGATGATGCGCACAGCGTCAGGATTCGCGAGCTTCTAGGACCGGCGGACAGTTTAGCCTCGGCGGCACGGGCGTGTTATATTTGTCAGCTTATGAGAAATTTCGTCATTGTTTTCGCACTCGTATTTTCAGCTTGCGGCGGACAGAACGGCACCGGGAATCAAACAGCTACGGTCCCGGCAGAAACGCCGCCGGCCTCTGTCAGGCCATCACCGGTGACACGAACGGCGGTCGACACCGAGCTCGAGGCGCAATTTGCCGAGATCGCCAAGGAAGCCGGAGGAAGGGTCGGCGTTGCGGCAGTCGTGCTGGAAACGGGCCAGAACGCCTCGATGAATGCGGAGATGCAATTCCCGATGCAGAGCGTTTGCAAGGTGCCGATCTCGATGGCCGTGATGAAACAGGTCGATGCGGGAAAATACCGCTCTGACGAAGAGATCGAGATCACGCGGGACGACTTTGTTCCGGCCGGGATGAACTCGCCGCTTCGCGATAAATTTCCTGACGGGACAAAGCTTCCGCTTTGGCACCTGATCGAATATGCCATTGCGGAAAGCGACGGGAGCGCGAGCGATGCACTGCTGCGGCTGGCAGGCGGCCCGGAAGGGGTGCAGAATTATCTGAGCGGGATCGGCGTCGCAGACATGGCCGTCAAGAATACGCACCGGGAGTTTTCCGGGAACATAAAGATGCAGGCGGATAATTATACGACGCCCGCTGCCTCGGTATCGCTTTTGACACAGTTGATCACAGGCACCTCGCTGGACCGAGAGCGTTCGAAACTGATCCTCGATTTTATGAACGAATCACGGCCCGGCCCGAACCGGCTTCGAGGGCTGCTGCCGGAGAACGCCTATGTCGCACACAAAACAGGGACCTCGGCAACGGTCAGTGGAGTTACTCCGGCAACAAACGACATCGGCATCATTGAGCTGCCCAATAAGAAGATGATGGCGATCGCGGTTTTTGTCGGGGATTCGCGTGCGGACGAGAAGACGCGTGAGGCTGTGATAGCGAAGATCGCGAAGGCTGCGTGGGACAAGTGGGGAAACTAAGGCTTGCTTAATACGCAGGAACCGTTCGGTCAGCCAAGGACGTCATCGACCGGAATGACGATCGACGGAAGGACTTTCGATGCAAACTCATCTCCCCGTACGAACGTCTCGACGCTACCGTAGCCGTCTATCTCAGGTTGAGTGTGGATCTCGACCCTTTCATTCACGAGATCAACAAGCCAGGTTTCGGGGATCCCAGCCATCGCATATCGCCTAAGCTTCACACCACGGTCAAACTCGACGCTCGAATCGGCGACCTCAATGATGAGTTTTACGTCGTGCGCCCGCGGCAATTCGGCCTTATAAAAATCCGACGAGGGCCGGAGAAGGCAGATGTCCGGGTGAGGCTCGCTCAAGTCGTCGAGAAGGATCGGGTTTTGAGTGCTGACGATCAGATCGGCCCCGAAAGTACGGTTGAGAAAAGCATTCAAGTAATTTACACATCGTGCGTGCAATCGTCCGATCGGCGACATATCGAATATCTGTCCTCCAATAAGTTCGACACGGTCGTCAGGGTGAAAGGCGCCGCGCTCGGCCATCAGATGATAGATCTCGACGGTGATGGGCACATGCCGCGGGGTCGGGGTTCTGACCAAAAGGTTCTGCATCTTGAGGGATTATATCTAAATCTCAATGCAAACGGAACGAAAAAGGACGGCTGTCGAAGGCCGTCCTTTGAAACAAAGATATTCGTCGATGTTACTGCTTGGCGGCCTTGGCGTCAGCGATCCGCTTCTCGAGAGCAGCGGTGTCGGCCTTTTCGGCCTTGCCCGCAACGACGGCTTTTTCGCCAACAGCGATCGCCTCATCTGTCCGGCCGGCATTGAACAGGATGTTCGTTTTCCTTGACAGGTTTTGGTAGTTCTCGGCCTTCTTTAAATGCTCGTCGATGGCGCGGAGAGCCTGTTCGTACCATTTCGCGGCCTCGTCGGGCGATTTGTTAGCCCTTGCAAAATTTGCAGCCTGGAAAGGTGTCGTCCAATCATCAGCTTTGGCGGCCGCGACCGATTCGCGAGCACGAGCGAGCGTCGTCGCAGCAACGTCCTTGACCTCGATGGTGAACGGCACGCGGACCTTTTCCCAACGGATCGCGGCGGTCAGGGTGTTTTCCTTGTCGGGGTCGAGGCTGAAATCCATCCACTCGTGATGCTCAGCGACGGTGACCGGTTTTGCCTTGACGCGGAGTGTGTCCTTTGCCGGATCGTAATTGAAACTTCCCCACTGGTTTGCGGTGCCGTTAAAGACGATGGTCCATTCTTCACGGCCCGGAATGGTGTGCAGGCTGTAGGTGCCCGCGGGCAGCGGCGAACCGTTGATCAGCACATCATCGGTGACGACAAACTGCGTGGCGTCATTGGCACCGGTCCGCCAGAGGTGTCCATAAGGCACGATCGGCGCTCCCGGCGGACGCTGGTTCTGGTTGTCAAGCGTCCCTTCGCCCTTCACCTCGGTTGGCCAGTCACCCCATATCTTTCGCCCCTTCACACCGGGGCGGAAATAAGTGATCGTCACGTCGGTTACGCCGACGGTCTGCATTATGCTCGCCTTCGGGCTCGGCCTCGGCACCTTGATCTGGGCTAGCAAATCAACCGCCGCAACAGCTATAAAAGCAAAGAGTGCGGATGAGACGAACGAAATTCGTGTAAACCTGATCATCGTAAACCTCCAAAAAGATTTTGTATTATGAAAGAATTCGATTTGATTATGCACCGGAAATGGCCCGCGGCAAAATGTCACCGCTCGCACCGACCGTCAGGTTCCTTCGAGTTTGGTAGTCCTGTAACCAGTGAGGCTTGCCTAAACCGCCGCCGCCCAAAAACAAAACGCCCGCTTTGAGGCCGGGCCTCAAAGCGAGCGCGATGATCAAACAAACCGCAATCTCAATAAATGAAAGCAGCCTGCGTTGGAATATCCCCATCTTGACCGAACGGCAGGATGAGTATGCCGGCGGTCGATTGCACTATATACCATTGTCCGTTGGATGGGCGGAAGACCGCGATGTCGGTCTTGCCGTCGCCGTCGTAATCTGCCGCGACCGGAACGTCTCCGCTCTGCCCCCAATTCTGAGAACTAAATCCTTCCGTCGTCTTGCTCAAAAACCACTGGCCCGTCGAAGGACGAAACACCGCCTGATCGGTCGCACCATCGCCATCGAAATCCCCCGTCAGCGGAATATCGCCCGCCTCGCCCCAGGTCTGGACAAAGAAGCCCAAACTCGATTTGATGATGTACCAGTTATTATTGGAAGGCCGGAACAGCGCCACATCGCCGATCCCGTCACCGTCAAAGTCACCGAGCATCGGTTTGTCGCCCGCAATGCCGAACTGAAACGTATGGAAGGTGCCATTCGAGAATCGCGTATACCAGGTATTGTTGGACGGCCGGTAAATGACAAGGTCGGCCTTGCCGTCCGCATTACGATCGGTCGGTACGGGAATGTCGCCGTCCTGTCCCCAGCCAAAAGTCTGGAACGTCTGCGACTGCGACATATAGACGAACCATGTCCCCGTCGAAGGCCTGAACACAGCCACATCCGTCTTGCCATCCCCGTCATAATCCGCCGGCACCATCTTGTCCCCCGCAACACCGAACTGCATCGCAGTGTAGGAAGTAGAGGTGAGTACGTGCCAGATGTTATCGCTTTGCCTTTGCACTGAAAGGTCGGCCCTTCGATCTCCGTTGAAATCGGACACCGTTTTGCTGTTAGTCCCTGCCTGCCTGAATGTGATCGGGACTGAAAAAACCCCGCCGCCGTACAACGTTGCGACCATTCCTCTCAGCCCAACATTAGGATTCGGCAATATCTCTATTGTGAGGTCGCCAGGTCCCGAAGGAAACGGCGCTCCACCGTTCCCGACCTGGAACATAAAACTACTGCCCATCGAATAAACGCACCCTGGCTGGGTGTTAACCGTGATCGCCGTGGTTCGCCCCCATGAAGGGGCCGTTATGACGGTCGGCGAGACGGAGTAAGTGCAGTTCAAGCCGTTCTGGGTGATCGTAAACGCTTCGCCACGGACCCTTATCGCCCCGACGCGAGTGCCCGCACCATAAAAGGGCGAGACAGTGAAGTTCACGATGCCATTCCCCGACTGAGGGGGCGAAGTTATCTGTATCCAGGGATATTGAAATGTGCCCTCGGCGATCCAGCCGCATCCGTCCGGCGCAGTCACGGAAAACTGCCCTCCAGATGCCGTGCCGGGCAAGGTCGCGCCCTGCGGAGCGATCGAGAATGCGCACGCCAGCGAAGCCTGTGTGACGGTCAGAATGTTCCCAGCCAGGTTGAGGTAGCCCTCGCGGGGGGCGTTCGTGTCATTGATCGCGACGGTCATCGTGACAGTTGTCGTCCCGGTTCCCGAGTATTGGCTCAAGGTCGCAAACGACGGAGCGCCGATAAAACCCCATTGGCAGCCCTGCTGGGTGTTGACTGTGAAGTTGAACGGTCCCCCTAGAGGCGGGGCGGTTATGTTTGTCGGATCGAGCGAATAGCTGCATGGAACGAAAAACTCAACGCTTAACGTATATGGCCCGAACTCATTGGGGAATACCGAGTTCGCGAGGACAATGTATGGCCCGGTTGAGGGAAGAACGACATGAAGCAGCGAGTTGGTTCCTTCCCCGCCGTCGTCATCTTCTCGGACCCACTCGCCGAATTCTTCCGTAACCCCAAGATAAGTGTCGAAAGCGGCCGAATTGAGCCGAATCGTCAGATGCTGGTTGGCCTGCCCCTGAAACCTGTAAAAATCGGCATAGGAAAAATCGGGCGCCTGACAATCTTCCGGGGTCAGCTCTCCGTCGATCGTCTGGCCGATCTCAATCGGTGCTGCGGTTGAGCAGGGATCGCCAGCGGCGGAATCCTTCTGGCCAGTGGCAAACTTCAGAATTGACAGGTCTTCCGGGGTCAAAAGAACAAGGCTCCCTTTGCTCTGTTTTTTGCGGATGATCTCACGCAGATGTCGGGCGTTGATCCCCGGCTCCTCAACAACTGGCTGCGCCCATGATTCATGAACACCGCCGAATATCAGGACCACGAAAAATAAGGTAAGGATTGTGAGGGGATACGGAGTACTACTCATCTTCAAAGTTCGCGTCTAATCTTACTTGGCCGCCTAGCATTTTTGATCAAACGCAGTTGGAAACAAAACGCTAGCAGATTAGACCCGCAATTACAAGATTTTCCGATTTCCTAAACGATGTTGAAGACAGCTCGACATGTAACAGGCCTAATTGAATAATGCTCGGCGTCTTTCGTAAGCCTCACGGACGATCGCGACGTCTTCGAGGAACGGGCCGAGTTCTTCTAAGCGGAGGGCCTGCGGGCCGTCGACGAGTGCAACGGACGGGTCAGGGTGGAAATCGACGAGGACCATATTCGCACCGGCGATGATGCCCTGGGCGGTGATGTGTTGGATGTCGAGGATATTCTCCGGACAGCGGAAACGGGCGCCGACCGAGTGCGACGGGTCGATGCAGACGGGCATCCGCGTCAGCCGAGTGACGACGGGCACGTGGGCAAAATCTACCATGTTGCGGTGCGGGTCGCCGATGTTGGTCTTCATTCCGCGGAGTCCGAAGACGACCTTTTGATTGCCCTCGCTGGCGAGATATTCGGCCGCGTGGAGCGACTCGTCAAGCGTGATCCCGAAGCCTCGTTTCAGCAAAACGGGAAATTCCTTCTGGCGGCCGACGATCTTGAGAAGCTCGAAATTCTGCGTGTTGCGCGTGCCGATCTGGAGCATTACGCCGGTCGGGCGGCCCGTCAGATCGAGAGCCTCATTGATCTCGGCGACGTGTGATTCGTGCGTCACCTCCATCGCGATGACCTTGATGCCGTACTTCCCTGCCAGTTCGAAAACATAGGGCAAACAACTCTTGCCATGGCCCTGGAATGAATAGGCACTGGTACGCGGCTTATATGCGCCCATGCGGGTGCAGACCTGGCCGTGGTCCTTCAAGGCTCTCATCATCACCTCGACGCTTTCGGGCGAATCGACCGCGCACAAGCCCGCAAAAACGTTCAGGTTATCCTGGCCGAATCTGACGCCGTTATAGGTGAAGTGGCTGGGCCGCGTATCGTCCTTGTGCCGGCCGAGCACCTTGTATTGCTCGGAAATGCGCACGACGTGATCGACGGCCTGGAACGAGCGCATCTCGTCCAAGGACAGCGCCGACGTGGTGCCGATCAGGTAGATCTCGGTTAGTGTTTGTTCGGCACCCAGAACCTGGTGGATGCGATACTCGATGTTCGTCAGGTTTTGCAGGTGACCTACGAGGCGCTTGTACTCCCTCGAATCCGGGCTGATGTTTGGTTTGAGGATCAGGATCATAACAGGTAATAACTAACAGAAATCCGCTTTGTCCGAGTCACCGCCGTCGTCCCGCAACCTCCCCTCCTTGTCTAAGGAGGGGTGCCCGCTTTTTGGGCGGGGTGGTGATGGCGTGTGGTTCATTCAACGTCGACGCGCGGCTCGGGGTGATCACCACCCCGTCAGCCGGTACAAAACAACCGGCTGCCACCCCTCCTCAAACCAGGAGGGGAGCCTTCGATCCCGTTAAAGCCGCACGGTCGGGTACCTCCCAAGATATCGAACCTCTGCCGCTTGCTGGCGGACATCGTCGAGCGCCCCAGCAAGCTCGCTTTCGCTGGCCGGCGGGCGAATATCCAGATAAAAGTGGAATTCGGCCGGAGAATCCTTAATTGGGCGGCTTTCGATCTTGAGAAGGTCGATACCGCGGCGGACAAAGACCCGCAGAGCGTTGTGCAGCGAACCCGGCTCGTGACGCAGGGTCAACACCATCGAGATCTTGTCACCGCCGGCGGTATCGTTAGGCTTCTGCGAGAGAAGGACAAAGCGGGTGAAATTTTCGGCGCGGTCTTCGATGTGCTCGCGCACGATCTTGCCGCCGTACAGTTCGGCGCTGCGGCGTGAACCGATGCCCGCACGCGTCGGGTCGCCGCTCTCGACGGCCCGTCTCACACTTCCGGCAGTGTCGTTGCCCGCCACCCGCTTCAGATGCGGATAGGCGGCGAAGAACCGTTCGCACTGCGCGAGGGCCGCCGGGTGAGACTCGACGGTTTCGATGTTCTCAAACTCTGCCGCAGGGCATGCTACAAGAAAATGGGACACGGGAAGGACGATCTCGGCCGCGATGCTCAGGTCGCTTTTTAGCAAGAGGTCGTAACACCGGTGAACAGACCCGACGAGCGTGTTCTCGAGCGGCGCCAGGATATAATCAGCATCGCCGCGAGCGATGGCTGCGAACAGATCGTCAAAGGTCGGGAACGACACCGGCTCGCATTCGTCTCCAAGTATCGACAGGACGGCCTCGTGGCTGAAACTTCCTCGTTCGCCAAGGAATGCGACACGCGAACGTTTGGCCATCAGGTCCGCGTGGCTTCGCCGGTCGGCCACGTAGAAAGGTTTGTGGAAAGTACGCTGCTGCAGGTGAAGCGATTCGTCGATGATCCGTTGGAAGATATTCTCAATACTCGCATCATCGAAAGGGCCGGGATTTTCGGCCTTGAGACGGACTAGGACCTCGCGTTCGCGTTTCGGATCGCAGAGCGATGCATCGAGGCCCGATTTCGCCTCGCCGACTTCAAGGGCGATCGCCGCCCGACGGTTCAGCAAACGCAACAATTCGCCGTCGATCAGGTCTATCTCGGCCCGCGGGCTGCTTACGCTGCCTTCGTTCAACATCCCGTCATCATCATTTTTTTGTTCCGTGGCCATAGAATAAAACAGCTGCGAATTGAAAACTGTTAAGTGTCGATCACATTTTTTTCGTTGGTAGCGACCGGCCTGGCTTTTCGATCAGACACCATAAAAGTCAAAGGCCGTCTGTCCCTTTCGGATGACGGCCTAATCTCCACAGATTCGAGTTTGGACATCACCCATCGCACGATCGTCGTACGGTAAAGATAATGCCGATAAAGTAGAATTTGTTTAGCACTGGATTCTATTGAGCGGTGGTTTACAGAATGACCTCTTTCACCGCAGAGTTGAATATAGAGTAAGTCAACCCCTTTGTAAAGACATATTTACGATTCTATTGCCGCCTGATCACGAGATCGCGTGCGATCGGCCAATTCGTCAGGCAAAGGAGCCATGCCCGCAAGGAATGAAGCTCGGGCGCCGCAGGTTTGGGACACCTCTCAATCACGTCCGGTTGTCCGATCGGCTTGCGTTTCAAGGGGAAAGATAGTTTAATTGTGGTTTGCCCTTTTGGGGCTTACACCAGCCGAGAGGAGGTGAGAATATAAATGGCATTTATAACTGTTAACAACAACGAGACGATCGAGAGCGCCCTGCGGCGGTTCAAGCGCAAGGTGATCAGCGAAGAGATCATCAAAGATCTGAAAAAGCACGCTCACTTCATTCCGCCGGGACAAAAGGCGAAGCTCAAGTCAGTGAATGCCCGCAAGCGCAACAGGCGGCGATTCCGCCAGCAGCGGCCGATGGGCACGGGACCACAGCGTCCGGGAATGGGCCCGGGCAGCGGGCCGACAAATCGGTAAAATAATCAGGACGAAAGGAAAAGGGTGAAAAGGCGAAATTGCACGCGTGTCTAGCGTTCATGCCTTCCACCCTATTTTTGTGCGGTAAACGGGAACGATCGGCTTTCCTTTGGTGGGTTTGTTAGTACTTTTATCGAATGGTTTACACACGGCCGCGCATATTGATCACGAACGACGACGGCATTCACGCCGAGGGCATCATTGCGCTCGAGCAGGCTATGCGGGACGTCGGTGATGTTTTCGTCGTTGCACCCGCGTCGGAGCAAAGCGGTGCATCGCACAGCCTGACGCTGGCAAGGCCGCTGCGAATTCGCCAGATCGACGAGCGGCATTGGGCAGTCGACGGCACGCCGACCGACTGTGTAACGCTTGCCTTGAACCAGATCCTGCTTCCAACTGAACGCCCTGCGATCTGCGTGTCGGGCATAAACCACGGTGCGAATCTCGGCGACGACGCGACCTATTCGGGCACGGTAGCCGGTGCGATGGAAGCGACGATCCTGGGAGTTCCGGGCCTGGCATTCAGCCTTGTGGCGAACCGCAGTCCCGACTTTGCCGAATCGGTAAAGGTCGCACGGGAAGTGACGAGAAAGGCGCTCGAGAACGGCATTCCCGAGCTTACGCTGCTAAACGTGAATGTTCCCAAAGGAAAGCCGTCGGGGATAAAGATCACGAAGCAGGGTTTTAAGACCGCTCGTCCCGTGATCTCGGAACACATCGACCCGCGCGGAAAGTTGTATTATTGGATCGGTGAAGAGCGGGCCGGTTTTCGTGCCGAGGGCGGAACGGATTTTGAAGCGATCGACGAGGGCTTTGTCTCGGTGACGCCGATGCGAAGCGACCTGACGAACCATCTGGCACTTGAGAAAATGCGTACGTGGGAGGACTTCGACTGGGAGTAGCGGGCAGAAAAGTAATGGATGAATTTGAGCTGCCGCGAATGAAGATGGTCGAACGGCTTCGCGACCATTATCACATCGCGGACCAGCGTGTGCTCCAAGCGATGGAGACCGTGCCACGACACGTTTTCGTTCCCGATGCGTTGAGATCGCAGGCCTACAAGGACAATGCCCTGCCGATAGCCGGCGGGCAGACCATCTCGCAGCCCTTTATCGTCGCCCGGATGACCGAGCTGCTGGAACTGAAAGGTACGGAGCGCGTGCTTGAGATCGGGGCAGGTTCGGGTTATCAGACGGCCGTGCTTGCGACCCTTGTCCGTAAGGTCTATGCGATAGAACGCCTCGAGTCTCTTGCCGTCAATGCAAGGGAAAAACTTCGCTCGATCGGTGTCAATAATTTCACGATGAAGGTCGCGGACGGGACCGCCGGCTGGCCGGTCTATTCGCCGTTCGATGCGATACTGGTCGCTGCCGGCGGACCAAAGCTGCCGGAACCGCTCATCGAACAGCTTGTCCCTGGCGGCAGGCTGGTGATACCGATAGGCGCAAATCAGGGTTCGCAAGTGTTGGTCAGGGTCACGCGGACCGAGAAGGGTTTTGATCAGGAGGAGTGCGGCCCGTGCTCGTTTGTCCCGCTGATCGGAACTCACGGATGGCACGAGGCCGGGAACAAGGGCGATGCATGACACTGAACGATCTATTGTGAGGACTGAGATTTGAAGAAGATATTCGACCAGCTGCGCAGGCTGAAGGCTTGGGTGGAAGGCTATGCGGACAAGCCGCACGCCGAGTGGGCGCTGTTCATCATCGCGTTCATGGAGTCGTCGTTTTTCCCGATACCGCCGGACGTGCTGCTGATCGCGATGGCGGTGATGGTGCCGACACGGGCGTTTCGGTATGCAGCGATATGTACGGCGGGTTCGGTGCTCGGAGGCGTTTTCGGATATTTCATCGGATGGGCATTTTTTGAGACCATCGGCCAGCCGATCCTGCAGTTTTACGGTGCGATGGGCCATTACGAGACTGTCCGCCAGCTTTACAGCGAACACGCGTTCTGGGCCATCTTTACGGCGGCATTCACGCCAATACCATACAAGGTGTTCACCATCGCGGCGGGCACTTTCGAGATCTCGCTGGCGACGCTCGTGGCCGCGTCGATACTGGGCCGGGCCGGGCGCTTTTTCGTTGTCGCGGCGTTGTTCTATTTCTTCGGCGCACCGATCAAGAAGTTCATCGATAAATACTTTGAGATCCTGACGGTAATCTTTCTCGTGCTGCTTGTCGGCGGATTTGTCGTGATCCGGTTCGTATTCTGAGCGGACCAGCTCCGTATAGCTTGATAGTTTTCACTGCGGCCTTTGTGCGGGTCCTTTGTGGCCTTTGTGTCCGTACTTCGTGCACTCTGTGTTAAAAGGTCTTTTTTCACCACAAAGACCACAAAGTGAAGACACGAAGTTCACAAAGAAAATTCCGAATGAACCCGCTTCCGTGGAAAATCGTTTGACATGCGCGCCGGCGTTCTCTAGACTTGTGGTTCGCGCCGCGTGCGCGGAAATTTATCGGGGCGTAGCGCAGTCTGGTAGCGCGCACGGTTCGGGACCGTGAGGTCGGAGGTTCGAATCCTCTCGCCCCGACCATATCCAAATAGAAAAGGCGGTTGGCAATAAGTTTGCACACCGCCTTTTTTGCATTATCTTCGTATTGATGCGATTTCTGTGGGATCCGAAAAAAGCAGCAGCAAACTTGCGGAAACACGGAGTTGGATTCGAGGAAGCGGCTTCTGTCTTCGGGGACCCTCTATCAGACACATTTGACGATCCCGATCATTCGGACGACGAAAAGCGTTTTATCATCATCGGACGCTCACGAAATGGTAGAATTTTATTTGTAGCGCATACCGATGACGGTCGTGATATCCGGATAATCAGCGCGCGGCGGTTAACAAAAGCGGAATTGGATCAATATGAAGAAGCACCACGATAAAGACGAACTGCGGCCGGAATATGACCTTACGGCCCTGAAAGGCAGGGTACGCGGAAAATATGTTGACCGCTATAACGCCGGCACAAATCTAGTCTTGCTTGATGAAGATGTTGCGATGGCCTTTCCGACCACGGAAGCGGTAAACAAGGCCCTTCGCGAACTGATCCGTGGGACTGATCCGAGTCGTTAAGTGGTCATTGGTAAGAACATAAACGGCCGAAGCGAAACGTTTCGCTTCGGCCGTTTTCACTTTCTGATCGACTGGGAAAACCCACACTGCGGGACTCGCATTGACAACTGACCACTGATAACTGACCTCGGCCTGTTTGTTGTCGCCGTTGAAGGTGAACTGGCGTCCTTCGGCATCGACGACGATGTTGCCGTTCTCGTCGAACGTGTAACCCTGTTCGTCCACGAAGCGGTTGCTGGCAGGGTCGATCGCAGGGTGAGTCTCTTCGGCCTGCGTCACCTCGGTCGTTCCGATGAACTTGTCGTGGCCGGTGCGGTTGCCGTAGCGGTCGTACTCGAACACCTGCTTCCAGGTCTGATTGGAGTTGTTCGACTCCTTCGCTTCGGTCAGACGGTAGAGCATGTCGTACTTGTATGTCTGGACGAACGGGTTCGCCAATCCCGTGAAACTCACTGTCTGTTTGCCGATATTGCCGTTGTTCTGCGTTGCATCGACCGTCCCGTTTGTCTGCAGTTCGCCGAATTCAGTTGTCATCTTCCAGATACTCGATGACGACGGCCCCCAACCGACCGAAAGCTCTTTCACCTGAAGCCGCGAGTTGAACTTCGCCGACTCCCACACACCGCTACCGAGCTTCAATCTCTCGATCTTTCCGTCCGGCGAATATGCAAAGTTGCTTGCGTAAACCCTCTCAGTCGAGGTTGTCGTTGCCTTGCCGAAGATCTTCGCAAGGTCGCCGTTATGGTCGAACTCATTTTCAACGACACGGCCTAATGGGTACGTTTCCTTTGTTAACGCCCCGGCAAGGTTGTATTCGTAGCTTGAAGTGCATGTTTGCCCGTCAGTGAATTGCTTGAATTCGGTTACGTGATTGGACCCAACGTTTGGAGGCGGATTACGCTGCAGATGTCCATAGTTCCTCAAATTGCAGCCCGCTCAGACCATTGGTCTCAACGAATGCTTTGAACTCTATCTCGGGATTTCCGTTCTTTTCCATTGTCAGGACACTTCCTCGGCATGTTTCCGGTATCTTGAAGATAGAAGCTTTAAGAGACTCCAGTTTGACTTCATCAAAAACAAATCTTGTAATACTAACCCGTTCTCCGTTGTCCTCATACCACTCGGTCTTATTATGATCCATGGCATCCTTACAAACCGTGACATTGAGCAACCTGTATTGATTCCCGTTGCACCGTAGTGGCAGAATTTCTCCGGCGGTCTCAAAAAAGGGCTTGACTTTCTGAAATGCTTCGGGATTAGCCACCAGCGCACCTGGGGTGTAATATGCGAAATCTCCTTCATTCAACAATAGGTCATGAACACGAACCGATGGCGGTGACCAATCGGCACTGCGGGGGACACATTCGAATGTTGTGTAGTCCAAAATTACGGAATCGGGAACCTCAGGAATTAGCCACCGGAATCGATCGACGTCCGATTTTACCCTATAAATCTTAATCATTTTGTCATTACGGAAAGGTTCCCGATAGTATCTCCTTACGTATTCGCTTCAATTCTTTCTTAACATTGTTAGTTCCCAAAAGTCTGCTCGTCAATGCCTCGTAGTACCTGTTGGAGTGTATAGCCGCATGGGCCAGTCCGCCTGTAGTCTCCGCAACCTTCTTTGTTGCCGGCAAAAACACGCCGTTTGCGGCATCATCGATGCCAATACCTGCTTTTTGCAGGATCGCTCTCGCCTGGGCAGCTCGCGCATCCCCGTGAGCGACGATGTGATGCGCGTGCGCATTCAAGGGTCGTTTAATCCCTGCTCCGATCAGGTTCGAGGCCAACTTTCTAGAGCTCCCTCCCGGGGCAACGGTCAGCGCCGTGTTAACGGCAGCCTCGCCCAGTGCCCACCACGCATCTTCTTCACTTCCTCGTCCTAGAAGTGCGTCATTTCCGGCCCGAATCGCGTTATAGGAACTAGTAGGATCATTTTCGCTTATTACATCATTGATTTGGTTGAGTCCGGCCGCATAATTCCGAATACCATTTCCAACTTGTTTGTCCGGACCTCCCCGTTTTCGCTCTTGAAACTCGTCTTCCTCAGAATCGTTCAAGCCGCGGTCACCGATGATTGCCCGGACGAACTGATTGAAACCGTCCTTCAGTTTCGACCACCAGTTTCCGTCTAAGTTGTCTGAGGGGTTGCCTGCCTGTAATCCCGATGGGTCCGTCAGAACCAACGGGTTGTTCATCACGTAAACGTACCGATTAAAGGTTTGCGGGTCGGCGGATTTGCCGGAGGCCAGCAGCGGGTCGACGGCGGTGAAGCGGCCGTGGCGGTTCTCGTACATCCGGGCTTCGGCGAAGTCGAGGCCCGTTTCGGCGTCGTTCTGGTAGCCGGTGAACTTCTGTCGGACGCGGTCGGCCTCGCCGTATTTATGGTCGGTCTTGCGGTAAGTGCCGTCCCGGGCGATCTCTTCGCCGAACGGGAGAAAATCGCGGCGTGAAACGACATCCCCGGCCGAATCCAGTATCACCCTCGGGCTGCCCAATTGGTCGGTTACGGTGAATCTGGTCGTGGGATCTTCAGGCGGGGCCTCGGTCGTGTGGTGACGCTGATCATTAAGCCCTTGCTGACGCGCGGGCTTCTGCAACGGGGCTTCTGCATTTCGGCATTCCTGCTAAGATATCGGCTGATGTCTAAGATGAATGCAGATGTGATAGTGATCGGGCTTGGGGCGATGGGGAGCGCGGCGTGTTATCAGCTTGCGAAGCGAGGTGCGAGCGTGATCGGGATCGACCGATATTCGCCGCCGCATACGCTTGGCTCGACGCACGGCGAGACGCGGATAACGCGGCAGGCCATCGGCGAAGGCGAGCATTTTGTGCCGTTTGCGCTTCGTTCTAACGAGATCTGGCACGAGTTGGAGGCCGAGACCGGCGAGGATCTTCTGACGGTAACGGGCGGTTTGATAATCTCGGCGGACTCGGGCCATTCGCTCCATGGAAATGCCGATTTTCTCAAGACCACGACCGATGCGGCCCGAAAATTCGGCATCAGCCACCGGCTTTTGGACGCCGGCCAGATCGCGGACGAATTCCCGCAGTTTCTTCTCGGCGGAAATGAGCGGGCTTATTACGAGGATGAAGCGGGATTTCTACGGCCCGAAGCTTGTGTTGGAACCCAGCTGATGCTGGCCGAGAAGCTGGGGGCGACATTGCACCGGAACGAGCGAGTGATCCGCGTCCGGCAGAACGGCTCAGGCGTCGATGTCGTGACGAATCGCGGCAACTACTCTGCAGCGGCCGCGATTGTGACCGCCGGCCCGTGGGTGCATGATTTTGTCGATGACGCCCCGGCGAATTTGTTCAAGATCTATCGGCAGGTGCTCTATTGGTTTGATGTTTCAGATGTCTATGAGCAATATGCCATAGGAAACTTCCCTATTTTTATCTGGTCGTTTGGCCGTTGGCAGGATGATTATTGTTACGGCTTTCCGGCGATCGGCGGACCGAGAGGCGGCCTGAAGATCGCGGCCGAAAGTTATGAGGAAACGACCCTTCCCGACCACACGGAGCGGACCGTCTCAGCGGACGAATCCGCCGCGATGTTCGATAAGTACGTTTCGGGGAAGCTGAATGGGATCGGGAGTAAATGCGTCAGGTCCGCCGTTTGCCTCTACACCGTCACGCCGAACAGCAACTTCATTATCGACCGCCTCAGCGAAAACGTGATCCTCGCATCTCCCTGCTCGGGGCACGGGTTCAAGCATTCAGCCGCGATCGGAGAAACACTCGCCGAACTGGCCCTTACCGGCCAAAGCACGATCGACGTTTCGCCGTTTTCATTAGGCCAATTTTCGGAATAGAAAAAGGGCAACAAGAGGTCGTCTTGCTGCCCGTGTTGGAGGTGGAGCTAGCGGTTTGCCTGAGCGGCAGCCGGGCGGCCCTCGACGTCGAGGATGACGATCTCGCCGAGGTTCAGCTCGCGGATGCCGGCCTCGATGACCGACAGGTCGCCGACCAGTACGAGCGACGTACCCGGCACGGCCGAGTATTTTGTTATAACCGAATTGACCTGGCTAAGCTGAAGCTTTCCGATCTCGTCGGTCTCGGCCTGGAGCGTGGTCATCGGAAGCCCGTGAAGCCAGAAATCGGCAATCTGGCCCGTGATCCGGCCAAACGCCTCAAACTGCTGGGCATAGCCGCGCACCTTCGACTGCTTTGCGTTGACGAACTCGGTCTCGGTAATAGGTTTCTCGCCGGCAATGTAGCGAAGTTCCTTCATAAATTCGGCAACCGATTCTTTGGTCTTATCGGTCTGTACGCCGCCGGATGCGATCCACATTCCTGCCTTCGAGAAATGCTGCGGAAAGGCGAAAACGCCGTACGACCAGCCCTTGTCCTCGCGTAAATTCAGATTGAGCCGTGTCCCGAAACCGCCGCCGTAAACCGCGTTTCCAAGTGACAATGCGTAATAATCGGGCGACTTCCGCTCGATGCCTTTGAGCACGTGGGCGACGACGGTCTGGGCGGCCCCGGGCTTATCTACGAGATAGACCTTGCCGGTCGGCATCGGCCTGAGAGCGGGAACGTTCGCGGCCGGTGCCGCACCACCCGACCACGAGCCGAAATGTTTCCGCGCCAACGCCGTCGCTTCGTCGAGCGAAATGTCGCCGACAAAGATCAGGGCCGAGCTGCCGGGCTTCCAATTCGCGCCGTGGAAACGGACGAGATCATCGCGAGTGATCGCGCTGACAGTGCCGGGCAAGCCGCCCGAAGGCCGTCCGTAGGGATGATCAGCCCCCATCGCGACAATAGCGGCAACCCTGTTCGCGACTGCATTCGGGTTATTCGCGGCCTGTGAGAGCCCATCCAGAGCCAGCTTCTTTTCGCGGTCAAATTCATCGGCGGGGAACGAAGGGTTCATCGCAACATCGGACAGCACGGCCATCGCCGGGTCGAGGTTTCGCTTGAGCACGTCGAGGCTCATGGTGGAACTTTCGCGAGAACTTCCCCAGCCGATCGCGGTACCTAGATCGCCAAGCGTTTCATCTATCTGGACGGCGTTCCGTGTTTTAGTTCCACGGCGGGTGAGCCGCGTGGTCATAGACGCAAGGCCGCCTTTCCCGTCGGCATCCGATACGCTGCCTGCGCGCGTCGCCAACGATACGACGACCTTGGGAAGCTCGGGTTTCTCAACAACGAAGAGATCGATGCCGTTCTCGAGCTTTGCCGATCTGACCGACGGGGCGATGAACGGACGGTCGGCACCGAGCGGCGGCTCCTTTGACCGGTCAACGGCAACCTCGCTCGCCCTCGTCGAGGTCTCAGGCCGGAAACGGGCGATCACACGATTTTTGGTATTCAGATATTTGTCCACCGCGGCACGCACGCCCTCAGCAGTCGCGTTTCGGCGGCGGGCGAGGTCGGTTTCGAACTTGCCGGGATCGCCGAGGTAAGTGTTGTACTGGTTGAGCAGGTCCGATTTACCTCCAAAGCCGCCGATGCCTTCAAGGCCGGAGATAAAACCCGCTTCCCACTTGGTCTTGGCACGGTTAAGTTCTGCCGCCGTCGGGCCCTCCTTGGCAAGCCGTGCGATCTCGGCATCCACGATCTGTTCGATCTGATCGAGGTTGGAACCGGGACGCGCCGTAACCCACATCGCGAAAAAGCCGGTAAGCGGTTGGCCGGATTGGAAAGCAACGGCGTTAGAAGCAAGCTGGCGGTCGTAGATCAAAGCCTTGTTGAGCCGGGCCGAGATGCCGTCCGTCATGATCGTCGCGGCAAGTTCCAATTCGGCATCGCCCGGTTCGAAGTAAGCGGGTGAGTGAAATGCGAAGTACGAACGCTCCTGGGGCACACGGTCGCGGGCCTCAATGACCTTCTGCGTGGTCATCGAAAAAGGCGCTTTGGCCGGGCGGTCTAAAGCCGGCCCCGGCGGTATCGGCCCGAAATATTTCTCGATCAGCTTCTTTGCCTCCGCCGGATCGAAATCGCCAGCGATCACGAGTGAAAGATTGTTTGGTGAGTAATAGGTCCGGAAGAAATCCTTTACATCGTCGAGCGTCGAAGAGGTAAGGTCGGAATGCTCGCCGATCACGTCGGTGTTGTAAGGATGCCCGATCGGGAACAGGTTCTGCAGCATTATCTTGAATGCGCGTCCATAAGGCTGGTTCTCGAGGCCCTGCCGGCGTTCGTTCTGCACGACCATTACCTGATTGTCGAATTTTGCTTTATCGACCGCTTCGGTCAAAGTAGCGAGACGGTCCGATTCGAACCACAGGACCTTTTCCAAATTTCCGGAGGGGACCGTGATGAAATAATTGGTGCGGTCCTGATTCGTCGTGCCGTTCACGCCGCCTTCAAGAAGGTTCGCACCGGCCAGCTCGGCATACTCAAAATATTCCTTGGTCGCATTCTTCGATCCCTGGAACATCATATGCTCAAATAGGTGCGCGAATCCGCTGCGGCCGAGCCGCGCGTTAGCCGAGCCGACATAGAACCATTGGTTCACGTGGACCACAGGCAGCTTGCGGTCGACGTGCAGGATCACCTGCAGGCCGTTCGGCAACGTGTATTTTTCAAACTGGATCTTCGGAACGGAATTCTGCGCAAATGCGGCCGTCATGAAACGATTCGGGATGAACAGCAACGCCGCGAGAATCGTAATGGTTA
>JBGSYT010000022.1:0-2671 GCA_041750855.1 Pyrinomonadaceae bacterium | reverse complement strand
GGGTTGTGAGGGATCCGCGGCGGCAGCAGGAACATCTCGCCCTCGCGGATCGGCACATCGACGGACTTGCCGTCCTCCTGGATCTTTACAAGCAGATCGCCCTCAAGCTGGTAAAAAAGCTCCTCGCCCTCGTCCCAGTGATAGTCCTTTCGCGAATTCGGCCCCCCGACCACCATCACTATAAGATCGTCATCATCATAAACACACTGATTTCCGACCGGCGGCTTCAGCAAGTGCCGGTGCTCGTCGATCCATTGTTTGAAATTGAACGGTCTTTTGATCATTCCAAGGAAATTAAACCCAAACTTATTGCTATTGCTCGTTCAATACGTTTTAGCGTAGGCCCGGAGACCCTACCAATTCGTTTGACCATTCTTTTCTGATCGATCGAGCGAACCTGATTCAACAAGACCACAGAATCGATTTGGATGCCTGCTTCGCCGGCTCTAATTGGCACTTCCGTCGGATATAGTTTTGGCCCGAACTTTGAACTTATAGCCGCGACAATCGTGATCTCACTGTACCGATTTGAAATGTCATTTTGGATCACTACTGCGGGCCGTGTCTTTTTTATTTCGCGGCCCATCGTCGGATCGAAATTCACCAAGTAGATCTCACCACGTTTGGGAATTAGTTTTGCCACAGCTCTTCCTCAAGATGAAACCATTCACGGGCTATCTCAAGGTCTCGTTCCCGATGGACTATGGCGCCCTCCTTTAAGAGCTCCCGCAGATTCTCTTTCTTAAGTCGTTTCGCCCGCTCCTTAATGGCTTCGTCAATGAAAGTACTTCGAGAGCCTTTGTCAGCGATATTTTCCAACACGGCGATCGTTGATTCCGGCAAAGTGACATTGATCCTTCGAAAGCTGGTCTTCTTCATTATTCTAGGATACACATCTTCAATACACACCGTCAATGTTTATAGTGTGGCGAGCTTTCCGACGGTTCGCCAATTCCGCGCTGTCGTCGCAATCTTTAACTTCTTTTCTATGAAGCCCTTGCCGAGTAGGCTGTCGGCCACGCCTAGGCGAAGGTGGCAATATATCTCGCGGCCGATGATCGAAAAGCGTTCGTCAACGGTCTGGTTGTCCAGAAGTTGCCGTTGTTTGTCGGCAGGTATTTCGTCCTTCATAAACAGGACATGCATTTCTTTGTGGCTTTCAAATTGTCCGGCGAAAGGATTACGGTCGAGAACAGTCTGAATATGTTGCTGCTCCCGGACCATGACAGGAATCTGTTTGCCGAATGCGTTTTCGATCGCGTTTTCGATCTTCGATTCGAGCGACGATCCCTTACTCACGTGCAGGCTACTCACATCAAAGGCGAGATTGCCACTGTTGATATGACTGGCCACATTTTCAAAGCCAAGAGCTTCGAACATTGCCCGAAGCTCTTGCATTTTGATCATCGTGTTTCCACCGACGTTGATACCTCGGAGCAGTACAATGTATCTATGCATTTTTCATGTCGATCACGAACCGATAGCGGACATCGGCCTTCACCGTGCGGTCGTAGGCTTCTTCGATGCGGTCGGGCGTGATCACTTCCACGTCGGACGTGACCCCATGTTCAGCACAGAAATCGAGCATTTCCTGAGTTTCCGGAATACCGCCGATCAATGAGCCCGCCAGCACTTTGTTCCCGCCTATCAGCGAAAAAGCATTTAGAGGGATCGGCTCGGTCGGTACTCCGACCACAACCATAACGCCGTTGAGCGTCACCATGCTGAGGTAAGTGTTGTAATCGTGATTCGCCGAGATCGTGTCGAGCAATATGTCAAAGCTGCCCGTCGCAGCCTTCACAGCGTCGGCGTCCCGCGTGTTCACAAAACCCGACGCTCCGAGCGCCCTTGCATCGGCCTCTTTTGAAGGAGAAGTGCTTAAAACTGTAACGTCGGCACCCATCGCCTTGGCGATCTTCACGCCCATGTGGCCGAGGCCGCCTAAACCTGCAACCGCAACCCTCTTACCGGGGCCTGCTCCCCAACGCTTGAGCGGCGAATAGGTCGTAATGCCCGCACAGAGCAGCGGCGCGACGCCGGCAAGATCTCCCTCAGGGGCGGCTACTTTCAACGCATAGTCCTGGTCGATCACATAATGCTTAGAATAGCCGCCGTAGGTGGGTGTTTGGCGGTCCATTTCAGTGCCGTTGTAGCTCATTGCGCAGCCCTTGAGGCAATACTGCTCGAGGCCATGAGTGCAGCCCGCACATTCGCGGCAAGAATCGACAAAGCAACCGATTCCGGCAGCATCGCCTTCCTTAAACTTGGTCACCTCGCCGCCGACCTTTGTCACTCGGCCGACGATCTCGTGGCCCGGAACCATTGGGTAAAGCGACGGGATCAAGGGTTCCCATTCGGCCCGTGCCTGATGGATGTCCGAATGGCAGATGCCGCAATACTCGATCTCGATCAACACATCGCTCGGCCCGACATCCCGTCGGACAAAATTGAAAGGCTCGAACTTTGCCTCAGCGTTATGAGTTACATAACCTTTTGTGACTATTCCAGTTGTTTCTGTTGCGATCATTCATCGTCTCCTTAATTGACTTATACACTTTTCATTATCGACTTATCACTGGAGATCGAATCGAATTGCTCCAGCGGGTTGTCTCGAGTGAACAATTTCTAATTTATTCAATTGTTGCAATAACCTTTAATTCTATCGCGATCG
>JBGSYT010000021.1:0-2345 GCA_041750855.1 Pyrinomonadaceae bacterium | reverse complement strand
GTCCAGACCTGATCCGCGGCTCACTCCCGCTCGGTAACGCGTTGATGCAGACGAATTTGTGTGATCGACGCTAGCGCGTTCTATTGCTTAGGCAGCTCTTCGGTTTCGTCCTCACCAGGATCGAACAGAATGCTGACGGGTGTATGAGCGGGCGGCAGGGATTCGGCCCTATAGGCAAGATCCTTTTGCAGTCTTTCGACCGCTTCGCGGGCGCGATCGTGGTCGTCGGGCGTGACCTTAAGCGTCATCTTGCCCTCGCTGTTAGGCAGTTCCGAAAGCTTGCTTAAGGTTTTCGTCCGGATCTCGATCTTTGCTCCCCGTTTGAAAATGCCCTTCCTAAACTTGATGTCCAGTATCTCGCCGACCGGCAGCCGAACCTCTTTTACTCCGTCTGAGATGAGGCCGAACAGCTTCGATTCGGTCTCGAATACAATCCCCGCACTCGAGAATTTAGCAATCCCATTCACCGACGAAAGACCGCTATCGGCCTTGAATGGAACGCTCGTGAATCCTGCTGCCATGATCACACCGGGGCCTCTTCGTGGCTTTCGAAGTCCATCGTATCCATGTCAGTGTCACCCGGAAGCGGCCCGCCCCATACCCTGAGGAAAATATACCCTGAAACCCCCGCAACAAATGAGGCGAGGACGATGGCCATCTTGGAGGAAACAATATGATATTGATCGCCGGGAAAGGCCAGGTTTGCGATGAAGATAGACATCGTGAAACCCATTCCGCCTAACAGGCCGGCGCCGAAGATGTGTTTCCAGCCCAAGTCAAGCGGGCGCTTCGATAGCCCTGCGGATACAGCGATAACACTAAGTACCGTAATGCCTACAGGCTTACCGAGAGCGAGGCCCAACATGATACCTAGGCTGTTTGCCGACATCAATTCCTCTGCAAAACCGCTTTCGATAATTATGCCGGTATTTGCCAGGGCAAAGACCGGGAGGATGAGAAAGGCGACAGGCTTATGCAGCATATGCTCAAGATAGCCCGATGGCGAGTGGTCAACGCCCTCTTTGTTAAAAGGTATCGTGAAAGCCAACAGCACGCCCGCGATGGTTGCATGTACACCAGATCGGAGCATCAAATACCACAAAATCCCGCCGCCGATAAGATATACAAAGAGGGTCTTAACCCCCAATTTACTTGCCAATGCCAATGCCCCAGCAACCGCAAAAGCGGCGAGAAGATAGCCAATAGACAGGTTGGCCGTGTAAAAGACAGCAATCACGACAATGGCAGCCAGATCGTCCATAACGGCCAAAGCCACAAGAAACACCTTCAGCGACGCGGGGACCTTATCTCCTACCAAAGCCAAAATACCGATAGCGAAAGCGATGTCAGTCGCCATTGGAATTCCAACGCCGGGTTGGCTTGGCGTACCGATATTTAGAGCTAGGTGGATCGATGCCGGGACGACCACGCCGCCAACGGCAGCGATGATAGGCAGTGACGCACTCTGGAGGCTGGATAACTCGCCAATGTACAACTCGCGTTTTAGCTCGAGACCGATCAAAAGGAAAAAGATCGCCATCAATCCGTCGTTGACCCAATGTTCGACAGTCAGTGGACCAAGATATCCCAGCCAAAACTTAGCGTAAGGCTCGCCTAGTATTAGATTCGCCAGGATCAGGGAGATCACAGTACAAAGAATGAGTACGACAGAGCCAGCTTTTTCAGTTTGAAAAAAGTCCTTGAAGGCCTGAGTTAAATTAACGCTGATAGGTGCCGCCATAATGAAATAATGTTCTAAGCCTTTCTAAGAAAATATTTACCGATACCAAATAGACTAATCAATAGCCAGAAAAATTCAACTATGAAGGCCGGGAAGTTAAAGCTGTAGTAGAGCGAGATCAGGACAAAAAGGGCTCCGACGGCGTTCAATAAAGAGTAAGCCAAATGATCGCTTCGCAGACGCTCGATCTGGAGCAGCACGTAAGTGCCGACGATCAGTCCAACCCCTACCGTACCCAGAATGTTATGCCAATAAAAGTTCATTAAGGAACATATTCTAAGGGCTGGCAATATGGGACGTTTAGTTTGGTCCAGCGGCGGCCATTCGGAACACGGCTCCTGCAGGGCCGACGGCCCAGACTAGTCCGCCCCGGGAGGCAACGGCATTAAGGTTCTCATTTCCGATCTTTTTCCAGGTTTTGCCGGCATCGAAAGTAATATCGGTCCCGTTCGTCCCGACCGCGATTATGGTTCGCGTGTCGATAAAGGCAACGGCAGACCGATAGCCGCTTAATCCGTTTCCGGCCGTCCAGGTGCGGCCGCCGTCTGTTGTAAATGCCAGGTTTCGCCGAGCTTCGGCCGGGGCTTCATAATTCCCGCCGACG
>JBGSYT010000020.1:0-15049 GCA_041750855.1 Pyrinomonadaceae bacterium | reverse complement strand
GGGGGATCGAACCCCTGACCTCTGCAATGCCATTGCAGCGCTCTCCCAGCTGAGCTACGTCCCCAAAAATTGTTTGCCGGGTGAGGCGGCAATCACTGAATTTAACGAAAAGACCTTTGAGCGTCAAGAAGGCGTCTTACTTTCCTTTGAACTCGGGCTTTCGTTTTTCTAGAAATGCCGAAACGCCTTCCTGCTTGTCCTCGGTCGAAAAACAGATCGCGAACAGGTCAACTTCGCGCCTAAGCCCTTCGTCCAGGTTCGATCTCGACGCGAATTTTACCGCCTCTTTTGCAAGCTGAAGCGCGATCGGCGCTTTTTCGGCGATCCCGGCTGCCATTTCGAGTGTTTTCTCGCGCAGTTCGTTGGCCGGATAGACGTGGTTGACCAAGCCGAAACGATGGGCGGTTTCAGCATCGATCATACCGCCGGTCAGGACCATTTCCATCGACCGGCCCTCTCCGATCAATCGCGTCAGCCGTTGTGTGCCGCCGCCGCCGGGAATTATTCCCAAATTTATCTCAGGCTGGGAAAAACGGGCAGACTCGCTGCAAATCCTAATGTCACAAGCAAGGGCCAGCTCGTTTCCGCCGCCAAGGCAAAATCCGTTGACCATCGCGATAACGGGCTTTGGAAATGTGTCGATGGAGTTGAACAAAGTTCTTTCCTGAAAGGTCGCACGCTGTGTAACCGGCGTCTTGCCCTCGAACTCGCCGATATCCGCACCCGCGATGAACGACTTCTCGCCCGAACCGGTTAGTATTACCACCCGAACTTCGTCATCCTTTCTAAGTTCGTCGAGTGCCGCCACGCCTTCCTGGTGCACCTTACTGTTGAGGGCGTTCAGTTTCTCGGGCCGTTCGATGGTCAGTATCGCGACCCTGCCTTCTTTCTCTACGCTAATTGTTTCGTACGACGCCATAAATAATTACGACAGGCCAGTTGCCTGTCGATATGTTAAGTCCGATCCTTCAAGGGCCGTGTTAGAGCTCAGCCTTTATGATTGCCCCCTACTCCTCGACACCCTCGGCAACATTGTCGTCAGCGATCCAGGCAACAAACAGCCTTAGCCAGTTTTCCTTCTGCTCGACGATGGAAACGCCGACCCGCGAGGTTCCGTGTGTAGCGGGCGATATTCGCATCACTTGGGCCTTGACCTCGACAGGTACGCCGTCCGGCCGATGGGACCGAATATACAGGCTATCGCCCTGCTCAATCGTCTGGTTCAATTGGAAAAGGGCACCGAGCGTCGAGATATCGTCGGTTTCCGTGGGTTCGCTCCAGGCTGCGCCGTCGTCCGATCTTCCCGACACGACGATCGGAAGCCGCAATGCCATCCGTAGGGCGAACCTTTTCTCCTCAAACTGAGGTTGTATAGACGTCAACATGTGTGATCGCAATCTGTTCAGCGGGTTGATCGAAATAGTTTACCACGAACACTTTACAAACAACTACAGTTTTCGGGCCGGGTCACGGCAACGAATCGATGCCGGGGAACGGACAACCATCTCTCAGGGGCTTCCGCGTTCCTCGACTAAGTAAGCGCGCGATAGTTATACTATATCGAAAGCTCGTATTTCAAACGATGGGGGAACGGCCGTTAGCAGAAATCACATGGCTGAACAGACGATCGAACGCAAAGTGGTGATCCTCGGCTCCGGGCCGGCGGGCCTCACGGCCGCTATTTATGCATCCAGGGCGCAGCTAGAGCCGCTGGTGATAGACGGGCCACAGCCGGGCGGACAGTTGACCATAACGACCGATGTGGAGAATTATCCAGGGTTTGCCGATGGGATAATGGGCCCGGCGCTGATGGACGAATTTCGCCGCCAGGCCGAACGCTTTGGCACGGAGCTCAAGAACTTTTGGATCAGCGAAGTGGACCTTTCGGAAAGGCCCTTCAAGTTGTTTGCAAAGGAAAGTGAGGACAGCGAAGAAATTATCGCGATCATTAAGGCCGAAACGCTGATCGTTTCGACCGGAGCGTCCGCAAAATGGCTTGGCATTCCCGGCGAAGCTCCAGTGCCCGAAGGGTTTGGCGGCAACGGTGTGTCCGCTTGCGCGACCTGTGACGGATTCTTTTTCAAGAACGTGCCGATCGTGGTGGTCGGCGGCGGTGATACGGCGATGGAAGAAGCTCTCTTCCTCACCCGTTTTGCATCAAAGGTGACGGTGGTTCACCGCCGCGACGAGTTTCGTGCGTCGAAGATCATGCAGGATCGCGTGCTATCGCATGAAAAGATCGAGGTTTTGTGGAACACCGAGGTCAAGGAGATCCTCGGCACCAAAGACGGCGGGGTCGAATCTGTCAGGCTGTTCAATTCAGCCAGCGGGCAGGAGAGCGTTTATCCGAGCCGGGGCGTGTTCATCGCTATCGGACACAAGCCGAATACGGAGCTTTTCCGCGGGAAGCTCGATATGGACGCGATTGGATATATCATCACGGAAGGGAAGACGATGCGGACCAATATTCCGGGCGTTTTCGCCTGCGGCGACGCGCAGGACTCGTACTATCGGCAGGCCGTAACGGCCGCCGGAACAGGTTGCATGGCCGCCATCGACGCCGAGCGGTTCCTCGCGGAGCACGAAGACGGAGCAAGTGAAGAAATGAAAAAGGTAAAAAGTGAAAAAGCGGGTGCCGAGCAGAGTAGCTTTTCACTTTGAGTATTTATGCCTATTTACGAATACGGATGCCGAAAGTGCGGCGAAAACATAGAGAAGCGTCAATCGATCTCTGACCAGCCCCTCCGGGTTTGCGAAAAGTGCGGCGGCGAGCTGGAGAAGAAGATCTCGCTGTCCGGATTTCAGTTCAAGGGTGCCGGCTGGTACGTGACCGATTACGCGGGAAAAAACGGAAAGGCTGCCGAGGCAAAAGCGGAAAAAAGTTCCGACGGTGAATCAACCTCGCCCGCCGATACGGCATCAAAGGAGAAAAGTGAGGCTCCTGCCGCAGAGAAGCCCAAGAAGCCGGCCAACACTGAATAATAGGAATGAAGGCTCTTTTCGCAACGGTGACATGCCTGGCGGCACTGATCGCAATTTCTTGCGCCGACCTAATGGCGCAGTCGCGGAGAAGCGTTCGTACCACGGACACTGAAGGACACATCCTCAGTGTGACCGCCTGGCGCACCGACAAAAAGACCGATTCGTTGCGGGTAGAGAACCTTTACCTCTATGAGAACGGGATCGAGCAGCGTATAAGGTCGTTCTCATTCGACCCGTCGCCTGCAAAGATAGTCCTCCTGGTCGACAATTCTCAAACTCTTGCCGCCGACGTCGAAAAGCTGCAAAAAGCCGCGATGGAGTTTGCCTACGAGATCTTCGAGGGCGATGAGCTTTTTGTGATCGCATACGATGAAAAGCCCGAGATCGTACAGGAATGGACCGGCGATGCTAAAAAGATGGAGCAGTCGCTGTCGATGTTCCGGAAGAAGGGGAATCCGCATCTGTTTGACGCTCTTGACGCCGCGGTCGGCGAAGTACTTCTCCCGCTGATGCCGGGAACGCGAAAGACCGCCGTTGTAGTCATCGGCGACGGGCTCGACCGCGGCAGCAACACGTCTTTCGACAAGGTCCTGGCAGACCTGCAGAACTACAACATAACCGTTTACGCACTTCAGCTTCCCGACCGGACACGTGGTGCATACCGGCGCGACCAGCCAAAGGCCGGTGCCGTGATAAACCTCCTGACAGAAGGCACGGGGGGGGCGGTCTTTCCGCTCACAGACGCACAGGCCGCTGCGAAAGCGATCTGCGACGAGCTGCGTCGAAACCGCTACCTGCTCTCATATTTTCCGGTGAACACCTCATCCTACGATGTTCGTCGCGTTTTTCTGTTGGCGGATGAAGGTATAAAGATCCGAACCAAGAACGCCCAGCCGCCCAATATTAAATAGTCCTCCCCTGAGTTTTGGAGGCCGCTGAATGACCGAAGATTATCTGCGGCCCAGAATAATATGCTAAAATCGCAAGTCCGGACCTGAAAAGCGCGCCTTCCAACTGGAGCAGAACGTACGTGAGCGACGATAACAAGTTCCCCGGGCCACCGCCCCCTGACGATTTCTCAAAAACCACGCCTAATATCGGGTTTGGCGAAAAGGACGACGCGCCGGTCGATTGGGACAAGACCAATTACAACATCCCTCGCCAGCCAGCCGGTGACGACTGGGGAAAGACCGTAACAAACATAAAGCCAATAGATACGGAGAAGCAGGACTACGGCAAGACGATGTATCCGGGTTCGAAATCGAACGCTCCGCAGACGCCGGATTGGGGAATGACGGCGGCGAATGTCAACGTAAACCCTGCCGACATCGGTTCCGCGCCTGAGGATTTCGGCGCTCCGGCCGGAGGGTACGATAAGACTACGCCGTATTTTCGGCTTCCTGAGGCCGAACGGGCGAAATATCAGGATCTGCCGCCAACGCCGACCGAAAAGGCGGACCAGGAAAAACGGGAACAGGCGGCGAAGGGCGGCATTCCAGTTTGGGTATGGGCCGGTGCTGCGATCATCGCGATGATGATGTTCGCCATCATGGTGTTAGCGTTCGTTTACTTCTTTGTCCTACGTGAAAGTCAGTTCGAAGTGTCGGTTCGGAACGCCCCGCCGGGAAGCAAGATCCGGGTTGACGAAGACCAGTGGGGAACGACACGCGAGGACGGCTCATTCCGCCTGACAAACCTCAAGCCGGGCCAACGGCGCATTTCGATAGTCCATCCGAATTACACCTGTCGCGAAGAGATCGTCAACGGAAGGGCAGGCGAGACGCCCGAGCCGATAACCGCACGCTGCACGCAGGTGGAGGTGCAGCCCGGTGAGAACTGCGAGAGTTTCAGCCCGGGTGAATTTGAAAAAGCCGAGCGATGTTACAACCGGGCGCTTGACGCGCTTCCCGACCCCTTCACTGTCGAAGACCTTGTCCGGGCATTAAATATACTTATCATTAACTTTGAAACGAATAAATTCGACATTCCCGACGACCGCCTGGCCGCACTCCAAAAAGGAGCAGGATTCATAAAGCGTCTGCCGCCGGATGTGGTCCTCGATGTCAGCGGCCACACGGATAATGTCGGCAGCGATGCCACGAATCAACCCCTGTCGGAAAATCGTGCAAAGGCCGTGAAGGCTAAATTGGTAACCTTCGGCGTGCGTTCAGACGCCCTGCAGACACGAGGTTACGGTTCGACTAAGCCGCGTTTCGACAACAATACCGATCAGGGCAGATTTTTGAACCGGCGGATCGAATATTTTATCGTTAAGAAATAACCAGATTGCGGTCAATCGGGAATGGTGATGCCGCCCGATTCTCCGCGTTGTGATTATGAGTAGATATTTCTGCGTGAGGTTCCGATCAAGTGAGCAGGCCTAAACCGCAACCGGTGCAGCGATCTTGCCGTGCGACCGATAGTTTTCCAATCTCAAATTCTCAAACTTGAAATTTAATAAACCCTCGAGGCCTTTCAGGCTTTCAGAGCCTTGCAGTTCGAGAGTCGGTAGTTCGTAAGGCTCGCGAGCAAGAAGTTCGTTCACCTGATCGAGATGGTTCGAATAAATGTGCAGGTCGCCAAACGTATGTATGAACTCGCCCGCCTCGAGGCCGCAGACATGGGCTACAAGACGGGTCAGAAGCGCATAACTCGAAATGTTGAACGGGACGCCGAGAAAAGCGTCGGCCGAACGCTGGTAAAGCTGACAATGCAGAACGGAGCGCGGACACTCTTGTCCGCCTTCCTCAGGCACTTCAACTTTGAATTGGAACAGCGTGTGGCAGGGCGGCAACGCGACTTCATCGCAAACCCGCGGGTCCCAGCCGGTGACGATCAGCCGGCGTGAGTTCGGATTCCTCTCTATCTCTCGGATCAACCTGGCGATCTGGTCCGCACCGTTCGTCTGTGGATAATCGCCGCCGAATGACCGCCACAAATATCCATAAACCGGCCCGAGATCGCCTTCGTCCCTGCCAAACCGGGCCGTTTGTTCCGTCGTCGCCCACTCCTGCCAGATATCCACGCCGCGGGCACGCAGGTCGGCCTCATCGGTCGAACCGCTCAGGAACCAGAAAAGCTCTTCCGCAACCCAACGAAACGGCACCCGCTTGGTCGTAACGATCGGAAAGCCTTCCCGCAGATCAAAGCGGGCCTGATACCCGAACGCCGAGATCGTCCCGACGCCGGTTCGGTCCTCATGCCGCGTCCCCGTATCGAGAATATGCCGAAGAAGGTCGTGGTATTGCTTCACAAAGTGAATAGTAAATCGTAAATAATAAATAGTAAAAAGCTTCTGCGTCGCCCTGCGATTTACTATTCACGATTCACGATTTACTATTTACTCACGATGCTAGAGGTCAGTTTCAATAGCCCGCAATGCGGGTGGATGTCGATAGGGTTTGACGACGGTGTGAACGAATTTCACACGACGACCGCCCACGCCCCCCACGCGACGGCATTGCCGGAGCTGATGCGGATCCTGGCTGCCGTGGCCGATCCCGTGTCGCCGCAGAGTGAATACCTGCTGAAATGGAACCGCGACCCCGAAGAGTTTGATTTTCGATTTGTCCGCTCTGGTGAGGAATTGACGATTGAGATCTATCAGTATCCGACCGAAGACCGTGATGCCGCCGAACGCGACCTAGTCTACACATACACCGGGTCCGTTTCCGAGGTCGTAGCCGCATTCGCCGAAACCTTCGACCAGCTCTACGAAGACCGCGACACGGATGAGTTCGACTTCAACTGGCGCCAGCCGTTTCCGTATCGCGAATACGAAGAATTTAAATCGAGGAACAATTAGCTTCAAGATCACGTTTTGGTCGAATGACAGACCGTTCGTGCAATTCGTGAAATTCGTGGCTAATTATTATGAAAGAAAAACTTCTAGACCTACTTGCTTGTCCGACGTGCGGCGGCGACATCTTGCTGGCCTATGTCAGCAAATACGAAGAGAAGGAAATAATCGAAGGTCTCTTGACCTGCAAGAAGTGCGATCGCGAATATAAGGTTGTTCGCGGAGCTCCGCGGTTTGCCGACCTTGCAAAGATCGACGCGGACAAGGCCCACACGGCGAAGAACTTTGGCTGGCAATGGACGGAATTTACGCAGCAGGACCCGTTCTACGACGGCCAGTTTCTTGGCTGGCTCAAACCGGTCACGCCCGGATTCTTCGAAGGGAAGGTCGTGCTCGAAGGAGGCTGTGGCAAAGGCCGTCATTCTAAGCTCGCCGCCGAATGGGGAGCGAAGGAGGTCGTGGGGATCGATCTTGGCGACGGCGTGCGTTCCGCCTTTAACCTGACCCGCCATCTCCCGAATGTTCATATCGTTCAGTGCGACATATTCAAGCTTCCTTTCAAGCGTGTGTTCGATTACGCCTTCAGCGTCGGCGTACTTCACCACACCCCTGACCCGAAAGGGGCATTCGTTTCACTTGCCGGCAAGGTAAAAAAGGGCGGCCACGTCTCAGCGTGGGTTTACGGTGCGGAGAATAATGAATGGATCACCAAATACGTCGACCCGATCCGCGAGGGGTTTACCTCAAAGATCAGCCAGCCGATGCTTTACCAGCTTTCAAAACTGCCGACGCTGAGCCTTTTCCTTACGACAAAACTCCTTTACAAACCCGCTAACCTTATCGCAAAGCCGGTCGCTAAGCGGCTTTTTTACAACGACTACCTTAACCATCTCGGCACTTTCGGCTGGCGCGAACAGCACAACATCGTCTTTGACCACCTCGTCGCGCCAACGGCTTTTTATATCTCAAAAGAGGAGTTCAGTAGATGGTGGGACGAGATAAAAGCAAAGGACGTCCAGATCAGCTGGCACAACAGCAATAGCTGGTGCGGGTTCGGGAGAATTGTTTAGCCGCAGATTAACGCAAATGAACGCAGATTTAAACAACCTGGTTTTTGCCTGATCTGCGCTAATCTGTGTTCATCTGCGGCAAAATTTCTTATGAGATTTGAAGAACGCATCGCACGAATATACTGCGAATCCGTGGAAGCCGCATTCGACGCGATCCTCGAACACGGCAACGACCTGCAAAAGCACATCGCCCGGCACATCGTTGAATCTGAAATGCTCATCCGTGTCGCACCGGTCAGCCAGATCAACGCATCCGGCGTCACCGGCCTGATCGATCCCGAACAGACGAACGAGAAGATAGAAGATGGGCGTCTCGGCCTTCGCGAAGCGCTTGGCGAGATCTATATCGCCATTGCCGAGGAGACCATCGAAACCGGCGGCCAACGCGGCTGCGAGGGCACTTTCATTCATGAAGGCCGCCACGCTTACGACTTTGCCCGCACTATCGAGAGCTTTTCAAATGCCGATGTAAACCCGTTAAGCCTCTTTGACCCGACGCATTACGAACTTGAGCTCGAAGCACACAAGATCTCCGGCGATTATATGTTGTGCATCAATAAGGACGAGTACCTGCACGAGGGCCTTCACCTGATGATCCTCGGCCGCGACGGCGAGGTCGGCCCGTGCTACGTCAGCGACGACGGCATCCATCGCCGCCTAAGCGAAAGCTACGGCCTCGACCCCGTCAACAACCCCGGCCCGCGCGCCAGCGAACTGCTCGGCCTGCGGCAGAAATGACCTAGCCACGAATTACACAAATAACACGAATGGGAATGTACTAAAATGTTATTAGTGTAATTCGTGCAATTCGTGGCAAACTTTTCTTATGAGCACCGCTCTTCCGCAGGAAATGCAGCAGCACACCTACGCGATCATGGACCGCGTGGAAGATTCGCATTGGTGGTTCGTCGGGCGCCGGGCGATACTCGAGAGCTTTCTCCAGGGGGTCTGCTCGTCACTCGCCACTCGCCACTCGCCACTGAAGATCCTCGATGTCGGCTGCGGAACCGGAGCGAATCTTGAAATGTTGTCCCAATTTGGGAAGGCGGAAGGCGTCGATGTCTCCGACGAAGCCCTGGATTTCTGCAGGAAGAAGGGCCTGTCAGTACAAAAAGGCCTTGCTGAAACGCTCCCATACCCGGACGAGTCGTTCGACATCACGACCGCCCTTGACGTTATCGAACATCTCGACGACGACATCGCCGGGTTAAAGGAAATGCATCGCGTCACAAAAACCGGCGGGTATTCGCTTTTCTTCGTCCCGGCATTTATGTGGCTTTGGGGCGTGCAGGACGATATTTCCAACCACCGCATTCGTTATACACGAAAGCAGATCGTCGAACGTATCGAACAGGCTGGCTTTAAGGTCGAGCGTGCGACCTACGCTAACTTCACCTTCTTCGCCCCGGTCCTGGGCGGCCGCGTCTTCATGAAACTGACCGGTATCAAGCCCGAATCGGAGAACAACATCAACATCTCGGCCCTGAATGGACTATTCGGAAAGATCTTCTCCGCCGAACGATTCTGGCTGAAGAATCTCAATTTTCCGTTCGGCGTCTCTATCGTCGTGGTCGCCCGCCGGAATTGAACGGACAAACGGAACAATGCCGGCCGACGTTTCGTAACGTTCGCTTGGAGGGTGAATTTAATGTTTTGCCCGAAATGCAGCCAGAATCAAGTATCCGAAGATGTTCGATATTGTTCGAGGTGTGGCTTGCCGCTGGAGGCGGTAAGCGAAGCGATCTCGGCCCGCGGCAGCATATACTCGGTCCGCGATGCCCGTCGGACCACGCTTATTGGATTCGGGCTTGTAACGCTTAGCGGCCTGTTTCTGCTGGCGACACTGATCATCGGAACACCGGAGCCGAGCTTTATTGTCCAGTTAAACCTGCTCATTTCGCTGCTACTTTTTCTGAGTGCTCTTGGATACGTTTCTTATAAGTTCTTCTCGGGTTCCAAGCCTGATAGGGACCATGCAGACCTCGCACCGACTTCGTTGAAAGCAAACACTACGAAGAAGCTGTTGGACGAGGCCGAAACGAGCGGAGCGGTGGGGGCATATGAGTACTTCCCCCGGCGAAACCCCGAACCCGTCGCCGTGGACTCCGTCACCGAAGAGACCACCAACCTGTTGAATAGCGACTGATCAGCTATATGTCAGACGATTTCTACTGTGATGAGGTATTCACCGGCAAGACCCCGGTCGAGAAGGTGTTCGAGACCGATCGCGTGCTCGCCTATCACCACACCCGCCCGTTCTGGCCGGTTCACATCGTTGTCGTTCCGAAAGAGCACATTGCCTCGGTGCTCGATGTTGACAACGATCTGCTGGTCGAGATCTTCGACGTCATCAAACAGGTCGCCGCAAAGGTCTATAAGGAACACGGAGCCGCCCGCGTCCTGACAAACCTCGGCGAGTACCAGGATTCAAAGCACCTGCATTTTCACGTCTATTCCGGCGAACGTTTTGAGTCCCGCCTTTAGGCGGCTGGTTCAATAAACGTCCCATTTGCTTCCATAATCGAGGATCGGGTAGCTGCGCCAGATTTCTGCCGCCCTCTCCTTTCCGGTCACTTCGAGATATTCCCTTGCGTTAGACCATGGTCAATCTTGCCAACGTTCGGCAAATTTATGGTGAACCGCGTTATTCAAGACGTAATTCAGCGACGCAAAAAATGCCTTTCTGATCTCATCCGTCGTTCAAAGCAATTGTGCCAAACCTGGCGACCCCGTTTTCCGTCTTCACCATTCCATCTAAAAGAGGCTCGACCGTGCAGTCTGCCTAGTGATTTGCGAAGGTCCGAGATATTGGACGTTCTCGGAAGTAGGTGATAGTGATTCGGAAGGACACACCAGGCATAAAGCTTTTCGATGTGCGGCTCGATCGTGTCCAATAGGTCAGACGAGAATTCAGACATCCTTTCAGGAGTCGTGCCTATGATGTGCATATGTTCGTAACAAGCGGCCGTGATCAGGAGCCGCGACGACCCGTCAACATCAAAGTGGGGCGGCGAGTGTTTAGGAAATCGCTGGGTGCGGCGATATTTCAGGGCGTCCTGCTTTTGTTTTTCGGTGAGTTGTCGCCAAAGGTACATAAAGACATGGCCGCCTAAAGGCGGGACTCAAAACTAGAACCAACTCTTCGCCTCAAACACCTTACCTTTCGGAAATTCCGAATTTGTCGCCGTATAAGTAAACCCCTTTGCGATCGCGAAAGCCCCGAGCTCGCCTTTTTTGGACAATGCCAAAAACCCGACCTGCATTTCTTTTGCTTTTGCGGGATCGCGTTTGACGACGCGGCGGATGGCCTCGCGGCAGGCTTGTTCGGGGGAGCGGCCAGCGCGCATTTGCTCGATGACGGTGTGCGTGCCGCAGATGCGGATGACTTCTTCGCCGACGCCGGACGAGACGGCCGCACCCGCCTCGTTATCCACGAACATCCCCGCGCCGATTATCGGCGAATCGCCCACGCGGCCGCGCATCTTGAACGCCATGCCACTTGTCGTCACCATCCCGGCCATCTTTCCCGACGAATCCAACGCCACCGTTGCCATCGTGTCGTGGTTGAACGCACCGTCGTCAAAACGGTAGGGCGGCGGGATAATCTGTGAAACGGGCCGGCGATTCTCGATGTTGATCTCAGGCTTGTAATTCGATCTCTCAAGCCATTTCTTCCACTCTTTCTCGGCATCGGGCGACAGCTTGCCGTCTTCCAACGGAAATCCATTCGCGACCGCAAAAGCCTGCGCTCCCTCGCCGGAAAGCAGCACGTGCGGCGTCTTCTCCATCACCTTGCGCGCGACCGATATCGGGTGCTTTATGCGCTCCAGGAAAGAAACCGCCCCACAGGCGCCATCACCGTCCATTATCGAAGCGTCCAGCGTCACCCGCCCGTCGCGGTCCGGCCACGCCTGTAATCCGACGCAGCAGCTAGGCTCGTCCTCCGCCGCACGTCCCGCCACCTCCACCGCATCGAGTGCTTTGCCACCCTTCTCCAGCACCGGCCAACCCGCATTATTCGCCGTAATGCCGCTGTCCCACGTCGAAACGACTACCGGTGTACGGACTTTCAGGTTCGAAGGCTTTTCCCGTCCCTGCCCGAAAAGGTCGCGAGCAAAGCAGAGCGGGACGCTCAAAAGTGGAAGCTGCAAAAATCGTCGACGGTCCATGAGATGAGTCTCCTGAAACTGATCATATGCCGCGTTGGCGGCAATTTGAATGTAGCCGTGGGTTTCAACCCACGGCTACCTTCCCAGGTCGCTACGCGACCGATGAATTCTATGCTTCCAGCGTCTGCGCGATCTTGTCCAGATTCAAACTCCTCGCGGACGCGTTGAAGATCTCGAAATAAGTTCCCCGTTTGTCATAAAGCTCTTCGTGCGTCCCGATCTCGACAACGCGGCCATCCTTCAAAACATAAATTACATCCGAATCAATTATCTGCGAAATGCTGTGTGAAATGATCACGGTGGTGCGGTTTTCTTTGATGGCGTCGAGGCTGTTCTTGATCTGTTCGGTGGCGATTGCATCGAGGCTTGCGGTCGGCTCGTCGAGGAAGATGACGGGCGGATTTTTCAGAAACAGCCGTGCGATGGCTATTCGCTGCTGCTGGCCTCCTGAAAGCAGCGGGGCTTCGGTTTCATACCCGTGCGGCAGTTTCATTACCTGGTCGTGGAGATAGGCCTTCTTCGCCGCCTCCATCACGTCCTCTTTGGTTGCCCGCATGTGGCCGTAGCGAATGTTCTCTTCGATCGAGCCGCGAAATATGTGGTTTTTCTGTAGTACAAGACCGATCCGCCGCCGCAGCAGACGCGTGTCGAAATCGAGCAAGCTCCTGCCGTCAAGCAAGATCTCGCCGCTGGTCGGTTCGTAGAACTTGCACAGTAGATTGAGCAGCGTCGATTTGCCCGCCCCACTTAGTCCGACGAATGCGACCGTTTTGCCGGCGGGAATTGTCATGTTCACGTTCCATAGTGCCTGAGTCCCGTTGGGATAGATGAAATCGACGTTCTTCAGTTCGAACTCGCCCTTCAGATCGTCCGGCCGAAGTTTGCCGGTTTCCTCGATCGCATCGTCGGCATCGAGTATCTCAAAGAAGCCTTCGGCATAAGTAAGCGCCTCGTTGATCTCGTCGTAAATACGGTGAAGCTGGCGGATAGGGGCGGAAACGTTATTGAAAAGCAGTATATGAAATAGGATCGCCCCGATAGACATCTGCTGATCGAGCACTAGATACGCAGTCAAAATTATTATGAGCGTTACACCGACCTGCTCGGCGAATGTTTTTAGGGCGTCAAAAGCATAGTTTGTCTTTCGCTGCTTAAGCTGCGCGTTTATCAGCTCCTGTTGTAAGCCGGCCTGCTTTTCACGTTCGTATTCCTCGCGAACGAAAGATTTGATCACGATGATCGACTCGATTATGTTGAAAAGCCCGTTCGTCCGACGCTCCCGAAGTGTCCTCAAACCGCGTCGAACACCTTTGAGAAGGCTGGCCTGGCGCCAACTGAGCAGAAAATAGAGCGGAAGGATAAAGGCCGCGACCAGGCCCACCGTGACATTTGCGTTGAACATCACCACGAGTGCAAGGGCGGCATTGGCGAAAAGCGGAAGCAGGTCGATAAAGATCCGCTGAACGAATCGCGTCAGGCTCTCAGCCCCGCGGTCCATTCGCGTTTGGAGTTTCCCCGTCGCATTCTCGTCGTCAGTAAAGAAGTCGTATTTGTACGTCAAGATACGCTCGACGGCAAACTGTGACAGCCGGCTGGAAAGGTTGATCCGGATCCTCTCGCCGAGCATGCTTTGGCCGTACTTGACGATGATGTTGACCAGTTCCTTACCGAACAGGACCGCGGTGATAAAAAGCAGCAGCGGCCCCGTGCCCTCTGCGGTTCGGCCCTCCTCGAGAAGTGCTTGGATCGAATCGACCGTGTACCGGATCACGATCGGGTTCACCTGGGCCGCCACCGCACCGATCAACGTAAGGACAAGCGAGAATATGACCAGCCACTTGAACGGCCTGACGAACGGCACCAGCCGCCTGATGATCTGCCAGATATCCATCGATCGAAACTAATGATATCGCATCGTGCGGCCGCAGTCCGGTTTTCCTTGACCTGAATGAGCGTTTCACATTATTATACTAGCGTGTGATATGCGGCACAAAGTCGCACGCGTGCAATGAAAAAAGTTTTTACAAAAAACGACGGAACGCGAGGGAATTTCACCGATAATTATCCTGTTTTCAGCAGTTTACACGTTCCGACCCGGCCCGGGACGCCGCCGGAATGTGCGCGGAACAAGACGCGGCTGTATTTTCACGACCGAAATGTCTAAATTAGAGGGTTTGCAGTTGAACACAATGGATTCGACCCAAACAAATTCGACGCAAGACGTTCCCGAGCTTTCACTCTTCCTTCCAGTGCTTGATGAGGAGGAAAACCTGCGGCCAATGCACGGGAAGATCAAGGCCGCCCTCGACGAGCTCGGCAAGTCGGCTGAGGTTATCTTTGTGGATGACGGCTCGACCGACAGGAGCCTTGAGATATTGAAGGAGATCGCGGCCGAGGACCCGCGCGTGCGTGTGATCAGCCTTCGCCGCAACTACGGCCAAACCGCGGCCATGTCCGCCGGTATCGACGCCGCTCGCGGCAATATCCTGATCCCGATGGACGCTGACCTGCAGAACGATCCGGCCGATATCAAGCGTCTTCTAGATAAGCTCGACGAAGGCTACGACGTTGTGTCGGGCTGGCGAAAGAACCGCCAGGACAAGCTGATCTCGCGTAAGATCCCGTCGCAGATCGCGAACCGCGTCATCTCCTGGATCGGCGGCGTTAAACTGCACGACTACGGCTGCTCGCTCAAAGCCTATCGCCGCGATGTCATTCAGGACGTAAAGCTCTACGGCGAGATGCATCGCTTTATCCCCATCTACGCTTCGTGGGCGGGTGCCCGCGTGACCGAGATCCCCGTCGACCACCACGCCCGCACGATGGGTAGGTCGAAATACGGCATCTCGCGGACCATAAAGGTCATCTTCGATCTGATGACCATAAAATTCATGGCGTCGTACCAGACAAAGCCGATCTACGTCTTCGGAACTTTCGGAATGATCGCGTTTTTCCTGTCGCTCATCTCCGGCATCTGGGCCATCGTCCTGAAATTCTACGGAACGTCCTTCATCCTGACGCCGCTGCCC
>JBGSYT010000019.1:0-144592 GCA_041750855.1 Pyrinomonadaceae bacterium | reverse complement strand
TGTGCATCGCTCGGACGCTTGCGGTGAAACCGGACATCATCCTCATGGACGAGCCGGCCTCGGCGCTCGACCCGATCGCCACGCAAAAGATCGAGGAACTTGTGGTCGAGCTAAAACGGAATTACACCATCGTTATTGTTACCCATAATATGCAGCAGGCGTCGCGGGTCTCCGATAGGACCGCCTTCTTCATGCTCGGCAAGCTTGTCGAATACAACTCGACTCAAAAGATATTTACAAATCCCGACGAAAAGCTGACCGAGGATTATGTTACAGGTAGATTCGGGTAGAAAACATTGATATAATTAGGGGTTTAACTGCAAATCGACTGGCAGGACATAAATGGAGCACCGGATAATCGACGAACAACTTAACTTACTCCGCGACAAGATCCTCTTGCTCGGCGGCGCCACCGAGGCGGCGCTGAACCGCGCAATGAGGTCGCTGGTGGAACGCGACAGCGAGCTTGCGCAAAAGGTGCTCGACGAAGACAAAGTGATCGATCAGATCGAGCTTGAGATCGACCAACTCAGTATCGAGATCCTGGCGTTGCAGCATCCGGCCGCCCACGACCTTCGTTTCGTGATCGCGGTCGCAAAGATCACACCGATCCTCGAACGGATCGCCGACCATGCCGGCAGCATTGCCGGTGCGGCCATCGTTCTCAATACCGAACCTCCGATCAAGAATTACGTTGATTTCCCGATCATGGCCCAGACTGCCGCTGAAATGCTTCGTGCGGCGCTCGATGCCTTTACCAATGAGGATTCCGAGGTTTCGCGGGAGGTCATCAAGCGGGATAAGGAGATCGATCAAAGTTACAAGCGTGTCTTTAACGAATTGCTGGAGATGATGGTCGATGACCCGACACACACTACGGGCGCTGCCCATCTGCTGTTCGTCGCAAAACACCTTGAACGCATCGGCGATTACGTAAAGGATATCTGCGAGCTCAACGTCTATCTTCGCGAGGCCGCCTTCATCAAACACAGCCGAAAGGAACCGGCGTAAACCGATGCTCAATTTGCCGCCGAAATAGGTGAAGTCTTATTGCCTGACCATTACTCTTTCCCGTCATTGAAGGCTTGCCTTCGCCACCTCAAAGTGACATCATTTTTTTGTCCCTACTCGACGTATAAGCCGGACGATCCGGCTTGGTGAAACGTATGTCAACCGCAACGGCAGAAGCCATCGATCTGGACGAATTCCTTGTAATGCCGGAAGCCGAGGTCGCGGCACGCATCGATGCGGCCAGGGCCGAGCTTGGCAAACGCGTCGTTATACTCGGCCACCATTATCAGCGTGACGACGTCATCCGCCATGCCGACCTGACCGGTGATTCCTACCAGCTTTCGGTAATGGCGTCGCGTACCGATGCCGAGTTCATCGTCTTTTGCGGCGTCCATTTCATGGCCGAGTCGGCCGATATTCTCGGCAATGAAGGCCAGCGTGTGATCCTGCCCGATCTGGGTGCCGGATGCTCAATGGCCGACATGGCGACCATCGATCAGGTCGAAGATGCCTGGGAACAGCTTCGCGAGATCGGAGTTCTCGATCAGCGTGTCGCGCCGATCACCTACATGAACTCGTCCGCTGCGATAAAGGCTTTCTGCGGCCGGAACGACGGCGTCGTCTGCACGTCGTCAAACGCGGTGCCGCTTTTTGATATTTATCTCAAGCAGTTCGAGAAAATGTTCTTTTTTCCTGACCAGCATCTCGGCAGAAACACGGGGGCAAAGTTCGGCATCCCGCTTGAGAAAATGGTCGTCTGGAACCCGCACGATGAGCTCGGCGGCAATTCGCCTGAGTCGCTCCACGACGCGAAGCTGATCCTTTGGCGTGGGCACTGTTCCGTGCACGGCCGCTTTAAACCGTGGCACGTGGACAAGGTTCGCGACGAGGTTCCAGGCATTCAGGTCCTGGTCCATCCGGAATGTATTCGCGAAGTTGTCGAAAAGAGCGACCTCGACGGCTCGACATCTTTTATCATCAAGACCGTCGAGAATGCGCCCTCGGGTTCAAAATGGGCCATCGGCACCGAAGTGAATCTGGTGAACCGTCTCGCCCAGCGCTTTCCGGACAAGGACATTCGCCTTCTCGCACCCGACCTCTGCATGTGTGCGACGATGTATCGCATCGCGCCGCAGAACGTGGCGTGGGCGATAGAGAACCTTGTGCACGGCAATGTGGTAAATGAGATCGTCGTGGACGGTGAGACAAAGCACTTCGCGAGCGTGGCTCTTGAGCGGATGATCAGCCTGACGGAGAAAAAGGGTTGATTGGGATGATCGCCGGAAGTATGACCACCGATGAACACAGATAGACACAGATTTGCGGGACAGAATGCCATCAGTGTTTATCTGTGTTCATCTGTGGAGTAAAGATTCCGCGTCACCTCCCAGGGCCGCCTTGTTGGTTCATATGGCCGATCTCAGAGACAAGCTGCCGGAAAATGCGCCCGGCAGGTTTTACGTTGACGGGCAGTGCATAGACTGCGACGTTTGCCGCGACACGGCCCCCGACAATTTTGTCCGCTGCGACGACAACGGCTACTCGTTTCTGTACAAGCAGCCGGAAAACGAAGAAGAATTTGGCCTGTGCAATGAAGCGGCGGATGCCTGCCCCGTTGAGGCGATCGGAAACGATGGCGACGAGGCAAATTCTTTCGCAGCCTGGCCATGAATTTGCATCAAAAGCGCAGCGAATAGCTCCTGCACGTGAGCTTCAAGGAGGGTTATGAAACAGATCATATTGACAATTCTATTTATCGCGACTGGACTGGCGTCTATCTCCGGTGCCCAGGAAATTTGGCTCGACCAGCCGCCGGACAGGAATTGGAACACGGGCAACGGCTTTGTCCCGAGGGCTCCTCGCGGCATGGCCCGTATTGAGGGCATCTGCCTTGAACAGGTCCGTCAGCCGGTCAGCCCGGTTGACCGCGCCGTCACTCAGGCCGGTTGGTATCTGTACGGCGCCTCGCAGACATTTGGCAGCGTAACGCTCGTCACAGCGATGGCAGCCGTCGATGGAATGTGCCGGCCCAACGAATACAACGCCTTCGTATTTGTCGCAGGCCGATTTGCGGGAACGCTCTCTCCGACTCCGACCGGTGCCCGGTCCGACGGAGCGCTCGGCATCGCCACGCTTGCCGGGCCGCAGCGGATAATTGCCGACTTTGCCCGATACACTCCTGACGACGCTCTTTGCTGCCCTTCTCGCACAAACACGGTCGAATACTCGATCACCACCGGTGCAAGGCCGGTCGTGAGGGTCGAGGACATAGCAACGATAAACGTATGTCCGGACGACGGCTTGGTTGAAACGCAGGACAACGTCGTCTCGGGCACAGTCACGTATCGTCAGCGAAGCGCTCTGCCGCGGACGGCGGTCCTGACGGTAAAGATCGTCGATGTCTCGCGGCAGGATGTATCATCCACGGTCATAGCCGAACAACGGATCGAGACCGCAGGCAAGCAGGTCCCGTTTTCATTCGACATAGCCTATGACCGAAGCCGTATACAGGATAGAAACCGCTACGCCGTCCAGGCCGAGATCCGCGACGGCAACCGTCTCTTGTTCATCACCGACACGAGCTACCCCGTGATCACACAGGATAACCCTCGAAACGTTGAGATCGTCGTCGTGCCGGTCGGCGGTGGAGGCGGCGGCGGGCCGCAGAGAGGAAATGTCCTCAGGGGAACGGTAACCCATCGTCAGCGGATCGCCCTGCCGGCAAACTCGGAAGTTCTCGTCCGCCTTGTTGATGCGGCCGACCCGAATGGCCAGAATGTTGCAGAGACCTCGTTCTCAACCGGCAATCGTCAGGTCCCGTTCTCGTTCGAGCTGCCCTACGAGATGAGCGAGATAAATCGCCAGAGAAATTACGAGCTTCATGCCGAGATCAGGTCCGGCGGGCAGCTTCGATTCAAGTCTGAAACCGGCATTCCTGTGAATTTTCGAGGACAACCGGCGCAAAACACAGAGATCGTGGTCGTTCCCGCGACCGAGACGGCCGAGCCGATCACCGGCAAGACCATCGATCTTTCAAAGTTTGGGACGGGATCGATCGAGATAGGCACGCGAACAGGGCAGCTCATCGTCAGGGCAAATGTTTCGGTAACCACGAACGGCAATGCCGTCGTCACGCTGCTTCGGCCGCTTAGCAGCCCGATAGTTTTCAGCGGAAAGCTGACCTATTTTGACGAGTCGGTGCTGCGGATCGCGGTTGAGAGCTCGGGAAATGCCGATGCCGGCGGCGAGATCGAGGTCCTGTACAGCGGACGGACGTTGCGGACGCTGTCGGGCAACAGTTTGGTTCTCGACGGTCAGGACGTGACTCTGAGATTCTAAAGAGCAGCGGTCATGTAGATCGTTCTTTCCGGAATAGGTGAAAAGTGGTAACGCGATGTGAAGGTTATCACTTTTCACCTGTCACTTGTACCTTATAGGGAGAAACCTCTCAAACAACGAGCTTTATCCAGCCATCGGTTACGACAACATCATAGCTTTCGACCGAGCAGGATTTCTTTGTGAAACAAATGCCGCTGCGAACATCGAACTTCCAGGAGTGGAAGCGGCATTCGACCATGTGCCCTTTCACGCGGGAGTCGGCGAGCGGATAGCCCTTATGCGGGCAGAAATTTTCCATCGCGTAGTACGTGCCGGCGACGTTGAATAGCGCCAGTTCCGTGCCGTCCTTAAGCTTTACCGTCGCGCCTCGGCCCGGCGGCACCGATTCGGCCCTGCCGACAGTGATGGCCTTACCCTCGCGTTTGGGTTTTCGTTTGTTTTCCTTAGGCTTTCCCATTCAAGTCTAGTCTGGCGAAATCAAACCGCAATGCGCAAATCCCACTTCGCACTTTCCCAAACCTCTTGCTTTCTTTCCCGAACTCAAACAAAATAAAGTGAAGGAGTTTCACGACTAATGCAGGACTCGCCGGCAAAGGCACGAATGAAGTGCCGGGACATAATGACGAGCAGCGTTACAACGGCCACGCGGGCAAATACGCTCAAAGAGGTCGCAGTGATGATGCGCGATGGCGATATGGGATCGGTGCCGGTCGTCGAGGACGGAAAACTGGTCGGGATCGTCACCGACCGCGACATCGTCGTCCGCGCCGTTGCCGATGGCAAGGAAGCCGCGACAGGCGTCGCCGAAGCGATGACGACCGACATCTTCTCCGTCAAACCGGACGACTTTGTCTTCGAGGCCATCCGCCTGATGGGCGACAAACAGGTCCGCCGAGTGCCGGTGGTGGACGAGCAAGGCCAACTCGCCGGCATCATTGCGATGGCCGACATCGCCCTTGAAATGGAAGACGAAAAGGAAATCGCAGAAACTCTCGAGGAAATTTCAAGCGGCACAGGTTTTTGGAACAAGAAGTAGGGCAGGCTTTCCAGCCTGGCCCGATATGGATCTATATTGAACTCGTCAGTATGAGCGACAGGCTGGAAAGCCTGTCGTACTAAGAGATGGCCAAATCGACCAATCGTTACTTTCAATTCCTCGGCTCGTCAAAGAACGCGCGGTCGGGCCAGCTCTGGTATCCGGCGGCGGATGTCTATAAGACGTCGGAGGGCTGGGTGGTCAAGGTCGAGCTTGCGGGTGTTTCGATCGAGGATATTCAGATCGACGTCCAGGGGAACATCTTGTACATCGCCGGGTGCCGAAAGGATCGTTCGTGCGGCTACGGCGGCTCGTATGAGCAGATGGAGATCACGTACAGCCGATTTGAAAAAACGCTCAAGTTCCCTGCCTCTATTGAAGGCGTCAAGCTCGACCATATGTTCGAGAATGGCCTTCTCATAATCAGGCTGAAAAAAGCCGAGGCAGTAGAACAAAAGAAGGATTTCGTCTAAATAATTGGGACTTATGCCGGAAGATAACAAACAGGACCAGCAGCCTTCGACCGTCGAGACCAAGCCGGAAGTGTTCGAGGTACCGGTTTTGCCGCTTCAGAATACGACCCTTTTCCCCGAGACGGTCGTCCCGCTTGCCGTCGGCCGCGACCGTTCGATGAAGGCCGTCGAAGCCGCGCTTTCGACCGAAGAAAAGCTGATCGCCTGTGTCACGACACGCGTCGAGAACGTCACCGGCGACGATGCAAAATCCTCCGACCTCTATCAGATCGGCACGCTCGTGAACATCAAGCGGATGATGCGTAACGAGGGCATCATGCAGCTCATCGTTCAGGGGCTCGACCGTTTCCGAGTCGTCGAATGGCTTCAGGAAGAGCCGTATCTGCGTGCCCGATGCGAGATACTTCCCGACCTTGTCAGAGTGGACGAGGAAGAAGTAGAGGCGTTAAAACGCAATATTCAGAGCATGATCCAGGAGGCTCTGGCCCTTCTGCCGAACATTCCGCCCGAGATTCGCATGGCCGTGATGACACAGCAGGATCCGGTGCAGCTTTCCTATTTTCTTGCATCCGTTCTCGATCTCGGCGTTGAGACCGAGCAGAAGATGCTCGAATCGAATACCGTCGATGAGCTTCTGACCCTAACCCACGCTGCTCTCGCCCGCGAGCTCGAAATAATGCAGATCCGGTCGAAGATCGCCACCGAGGCGCAGACCGAGATGGACAAGTCGCAGCGTGACTACGTGCTGCGGCAGCAGATGAAGGCCATCCAGAAAGAGCTGGGCGAGGACGAGACCGGCGAGAAGGCAGAAGCCGGCCAGCTTCGCGAACGCCTCGAAACCGCCGACCTGCCGGACGACGTACGCAAAGAGGCCGAACGCGAACTGAAGCGGATGGAGCAGCTTCCGCAGACGGCGCCCGATTATCACGTCATCCGCACCTATCTCGAATATGTGCTCGAGCTTCCATGGCGAAAGTCCAGCGAGGAAAAACTCGACCTGAACGAGGCAAGAAAGATACTTGACGAGGACCATTACGGCCTTAAGGACATAAAGGAGCGCATACTTGAATCGCTCGCCGTCGTAAAGCTTCGGCCCGATTCGAAGAGTCCCATCCTGCTTTTCGTCGGCCCTCCCGGAGTCGGAAAAACAAGCCTCGGCCGTTCGATCGCTCGTGCGTTGGGCCGCGAGTTTGAACGCCTGAGCCTCGGCGGGATGCGTGACGAAGCCGAGCTTCGCGGGCACCGCCGTACCTACATCGGCGCTATGCCCGGCCGCATCATCCAGGCCCTTCGCCGCGTCAGCGTTAATAACCCGTTGATGATGCTCGACGAGATAGACAAGCTCGGCAACGATTACCGAGGCGACCCGTCGGCAGCACTGCTCGAGATTCTTGACCCGGCGCAGAACAACACGTTCCGCGACAATTATCTCGACCTGCCGTTCGATCTTTCGAAAGTGTTCTTTATCGCTACGGCCAACCAGCTCGCGCCGATCCCGATGCCGCTTCGAGATCGCATGGAGATCATTCAGCTCGCCGGTTACAGTGACCGCGAGAAACTGGGAATCGCCAGGCAGTACCAGGTCGCGCGGCAGATAACGGAAAACGGGCTAACGCCTGAACAGATCGAGATCTCGGACGATGCCCTTAACCTGCTCATCACGCGGTACACGCGTGAGGCCGGCGTCCGCCAGTTGGAACGTGCCATCGGGAACCTTGCCCGCAAGGTCGCGCTCAAGGTGGCGGAAGGCGCGACAGAGAAGATCACCATCACCGCAAGCGAGGTGAAAGGATATCTAGGCCCGCCGAGGTTCTTTCCGGAAGAGGCGCGCAAGGAGATGCCGGCCGGTGTCGCGACCGGAATGGCTTGGACCGAAATGGGCGGCGAGGTCCTTTTCATCGAAGCAACTGCGCTTCCCGGCGGCAGCGGGCTGACGCTGACCGGCCAGCTCGGCGACGTGATGAAAGAATCGGCACAGGCGGCCCGCAGCTATCTTTGGGCACACGCCGCCGAGCTCGGCATCGACCCGGAAGCGATCAAGCAGAACGGCGTTCACCTGCATGTCCCGGCCGGAGCCATTCCCAAGGACGGCCCTTCGGCGGGCGTCACGATGGCATCGGCGCTTGCGTCGCTCTACACGGGCCGTAAGGTTCGCTCCGACACGGCAATGACGGGCGAGATCACGCTGTCCGGCCTCGTATTTCCCGTCGGCGGAGTCAAGGAAAAGGTGCTTGCCGCACATCGTGCCGGCATTCGCCGGATAATCCTGCCCGCACAGAACGAGCCCGATATCGAAGACATACCGGATGACCTTCGGCGGGAATTGGAGGTCATACCGGCTAAACATATCAGCGACGTGCTGGGTGCCGCGCTGGAAGCTACGCCTTCGGAAAAAGGCGTCGTGCCGCTCATTATCCCGGCTGCGGATAACGGGCGTGACGCGGCTGAGCAGCTTATTGCCAAAGATCCGGAGAGCTGACCGAGTCCGTGAGATCCTGCTATTTCTGCGAGGCATTTTAGATAGGCAACCGACCCCATTCCGATGATCACGATGGCTCCCTGCTGCGGCGCTATGTCGTTAATTTCCTGTTCGGGCTGAAAATCCCCGCCTCGCTTGCGAAAATCTTTATAAAATGGTGGTTTCTGCAATTTTCCAGTAGTAAGTTTCGGTCGTTTAGGTGTATGCTATTAGGTTAGGCGTGCCGGAGTGGACTCCATCAGATCATACCCCTTTCTTGTGAAAAGGCCGGCTGGGCGAGGCACCGGCAGGCCAAACAGCAGAGCTATCGCAAATATCTCGCACTAATAATCCGAAATGGCGTTTAAATCATTATTTAGTTTGTTTTCCAGCGACCTTGCCATCGACCTGGGCACGGCAAATACGCTCGTTTATGCAAAGGGCCGCGGCATCGTTGTCAGTGAGCCTTCTATAGTCGCGATCAACAAGGTCACGAATCAGGTCGAGGCCGTCGGCCGCGACGCAAAAGAGATGCTCGGGCGAACGCCGGGCAATATCGTCGCCATCCGTCCGATGAAGGACGGCGTCATCGCAAACTTCGAGGTTACGGAGAAGATGCTCCAGCATTTTATCCGCAAGGCACATAATGGCAAATCGTGGGTGCGGCCCCGCGTTGTTATCGGCATCCCGTCAGAGATCACGCAGGTCGAAAGGCGTGCGGTCGAGGACAGCGCTTACCGTGCAAAAGCCAGTGAGGTCTATCTCGTCGAAGAAGCAATGGCCGCCGCCATAGGTGCCGGCCTGCCGATCACCGAGCCGCACGGCAATATGGTCGTCGATATCGGCGGCGGTACCACGGATATTGCTGTGATCTCGCTCTCGGGAATCGTTTACTCCCGTGCGGTCCGCGTCGCCGGCAACGAAATGGACGAAGCGATCACGCAGTACATCAAGCGAAAATACAATCTCCTGATCGGCGAACGAACAGCCGAGGCGATCAAGATCGCTCTGGGAAGTGCTTTCCCGCTCGATGAACCGCTTTCTATGGACGTTCGCGGCCGTAACCTGATCGAGGGTATTCCAAAGACGATCACGATGACCGACGAGGAGATTCGCGAAGCGCTCTCCGACGCGGTTTCGACCATCATCAACGCGGTCCGCGTCGCGCTCGAACGCACACCGCCGGAGCTTTCAGCAGACATCGTCGAACGCGGCATCGTCCTCACCGGCGGCGGCGCTCTTCTCAAGAATCTTGATAAGCGTTTGACCATCGAGACCGGGTTGCCCGTCGTGATCTCTGACGATCCGCTGTCGTCGGTCGTTTTGGGTACCGGCAAAATGCTTTCGGATTTCGAACTCCTGAAACGCGTCAAGTGGGATAATTCGTTAATGACAGGTAGTTAACAAAGGGTGAAGGATAAAGGAGAACGGATAAAGTTAAGACCACTCCGAGAGCGTGTTTGCTCCCCGCAACAGCTAGACAAAATTCCTACTTTATCCTTTATCCTTACTCCTTTATCCTTTATCCTTTAGCAAGAATGGTTGAGCGTAGTCAAAAGGAAGTCTGGCGGATCACACCCTGGCTGGTCATCTTTCTCCTATTGGGCAATTTTTTATTAATGGCTTTCGACGCGCGGCAGGTTAATTCCGGCCAGCGCGTCGTTCGCGTTTGGACGCAGACAGTCGCCGACTTCGTCCAGTCACCGGTAACCACGATAACGACAGCGTCAAGAGGCTATTTTGCCTCTATTGCCAATCTCCGCGAGGCTCAGGACGAAAACAGCCAGCTCAAACAACGTGTCCACGAGCTTGAGGTCGAGCTAAAGGATAGCAGGGACCTTAGCACTGAGAATGAAAGGCTGCGATCGCTTCTTGGTTTAAGTGAGAGGAAAGGTTACAAGGTGGTCAACGCACGCATCATCGGCCGCGACCCCTCGGTCTGGTTCGACTCTTCGATCGTCAATCGCGGCAGCCTGGACGGGGTAAAACTGAACATGCCGGTCGTCACCGTTGGCGGGCTTGTCGGCCGCGTTACGGCGGTCGGCCCGCTCACGTCGCAGGTAGATCTGATCACACGCGACAAATCGGGCGTGGGAAGCATCGTCGGCGAGATCGGCACTTCGAATGCCCTCGGTGTCGTCGCCGGCACCAGCAAAAAAGACCTGGTTGAGTTGAAGTATGTTTCCGGCAGCATCGATGTAGAGATCGGGCAGATGGTCTATACAAGCGGCCAGGACCGCATATACCCGGCGGGACTGAAGATCGGCGAGATCGTCGAGGTTCGGACCGGTTCGGCAACCGTCCCGCACCAGATCTTTGTCCGGCCGGCCTCGGGAATTGAATCGATGCAGGAAGTAGCTATTCTGCTTTACGAACCGCCCGAGAGTCCACCGTTCGAACAAAAACTGCCGAACGCTGTGAAGGAATAAGCTCGGATTTGGGACTTGGGATTCGGAATTTCAGATTCCAGGTTTCAGACTTTCGAATTTCAGATAAAGAATGGAACAGCTCAAGATCACGATCGCACTTATTCTCGCGATAACTCTGCAGTGGACGCTGCGGAACGTGGCGGAGCCATTCGCGTACATCGACCTGCCGCTGATCATCATCGTGTATGCTGCACTTCAGCGAGACACGATCAAAGCCATATTCTTTGCGACCTTTGCCGGGCTTGCGGTCGACGCCCTCAGCGGCGGCCTTCTCGGGTCGAACGCGTTCTCGAAAACCCTTATTGCATATATGGTTTCCGAGCTCGCGAGGCGCGTCTATCTGGACAACCTTTTATTGCGCATACCCGTCCTAGCGGGAGCGTGTTTGCTTGACGATCTCATGTACTTGGGCCTGCATAAACTGCTCGGCCAGGAAGTCGCCGGCCAGCCCTTGATCGTCATTTCATACACGCTTATCGGCACCGTTGTCAGCGGCACCGCCATCTATCTTTTGCTGGATTACGTTCTTGTCGAAAAAAAGCGGGGTGGCCGGAAACGCGAATTCTTTTCAAATCGAAGGCAGACGAGGCGGCGCAATCCGATAAAGTTCACGAGATGATGGCGGCAAAGCTCCGAATATCTAGATCATGAAGCTGAACGAACACGGTCAGAACCTGCTTTTACGAATCGGCACGATCCAGGTCGTCGCGTTCCTTCTGCTCACGATCCTCGGCGTTCGCCTCTACTATCTTCAGGTCGTTCAGGGACAATACTACAGCGACCGGGCCGAGAACCAACGCATCCGGCTCATTCCGATCCCCGCACCTCGCGGTGCAATTTTCGACCGTAATGGAAAGATCTTGGTCGACTCACGTCCGACATATAACGTAGTGCTTTCGAACGAGCCGATCAAACGGATCGACGTCAATGACCGCGTGGACGATTATGCACGGGGTTTAAACCTGGAAACGAAGTTCGTCGTCGATCGCCTTAACCTGATCAAAAGGCAGCACGGCTTTGAAACGATGGTCCTGAAAGAGAACGCGACAATGCAGGACATCGCCTGGGTCGAGGCCCATTCGCTGGAATACCCCGAGCTTCGCGTCGAGCTCCAGCCGCAGCGGACCTATCCGCATGCCAAGATACTCGCCCACGTTCTCGGCTACGTCGGTGAGATCAGCCCGACACAGCTCGAATCGGAGGAATATAAGGCCCGCGGCATGCGTCCCGGCGACATTATCGGCAAGGCCGGGCTTGAGCAGTCTTACGACGAATATCTACGCGGACGTCCGGGCCATCGGAAGGTTATCGTTGACAGCCGCGGCCGTATCCAGAATGAGATCGAGGTAGTTCCGCCGCAGGCCGGACAGGACCTGATTGCTTCTATCGATCTCGATCTTCAGTTGGCTGCCGAGACACAGCTCCAAAATTCGATCTCAAAGCGCGGCACCATCATCGCAACCGACCCGCGAAACGGGGAAATACTTGCAATGGCGTCGGCACCATCGTTCGATCCGAACGTTTTCGTCCAGGGCAGCAAGACCCGTGAAGGCCGGGCCCAGATAGCCGAATATTGGCAGGACGAAGAACGTCCGCTGTACAACCGTGCGATTCAGGGCCGTTATCCGCCGGGATCGACCTGGAAGATACCTATGTCTGTCGGCGGGTTCCTGACGGACGCAATGGATATCGGGCATACGTCATTCGCATGCGGCGGCGGCATACAGATCGGCAACAAATTCACTAGGTGCATGGGATCGCACGGAGTTCCGTCACTTGTCCCGGCCATTTCGCGTTCCTGCAACGGATACTATTACCGGTTAGGGCTGAAGATGAAGATCGAAGGCATTATCGAAATGGTCGAGGCTTTTGAATACGACCGACTTACCGGTATCGACATCCCGAATGAAAAAGGCTGTCAGACGCCGAAAAGCTGGAAGCCTATAGTTGAAAAACGCGAGGGCCGCTGGTCTGACATTCGAACGGTCTATGCATCTATCGGACAGGACACGGTTGTCGTTACGCCGATCGCATTGATCAGAACGGTCGGGGCCGTGGGCAACTTCGGCAAAATGTACGTTCCGCATTTCCTAAAGGAATTCAGGCCCATCGGAGCCACTGAACATTTCGAGGCACGCCCGGGCATTGGCTTTCAGAAGCCCGAGCCAAAGATAATCGAGATCGACGCCGAACAGCAGAAGATGATCGCCACCGGAATGGCCGAAGCGGTCACCGCCGGGACCGCAAGGGTCGTCAACATTCCAGGCTTGCAGGTAGCCGCAAAGACCGGCACCGCGCAGGCCGCCGAGCAGACCGCCGGAAAGAAAGACCACGCGTGGATCGTCACCTTTGCACCCGCGTTCGCTCCCGAGATCGCCGTGATCGCCCTGATCGAGAACGTCGGTTTTGGCGGAACGCACGCGGGCCCAGCGGTCAAGGGAGTTTATGAAGCGTATATGTTAAAGAGAAACGGAGGTGTGCCGGCTGAACCAGATGCGGTGGCCAGGAGGTAGGACAAGAAGTCTGGGAAGTCTAGAAAGTCGAGGAAGTGTGGGATGTAGTGGAGGTAGACCAGCGAATGGCTACATTTAGTCGGTTTGAGGATATACAGGCTTGGCAAAAGGCGCGCACAATTTCCGTGCGGGTTTACCGCGTGAGCGCCCGGGGTGAGTTCGGCAAGGATTGTGATTTGCGCAGTCAGATCAGGCGTTCCTCGACATCTATTATGTCGAACATTGCCGAAGGGCAGGGGCGGCGTACAGATCGTGATTTCGCTCACTTTCTGAATATCGCCCTTGGTTCGATCGCCGAGACAAAATCGCATCTGTACCTCAACATGGACTTGGAATATGTAACGAAGGATACATTCGACGAGTTATACGAAAGCCTCGACGAAATTGGCCGAATGGTGTTCTCGTTGGTTAAACATCTGAGGACTTCCGGGACTTCGCAGACTGTCCAGACTTCCTAGACCTCCTAGACTTCCTGGACCGATCTTATGGTAGCGATAATCGAAAAAAGGGACCTGCGTGATTTCGACTGGCTGACATCTATTTTGGCCATCTCGATCGCGATGTTCGGGATCTGGCAGATTTACAATGCCGTCCCGTCCGAGAGCTATTGGTCGAAACAGGTGATCGGCCTGTGCGTCGCCGTGGTCGCGTTTCTTGTCGTCGCTTTCAGCGATTATCGGAGGATCATCGATTTAGCGCCGTTCTTTTACGGGTTTGGGCTTTTGCTCCTTGCGCTTGTGTTGACGCCGCTCGGGGTCGAGGTGAACGGCCAGCGGGCGTGGCTGTGGCTTCCGGTGATTGGCCAGTTCCAGCCTTCGGAGTTCGTGAAGATCCCGACCGTCCTGATGCTGGCCAAGTATTTTGGCGGGCGGCGATCAAGGTCGCTCAGTTTGCGCGAGGTCCTCGTCGGCATCGCGATCCTCGCCGCACCGGTCGGCCTGATAATGCTTGAACCCGATGCCGGGCAGGCGATCACTTACTTCCCCATCCTCGCCAGCGTTTTTTTTCTTTCGGCCGTAAAGATCAGATATGTCCTGATCACACTGGTGGCGATGATCGTTCTGGTCCCGTCGGCATATATGATCGGGGTCAAGACCGGTACGATTAAGCGGTATCAGCAGGATCGCATCATGGCCATCGTCGATCCCGACTCGGTCGATCCTCGCGGATACGGTTATCATACGATCCAATCTGTGATCACTGTCGGCAAAGGCGGCCTTTCGGGCATCAAGGACGATGCGGAGACCTCACAGAGCGTGCTTAAATTTCTGCCGGCGCCGCAAACGGATTTCATCTTCGCGGTCACGGCCGAGAACACCGGCTTTATCGGATGCATCTCGCTGCTGCTGGCCTACGCACTGCTGTTGTCGCGTCTCGTGGCCGGTGCGCGCGAAGCAAACGACCGTCCCGCAATGCTTGTTATAATGTCGATAGCGACGGCGCTTGCGTTTCAGATCTTTATCAATATCGGGATGACGCTCGGGCTGCTGCCCGTTATCGGCGTACCGCTCCCGCTGATGAGCGCCGGCCTTTCGGCGGTACTCTCAACCTTTATCGCCATCGGATTTGTTGTTAGCATAAGAATGCGCAGGTTTGTGAATTAGGAGTGTTGTTGTAATGGCACGTGATGTAACAAAGATCAGGACTAAAGAGGTCGGCACTGTCCCGGCAAGAAGTCGGACGTGGGTAAGGTTTGGCTGGTTCGGCGCCGCGTTGCTCCTCGCATTGGCCGCCGGGGGCCTTTCGGGTATTCTCGTGTCCTACTATCTGAACAACTCGCGCTACGCAACCGAGGTCTCGGCACTCGCAACTTATCGCCCGCCGCAGGTCACGACCATTTATGCTGACGACGGCGAGACAGTGCTTGCCGAATTCGCCATCGAAAAACGCATCCCGATCAAGGAAAAGGAGATCCCGAAAACGGTCGAAGACGCGCTGATCGCTATCGAGGATTATCGTTTCCATAGCCACATCGGCATCGACCCTTACCGCATTATCGGGGCCGTCTTCAAGAACATCACGACCGGCAGCAACGAGGGTGCCTCGACCATCACCCAGCAGCTTGCGAAGAATCTTTTCCTGTACAAGGACCAGACCTATACCCGTAAGGTGAATGAATGGGCGGTCGCGGTCCAGATCGAACGCTTCTACACAAAGCGGCAGATCCTCGAGATGTATATGAACTACGTGTTCCTCGGTGCAGGAGCCTACGGTTTCGAGGCGGGTTCGAGAACATATTTCGGGAAGTCGCTCAAAGACCTGAACCTGGAAGAATCGGCCCTGCTCGCCGCCATCCCGAAATCACCGGAATATTCGCCGACGCGTAACATGGAAAAGGCCAAGATGCGCCGCGACATCGTGCTCGACCAGATGGCCAAGTATTTTCCCGAGACGTATTCGCAAGCTGAGGTCGATGCCGCCAAAGCAAGGCCGATCAAGCTGGCTGACACGGCCTACTATCAGGCGCTTCCGAAATCGACCGCCTGGGATTATCCGGTCGAAGAGATCAGGAAATATCTCGAGAATAAATACACGACCCGCGTTGCTCAGGGCGGGCTCAAGGTTTATACAACGATAAATGTCGAGGCCCAGCAGATCGCGACCCGGGTCGTCCGCGAACGCCTGCGGCAATTCGACAGAACGCGGCGGTGGCGTTCGGATTATCAGGACATCCTTGTCAATGCCGACGGCGAGCCGCTCACCGACCCAAAGGATATCGAGAAGGCACTGACCTCGTTTAAGCACGCCGACTGGTTCGGCGAGGCATTCGACGAGGGCGAGTACATTAAGGGTCTGGTCGTCCGTGTGAACCCGGCGTCTGACGAGGTCGGCGTTCGGTTCGGTAAATATCGCGCCGTCCTCACCGCCAAGGACATGGGCCGCAGCGGCAAACGGCCGAAGACCGAATTGCGTCCGGGCCTGCTGGCCGAATTTCTCATCAAGAAGGTAGATACCGAAAAGCAAGAACTTCAGGTCGAGCTGTCGCAGGTGCCTGAAATTCAGGCCGCACTCGTATCCATCGACGCAAAAACCGGCGAGATCGTCGCAATGGTCGGCGGCTACGATTTCCACACCAGCAAGTTCAACAACGCAACGCAGGGCCTGAGGCAAACGGGCTCGGCATACAAGCCCTTCGTTTACACCGCCGCCGTCGAGGACGGAATGACGCCGGACATGCTCGTTAGCGGAGCGCCGATAAAGCGCGGCGGCTGGCAGCCGAAGAACTATGACGGGAGCCTCAGCCACGCAAATGTTCCGATGAAGATCGCTCTGGCAAAATCGTACAATCTCGCTGCCGTCCATCTGCTTGAGCAGGTCGGCATCCAGTCCGGCGGCCAGATGGTGCGCCGGTTCGGCATTTCTCACCCGATGGCGCCGAGCCTTCCGTCGGCACTTGGGGCCAGCGAGGCTTCGCTGCTCGAGATGACCGCCGCATATTCCGTTTTCCCAAACAAGGGCGTTCGGATGCAGCCCCATCTTATCCGCAAGGTTTACAGCCGCGACGGAACACTCTTGGAGCAATGGGACAATTCCAGCTCACGCGTCACCAGCGAATACGTTGCGTTGACGATGGTCGAGATGATGCGCGGCGTCACGTCCGGTGGCGGAACAGCCGGCGGCGCCAGTGCGGCCGGGCATCCGCTGGCGGGAAAGACCGGCACGGTCAATGCCCACACCGACGTCTGGTTCATCGGCTACACTCCGCGATATGCGACAGGCATCTGGATGGGGAATCCGGCCCGGAAAGAGTCGCTTGGTTCGGGTATGACCGGCGGCGGCGGGGCATTGCCGTTCTTCAATGGCTTTATGAATGGCTTTCTGAAGGGCAAACCGGTCGAGCGTTTTCCGGCGGCACCGTCAATGCCCTCCGAGATAAAGGCCCTGATGGAGCGGAATAGGCGCGAGGAAAGGGAAAAACTGGCCAAGGCTGAACAGGCCGCTATTCGCTTCGGGGCAGCGACTGAAACCAGGCCCGTCGAGACCGCGACCACAGCAGAAACACCCGATTCGGGCGGCGAACCGTCCGGTGCTCCGGACCGTACGATCCCGACGGGCGACAATCCGCCGGTCCCGAAACCACCTGTACTGCACCAGCCGATCCGCAAACCCGAACCGACCCCGGCCCAGCCCGAAGGCACCAAGCCCAAAGGCAAAAAGGGCGACAATTAGGGCGAATCGGTAAAAGTGGAAAAGGCTACGTGTGTCATATCGCCACGCAGCCTTTGTTTACCTGCCTTGCTTGTAGTAACTGAACATCCTCGCCTATCACCTATCATTACCACCTTTCACTTATTTCCGTGGACGCATAGTCTCGAACCGACTAGCTAATCCTGACAGAATCTTCCAAGATAATGCGGCAGCATTTTTCGCCACCAGGGCCAGTCGTGGTTGACGTCGTGGCCCCAGAGTTCGAGCATATGCGGGATTCCTTTTGAATGAAGCAGGCCCGAGAATTCGCGGCTGCGGTCCGGCGCCTCGTATGAGCCCTGGCCCGAGACGATGACTATCGAATCCGCCTTGTGAAGCCGGGGCAGATGATAGTCGTCGTTCAAATTCTTCAGGTACATCGCGGGATTGTTGAAATAGACGTTGTCGTCGTAAAAACCCTTGTCGAGATAATTGTAGATGTCGTAGCTGCCGCTCATCGCGATAGTGCCGCGAAAAAGGTCGGAATGTTTGAAATAGGTGTTCGCCGCCAGGAACGCGCCCAGCGATGCACCGGTTGTCAGCGGCCTCGCATCGTCGCCGCACTCGTTGCGGATCAGCGGCAGCACCTCGTCCACAATATAGCGGTCATACCGTTGCAGCATCTCTACCTTCCACGCCGGGTGAGATTCGCGGTTGAGCAGGCTGTATTTGTTGACTGAATTTATCGAATAAGCCCTGATAAGGCCATTCTCAAGGAACCATTTGATCGAATCGACCAGATAAAACCGCTCGTATTCGAGATAGTCCGCCGCCGCCGTCGGGAACATCAGTAGCGGTTGGCCCGCGTGCCCGTATGCCACCAGCGGCATGTCCATTTTGAGATTGTGGCTGTACCACGAAGTTATATCGCGTCGCATAAAATAACGTGCTCCAATAAAAAGAGGTTCTCGAATAAACGAAAACCCCAATTCTATAACGAAACCGCGAATTTGGTTAACTCGCTGAGGTGAGTTTCAGGCCCGCGATCCCTGCAATGATAAGAGAAATACACGCGATCCGGACAACATCCCTTGGCTCATTAAACAGGATCATCCCCAGGATCGCAGCTCCAACCGTGCCGATGCCCGTCCAGACCGCATATGCCGTTCCGATCGGCAGCGTCTTCACCGCGAGAGAAAGGAAATAGAAGCTCGCGACCAACAACACGCCAGTGATCAAGCTCGGCACCAGCCGCGTAAGGCCGTCCGTGTACTTAAGCCCGATCGCCCACGCGATCTCGAGCACACCGGCGATGGCGAGATAGGTCCAGTTCATAAATTGGAGCGGGGACACTCTTGTCCCCGCCGCCGCCCTCGGCGGAAGAGAGTTCGCCCTCTGGGCTCATGGGGACAGGAGTGTCCCCGCTCCGGTTATTTTACGACCATGATCTCCCGCGTGGTCGAGTTGTACCCGCCGTTTTCTACAGCATTGCCGTCCTTATCGACCAATTCCAGCTTTACCGAATGCGGCCCGGCGATCCAGCCTGACAGCCAGATCGGCTCCCATTTCTCGATAAATCTCGCCTCGCCGCCGTTGACCGAATAGCGGACGCGATATTCGCCGCCGTCACCCGTCAGTTTGGCGTTGGCTAGCCAAAAGTCGATCATGATCGAATCGGCCTCCGGGCCGGTGTAAATGCCTTTCGGGCGGCTGAATGTGAGCAGCGGCTTGGTCGGATCAACGGGGCCGGCGGTCGACGACGGTAACGATCTGGCTTCGGGCGTCGGGCTGCCGGCCGGTGCTGCTGATGGATTGGCCATCTTGTTTCCGCTGTCGGTCGTCGTCGGCTTTGTCGGGTCGCCGCCGCCGTTCTTGACGTTGAATTTGACCATCTGGAACGCACCGTCGTTCTTGTAGCTCTCATGCCAAGGCCGCGACGGGAAGACACGCAGCGTGTGCTCGCCGTCCGCCACGTTGCGAAGCTCGAATTCCCGATCGAGGTTGTAATAGGCCTCATAAGGTTCGTTATTGAGGATCACGTGGACGTGATTTCCCATCTTCGTCGCCGGGTCCATATGGGTCTTATAGCCCTTCAGGTCACCTGAGAGGGTCAGCTTAACCTTGACGGTCGAGCTGTTAACGGTCGAGTCTGCCTTCGGCTCGACGATCGTCAGCGTCGGTGCCGCCTGGTCCTGCTCTCCGCGTGCCGTCATCTGGTCTTTAATTGCTTGGGGGCGTTCTGCGATGGTGATCGTCAGGCGTTGAGCGTCAGGTGCGGTGTTTGAATTCTTATTCCCACCCGAGGTATTTGTGGCCGTGTCGGTCCCGCAGCCCACCGAAAACGCCATCAGCATTGAAACTACAAATATGGTTGATCTGGTCATGATTGCTCCTGAAAATAAATTGACTTTATGCGGCGGTCAGCCTTTCTGCTTGCTCGGATATCAGCTTCATCCCGAAAACGCTCGTGAAATTCTCGATTATCCGGTCCTCGACCTCGGCCAATTCGACCTCGCGGCCGAGGAGCTTATCGATCGACGTGACCGGTTCGCCTTCGCAAGCGATTATCCAGTTATAATAACTCAGGTCTGTGTTTACGTTGAGTGCAAAGCCGTGGGTCGTGACCCAGCGTTTTATGTGCACGCCTATCGCCGCCACCTTCCCTTCGGCCGTATGCACGCCGGTCAGCCCCTCGATACGAAAACCCTCGATGCCAAGGTCGCCGAGCGTCAGGATCAGCACCTCTTCGAGTTCGCGAACGTATCTGTGAACATCCTCGCGGTCCGGCGAAAGCCTGATTATCGGATAACCCACGACCTGCCCGAGGCCGTGATAGGTCACCTTTCCGCCGCGGTCCGTCTCAAAAACCTCAACGCCGAGCCCTCTTAATAGCTCTGCTGTCGCAAGGACTCCATTCTCTTTCGCTCGACGCCCGATAGTGAAAACATGCGGATGTTCAAGCAAAAGCAGATGGTCCGGGCCGGGTTCGGCGATCAGCCCTGCTTCGATGGATCTCTGGAGCTCGAGTGCCTCGCCATACGAAATACGGCCTAAGCGGCGAACTTCCAGCAAACGTTCCTGCATCTTCACTATGATAGAATTTCGTCAGGTACAGGACAACCGGTCGTAATTATGAACATCGCAGTTAAATACATATTGCTCGCATGGATCGTCGTCTCTTTTGCAGCCGCCGCTTCGGCTCAGCGGCGAACCCCGACTCCACGGCCGGCGACGAAGCCGGCGGTCGTCACAACGAATACCCTTCCGTCTGCAAGCGCCCAGTCTGATGCCCAAAAGGTCTCGAATCAGGTAATGAACGTAACGAGATTTCTTTACTTATTGGGTGGCATAGCGAAAGGCATCGAAGACCTGGATAAGGACCAGAGGGCGAACCAGGCTGCCCGCCAGCAGAATACGGAGAACAAAAGGACCGTGGTCCAGACGATCCGAAATCTTAGGGCGGGACTGGCCGCGTTGGAGGTAGAATTCAGGACCAAACCGACGCTGCGCAGATTTCTTCCGAAGATCCAGGGGGTGGCCGATCTTACGGGTGAGGCCGAAGACCTTGCCGTCGCAGGCAGGTTCAGCGACGCGGGGCGCCCGCTTGTCGGGGTTGTAGAAAAATTGGCAGACACGCTGGTCGCGATGCCTTAGGCGAAATCGCGGCTAAGGTTTTGTCAGTGCGGCGGCGGGCTCGCACACCTCGATCTTGCCTTTCTTATCCGGCAGCGTTGCGGCGGCAGTGGGCCCGAGGCCCAGCTTCTCCTGAATGAACTTCTCCGCCTCGACCCGGATCAATTCCCCGTTTACAACTTTCAATTTCGACGCGAGCACGTCGCCGCCGGTCTGGAGCTTATCGGCTTCGAGAAAAACGTACCACGGCGTGCCCCATTTTCGGTTATCACCCGACGCCCGGCGCCGCAGGTAATGGTCCGAAGTAAGGCGTTCTGAGAGTGCCGTCGCTTCATAGACCGACGGGAAGGTCAGTTTGGCACTTTTCTGATGGCGTTTCATTGAGGAAACCAGGTCGTAAAGACCGACGCCTATCACGCCTAGGCCGTCCTTCGCATATTTTTGATGCAATCCCTCAACAAATGCCGCGTCATGGTTCCAGTTGAAGCACCACGGGGCCCAATAGACCACCATCACAAGCTTCTTCCCGGCCGCAAAACTCCGTAGGTTGGTCTCGCCGCCGTCGATGTTCTTCAGGGTCCAATCTTTATACTCGAATTCCTTCTCGACGATCGGGGCCTGTTCGTTCTGCGCGAACGCGATGCTAAAGGCGGAAATGGTAAAAATAAAGGCAAGAATGAACTTCATGTCGTTGCTCCGGACAATTAAAGACTAACGGTTCAGATGAGTTTAGGCAACGGAAACGTTGTCGCTGCATTCACCGCCCACCGGTTCGCCGGTTTCGATGCAGAAGCCCGCGCGTAAGCAAGGGCGTAACATTCAACATGCCCACCACGTGCTCACTCACCCGCGGATTCAAAGGCACACTCCCTACTGGTCGTGTTTCCGCCTAAATCTTCGGGTCCAATAAACTATATTCAGGTAGATCCCGGTGATCGCAGATAACGCAGCAAGGCCCGAGAAGATCAGCAAAAGCGTGACCTGCCAGCTCCCGGCGAAAAAATAGAAGTGAGCTTCGCGGAAGAACCGCGTCTTCCAACCGGGCGGCTTCGAGTACGCGGCCTCGCCGGTTTCCGCATCGATGAAGATCGAATCCGCGCCCAGCCCGCCGATCGCCTGATATTGCGGCCGCCCGTCCTTCATCAGCAGCGTCAACGCCGTCATCGGAAGCTGCCGCCCGGCCAGTTCGTTGGCCTTCGCCATCGCTTCCCCCGGAGCGACCCTGACCCTGATCGCGTCTATATTCTCGACCGTTCCGCCCTCGACCGTGTTCGGTAATGCGTAAAGAAAACCGCTCACGGCCCAGGCGAGAACGGGAACGGAAACGACAATGCCGAGGAAAAGATGTAATTGATATATGAATTTGCGCATGATTGAAGATCTGATGGTAATGCATCAGGATGAATGTTCTTTCAACCTCGCACTTCGTGCTCTTTGTGTCATCGCTTTGTATTCTTTGTGTTAATGACTGATTTAAACACAAAGGCACAGAGGGAAGACACAAAGTTCACCAAGGAGATCGAAACCGTCGTGACTAAGACCCGGGTTGTCTTTTATGCTAATCTATCGGTTCAAATAATAAGAATATATGAGCGACAAGTCGACGGTTACAGACATTTTCAAACGTGCCCTCGAGATCCGCACGGGCAACCCGAACGGGTCCTATGACGACGTCAAGTCCCAACTGCTGAGCCAGTTCAGCGGCGGAGCGTTTCCCGACACTGCCTACCTGACAATTCCGGAATACGACAACATCGTACCTCAGGAAGACTGGACCGCCGGCCTGCCCGTCGTTTTACGCGGCATTCAGAACGAAGACTGGAAAGACGTCGTTCACGGCATAATCATCAGCCTCGAACAGGTCGAAAACTACCCGAAAGAATCCGGCCGCGAAGACGACCCCGCAAAAGAATGGCGCAACCGAGGCAAATCAATCGCTGAGGAAGAAGACAAGGTCAATGAAAAATGGATGCCCGAAGAACTGCTGGCGGTCGCCAAACGAAACGTAAAGGCCTAGCGACAATTTAAACTTTGAGATCAAGATCCAGCTCCGTCACATCGACCCGAGCCGGATTTTTATGCCCCACCTCGTCTTTGTGAGCCTTCGTGTCTTCCCCTTCGCTCCCTTCGCTGCAAAACCTTCCTGATCGCAATGTGCACAAAGAGAAGGGCCGACGCCGGCCCAAAGGATGGTGTTTTACGGTTGTGTTGCTGATAAACTACGAGCCCGACTAGCTAGATGGGCTTACATATTCGGGAAGGTCTGACTGCCTTAACTCTCGTACGCCATTATCAGTGCAAATCTTAGCTTCCCCAATTGGCAAAGCTTTGATCGTATCTTCTGCCTTCTTCTTGTCCCAATAAAGAATATTGTAATGACACCATAAATCGGTACCGCTTATGCTGTGATTTGCGGTGCACGTGTCTGGGATTTGTTCGTCCGGGATTTCCCAAAAGACGATAGGCGTCCCCGCTGTACCGGCGTAGTGCCGCGCAATGTGTAAGCAGACGCTTCCGCTCCGCTTTTCACTGCAGTCCTTATCAATGACCGAGATCCCGCTACCGTCACTCGACGGTCGAAAGGCGAGGCTTGCAAAGCGACCGAGCCTCGCACTGTAGTGTGATCCGATGTTAAGGAGACGGATGAACGACATTTGTTATATGCAAACTCCTCTAAGAATTTGGTTGCCTTGCTATACGACGCGGCAGTCGCGAGTTGAACAGATTTCGACCCTTCTTCAAAGGTGATTGCAATTGTCCCGTCGATTTCAAAAATCATTTCTAGCGTCGCATCGTCCTTATAAAAGTTAAGTTGAATTTCTCCGTCCACTCCTGGAAATGCTTCGATATCGTCTATTCCTTCTAGTCCTACGGCATCACTTAGGAGAAATATACTCTTTCCGAAAGCGTTAGTAGCAGAGCAAGTCCCGGCTCCGAAATTCCAACCATCGGGAAGTTCGCTAAATTTAAAGATCAGGTCAACCGTGTCGTTTATGTTAGGCATTCGCGTTCTTTTTCTCTACTGCTTTCATATCGGTCGCCACTTTCTTCATCGCATCAGCAAATCCTTCAAACCGCTGCTTGGATACTATAACCCGCGAAACGCAATCTGCCCTAAGGCCGATTTTTTTTAACATTGCCAAGTTCTCGGCTTCGTTTGCCCCCGCTAAAAAGGGCGGTTGTATTTCATAAAATGAAATCAACATCTCGTGCTCCATTGGTTGAATTACAATATTGGTTGCGTAAACGCTGGGCATTTCGACCGGAACGTTAAATTTGATTTGAACTTGATCGGCCGTCTGCGGAACTTGAGGTTTGGTCGGTTTCTTTGGCACGAAAGTATAACTCCTTGAGTTAGTTTGCTCTAAGTCTATGAGGTTGCACAGCTTTAGTTCCCACCGTGAACGCGCAAACATAATATAGTATCATACGACGAATTTGACCTAGTGTTCAGTGGGTGTCCCGATTTTTTGCGTAAACGCTCATGCAAAGACGAGAACCAACTGGCCATAACTTCGTCGGCGGACGCATGGCCCTGAATCGAGCAATCACCGCCGCAGCCGCACAAAGAAAAAACATTGCGTGCACGTACAGCCTATGATACACTGTGCCGTTGCCGCAAGGTGGCGGTTTTTTGATCTTTGACAGGTTGTAGAGCAGGTATTTTTCCGAAGATCGGCTGTTGCCGGGCGGATGACGTTCCGGCGGCATGATCTAGGCTCGTATTGCAAAAAAAGGACTTACGGCTTCAGAAAAGTTTTTCGCTTTTTTGACGGAATCGGAGGCTCTCGGAAGCACAAGTGCAATTGGTTCAATGGGTTGCACGTTCCGTCGGTGGACGGAACGCGGCCTGAACGCCCTCGGAACGCCGGTCAGCTTATTTCGAGTCTCAGGCCGTCGCGGGCGAGGACGACCTCGCATCTTGGCGACGCGTTTTGCATCTCGGTTTCGAAGTCAACGTCGTCCCATTCGGGATAAAGATGCGTAAGCACGGCGACCTTCGGCTCGGCCCGGCGGATGATGAAAATCGCTTCGGCAAGTTCGAGGTGCTTTTCGGCGGGCTTGTCCTTTGGAAACGACGCTTCGATGACCAAAAGCCCAACCTTTCGGGCAAACGCATCTATCGTGTTCGAAAACCCCGTGTCGGCCGTATAGACCATTGACGCCCCACTCTCGTCGCGAACATGGATCGCATGGCTTTCTGCCGTATGCGGCGTGCTCATCGCAACGGCCCTGATGCCCGGTGCGAGGTCAAATTCTTCCAGTTGCTCTATCTCGACGATCTCAAGCGGAAAGGGCTGCTCGAACAATTTGTAGTCGTTCACGCCATCGAAATCCTCGATAAGCCGCCGTAGCCCGTCGGGGCCAAAGATCCGAAGGGGCTTTTTGCGGGCCTTCATTTGGCTGCTGTGCTTGATCCCGGCCAGAAAGGGAGCAAGGCCGCCGCAATGGTCTAGGTGAAAATGGGAGATCCAGATCGAATCGAGCAGCGTCCAGTCCAGGTTTTCCTGCAGGATACGGCCGACAGCAGACACGGAACAATCGAGAAGAACGTTTGCCGCCTCGGTACGAAGCCAATATCCCGAACTGGCCCGCTTTGGATGCGGGATCGAGGTGCCCGAGCCGAGTACGATCAGTTCCATGTGATCAATTCTAACAGGAATGGTAACGGCAGCTTTATGTTAAATTGAAGGCTTATGGAAACGGTGGATATTCTTGGGGTCTTTGCCCATCCGGACGACCTTGAAATGAATGTGGGCGGCACGATGCTCAAGATGAAGAGTCTTGGCTATCGCACCGGAGCTCTCGACGTAACACGCGGCGAGATGGGCACACGCGGGACCGTCGAGGGCCGTGCTGCCGAAGCGGAAGAGGCGGCGAGGATCCTGCGGCTCGACCTGCGATCGAATCTGGGCCTCAACGACGGGCACGTTTTTGTCGATGATGACTCGAGAACCGCGTTGGTCCGCGAACTTCGCCGGCTGAAACCGCGGGTGATCCTGACGCATCAGATCGACGACCCGCACCCGGACCATGACCACATCGCCCGTCTGGTTCGCGAATCGGCCCGATTGTCGAGCATGAAGAACTTTGACCCCGAGACCGGCAACGAGAAGATCGCGGTCCCAATGGTTGCCCACAATGTTTTTTCGAGGAGTGTTTTGCCTTCGTTCATCGTGGATATGTCGGAGTTTATGGAAGAAAGGATCGCCGCGATCCGTGCCCACGGTTCGCAATTTCACGATCCCGGGTCGTCCGAACCGGAAACCCGGCTCACCGCCAGCGGCTTTCTCGATGAACTCGAACACCGGGCCCGATACTATGGCGCGTTGATAGGAGTTGCGGCTGGTGAGCCATTCTTTGTCCGGGAAGCTCTGAACGTAAACGATCCGGTTGAATTACTTTCGAGGCCGATGAACCTGTACTCCTGAGATTATCGTTCCCGGCCCGGATATATGAACGAACTTCCACCCGAAGAAATTGTGCTTGCCCGAAAGCAGCGAACAGTCGCTCGACTGGCCGAGCGATTGGCCGACGCTGAGGAAGAAATTGCGGAGCTTCGTGAGGAATTGCAGCGATTCGAGGCCAGATATACGATGAATGTTGGCCGGCTCTATGCCGAGCAGGACGAACTTGAGGCCCAGATCGCAGAGGAAGAGCTGAAACTGGTGCCGGATGACGAAGAGATCAAGAAACGGGTGGAAGAACTTCGGCGGTTGGCTGAGGAATCGGCTATCCGGGCCAGGGAGGCAGAAAGCAAAGCTAGCGAGGAATGGGAGCCAACCCCGGAAGCAAAACGGTCCTACCGCGACCTGGCCAGGCGGCTTCATCCCGACCTTGTGCTCGACGCCGCCGAAAAAGCCCGCCGCCATTTGTTGATGGCCGAGCTGAACCGGGCATTTTCCGCCGGTGATCATGATCATCTCAAAAAGATGGAGAGCGATCTGACGATCAGTCCTGAATCTGTCACCGGTACCACGATCGGCGACCAGCTCGTCCGAGCGATCCGACAGATCGCCCAGATCAGGAGGCGTTTGGTTGAGATCGAAAGTGAAAAACAGGAAACCCGGGCGTCAGAACTTTGCATCCTATTTTGGAAGGTGCGAAACGAGGCGGCCGCCGGACGAGACCTCCTGAGCCATATGGCCGAACGAGCAAGGACGCACATTCTGAAGACGCAGCGGCGGCTTGATAATCTGAAAAATGTTAATTTATCTGCCGAAGAATATGTCAGGGGCAAATTTGGCGTGGATATTTCAGATTTTAGGAAAAATTAGCAATTTGCCAGGGTCGATGGTTGACAAGCAAAGCCCGATATGTCATTTTCGATTACGACGGAAAAAAAAGCCCATCAGCCCGATCGGCTCGTCGAAAATCAAGATACAGTTTTTGTTGGTAGGCTCCAAAGATTGTGATTAAGTTCGTTGCTGGTTACGCCCTGTAACCGGCGCGAAACGGAGGGAAACGGTGTGGGAGACGTTTCCCTCCACTTATTTTAAACGTGCGTTCCGACCGCGTGGGCAGATGCCCAGGCCCACTGGAAATTGAACCCGCCGAGCCAGCCTGTCACATCGACGACCTCTCCAATGAAATAAAGGCCCGGCACCGTGAGGGATTCCATAGTTTTCGACGAAAGCTCGCTGGTCGAAACCCCACCCAGCGTCACCTCAGCCCTGTCGTATCCCTCGGTCCCCGAAAAATGGACTCTCCAGGCCGACAGAGCTTCGACAACCGTATCGATCTCTGAATTAGACAGCTGGTCCAACGCTTTTCCGTGGAGTGTTCCTAGTAGAAAGTCGGCTGCCAGCTTCTGCGGAAGGTAGCGCCCAAGAAAATTTGACAATTTTTGAGTTGAACGTCGGTTCTCGATCAGAAGAGTGCTCAGGTCTTGATCCGGCAGGAGATCGATCGACACCGGCTCGTTAATCGTCCAGTAATTTGATGCCTGCAGGACCGCGGGGCCGGAGAGGCCTCGATGAGTAAAAAGTATGTTCTCCCGAAACCGCTGCTTCCCAACCTCGATCGAGGCATCGACCGAGATTCCGGCTAGTTTTGGAAATGATCCGCCATTCGCCGCGACCATCGCCACAAGCGACGGCCTGGTTTCGGTCACTTGTAGGCCAAATTGTCGGGCGATCCGGTATCCGAGATCCGTCGCCCCGATCTTTGGATATGAGAGTCCGCCCGTCGCAACCACCAGCTTCTCCGCCCTAAAGCTTCCGGCCGAGGTTTCGATCTCAAACAGATCGCCCTTTCCCACGGATTCAACGCTGCAAGACAATCGGACGTCAACGCCTGCTCTTTCACATTCCGTCAAAAGCATTTCGACGATCTGTCGGGAGCTGCCGCGGCAAAAAAGCTGGCCAAGCTTCTTTTCGTAAAACTCGATCCGGTGCTTTTTTACCAGGCGAATAAAGTCTTCTGGCGTGAATCGGGAAAGTGCTGAGCGGCAAAAGTGCGGATTTTCTGAAACGAAGTTGTCTGGAGTGGTCAGCAGATTTGTAAAATTACATCGTCCGCCTCCAGAGATCAGGATCTTTCTTCCAGCCTGGCCGTTTCGTTCGATGACGAGGGCCCTGCGTCCGCGTCGGCCCGCCTCGATCGCGCAAAACAACCCGGCGGCTCCGGCACCGATAATAATGACGTCGTATGTCACTGTTGGTCGCCCGTAGCGATGCTAATATCGTAATACCCTTGTTGGAGCCGTCACCTAATGCTTCGATGGCGGCCACCACCGAACTCTCACTAATGCAGATTCGGCAGATATCTTTCGTTTAGTATCGATATATGATGTCGAACGTGGCCGATCGAGATATTCGCGAGAGCTCGGACGGATACGGGAAATCCGCTGGCGTTTCCCATGCGGGAAAGAGCGGATGCATCGAGGTTGTAAATCATCAATACATTCGCCTTCCGTATAAGCTCGAACTCTTCCAGTAATTCCAAAAATGCACGATCATTTGCCCTCGAATTTTCAATATATCCATCCTGCTCGAACCCCTCGATCGGAGTTTCGTCGCCGCGTGAAATACGAAGCATGCGATATGAGAAAATGCGCTCACCATCGATCAAATGGCTGAGGATCTCTTTTATCGTCCACTTTTCGTCAGCATATCGAAAAGCGCCTTTCGATTCATCCATACCTTCAAAGATACGGCGAAGCTCGGCGGGCTGTTCTGCATACGCTTCACGGATATCGGTCTCCGGCACCAATGAAACGTATCCGCTGTAGTAATCGTTAAACTCTTGGGGTTGAGGCTTGAACATTAGCTACTCCGACTGTTCTAATTTCCGAACAAGTGTAATATTATCAGAAACATTACGCAGTTCTTTTCAACGGTAGCGTACAATGGGCGGGTTTGCGCCATCAAATCGTTCGTACTAAATTGATTTTTGTAAGATAGCTCAGAAGGAGTGACTGTCTTCACTCCGCCCTCTGCTCAGAGGCGTTTGCCGGTCGTTCGAAGTAATACGACTGTCGTAGGATCTTCATGCCAGTCCGAGATCGCGAGAGGACGAACCGCCCTGTCTCAAAGGAACTGAACACAGCGGGTCAGGTGCCATTCGGGAATTTAGGGCTGATAGTAAAGATCGGTGATTTCAAGTTTCAAAAGGAGATTTAAGAAATGAAGCGTTTTATTTGCATCGCGGCGGTTGTTATTGGGACCGTTTACTTTTTCTCGGGTAGCGACGCGGGGGCCTTTGAGCAAAAGATGGCCGAGCGATTTGCCGCAAATGGGGCGGTCCAAGCGGGAGAGTCCGGTAAATATACTTTCGACGTCAGCCATACCTTCATCGGTTTTAAGGTTAATCATATGGGCCTGATCGACGTCCCTGGCCACTTTCGTGCCTTTACTGGTGAGATCAGTTATGATGCCGCCGATGTGACCAAATCGAGTGTGAACTTTACCGCCAAAATGGAGAGCGTCGACACTGGAGTTGACGGTCGTGACAAGCATCTGAGAAGCGCCGATTTTTTTGAAGCTGAGAAATACCCAGAGATGACCTTTAAGAGCACCCGGGTCGAGAAACGGGGTAATGGACTAGTAGTTAGCGGCGACCTTACAATGAAGGGCATCACAAAGCCGGTTTCTATCCCGTTCCAGATTTCCGGATGGCTTCCGGCTACCCAGCGGGCCGGTATGAAAATGGGCATCACGGGCGAGACCACCATTAACCGACGCGATTTTAACGTCAATTACGGCAACAACTTGCCAAGCGGCATCCCAGCGATCGGCAACGAGGTCAAGGTCCAGATCGCTATTGAAGCAATTAAGGCCAGGGAAACACCTCCCGCTCAGTAGCAACCTTTCGTATCATGCCTCGATTCGGTAGAGCAGTTGATTTGAGAGTGGTTGCAGGACTGGGGTCCACCTGGGCTCCCGTCCTTCGGTCTTTCTTTATAGCCCTTCGATCTCGTCGAATGAAAGGTCGTAGATAGGATATTCCTGCCAACCGGTGTGATCGAAATGCCACCATTCGTTTGGGTTTACCGCGAATCCTTCCGCCTCCATTCTCTGCCGTAAAAGGTCACGATTTTGCCTTTCTTCGCCGGAGCCGCCAGCGTAATCTGGAGATGCACGGTCGGTAAATTCGTCGTAACCCGAGGGCATCGGCAGCAATTCGCCGCTCGTGAGCGAATAAATGCTTAGGTCAACGGCGCAGCCTCGGTTGTGTTTCGAGCCCTTGGCAGGATCTGCAACAAATTTTCGTTTGTCCGCCGGCGTGAATTCCCAAAATAACTTTGTGATCGACCATGGCCGATAGCCATCAAAAACGACCAAGCCCAGTCCATCGGTCGTCAACATACGATGTACCCTGACCAACGCCCTTGCGGCTGGCTCTTGCAGAAATGCCCGGGCTTCGGGGTAAACGATGCGGCCCACAAAGTTGTCTGCTGTCGCATACCGAATATCAAGTTTGATGGTCGGGTCGAGCTTTGTTAGTTCGATCAAGAGAGCCTCACTGTTTTAAGTGTCGATTAGATTGTAACAAGCACAACCGTCGCAAGTTGAGGGCGGGTGGAGGTGGAGATGCAGGATTCACATAAACAGGAACCGTCATTAGACACGATAGAGTTTTCGATTGAACAAATTTCGCCAAGCCGTAATCTTCTCGATATGGTGCAAAACTAAGCTTGTGCGGCGAAAATGAGCCGTATGGAAGATCATTTCAATTTCGCTTTTGGGAAGCGATCGCTTCCGTTTCGTTCAAGGGCACCCATATCTGTAGGCCCTGTTCGGTTTGCCTAATTTCCTGTGGACAGCCTAGAACCTTGGTTTATCGACGACTGCGGGTTCACTGTCTTCGTCAACAATTATTACTTCGGTTCCGTACCGTTGATAGTTCCTGAAACGTATCAAATTTCTCTGCTCGAACAACTTGCCGGAGCTTTCTACTTTTCCCCGAAAATCAGACAAAACGGGTAAGAGATGTTTTTCGCCGGCGATCTCGACCAGATCATAGTCGATGTACTTGGTCACGCCCTTTACCGCAAATGTGGGAATTATGTCCGTGAGCTGATACTCGATCCGCAGGACCCGTGCGTCGTCGCGATCGACCCAAATGCGGCCCTTTTCACCTGCCGGAGACGAACTATAGACCGGCCCTTTCAATCCGACGCCGCCGTGCTTATTGTTGGCGAGTTCGATCTCATATCCGAACACGATCGCCTTGCGGCCCCTCAGGACATCCGTGCTTTCGGCTTCGAAGCGAGTTTTGCTTTCGGGAGCAAAGATCTTTTTCAGGTCTTCTACAAACTCGCCACCTGAAGTGGCGCCGTCGAGGCCGCTGTAGGTGTTCGACAACTCAAAGTTTACGGGTGCACCGTTCTTTGAGAGAACACGATACTGTTCCCCCTTTTCCGAATGGTAACTGACTGCGATGATCAGGCTGTCGTAAGGCCGCCAGTTCCCCGTGCCGGCAAAAGCCTCCGAACGCGTGATCAACTGCTTGACAACGAAATCCGGCATGTCGTCGATAACCGCGAGCGTGTTCCGACGGGTACGTTCGAGGAGATCAGTGGATTCAGCCTGCGACGGGAGTCTAGCCCCTTCGGGAGCCTGGCGCCTTCGCTCTGCTTCTTCAAGCGCCCGTCGTAATTCCTGGTTATTCGAACTTCTGGTTCGGGTTAAGCTGCGAATCCCGTCCGTCACTGGAAAGCTGATGCCTCGCCTTCGGATCGTATCTACTATCTCGAGAATGCTGGCATTCCCTTTAATTCCGTAGAGCATCCTGACATACTCTGATTGTGCGACAGGCCTTTCCTGTCCGAAAACAGAGGCAGCGAGCAGAATTGCTAAAAATAAAAACGAAAGTCTCTTCATTGAGTAAAACTGATGCTGGAGGTCGGTCAACCGTTGGCTGTCGACATTTCGCCTCCAATTGAAAAAGCGGAGAAAATTCTCCGCTCTTTACTTATTATAAACGACTACGATAACTCAGGTCCTAATTTACCCACTCTTCCTCGTAGTTAAGCTGCCAATGCCGTGTGACCCAGTTTTGGGCCGCTGTCATCGCCGTATTCTTCCATTTTTTGAAATTATCCAAAAGTGAAAGAGCGGCCAGCGGCTTGCTGGGGTCACGCTCAACGCGAATTACCTGGGTTGCAACCTCGATCACGGTCTTCTTTTCTTCAAAGATCCGCAATTTTACTTCACTCCCGACCGGAGGAAGTACTTCCAGGTTGACAAGCGCGCTCGATTCGCCGATGTTCTCGGTCGTTCCCTCAACCTTGATGATTTCGCCGCTTTCCGCATCCACCCAGCTTGCTACAACTGGCATATTCGCGAGTATCCGATGATGTAAAGGCGTCTTGTACGACGCCGTTGCGTATTCTATCTGTGCCATATAATCTCCCCCTTTTTCGTTCTCCCGAAAACGACTGAAAGTGTTCTATTTTCAAACAGCGTTCAGAGCGTCATAAAAGTAATGCATTCTTACAAAAAAGTCAAGTTTCAATTCTTCGTCGCCGAAGGACCCTAAAAAAAGTCATTGTGCCATCAGATGAGTCTTTTATTGTTTCCGCTGCATGGATTTTGACGATCTTGTGATTCTCATTCCAGCTCAGCTAATTCGACGCTCAACATAACACTCTTGGCGATCAAATTTTAGTGGGCTTTTTTACTTGTTAACCTCGTCGTAATGTCGAACATTTAAACTCTTCCATTCGGCGAACAGGCAGCGTCTTTTAGGAACCGGAATTGCGTAAAAAGGGCGTTCGTGTAATTCATCTTTCGACGCTTTTCACGTGACAAACACGATCTGTGTTTTGTCTGGGCGGGAAACCGTTGCAAACATAAGGGTTGGAAAAATCAGTACGAGATTAGTTTGTTTGATCGCTCTGCACTTACCGTCAGGTATGTTTCTCGTATATCCGAAATGCGCGAAAAAAATCCAAATTATCCGAGATTTATTGTAAAGAAAGCACAGATTCCTAAGTTTTATAGACTACCTAAATGAGGTCAAAACCACATGACTAGTAAAATTTTGATGAAATTCGTAATGTTTGCCCTGATCGCATTAACGATGGGCATATCTACTGTATTTGCCCAGTCTCAGGGAGGGACCGGACAGATTTCCGGAGTCGTAACGGACGCTAACGGAGCTGTCGTTCCTAACGCGACCGTGACGCTTGTGAGCAAGGCAACCAACCAAACACAATCCGTAACTTCAAGCGGAGATGGACTTTACAGGTTCGTATTACTTCAGCCTGGAAGATACGCCGTGAAGACCGTGGCGGCAAGTTTCTCCGAGCAGACGCTTGACGTTGAGGTCCAGGTGGGAAGAATCACCGACGCCAATTTTACATTGGGCGTGACTGACGTCTCAGCCGTGGTCGAAGTGACCGCGGATGGCGTTCAAACAACTTCAAGCAACTTTGATGCGGTCCAGGACGCGACCGCGATCCAGAACCTACCGATAAACGGCCGACGTTTTCAGGATTTTGTCACTCTGACCCCTGCGGCTCAGGTTGAACCATCCCGCGGACAAATATCACTCTCAGGCCAGCGCGGCATCAACGGCAACATCAACGTTGACGGCCTTGACTATAACCAGCCGTTCTTTGGTGGTATTCGCGGCGGTGAGCGGGCCAACCAGTCGTTTACGCTTCCTCAGGAATCGGTACGGGAATTCCAAGTGGTCGCTGCTGGGTATTCGGCCGAGTACGGCCGCTCGTCTGGCGGAATCGTGAACGCTGTGACGAAATCGGGCGACAATCTCCTGCGAGGATCGATATTTTATCTCTGGCGACCGGAACAGCTGGCTCGTGCAAATAAGTATGCCGAGGCAATTGCGGAACAGCGGCTTAATGCCCTTGGGCTGGATGCGACGCTTGCTCCGACCCAGCATCAATTTGGCGGTTCGATCAGCGGGCCGATCGTAAGGGACAGGTTGTTCTATTTTGTCTCGTACGAGCAGCAGAAGTTTGAGGCTCCGCGACAGGTACTATTCGGCAATCTGGCGACCTTCACCCCCACTGCGTCGCAGACCGAAGGGTTTAATTTTTATCGCACGCAGGAATCCCAGTTCACCCAGACGAATGATGCGAATGCTCTGCTTGGCAAGATCGACTGGAACGTCAATAATTCCAATCGTTTCAACATTCGTTACAACTACAGCCGCAACAACGCGCTTAATGCTGCTGCGACGGGCGAAACGGCCCTAGACCCGACGACCAACAATGCCCTTTCGACAAATGGAACCGAAGGAAACCGGAACAACATCATTGTCGCCCAGTTCATTTCGAACCTTTCGTCAAACGTCGTGAACGAGGCTCGTTTCCAGTATGCTCGCGAGAACAGGCCTCGCATAGCAAACGCCGAGATTCCGAATATCACGACTTCCATAGGCGTTTCGGGAACCAGAAGCTTCCTTCCCACAACTCAGTTTGACAGGCGGTACCAGTTTACCGACAGCTTGACCGTCATCGCCGGAAATCACACGATGAAATTTGGCGGCGAATACAGTGATATTTTTGCTGACCAGTCGTTTGGCTTCAACCAGTTCGGCGTGTTCACCTTCTCCGGCCTGACGGCGACCGCCGGAGTTCTGGATGCGATGTCATCCACGCGAAATCTGACGAATGCTAACCCTTCGCTCAGGTACTATGGCCGGTTTGACACAACGACCGCTCGATATCGCAAACAGATCGGTAATCTCTCGGCCGCGTATGGCGTGAAAGAGGTCGCCTTTTATGCACAGGACTCATGGCTTGTGGTGCCGAATCGGCTGACGATCAACCTTGGACTAAGGTATGAAAGACAGATCAATCCGGAGCCCGAAGCGAACAACAACGCAGTACTTAATTTGATCCGCAACACGACATTTCCGATAATCGGCGGCCGTGTTGATCCGGCGCAGATCCCTGACAGCAAGCATCAATGGGGCCCGCGTGCCGGTTTCGCATGGAACCCCTTCGGCGATGGTCGGACGGTTATTCGCGGATTCACCGGCATTTACTATGCAAGGACGCCGTTAATTGTTCTCGCGGGACCATTCAACAACTTCCGTGATCCGGCGGGCGACCTGTCGGTCGAGATCGGTTCGCCGGCATTCACGGCAGCAGGCTTCAATCAGGCGACATTCGACGCACAGAATCCCCAATACACGGCCATTGTCGGAACCGGAGTTACGCCGAACACCGTTTACCGCCAGTTTGCAATACTTGGCATAAACTTGAACTCCACTGCGCTTGGTTCGCTTCCGATCCTTTCACCCACGCAGCTTTCGAATATTGCAACTGCGATCAGAAATGCAACTACAAACCCGCCGGCGAACCTTGGTGTTTTCCAGAATGCCAATTTCACCGGTATGATGCCTGGATTCAGGAATCCGCAGTCGGTTCAGTTCGGCGGCGGTTTCGAACACCAACTGGCTGACGGCTTTGTAGTCGGCGTCGATTATTCGCACGTCAACACAATTTATCTACAGCGGAACAGGGACATCAACCTTCCTGCACCTACAGGCGTTGACCCGGTAACCGGGCGCATTTTAGTAAATAGGGCGTCCCGTCCGCTTACAAATATCGGTACGATCCAGCTTCGAGATTCGTCCGGACGTTCCCTCTACCGAGGCTTGACTTTCCGTTTGAATGCACGTCAAAGCTGGATGCGAATGAACGCGTTCTACACGCTCGCGAAAAATCTTTCGGACGATGACAATGAACGCGACGCAGGCGGCGTACTTTACGCCAATCCTTACAATCTGTTGGGCGAATACGGTCGATCGAGGATCCATCGCAAGCATCAGTTCGTGGCGAATCCGGTCTTCTTCCTTCCGGGTGGATTCGAGATCGCCAGTACAATGCGGTTCCTCTCGGGACAGCCCGTTAACGCCCGCGTTGGATCGGACGCGAACGGTGACGGTGTCACCAGCGAAAGACCCTTCCTGGCGCCGAACTATGAGATCATCCGTAACTTCTTCGACGGACGGCCGTTCTATCAGGTCGATCTGCGCGTCCAGAAGGGATTCTCGTTCGATGAAAGAAAACGCCTCATCTTTACGGGTGAGTTCTTTAACGTATTCAACAACTCGAACATTGATCTTACGAGCACAACGTCAACGAACTTCTGCAGCAACACCGCCTCAAACTGCGGTTTAGCTGGTGCGACAAATCCGAACTTCCTGCAGGTTAGGGATACTGCGGGCCGGATCATCGTGGCGAACACTCCGCGCAGCCAGGTTTTCCAGGTACAGCTCGGAGCTCGTTTCCAGTTCTAGCTTTTGTCCCAATAGGAGGATAACTTACGGCACGCTTCGCTAATCGGAGCGTGCCTTTTTCACTGAATCACCTTTCGAATTGACCGCCCCGAGTTTTATGTTGAAAATCAAAGTCGATGAAGATCCTGCAAATATCCTCATCGCGGACCTATGGCGGCGGCGAACGGCATTTTGTCGACCTTTGCCGCGGGTTACACGAGCGCGGGCACGAAGTCTTCGCTGCCCTTCGGCCGACCAACATTTGGCAGGACCGCCTTTCGTTCCTCCCCGACGATCGCCTTTTTCATGTTTCGATCCGGAACTCGATCGGCATTTTAAGCGCGACCCGGATAGCGGGATTCGCCCGCGAAAATGGTATCGAAATAATTCATGCACATGTGGCCCGCGATTACATTCCGGCCAGCATCGCTGCGGCTTTGACGAGTTCTGCAAAGTTCGTTCTGACGCGGCATGTGCTTTTTCCACTCAAACCGTTCAACCGTTTCGCACTAAAAAATCTCTCAAAGGCGATCGCGGTTTCGAGCGGGGTTGAACGCTCACTCAAATCCGTCTTTCCCGCGTCGAAGATCAGTCTCATCTCAAACGGCATCGATGCTGCCCCGATCGACGATGCCGAACGGCAGATGCTTCGAAAGGCGTTCCGAGATTTTCACGGCATACCCGACGACGTCCATTTGGTCGGGACCGTCGGCGAATTAACTCCGCTGAAGGGCCAGAATGATCTCGTCCTTGCCGCCAACGAAATTTTGCGGCAGGAGCCCGATGTTCATTTCATTATCGTCGGCCTCGACAACACCGTGGACAAGCGGTATCGCCGCGATCTAAAGCGGCTTGTTCGGGTGCTGGGACACGATGACCGATTCATCTGGCTCGACTGGGTTGACGATACAACTTCCCTTTTTGCAGCGTTAGACATGTTTGTTTCGGCGTCTCACACCGAGAGCTTCGGAATGGCTATACTCGAGGCGATCGCCCTGGGCACACCGGTAGTGGCATCAGCGACAGACGGAGCCAAGGAATTGGTATCCGATGTCGAAAACCTAGTGCCCGTGGGGAACCCGGTGAGGCTCGCGGAAACTATCCTTGCCCGGCTCACCGACCCTGCACGTACGCAGGTAATGGCAGAACGGGCAAGGTCGGTCGCTCGCTCCCGATTCTCCCTCGACCGGATGATCGAGGAGACCGAGCGGCTTTATTCGAATATCTAGAATCTATGAGGCAACATTTTGGCGGGAAATCGCCGCATGGATACTGTTGGTCAGTATGATCGAGTTCGACAAGAGCATTTGCACGGATTTCCAATCGGCATCAGGCCGGGAATGGTTGGAGACAAACGGGGTAGGCGGTTTTGCCTGTGGAACGATCGCCGGAGCGAACACGCGACGCTACCATGGCTTGCTTACGGCAGCGATCGACCCGCCGCTTGGCCGGCTGCGGCTGCTGTCCAAGTTTGAAGAGACAGTAGAACTTAACGGCCGCCGGTTCGAACTTTCATCGGATCAATTCCCGTCCGTCGTTTCTCCGAATGGCTACGAATATCTGGTCGAGTTTCGTCTTGACCCTTTTCCCGTCTGGACCTACGAGATAGGTGGAACGCGGATCGAAAAGCGGGTGTTCATGATCAGCGGATCTAATACGACGGTTTGCGGATGGGCATTTGACGGCGAGCCTATTCCTAATGCGAAATTGACCTTAAAGCCGCTTCTTTCCTTTGTTGATTATCTTTCGCTTCAAAGGGAATCCCACACGACTCCATTTAGCTTTGCTACTGTGGATGATCGCGTCGAGATCGGTGCTGGCGAAACACTCCCCAAGCTCGTTTTAAGGCACAACGCAACGGATGTGGCTGAAACCGGTTTTTGGTATCGAAATTTTGAATACCGGATTGAGCAAGAACGCGGATTCGACTATACCGAAGACCTGTTCCAGCCATTCGAGATTGTGTTCGATCTAACCCGCGGCCCGGCCACGATCTTTGCTTCAACCGACCGCGACGGAAAATTCGATTACGAAGAAGCAGAGGCGGCCGAGATCAAACGCCGTAGTTCTCTGGTCCAGAAGGCCGGCTTCAAGTCTGCTCTTGGAAGACAACTCGCGCTCGCTGCCGACCAGTTCATCGTCAAACGCGGATCGGGAAGTACAGTGATTGCCGGTTATCCCTGGTTTTCGGATTGGGGACGAGACACGATGATCGCACTCAATGGGCTGACCCTTGCGATCGGAAGAGACGATATCGCGAAGGACATCCTTCTGGAATTTGCCGAGCATGTATCGGACGGAATGCTGCCAAACCGTTTTGCCGATGCCGGAGGCGAGGCCGAATACAATACGGTGGATGCGACACTCTGGTATTTCGAGGCTATTCGGGCATACATTGAACGAACAGGCGATCTTGCAACGATCCGAGATTCGATCTATCCGAAATTGGCAGATATCGTTGCGTGGCACCTGCACGGAACGCGCTATAAGATTCACCTTGATACAGACGGCATGCTTTACGCTGGAGCTCCGGGCGTGCAACTGACATGGATGGATGCAAAGGTCGGAGAAACGGTCATCACACCTAGGACCGGAAAAGCCGTCGAGATCCAGGCGCTATGGTACAACGCGTTGATGATCATGGAAGAGCTGGCGGCACAATTCGGAGACAAGAAGGACGCGGCCCGCTATCGCGCTATGGCCGATCTCTGCAAACTCAGCTTCAACGGGGCTTTTTGGAATGAAGGAGAAAGCTGCCTCTTCGACGTGGTCGAAAACGGTGAACGAGACCCTTCGGTCCGGCCGAACCAGATCCTCGCCGTTTCGCTGGTTCATTCGATGCTCGATGCCGAGCGCTCCGCCAAAGTGGTCGCAAAAGTGGAAAGCGAGCTATTGACACCGGTTGGGCTAAGGTCGCTTTCGCCCCGCGATGCCGGATATTGCGGTGTTTACTCGGGTACACCTTTCGAACGGGATTCGGCTTACCATCAAGGCACCGTTTGGGCGTGGCTGATCGGCCCGTTTATCGATGCCTACCGAAAAGTGTACGGTGACGACCCGGCCGCAGCCCGTCGTATTTCGAAGCTGCTCGCCGGATTCGAAGCCCACCTTAACGAGGCCGGCCTCGGCCAGATCTCTGAGATCTTTGACGGCGATCCGCCTCACACCCCTCGTGGATGTTTCGCTCAGGCCTGGAGCGTTGCTGAAGTTTTGCGCGTGCTTCGCAAACCAAAGAAAAACCTGGCTGGCTGAGGATACCCCGATCCAACCGTCCGGTAATACAACAGACGCAGCCCCATTCAACATAGCCAGGAATTTCGTATAGACGTGTCACGGCCCGAAATGGTAAATTCTTCATAGTGTTAAATGAGTTTTAAACCACTTCCGCCTGCTTCCATCATGGCCAGTCATTACACAAACAAAACTTTCCGGCTTCTGCTTTTGGTTGTTTGCTTGTCGTTCGGCGTGTCTGAGGCACAGGCGGCAGTTTATGAGGTAAAGCCCGGCACCGCGATGTCCGACATCGCCGATGTGCCATGGGCGACTCTGCAACCCGGCGATGTTGTCCTGATCTATTGGCGGCCGACGAGCTATAACGAAAAATGGGTCATTGGCCGAAGCGGCACTCCCCAGGCGCCGATCACCGTCAGAGGCGTTCCGGGACCGGATGGGGAACTTCCGGTTATCGACGGGCGCAACGCGGTTACGCCTGCCGGCCTGAATTTTTGGAGCGAGAATCGCGGCGTGATCAAGATCGGCGGTTCGAATGTTCCATCGAGCACGATGGCCTCGAACATCGTCATCGAAAATCTCGAGATCCGCAGCGGGCATCCGAGCTACACATTCACCGACGATTCCGGCGTGCTCCAGTCCTATTCAACCTCGGCCTCATCTATCTTTGTCGAACTCGGCGAGAACATTACGGTCCGAAACTGCCGCATTCACGACAGCGCTAACGGTTTCTTCGTGGCTTCTAGCAATTCGGCGGTTTCGCGGAATATCCTCGTGGAGGGCAACTATATCTTCGGCAATGGTGTGTCAGGCAGTATTTTCCAGCACAACAATTACACAGCCGCTTACGGCATCACCTTTCAGTACAACCGGTTCGGCCCGCTTCGGTCGGGTGCGCCGGGCGTCAATCTGAAAGACCGGTCGGCCGGCCTTATCGTCAGGTACAACTGGATCGAGGGCGGTAACCGCAACCTGGACCTCGTTGACGGCGAGGACAGTTCTATCATCAGGAATGCGCCCGAGTATCGATCGACCTTTGTTTACGGCAACGTATTGATTAAACAGGACGGTGGGAACAACCAAGCCGTTCATTACGGCGGCGACAGCGGTGCGACGGCCAACTACCGTAAGGGAACCTTATACTTCTACAACAACACGCTTTATTCCGTCAGGGCGGGGACGACGGTTGTAGTGCGCCTGTCCACGAACGAAGAGAATGGCGACGCCCGCAACAACATCCTTTTCAATACTGCCGCCGGCACAAGCCTGGCGATGCTGGCCGAGGCTGGCACGCTGGTGTTGGCTAACAACTGGGCAAAGACCGGGTGGCGAAACTCGCACGAAGGCTCGTCGTTCAGCGGCAGCGTGACCGGCGGTTCGACGATGGTCACCGGCACATCGCCCGGTTTTATCGACGCGACAACACAAAACTTCAGGATCGGGGAAAGCTCTGCCGCCGTAAATGCAGGCACCGTACTGCATCCGCTCGTGATACTCGGAAATGACCTGCTGCGGCAATACGTGCTCCACCAAACGAGTGAACCAAGGCCAGCCTCTGGCCCGCTTGATATCGGGGCTTTTGAGTATGCATCGAGTGCTCCGCTTCAGATCCTCACCGTTGAATTGCCCTCAGCCGTTCGACATCATCCCTATTGGACTGTTTTGGAAGGCACTGGCGGATCGGGCCTATTTGAATGGACGGTCACGGAAGGCTCGCTCCCGCCCGGAATACGTCTTGACCCGGCTGCGGGAACATTCTCCGGAAGGGCCCGGCTGAGGGGAACGTGGACGTTCACAATTACGGCTGCCGACACTATCAACCCCACCTTGACCGTCGGCCGGCAGTTTACCGTCACCTCACGCCTTCATCTATAGGTCCGATTTTGCATTAACACGGCAAACGATCTAAACTTACCAACATTGTTTTACGTTTCGAACCGTGGGGGACAAAATGCAGAAAAGGGTTCTACTTGTCGAGGATTACGAGGATAGTCGGCTGTTAATGCGGCACATGATCGAGGAAGAAGGACACTCGGTGATCGAGGCTGCCGGGGCTTACGAGGCTATCGAAAAAGCGGAGCGATATCACCCCGACTTGATCTTTATGGATATCGGCCTCCCGCTCCTTGACGGTCTTTCGGCTGCAAAACTGATTCGAGGGATCAACGAATTAAGCAAGATCCCGATAATCGTCGTAACGGCTTTTCACGACGTCAACGACCAGGCCCGCGACGCAGGATGCAGCGGCGTGATCTACAAACCGGTTGACCAGCCGATACTGAAAAATATTCTTGACTTTCACCTCTCCGGACATTGAGATTTCAGGGTTTATCGTGTGAACTCTGTAAGTTCGCGATGGGGATCCTTCGTCTACCAACGGTCCCGGAGTGGATTCCGGTCATCCGAACTGGCTTCTGAATTGATCGAATTCCGACCGAAGTGTTTGTAGTTCCTCCGATAGCCGGCCTACCTCGGTCTCGAGATGTGACAGCTTATCCCCCGAAACAGAAATGGCGGAATCGGCATTACTGCGGGATAAAAAATTCTCAACGTCAACTTCGCCTGAGAGCAGGTGAACGTAGCGTGATTCCTTTTGGCCTGGCTGGCGTTCGAGCTTGACGACAAGCGGCTCGTCGCGTCGTGCAAGTGCATCGAGCGTTTCCTGAACCTCACCGATCGAACCAAACTCATGCAGACGATCGGCTCTTCCGCGAAGTTCGCCGGAAGTTTGCGGGCCACGAAGCAGCAAGAGCGTCATCACCGCCGTCCCGGCGTCATCGAGCTCAAAAACGTTCGGCAGCATGTGCTTGTACTTCACCGTCCGGCTAGTGCTTCCGTGGAAAAGATAAACGAGGTTCTTGTCCCGCAGTGTGTCGATCGCAGCCAGAACCTCGGATTCGCCAAGCGACATCACGGGATCGCGGTTCGATTTCTGATTGCAAGCCGCCACCAGCGAGTTCAGCGTCAGCGGATAGTACTCCGGTGTGGTCAGTTGCTTCTCGACGAGGCTCCCAATAACCCTCGCCTCAATTTCATTGATCATCGTCATTTCCAAACTTCACTAGAGCTATCTTTTAGCGCCTCCCGCTTTTCATAATACAACGTTTCCCATAATCGCCGCGTCTCCGTGTCTTCGCTTTACCACGCCCTCCTTTGCGTCCTTACCGACTTTACGTGAGACTATCTCTGTAATGTATGGACGTTTTGATCACGAGAACAGAGGCAGAGTTTGAAGAAGCATTCGCACGGCTTCGCACCGCTGCGGCCCTCGGCTGTGATACCGAGACCTCCGGGCTAAATCCGCGAACAGGGAAGCTCTATTCGGTCCAATTCTCCGATGCAGAATTCAATGTCCTTGTCCCGCTGAGCGAAGGCGTCGAACTCGGGCCGCTCGGTGGACTCTTATCCGATGCGGCCATCACAAAGATCTTTCACAACGCGAAGTTCGATCTCGAGTTTCTCGCGGCTGCGGGCCACGCGGTCAATAATGTGTTTGATACGATGATCGCTGAAAAGGTACTCACCCGTGGTGCGAGCCAATCCGCATCGCTCGCCGAAACGCTTTACCGCTATTTCGCCGTGGATCTCGATAAATCCCAACGAGCGAAGTTCACCCGAAAATGGGACGGAATCTGGACCGATGAGCTTGTCGATTACGCTTTATCTGATGTGGTCCATCTGCCGGCCTTGATGCGGGAACAATCCGGGTGGATGGAACGATTAGGCTTAGTGCCAAGGTATGAGGAACTTATGAAGGTGGTGTTGATCGGCCCTGAGCGAGACTCTGCTCAACATGCAGGTGATGATGCTCAGCATGGTAGATCGTGAAGTAAAACATTTCCCGAAGCGTCAGTTTGCCGAGAAGCGGATGCGGGAGTACGAGGATGTCGAGTTTGTCTTCGCTAAATTTTTCAATATTCTTACACAGTACCTCAACCTGACGGCAAAGTTCTTCAAGAAGCCCGTCCTTTTGCGCGAACGCGATCGCCTCCGGCCTGAACGCATCCGGAGCGACCACGCCCGGAGCAATGGCCTCCCGATATCGGGCAACGAGTTCATCATAGCCGGCCGACGGATGGTCGGACTTTCCGAACATCGTCTTTAATACGAATTCGGGAGCTCCCAGCCCTTTATTCAGCGGTGCAAGAGAGCGGCACAGATGATCTGCCTGCTGCCCCGCAGACCACTTCTCACCGTTCAGTGAAAACGTGAAGTCGGCCTCTGGCATTAGGTCAATAAATTCGACAAATCCAGTATATTTCCGGTCTAGTTCTTCGACGATCTTTGCTTTATCCATTCCCAGATTTCGGATCATTTACCAGCGATGATAGGCAGGATGGCCTTCTTTGACCGCGACAAAGACACCGCGGCAGGTGTCGCAGACCTTGCCTTCGGCGATAAGTTCCGCATCGACCGTTGCTCTGCCCTCATTTGATTCGACGACGCGGGCGCGGAGCGTTATCGGCCCATCGACCGGCGTCGGCCTGAGAAGCTTCACGTGGAACTCAGCCGTAACGGTACACGGCGCATTGTCCTCGCCGCGATTATTCATCAGATGAACCGCCGCCGCCCAGTTTGAATGACAATCGAGCAAAGCACCGATGATGCCGCCATTCAGCACGCCGGGAAACGCCTGATGGTGCGGCTCGGCATGCCATTCGGCGACAAACTCACCGTCTCCTTCAAAACTTTTAACTTTCAGGCCTTTCTCGTTAGCGGGCCCGCAGCCGAAACAGATCCCTTCGGGTGAATATGTCTCCTGTAGCGACTTCAGCATACGTCCGATATTACAAGAAATTGAGGGCGTTTGCCCAACCAGACCAACTTATCGTAAATTTAAGCCGCTCTTGTTCAACGGTCTTCTCCCTGGCATCTTATGCTTACACTTCTCGCCGTCGTTTTTCTGGCTTGGCTCGTATTTGGATATTTCGGCTATGGCCGCTGGATCGCAAAGCAGTTCCAGCTGGACGATTCACGCGTCACCCCGGCAAACAGGCATGCGGACGGGCAGGACTTTGTGCCGATCTCGCCTTTCTATCTATTTGGCCAGCACTTTTCCGCGATCGCTGCGGCGGGGCCGATCGCAGGGCCTATCATCGCCTGTATGGCCTTCGGGTGGCTTCCTTGCCTGCTTTGGATCGCGATCGGCGTCGTGCTGATCGGGGCAGTTCACGATTTTTCGGCATTGACCTCGTCGGTAAGGCACGAGGCGCGTTCGATCGCCGAGATCACTCGTGAAAAACTTGGCGGACGTGCGGGGCGGGCAATGATGGCCTTTATTTGGCTTGCGTTGGTCTATGTCATCGTCGCGTTCACCGATATAACCGCAGGAACCTTTGTAAGCGGCGACGACGCGCTTGCCGGCGAATCGCGTTTCAACCCCGGCGGAGCAGTTGCTTTTGCCTCGATCGCGTATCTCGGCCTGTCCATCGTGCTTGGGCTTGTCGAACGATACCTGAAACCGCCGCTGTGGCTCGCGACCATCGTTTTCGTCCCGGCGATATTCGGTGTCGCGTATCTGGGAACGATGTTCTCTAACGTCTTCGCCTTTGGCCATCAGACCTGGGGGATGATCATCCTGCTCTATTGCATCGCCGCATCGCTCGTTCCGGTTTGGGCATTGCTTCAGCCGCGCGGTTATCTCGGCGGCTTTGTACTCTATTCGGCTATCGCACTTGGCATCATCGGAATCTTCTTCGGCGGCTATACCATTCAGCAGCCCGCTTTCAAGTCTTTCGATGTCGGCGGAATGACGGGAATGCTTTTCCCGTTCCTGTTCGTCACGATCGCTTGCGGAGCATGTTCCGGCTTTCACAGCCTTGTTTGTTCCGGAACGACATCGAAGCAGCTTGACAAGGAATCGCACGCGAGGCCGATCGGTTATGGGGCGATGCTTGCCGAAGGATTTGTCGCATTCATGGCTCTCGTCGTTGTAATGATCGCGGGTAACGAACTGCTCTACGGGCCGGACGGAAAGGCCTTCGCCGCCGGAAAGATCTACGGCAACGGCATCGGCGAATTCATGACGATCCTGATCGGAAGGGAGAACCTGCCTTTCGCCATCACCTTCGGTGCGATGGCGTTTTCGACCTTCGTGTTTGATACGCTCGATGTCGGCATGCGGCTCGGACGTTATCTCGTGCAGGAGTTGATCGGAGTTCCCGGCCGGCTTGGTGCAATCATCGGCACGCTCGCGACTGTCGCTCTTCCCTTTTTCCTCATCTTCTACGCTAAGCCGGGCTCGTGGGTCGAGTTCTGGACGCTCTTCGGGGCCTCGAATCAACTGCTCGCGGCATTGACGCTTCTTTCCATCACCGCCTGGCTTTACAAGGCCCGAAAGCGGATCGCCTTTACGCTTATACCTATGCTCTTCGTCCTAGCTATTACGTTATGGGCTTTGTGTTTGCTTGTGGTCGGCAATTTCCGGGCTTCCACCGGTTTCGACATCAAGATGGTGAACGGCATCGCGTCGCTTACACTGATAGGTCTGGCGATCTTTCTTGTGTTGACGGCTTTCGTGAAACTCCGCGGTGAGAAAGGATCTGAGCCCGAATCGGAGATTCCGGCAGCTGTGTAACTTTGTTTTCAAACACGAAAATCGTAAGATTATGAGATCGATAATCTTGAGGAGTGACTCCGAAAATGACCAATATAACCGAGATCGCACCAGACACATTTCGAATTAACACGTTCATTCCCGAAGCAAACCTCGGATTCAGCCAGTTCCTGGTCCGGGACGAAGAGCCGCTGCTTTTTCACACGGGAATGCGGGTGTTGTTCCCGGCCGTGCGTGAGGCCGTCGCATCTCTCATCGATCCGTCAATGCTTCGCTGGATCGGCTTCAGCCATTTTGAGGCCGATGAGTGCGGCTCGTTGAACGAATGGCAGGCCATTGCTCCAAGTGCTACGGCGGTCTGCAGCATGGTTGGTAAATTGGTAAGCGTTGACGATTTCTCTGCCAAGAACCCGGCAAAGGGCATGATCGACGGCGAGGAGTTCTCTACCGGTAAACACAGCTTCCGTTTTCTGGCAACGCCGCACGTACCTCATAATTGGGAGGCCGGGCTTTTGTTTGACACTTCAACGGAAGTTTTATTCTCGTCGGATATCCTTCATCAAAACGGTGAAGTTGCCGCGTTGACGTCTGACAGCGTTACCGACCGGGTCCGCCAGTCGATGCTCGAAATGCAAGCGAGCCCGCTTGCCGATTACCTTCCCTATACGCCAAAGACCGATGCGACGCTCAAACGAGTGGCGGCACTTAAACCTTCGACCGTCGCCTCAATGCATGGTTCGATCTTTACAGGTGATGGCGAGCAAGCGATCCTCGAATACGCCGAAGCATTAAAAGAGGTTTTCGGGCCGGAAGATTAACGACGCTCGATCGGGATCTCGTCAAGCGTTCTGGTTGTATGTTCGGTTACGCTAGCCGGCATTTCGCTGGGCTCGGCCAGTTGGGCCGTATTTGCCGGGCCGATATACGACCTTTCCGAACGCTCAGCCGCAGGAACATCCAAACGCTCATCCTGCTTTTTCAGAGAAGCCGCACCATACCGCAAGATCATAAAGCAGATCCCGAAAAGTGAGGCAAAATAGACGAATGAAATAGGAATGAACTGATTTGGCGGCACGCCAGCTTTGGAGAGCGCTCGGATCACGAGCATGTAACAAAAGAACCCGGCACCCGCCGTAAAGGCCGCGATGATCGGCGGCGTGGGAGCGAAAGCCGAACTTGCTGAACTATCATCAGCGACTCGTCGGCCGCACCGGCTACAGTAGTTTAATCCAGTTTGCAGCTGCGAACCGCAGCCAGTACAGTACATAAGCTAAGATCTCACCGGCCCGATCTTCTCCTCCAGCCAGCTTGTAAGGTCGTCCACACTCTCGATGTGGACCGGTTTTCCGCGCCATGCTTTTATCGCAAAGATCACCAGCATTATGGTCGTCACAAGGGTGAAGATCCCGCTGCCGACATTGGCGAGGTCGGTGATATTGCCGAGAATGCCCAGAAGCGTCGTTACAATAAGAATGCCCAAATGTGCGGCCAGGCCCTGGGCTGCGTGAAATCTGACCTTGGTTTCATCCTTCGGAATTACCAGAAGGAGTATTAATCCGGCAACAAGGCCGATCGTGAGAGGAAAATAAGGCAGGCCGATCAACCATTTTTCCGGTAAGCCCGTTTTCGCGACTTTCCGGTCGCCGGCGCGATTCATATCGCTCAACGCTGCCGTTTGAAAAACAGCCGGCGTCTGGCCACCCTGAAATCCATAGGCAGCAAACTGTGCTTCGTTAAAACGTCTGGTCTCGTCCTCTGTCACGCTGGTCGGAGCGGTTGGGAACTCGCTTGTGCTGTATGCCGTTTTTTGCGGCGCAGTATAGGCATCCGCCGCAGAGCTTGCTGCAGCCCTGGCCTTTTCCGGAAACTCCGGATCGAGGGGATTTGTATCAAATTTCTTCGGCATCGTCGATATTATCTTACGACATCTTATCTGTTTTGGTTCGATTTTTCTAAGATCATGCATCCAGCCTTTTCGGTGCGTCGACCGATTCAAGGTCTAACAGTATCAGTCCAAGCTGCCGAAGTTCTGCCCCGAACCCCTCACAATTTCTTAGAGTTTCGCTGCTATGATATCGTGGCACTTTGCGTTGTCTCAGCGGCCTGCATTTTATGTCCAGGATCTTCAATTTTTATTCAGGGCCGGCGGTGCTTCCTCCAAGCGTGCTCGAGCGGGCACGGGTCGGGCTTACGGATTTTGCTGGGACTCGGATGAGCGTGATGGAGATCAGCCATCGCTCGGATGAATTTATCGCGCTTTTGAGGTCTGGCGAGCAACGACTGCGTGCCCTGCTTCATATTCCCGGCCATTATTCCGTTTTCTTCCTTCAGGGCGGTGCGAGCCTGCAATTCTCGATGGTGCCAATGAACTTCCTCGGCAAAGCCGTGGCGGATTACGTGATCACCGGTGTATGGGGTGAAAAGGCGGCAAAAGCCGCCGCCCCATTTGGAAATGTAAGACAGATCAGTTTGATGACCGAAGACCGATATCGGCGGGCCCCCGGCGATGGCGAACTTCGCTTTTCTGAAGATGCCTCTTATGTTCATTACGTTTCGAACGAAACGATCGATGGTATCGAGTTCGATCATGATCTCGAGGCAGGCTCTGTGCCGGTCATTTGCGACGCGTCGTCTAACATCCTTTCGAAACCGATCGATGTCGAGAAATACGCGTTTATCTATGCGGGAGCTCAAAAGAACATCGGCCCAAGCGGAGTTACCGTCGTCATCATCAGAAACGACCTGCTGGAACGATCACACGGCCCTGCTCCGTTGTTAAATTATCTCTCTTATACCTCGGCGGACTCTATGCCCAACACCCCAAACACGTGGGGCGTTTACATCATCGACCTCGTTCTCGAATGGCTTCAAAATGAGGGCGGGCTGCAAGTTCTTGAAGAGCGAAACATGCGCAAAGCGAGATTGCTTTACGATGCTGTTGACGGAAGCGACGGATTCTATTGGGGCACGGCCGAGGCGGCTTCGCGATCTAGAATGAACGTGACTTTTCGCCTCCCCAATGCAGACCTTGAAGAGCTGTTTTGTCGTGAGGCTAAAACGGAAGGGCTAGTCGGGCTTCGAGGGCACCGGTCGGCCGGCGGGATCAGGGCGTCGATCTATAACGCTTTTCCGATGGAGGGCGTTGAACGGCTGATCGAGTTTATGAAAGATTTCGCGGATAACAACCGGCCGTGAGAAGGGATCTTCGATCAAGACTTCAAGAATAAACTATAAGGCTACGAGCGCGTTTCCGACTGCCTCAGCGAGCTCGTCGTCCTCGACTTCGCTTACGGTACGCACGTCCAAGAGGACTTTCCCGTCCTCGATTCGTGCTATTACTGGCGGACTTGCTCGTCGCAGAGCTCGCTCGATCTCGCCCGCACCGGAAGCGGAATGCGAAATAGCGATCACCGTCGTCCTGATCGCGGAACCCGGCGATGCACCGCCACCGACCGCCGATTCGTTCTCAAGCAACTCGATCATCAACCCAGTCGCTCCAGGTTGCGTGTCCAACAATCTCTCTGCGATCCGGGCAGACCTTCGGGCAATCTCATCTGCCGATTGACTAAGCATACGATGGACCGGCAGCTCCCTTAGGTTCGTTTCCGTCATGTAGGATTCGAGCGTTCGCTCAAGGGCAGCCGTGATCGATTTGTCGACGCGGAGGGCTCGAAAGAACGGATCTTTTGCAAGAATCTGGACGTACTTTGTCTTGCCTGCGATAATTCCCGCCTGTGGCCCGCCGAGAAGTTTATCTCCACTGAAGCTGACGAGGTCAGCACCCGCCGCGATCACATCGCGAATAACCGGTTCGCCGGCCACGCCGTACTCCGATAGATCGACGAGCGCACCCGAACCAGCATCCTCGTAAAAGATAAGGCCGTTTGCCGCCGATAGCTGAGCTAGTTCCGTTGTTTCCGGTGTTTTCGCAAAGCCCGTGATCCGATAGTTCGATGGATGCACCTTGAGGATCATCGCGGTCGAGTCCGAAACAGCCGACTCGTAATCCCGAAGATGGGTCCTGTTCGTCGTCCCGACCTCTCGCAGTATCGCCCCGGACCGTTCCAGCACGTCCGGAATGCGAAAATCGCCGCCGATCTCCACCAACTCGCCCCGGGAAACGATAACTTCGCGGCCTCGGGCAAAGACCGAGAGGATAAACAGTGCTGCGGCGGCACAGTTGTTGACGACAAGTGCATCCTCTGCACCGGTTAGGCCCTTTATCAGTTCGATGGCCTGGATGCCGCGTTTGCCCCGCGAACCACTCTCAAGGTCGTATTCGATGGTCGAATATCCGGCAACTTCGACCATTGCCTTTCGTGCCGACTCGGAAAGCGGCGCCCGCCCCAGGTTAGTGTGAATGATGACGCCCGTCGCATTTATAACACGATGGACGCCGCTTCTGAGCCGCCTTTCGACCGCCTCGCGCAGGCCTTCCACAAGGAACTGCCGATACGAGTCACGAGTTAGTGGGCGAGCTAATACTTCAGCGGAACTGCCCGATGTTGCAGTGCTCCTAGCTTCTGCCAACAGCTCACGAATAAGCTCGGTCGTCTGCCCGCGTCCGATCCGGGCCATTAGTCCCGCGTCGTCAGCTGCCCGAAGTAGCTCATCCACAGACGGCAGCATAGAAAGAAGCTCTGTTTTGTCCGAATCGGGCCTTTCGGAACTATTTTTCGATCTTCGTAACATTTTTCTGGAAATAGAAACGGAATTGACGTTTCTAATTATTGGAGACCGCCCTCTGCCCGTTCCGGGTCATCCCGATCACACCTATGGCTATACAGACGAATGCCGGTTCAAGATACGGCAAAAGCCACGCTGAAAATGCCGCCGAATTCGACACGAGTCTTTCGCGGCTTGAAGACGACATAAGAAAGCTGAAGATCGACTTCGACATATATTTCAACGGTACCGCAAAGCGGCCGCCGCTCGAGGCTCGCGCCCGGCTGGAAGCCTTCATGCGCCGAACTGCCGACAACCGCCACATGTCCTATGCTCAAAGATATCAGCTTAACACGCTCATATCCCGGTACGCCTCATATAGGGAATTATGGCGGCGAATGCTGCGGCAAAAAGGCGAAGAGCTTTAGCAAATGAAAGAGCGAACCTTTCATAAACGGTTCGCTCCTATTATCCTCATTAAATTGCAGCCTGCGGTCGGCTCAAAATACGGCCTCGCCTACGCGTCCGCTAGGTAGCCAGCTTCATCACGTTTTCCGCCTGCGGGCCTTTCGGCCCATTGGAAACTTCGTATTCAACTTCCTGCCCCTGGATCAGGGTCTTATAGCCGTCACCGGCGATAGCGCTGTAATGGACAAATATGTCCTGTTCACCGGGTTGTTCGATGAAGCCGTAACCCTTCGCATTATTGAACCATTTGACCAATCCTACTGCTTTTGACATTTTTCTCAATTCCTCCTGCAAACTTCAAACTGTCCTGTTTCCTAATTTAGTTATAGTCACCTACACGCGGTTACGATCGTAAGCGAAAGGATCGTCGGCTACCCCGCGCAAAACACAATCCATTCATTGATCGAAAGCTGTCGCTTTCAATCAGAAAAAATCTTAAACTTCAAGATTAAAGGGTTTCGCTGTTCGAATGTCGATTGACGAATGAAAATTTAGCTTCATTTCGATTTCGTGTCAAGAACTTTCTTTACTGTTTGGCGAAAATTGCCTGAAAATTGACTAGTTTGCCGCTTTGAAGGAACATTATACGGTATCAGCCGCTTAAGGAGAGCGATCAGAATGCCCGAAGAATACGGACGAAACGCACCGCTTTCTTACAACAAATATCTGAAAGTGAAAGACCTTATCGGGCTGCAGGAGACACTTTCAGACCCCGCGAGCCACGATGAACTGCTGTTCATAATCATCCATCAGACGTACGAACTTTGGTTCAAACAGATCCTTCACGAATTGGATGCCTGTATTGACTGGCTCGGCGAGGATAGGCTCTTCAGGGCCAACCATTCACTCCGGGCAGTCAACTCGATCGAGAAGATCCTCGTCACTCAGATCCATACGCTCGAAACCATGGCGCCGATCGGATTTCTGGAGTTTCGGGACAAACTCAACCCGGCGAGCGGTTTTCAATCGATGCAGTTTCGCGAGCTTGAGTTTTTGTCGGGTGCAAAGGATCTCAACATTCTGGAGTCTTTCAAGGACGATGAGTTTGCCTCCGCGCGGCTGAAAATGCGATACGATTCGACGTCGCTTGCCGACGCTTTCTGGTTGCTGCTTAGCCGAAATGGTTTTTCCGCTTCGACTAGCGACGAACGCGTCGCTGCTATAGTCGAGATCCTGATGCATCCGGAAAAATACGCCGAAATTTATAACCTGCAGGACCTGTTGATCGAGCACGACGAGCTGATAATTGCCTGGCGTTACAACCACATACAGATGGTCGAGAGAATGCTCGGCATGAAGCGCGGCACCGGGGGTTCAGAAGGAGTCGGCTATCTGACTACCACACTAACGAAGAAATTTTTCCCCGAACTTTGGGAAGCAAGAACCCACCTGAAGCTCGATTAAGGTTAGTTAAAGCAAAAGATCGATCATCGCCACGTCGTATATTCACCGACCCTTGTCGATCAAAAAGGAGGCTATTATGGGTGATTTTGAACTTAGCTACCGACGACGACCGATCAGACTGCTCGACCAGCGACTCACACTCGATCCGGAAATCCAGAGAACGATCGCCGAGATCGAAGCGCGGATGGCGACAAACCGTATCATTAACGAGATGCTGCGCCCGGACTGGCGGCTGATGCTGCCTACCTTTACACAGTTGGCAAACTCGGCCTCGCCGAATGTATTCGCGACCCCTACGCCACCGGCAACCCCTTCTATCTGGTCATCCCCTCGCGGCGATGGGCCCGCAACCCCTCGGGCGGGAGAGCTTTCCGACATAACTGGCGCGGTTTTCGCTCTCCCGGTCGTACAGGGACTTGTCCGTAGGGCTCACGACGAGGGTTTGCGTCAGCTTCGTACCCTTCGCAGCGAGTGGGACAGTTCCTCGATGGGTAATCGGGTCGCCCTGGTCACGATGGCGGGGATCGTCGCGGGATCGTCCGTCACCATAATCGTTGCCAATCGGCAAACACGAGATCTGGCGTTCGGATTGATCCGGGACCGCGATATTCCAGTTCCGGGCGTGGACGGGCTTTCTTTCAGGATACTGGACAATGGTGGCGCGGTCAGAGCTCCGCTTGGGGTACCCGGGTTGACCGGAGGCGTGAGACTTCAGTTCCCCAATTCCTCCGCTCCGAGCTACGAAGTCAGCGTTAACTTTGACGTCATGCAGTTCGTTCAGTCGAGGTCGTCGTCACGATGATCTGGTAAACTGGTTGTAGCATGGCTGGAAACCTCGGCGATTCTAAGTCGGGCCGATGTGGTCCGGCGAGCTCGGTTTTCACGCCAATGACGGAAAAGATGTCGATCAAAAAATTAGTTCCTGGTTTATTCGTATTCGTCCTGTTGAGCGTTTCTGCCTTTGCTCAACAGGACGGCGTCGTTCGCGTCACTTTCCTTCACCTCAATGACACCTATCAGTTCACTCCTGCTGACGGCGGCAAGCGCGGTGGTTTAGCCCGCGTGATGACGATAAAAAAGAATACGATAAAAGAAAACCCGAACACTATTATGACGCTCGGCGGGGACACTTTGTCGCCGTCGGTAGAAACCCGGACCTATCGCGGCAAACAGATGGTCGACGCATGGAATGTCGTCGGGTTGGACTATTCGGTGCTTGGAAATCACGAATTCGACATTCGCACCAACGAGTTGCTCGATCGGATGAAAGAGTCTAAATTCACATGGCTTGGCTCGAACGTTATCGACACCCGAACGGGCAAGATCTTCGCCGATATGCCGCCATTTGTTATCCGCCAGATCGGCGGCGTAAAGATCGGCCTTTTCGGATTTCTGCTTCCGGAAACTAAGGAAACATCTTCAATCGAAGCCCACCTTCAGATCGCGGACTACTGTAAAACGGCCCAGGAACTGATTCCGAAGATGCGGGCGGCCGGGGCGAACACGATCGTCGCGGTCACCCATATGTTCATGGCCCAGGACAAGAAGTTGGCGCACTGCGCACCGGGGATCGACCTCATCCTCGGCGGCCACGAACACACATTGCTTCAGTCTTCTTCGAACGGAGTGCCGATCTTTAAGATGTGGGCGGATGCCCGCGAGGTCGGAAGGTTCGATCTTTTTATCGACCGCAAAACGGGAAAACTGGCCAGCATGGATTGGGAAGTGATCCCGGTGACCGATGAGATTCCGGATGCTCCGGAATTTGCGCCGGTTTATGAAAAATATAAAGAACTCCTTGACTCACTTGCAGTAAAGGTAGGTGCCACCGGCGTCCAGCTCGACGCCTTGTCGCATTCCGTCAGGACAAAAGAGACAAATATCGGCAATTTTATCGCTGATGCGTATAGGAAAGCGGTCGATGCCGATCTCGCCCTGGTCAACGGAGGCTCGATCAGAGCCGATCTGACCTATTATCCCGGTCCGATGACGATGAGAGACGTCCTCTCGATGCTGCCGTTCAATAATCCGATAGTTAAGGTCGAAGTGACGGGGAAGATGCTGGCCGACATTCTCGAACACGGCGTCGCACGAAGCGCTGAGGACAACGAACCCGGCCGGTTCCCGCAGGTCTCTGGAATGAGCTTCAGGTTTGACGCTCGAAAACTGCCCGGGCAGCGTGTTTTGGAGATCATGGTCGATGGAAAGCCCCTTGACGAAAATAAGACCTACACCCTTGCCACCTCTGATTTTCTTGTATCGCGCGGCGGTGATGGCTACACGATGTTCAAAGATGCAAAGGTTCTCCTGCCCCCCGACAAGGCCCCGAAGGACTCTGACGTGTTCGAAAAGGCTATCAAGGATTCGCCGAACGCAACCATATCGCCGCGCGTCGAGGGCAGGATCGTAAGGCTAAATTAGACAAACTCAGCAAACACCTCATTGGAGAACAGCATACCCTTTCGTGTGAGACGTAGACGGCCGTCAACTGTTTTGACGAGGCCTTTTTCCGTTAGCTCGACAGACTTAGCGGTAAGGTCCACACCGAAGCGGCTTTCATAGTTGGCCATATCGATGCCTTCATTTAGCCGCAGGCCGAGAAACGCGAATTCCGATGCCTGGTCGATCTTTTCGCGGTAGGTTTCGCCCCAGCCGGTGAGTTCGATCATTTCGACATACTTCGCAGTGTCACGTTCGTTGGCGTAGCGCTCGCGGCCGTCGAACGAATGTGCCGAGACACCGTAGCCAAAAATGGGCTCGAGCCTCCAATACTTTGTATTGTGGCGTGATTCGAAACCGGGCTTAGCAAAGTTGGATATCTCGTATTGCACATAACCCACGGCAGCGAGGCGGTCGATCATCACTTCGTACATCTCGGCGGCAAGTTCATCCTCGATGGGTGTACGACGGCCGCTTCGTATCTGTTCTGCGAGCGGCGTGCCTTCGTGAATTTCGAGCAAATAGAGAGAGAGATGTTCGGGCTGCATCGTGACGGCTTCTTCGAGATTTCGGCGCCAATCAACGAGCGTTTGCCCAGGCAGCCCAGCGATCAGATCAAAACTTATGTTCGTGAAACCGGCATCGCGGAGCATCCGATAGGTTTGCTTTGCGTCATTGGCGTCGTGGCCACGGGCTAGGAGTTTGAGGTCACGGTCGTTGAAGGTCTGCACGCCAAAGCTTGCCCGGTTGATGCCAAGGCTCTTAAAAGCGTTCAGCTTCTCCGGCGTAACCGTCGCCGGGTTCATCTCCATCGTGATCTCGGCATCTTTTGCCACAGAGAACACAAAGTCCACTGAGTTTAAGATCTTTTCGACCTGCGCCGGCTCAAGCAGCGAAGGCGTGCCACCGCCGAAATAGATAGTGTCGATGGAATTGCGAATTCCGAATTGCGAATTCCGAATTTCAGAACACAAAGCATCGACATACCGCTCGACCGCATCGGAGTCGCGATATACATCCGTCGCAAAATCGCAGTAAGAACACCGGGATTTGCAAAATGGAATATGTAGGTAAACACCAGACGGCACGGTCTTAGGATAACACCCGAATATCGTCTATTGCGGAGCCGCTTCGAACTGGTAGTAAATTCCGGCCCCGGGGCCGAGCGGCAGTTCGAAAACGAACCAGATGACCAGGAACAGCGTCCAGCCGATGAAGAAAACGATCGAATAAGGGATCATTAGCGACATTATTGTGCCGATGCCAGCCTTCGGGTCGTATTTCTGTGCGAACGCGACGATCAACGGGAAATACGACATCAGCGGCGTGATGATATTACAGACGCTGTCGCCGACGCGATAGCACGCCTGCGTCAGCTCAGGCGAATAGCCGAGAAGCATCAGCATTGGGACAAAGACCGGGGCCATCACGGCCCACTTCGCCGACGCCGAACCGATAAAGAGATCAAGCAGAATGGAAAGAATTACGAAAGCGATGATTAAGGTTATGCCACTCAATTCGAGCGACCTGAGCACCTCGGCTCCTTCGACCGCAAGGATCAGGCCTAGGTTCGACCAATTAAAGAAGGCCACGAACTGCGCCGCAAAAAATGCCAGCACCAGATATACGGACATTGTCCGCATACCGCCTTCCATCGCGTGAACCACGTCGTCGATCTTCGTAAAGCTCTTCGATGCAAAACCGTAGACGACCCCAAGCAGCACGCCGCCGAAAAATACGACCGCAATAATTCCGGTCAAGAACGGCGATCTGATCAGACTGCCGGTTTTTGCATCACGCAGGAAACCATCTTCCGGTATCGTTCCCCAAAGGATCAGCCCCACGAATATCGCCGCCGCGACGCCGGTCCAAAGCAAGCCTCGCTTTTCATCTGCGTTCAACCGCTCAAGCTTATCGGCCACTACATCGCCTTTGTATTCGCCAAGCCGCGGGACGATGACCTTCTCGGTTATCCAGGTGCCGAGTATCGTAACGAGAAATGTCGAAGCCGCCAGAAAATAATAATTGGCCGCGGGCGTAACGATATATGCCGCATCAATTATTCGCGCCGCTTCCTGGGTCAGACCGGCAAGCAGAGCGTCGGTCGGGGCAAGCAAAAGATTTGCGGAAAATCCGCCGGAAACCCCTGCGAAAGCCGCTGCCAATCCGGCCAACGGATGGCGGCCGACGGCAAGGAACATTAACGCCGCCAACGGGATCAAGACAACATAACCGATGTCGCTTGCCATGTTGGATATCACACCTGCAAAAACGACCACGGCCGTCAATAGCCGCTTCGGGGAATTCATGACGAGAATGCGAAGCGCGGCGGAGATCAGCCCGCTTGCCTCCGCGACCGTGATGCCGAGTATGCCAACGAGCACAACGCCAAGCGGAGCAAAGCCTGTGAAATTCGTGATAAGTCCCGTGAGTATCCGATGCAGCCCTTCGACGGTCAGAAGGTTTACGGCTTTGACCGTTTCCTTGGTGCCGGGATGAACGACGGAAACGTCCGCCCAGGAAACGATCGCAGACATCACCAATGCCAGAATCGCGAGCAGGAAAAATAGAAAAGCCGGGTTCGGGATCTTGTTCCCGATGCGCTCGATGCGGTCGAGTATTCGAAAATAGAATGTGTCGGGTGGAGCGTCAGCGGTCGGGTCGGTCCGTTCTTCATCCATAGTTTAAGAATTGTACCCGGCTCGTTCCCGGCATGTCATTTCAATGTCTTTTCGAGTCCCGATTCCCAGATCGCCTCGAGGTCGGCGACGGGCGAGGAGGTGACGGCGTGGCCGTCGATCGAGATATTCAGCATATCATCGCGCACTGTCCCGATAATTAGAAATGGACAATGGCCGGCAATAGCCCTTACGGCGTCGGCATCTTCGCTTCCAAAACTTATCACTATCCGCGAAGGCGATTCGCCAAAAAGCAATGCTTCGTTAGAGATGCCGCCGGAGGGCAGGTCGATGGCCGCCCCTATCGCCTCCCGCCCAAGAGAGGAGAAACAAGATTCGGCAATGGCGACGGCGAGTCCGCCCTCGGCACAATCGTGAGCCGACTTGACCAGCATCTGGTCTGCCAGCTCGAGCAGCGTTTCCTGGACCAGCATTTCGAGGTCAAGGTCGAGGCGGGGAACCCGGCCCTGTTCGATCAATTCATCTGTCGAAAGTCCAAGCACCGACTGTGCGAATTCGCTTGTGGCCAGGTCATCGCCCGTAATACCGAGCAGGGCGATAAGGTCGCCCTCTTCCTTAAACCCTTGGGTGATGATCTTTCGCGTGTCATCGATCAGGCCTACCATGCCGATCGTGGGTGTGGGCAAAATGCCGCGTCCGTCGGTTTCGTTATAGAACGAAACATTGCCGGAAACAACGGGTGTTTCGAATTTTGTGCAGGCTTCGGCCATGCCGTCGATCACGTCGGAAAACGAACGCATTACCTCCGGTCGCTCGGGCGAGGCGAAATTCAAACAGTTAGTAACTGCGATCGGCCTTGCTCCGACACAAACAACGTTGCGGGCGGCCTCCGCAACGGCGAGTTTCGCACCTTCCTTTGCATTCACCGCAACGAACCGGCCCGGACCGTCAAGGCACATCGCGATCGCCCGCCGCGTCTCCTTTACACGAATAACGGCGGCGTCGGCTCCTGGCAATACTGCGGTATTCGTTCGGACCATCGAATCGTACTGCTCGTAAACCCAATGTTTCGAACAAATGTTCGGTGCGGCGAGCAACTTCTTCAGAGATTCGGCGATCAGGGGACGCGGCGACGCGGCGAGCAGATTCGGTTGGCTCCGTGTCTCCGTGTCTCCGTGTCTCGCTGGCGACATCGGCCGCTCGTATTTCGGGGCCTCATCGGTCAGGGCCATTACCGGAAGGTCGGCCTCGACCTCGCCGTTATGAATGATTCGCACCCGATCTCCCTCAACGACCTTTCCGATAACTACCGCATCGAGGTCCCATTTGTTAAAGATCTCGACCAATTCCCTTTCCCTTCCGCGTCGGGCGACGATCAGCATCCGCTCCTGCGACTCGGACAGCATCATTTCGTATGCGGTCATTCCGGTCTCACGCTGGGGGACCAGCGCCAGGTCAAGCTCAAGCCCGGTTCCCGCACGTGCCGCCATTTCAACAGACGAAGATGTAAGGCCCGCCGCTCCCATGTCCTGGATACCAGCGATCGCACCGCTACGCATCGCCTCGAGACAGGCTTCGAGCAGCAGTTTCTCGAGGAACGGGTCGCCGACCTGTACTGTGGGACGCTTTTCAAGAGCGGCCTCGTCGAATTCGGCTGAAGCCATAGTCGCACCATGAATACCGTCCCGTCCGGTCTTTGCACCCACGTAAAGCACGGGGTTTCCAATACCTTCCGCTTTCCCAAAGAAGATCTGGTCCTTTCGCACGATGCCGAGAGCAAATGCGTTTACGAGCGGATTCAGGCTGTACGATTCGTCGAAGATCACCTCGCCGCCGACCGTTGGGACACCGAAACAATTCCCATAATGGCCGATGCCTTCGACACAGCCTTTGAGAATGGATTTGTTGCGGTTATAAACGCTTGATGTGGCGACCGGACGACGCGGGGACGCGGAGATATCTTCGCCCTGTCGCTGTGTCTCTCCATCGCCGAGTCTCGGCGACAGCGGCCCGAAACGTAACGAGTTCATCGCCGCTACCGGCCTTGCACCCATTGTGAACACATCGCGGAGTATGCCGCCGACACCCGTCGCAGCCCCCTGAAACGGTTCGATAAAGCTTGGATGGTTATGGGATTCAACCTTGAACGCTACGCACCAATCGTCTCCGATATCGACAACACCTGCATTTTCTCCCGGCGGGACGATCACCCGCGGCCCCGTCGTCGGCAAACGCTTTAAGTGGACGCGTGAAGATTTATAAGAGCAGTGTTCGGACCACATCACGCTGAAGATGCCGAGCTCCGTAAAGTTGGGTTCACGGCCAAGGATCTCCTTGATGCGTTCGAATTCGCCGTGGGTCAAATTGTGCTGTTGGATAACTTCGGGTGTAATAGCCGTCATCTGTTAAGAAAGCCGAAAATCAAGATACTGAAATAAACAAAAGAGTTTATGCGGTGAAGCCGCTTTTTTCAAACGGCTGCCGATAAACTCTCACTGGCGGCTTTAATTCCAGGCGGTTCAGGTCACGGCATCGACGGTGCGCCCATTGCCGCCCACTCTTCTTTTGCCGGGCCGTAAACGCCTGGAACGGTCAGCCCCGCCTGACGCATCAGAACGGTCATTTGCCCCCGGTGGTGGGCCTGATGTGCGATGAGATAGAAAAGGCTCAATCCGCGCGACCACGTCTCGCCATACATATTGTCTTCCTGAAGCAGCGTTTCGTCCGTCCAGTAGCCGGCGACCTCATCGAACACTGACTGAGCCGCCCTTTCAAACACAGCAGTTATTTCTGCAGCCGTCTGAGGTGGAGCATCTTCGGGGCCCGGTCCGTCAACCGTTAACCCCACTAAGCCAAGCATTTCGGTTAAGGTCTGGCTAATGTGCCACGCTATGAAGCCTAGGTCGCGCCCGTCAGGCGTAACTTTCTGAGAGAGGGATTCATCCGTTAGGTTTCGAAGCAACTTTCCGGTAGATTCTTGCTCATACTTCCAGGCTTTCCTAAAATCTTCGATCTTTCTGTACATAACATCCTCCGCGTGCCGTTGTTTATTTTGTGTGCCGTCGATGATACGTTCAATGGACAACAAAAAGCAAGCAGCAAAGGCGAAATAATTTATAGGATTTGGGCGATTGCTACGGCTTGGGTAAATTCTGCGCCTTTTCAGCCGATAAAAGCTTATCGATCTCTGCCCTGAGTTGATCCGGCTTAACGATCCCCTGATGACCAAACGCCGCCTTGCCGTCGGGTGCGTACAAAATGGTGTAAGGCAATGCTCCTGCCCAATCTTTAGCAACCATGCCAATGGCGGCTGTCTCATCCGGGGTGACGAGGAGATAGGTCGGCATCGAAGCCTTCATATCAGCCAGGAATTTCGGCACACCGGTGGTCAACTCCTCTTCAAAATCAAGAGTGACCGTAATGAAATCGATCTTGCCCTTATATTCTGCATCGATCTTTACAAGATCCGGGAATTCTACTCGGCAGGGTCCGCACCACGTCGCCCAGAAATTGATAAGAAGCGGCTTACCCTTGGGTTTCAGAATGTCCGCAAACTGGGTCTGGTCGATCTTGGTGACCTGAGTAGGATTTGCAGCAGATGTCTGAGGGGTTTGTACAGGGATTTTTGAGTTAGGGGCCGCTGAGGTTTGGGCATCCGAGTCCTGAGCCGAGATTGCAAGAATGCAAACAAAGGCCAAAAGCCATCCGGAAAGGATGGCCCTGGCCCGTGACAGATCTTCTAAAAGGCTCGTTTTCCTCATTTACCCGGCATCCCGACTCGCTTGATCGTACAGCCAAAGGCCTTTGTCGTCGCCTTTTCGATCGCCTTGCCTGTCAGCGCTGAGTCAAATGCGGTCCGGAGATACTGTTCCTGAATGTTCTTCCCCGACCGGTCATTGTCAATCGCCCCGTGATACTTAAGGACATTATTCGCGTCAAAATAGAAAACTTCAGGCGTGACGGTCGCACCGAACTTATCAGCGAGAATATTACCTTCGTCGACGAGCATTGGAAATTTGAAATTCTCGGCCGCGTCGGAGGTTACCCATTCAAGCGATTCGGCCTGGCGGTTGTTCGAATTGATCCCGATAAAGGCAATTCCTTTCGCCTTATAGGCCGCGGCGATCTCGTCGATTCGTTCAATATAAGCCTTTACCACGGGGCATTGCGCGGATAGGAAGATCACGACAGCCCCGTTCTTGCCCTTTAAGTCATTGAAGGAATGGGACTTACCGTCAGTTCCCTTGAGCGAAAAATTCTCGAGCTTCGCGCCGACCTCGAGACCGCCTTTCGCATTTGTGACTGGCGGGGCGAGCACGAAGGTAAGCATTGCAAACATCGTAAAAAAAGCGGTTCCAATCAGCTTCATAGTTTCAGCTCCTTGCGTTCATTTGTATTTTGCTTAGAAGAGATTATCAGGGTATTGCGTTAGAGACAAACGGCTTCCCTTACACATAGTTCGATAATCGAAGTGTTTTAGATGTTTCGGCTTTAGGAAAAGTTGCCGGTCTCATCCAAATCCCCTTATTGTCTGGAAATGCTATAATCCGGCTTGAAAAGGTGCATAAAGCCGGCGAACAAATATCGCATTATACGATCATATCCGCGATCGGTGCAGGCGGGATGGGCCAGGTTTTCCTGGCGAAGGACGAGAAGCTTGGCCGCCGGGCAGCCTTAAAGTTTTTGTCCCCCGAGTTTTCCTCAGACCTGGAACATCGGAATCGTTTCGTTCGCGAAGCTCGCTCATCCTCCATCCTCAATCATCCCAACATTTGCACGGTTTATGAGATCGATGATTCTGACGAAGAACCGTTTATTGCGATGGAGTATGTCGAGGGCGAGACGCTTGCGGCCATGGTCGGTCGGCGACGACGCGGCCTTTTGCAATCGCTGGAAATCGCAATCCAGGCCGCGGATGCCATCGCGGAAGCACACGCCCACGGGGTGATTCATCGCGACATCAAGCCGGCGAACATCATCATCGATCGGAAAAACCGGGTCAAGGTTCTCGACTTTGGCCTTGCGAAACAAACGCTCCTGGACGGCTCAGCCGACGAGCACCAGTTCGAAACGAATGCCGGCGTCGTGCTCGGAACTGCTTCCTATATGTCGCCTGAACAGGCCCGCGGGATTGGCGTCGATCACAGAAGCGATATCTGGAGCCTCGGTGTTTGTCTGTATCAGATGCTGACCGGTCAACTGCCCTTTCCCGGTGAAACGCCCTCGGATACGATAGCTGCGATCCTGACTCGAGATCCGCGCCGGCCATCCGAACTCGTCGAGGATTTGCCTGCGGACCTCGATGAGATAGTCCTGCGGGCCTTGAATCGAAATAAGGACCTTCGTTTTCAGACGGCAGGCGAACTGCACGCTGCGTTGGGTGCCCTAAATGCGCGGTTGATGAATGACGAATCGTCGTTCGCTCGTCGAAATGAGACTCTGGCCGACGAGGTAACGGATTTATTCGAAACAGCCGCTACCGACCCGAATCTTGCACTTTCCACGAAAAACGAGGGCCAACATACTCCGGCGACCCCGAATAATCTGCCTTCTACGTTTACGCCGATAATCGGGCGGGAAGCCGAGATCAAGGCTGTGGCGTCACTTGTTTCTGCGGAAACTACGCGGCTCGTCACGTTGACTGGGATCGGAGGCACAGGTAAAACGACCCTTGCTAGGGCCGTAGCACATCGTGTTTTGAATAATTTCACAGATGGCGTCTTTTTCATCGAGATGGCAAGGCTGACCGGGCCGGATATGGTCGCCGCTGCTATAGCCCAACCGCTCGCGATCAGGGAAGAAGGTGCAGCACCGTTACTGGAACTGATAAAGCAAAACCTCGATGGAAAACGTTGCCTGCTGATAATCGACAACTTCGAGCAGATCATCGATGCCGCTCCGATGATCGCCGATCTGGTTGGCTCCACCGAAAAGCTGGCCCTCTTGGTCACGAGCCGCGAGATATTGCGTATCGCGGCGGAGAAGGAATATCCGGTTCCGCCGCTGATGACACCGTCAACCGATGAACTGATCGATCTTGAAGAAGCCTTGGGCAACGAAGCAGTAATGCTGTTTGCTGATCGTGCGGCTTCTATAAACGCGGCTTTTCGCCTTACCAGAGACAACGTCTCCGCCGTGTCCGCAATCTGTAGGCGTCTTGATGGCCTTCCGCTAGCGATCGAGCTTGCCGCAGCTCGTACGAAGGTGCTATCCCCGGCTTCTATCCTTGCGAAACTCGATAACCGCTTAAATTTGCTCTCGGGAGGCGATCGGGACCGGCCCGAGCGGCAAAAGACCATGCGCGGAGCGATCCTCTGGAGCTATGAGCTCTTAAGCGAAAAGGAAAAAGGGGTATTCGCATCTCTTGGAGTCTTTTCAGGCGGGTTCATGCTCGACTCGGCCGAGGCCGTTTGCGTCGAACCGGCCGTTGACGTTGAAGAAGACCTGATCGATGTCATCACGTCGCTAATAGACAAGAGCCTCGTGTCGCAAAAAGGAACATCGGACGGCGAGCCGAGGTTTCATATGCTCGAGGTCGTACGGGATTTTGCGTTAGAGATGCTCGAAACCGACGGGATCGCGGAGGATGTTCGCCTGCGGCATGCTGAGTTTTTTGTAGATCTTGGTGAAAAAGCGGAACCGCTGCTGCAGGGTAGTCAATCTTCAAAGTGGCTGGAACGGCTCCACGAAGAGCATGAGAACATCCGGACGGCAATGGCCTGGAGCCTTGAAAATCGGCCCGATTTGGCAGTAAGGCTGGCAGTCGCCGTAAGAAACTACTGGATCGTGCACAACCATCTGACCGAGGGATTCGGTTGGCTAAAGGCGGCTGCCGAGGCTGTTTCAGAACCGCCGCCCGCATTAAAGTTCAAACTCCTTAACGGGCTTGGCCTTGCAGCCCGCTTCCGCGGCGACCTTACTACTGCAAGGAAGGCGTATGAAAAGGGTCTCGCGGCCGGAGCCTCAGCCGGAGACTTGGCCGGCTCCGCACTTTCGCATCGCGGGTTGGGCCTCGTTGCCATGCAATCAGGAGACTTTGCCGATGCACGAAGCCATTTCGATGCCGGCCTTGAGATAAGCCGGGGTCTCAGTGACGATTACGGGATCGCGATGTCGCAAAGCTTTCTCGGTGACCTGTTGAGGACCGAAGGACGCTTTGAAGAGGCGATTCCGCATCTTAAGGAAGCAGTTATACTCTTTCGTTCCCTGGAAAACAAGACAGCGACCGGGGATGGCCTGAACAATTTGGGCGCCGCGATGGTCTGTCTCGGCGAACTTGAAGAAGCAGAAGTTAATTTTCGTGAAGCGATGCGTTTGGCCTTCAGTCTGCACAACCGTATCACGATATCTCATTCGCTTGATGGGCTCGCTGCGATCGCTCTTGAAACCGGTGACGTTGAGCGCTCGGCCTTGCTTTCCGGAGCAGCGGACCACCTTCGCGACGAGGTCGGCTATCAGATCGAGCCCGCGGAAGCCGGCTTTCGAAATTCTTATCTGTCCCGTTTGATAGAAGAGATGGGCGCCGGATGGTACCGTGAGTTTGCCGGCCAGAGCAAAGCGATGTCCCTCGAAGAAGTGATCGAACTAGCGTCAGAAACGGCCGTGAACAAAGAGCAGCCGATCTCGGCTAGGCTATAGAATATCGGCATTTTACGCCTTGCCGACTGTACAGTGACCCTTTAGCCACCGTTAGCCGAACAAGCGCGGTACTCGTCTTTGAAGGTTTCGAGGTAAGAGGATCTCCATCGCGTCGTCCACAGTTACAATACCGGCTATATCGCCCTCGTCATCCACAACAGGCAATGCAAGAAGGTTATATTCCGTAATTGTCTGTGCGACCTTTTCGGCCGGATCTCCAGGGTGCGCAAATCGAAACTCGGTTCGCATGATCTCATCAAGCCGTCGCGCCGGATCCGCAAGGATCAGGTTTCGAAGCGTGACAACTCCCGCGATCTGCCATGCCCCTTCTTCCTCGACCACGTAAAGGTAATAGATCATGTTCGGCGTTTCGGCCATTCGCCGGAGTTCGGTTATTGTCTCGCCAACGGTGAGATGTCGCGGGAAGACGACAAACTCCGTCGTCATCAACCCACCTGCCGTGTCGTGGTCGTAAGGCATCAACTCGGCAACATCAGCCTTTTCATCCTCTTCCATCAAGTCGAAGAGTTGCCGTGCCTTTTCATCATCCATTTCGTCGAGGACATCGACCGCATCGTCTGGTGACATTTCCTCGAGGATATCTGCCGCGCGTTCGCCATCCATGTCCTCCAATATCCGTGCCTGCGCCTCGGTGGACATTTCTTCAAGCGTATCTGCGGCCTTTTCGTCGTCCAGGCTCTCTACAACCTCGGTTCGATGGATCGGAGAGAGCGTTTCTGCAAGCTGCGCGATCTCGACAGGGTGAAGTCTGGAAAGCTTATCGCGAGACGACTTTAGCTGAACGGTTACGGTCGCGGTATCGGTTGCGAGATAGCCGACGTCCGCCCAGTCGATGACCTCCACCGGCCTGTCCGCTCCGTAGAAACCCTGCGGCATAAGTCGGCGTACAAAGCCGCGCAGGCTGACGTCCGCACCTGACACCCGCCACTCGTCACCGGTATCGATCAGCTGAACATCGTTTACGCGGACGACCCGTTTTCCGTCCACGTCGATCAGCTGGTTGTCGAGAACATCCTTTCCGAGCAACACCTCCCCTTCCCGTCGCTCAAAAGGCGTTAGATTGAGCTTGGCCGTGTTCAGCTTTGCCCCGTGAAGGGAGAGCTCCGAAACATTCTGCCTTGAGACAAAGAAATTTCGCCGCCTTAGCCGTGCCACGAGGCCGATCATGGGTGGATACTCCTCACTGCCATAACTGACAAGTACATCGCTGATCGAAGCGATCTTGTCGTCGCTTGAATCGACTATCGGCCGGCCGAGTATTTGGGAAAGGTAGAGCATCGCGACAACAATAACTCATTTTAACCGGCAGGTTGAAACGCTCCCTGCGTATTCACCGGGCAAGGCATTCAGGATGGAGCAACCGGCCAAGGCCGCATTTAGTTTCAACATTTTTCGTTTACACTGAAAATTCCTGGAACAGTGCCGAAATTGTTTCTTTCTATAACATAGGGTCAAGAAAGGCCACGTCTACCCGCGTTGCGGGCTAGCTCCTTTTCGTCTTTCAAACGAAAAAACAGCCAAAAAAAGTTCGATCTCACCCCAACCTCTGTCTTCACAAAACCACCTTAGTAATGAATAAGGCAGTCATTTTCCTATTCGCCCTCGTCTCCCTGGCAACCGTCACAACCGCGCAAAACGGCCCTCGAACAATGGACAATTTCGATCGGTCGCAGGGCGTCCAGGTCCATCTACCCGAACAGCCTGCTCGTTTGCCTGACAACAAGTCGGCGAACAAGAATTCTAAAGCTCCGTCAGCGAACAATAGGGCGATCAAACGCACTTCCGCTTCACGCCCGGTCGTATCTGCGGCTGAGGGTCTCGCCACAAGGGAAGGCCAAATTGCGCTTCGCCAGTCCATTGCGATGGGCTCGGGCTCGAGCCTGAAAGGATTTACCACCGGAAACATGCAGCACGATTCCTATATCGTCGAATCGAGCCGCCGGTATGGTATTGACCCGCTACTTATTTATGCTCAAATGCATCAGGAGTCCGCATTTAAGATCAATGCGACCTCCCACAAGGGAGCGAGCGGATTGATGCAGCTAATGCCCGCGACGGCACGGAGGTTTGGCGTGACGAAGATATACGATCCCAAGCAAAACATTGATGCAGGCGTGAAGTATATGCGGTGGCTTTTAGATACATTCAACGGCGATGTTGTCCTCGCCCTCGCCGGATACAATGCCGGCGAAGGTGCGGTAATGCGATATGGTTGGAACGTTCCGCCGTTCCGTGAGACCCGAGAATACGTCCGGCGCATATCTGCCCGTTACAACGCGATCTCAGATCCGAGATACCTGCAGACAGCACCGACAGTGAATCCACAGTCCACGGCCAGGCTTGACTCTCAGGAGTCTCGCCCGCTGACCATTTACGAACCAAATGCCTTGCCGGTGCGGCTTGCGGATGGAAGAATGATGCTTTTGAACCAATGATCATAGATTGATCTTCTCCAGTTGTCTTTTTGAGACCTTGGCCGGTGTTTTCAACCGGCCGTTTTTTTGTTTGCCTACCGGATTAGGATATGATTTTCGCGTAATTGACCATTTTCAACGGCGATCCGGCCGACACAAACTATGTTCTGTATAAGGTGCGGTGAAAAGAATTCGGCTGAAGCGATCTTCTGCCAGAAATGCGGAAACCGCTTTGAGATTGAGGAAGAAACTCGGGTAACGGCCCGCAGCGGCGGGCCGCCACGATCCCTCGACGAGACTCAAATATTCTCGATCAATCCGACCACGAAGTTTGTAAAGATCGGTTATGCAGCGGCGGTGGTTGCGGGCCTTCTCTTCGCCGCTCTTTTTAGCATCCTCGTGCCGGGCATTTCGTCCATCTTCGCGGTCATCATCGGCCTGATGTTTCTGCTCGTCCCTTTGTACTATCACATAAGACAGAGACTCGTTTGCTACACCTTGACCGAGACCACTATCACGATCGACCGCGGGCTTATCTCGCGAACGACTCAGAACATACCGCTGCGTCGGATCCAGGACGTGACGGTCTCATCTACCTTATTCCAACGTCTATTGGGTTACGGTGATATTGTGGTCGATAACGCCGGCGAGGGCGGCGACAAACTGGTCCTGGGCAATATCGATTCGCCACGACGTTATTCTGAAATGCTGATGGACCAAATGCGTCTGCTTGACCGAGGACGAAACGATATATAACGGTCCATGGCCGCGCAGTTTTATGCGAAAATTTTTCGTAACAGGTTCCGCCGGTTTTATCGGGTCGGCTTTTGTCCGGCTGCTTCTGCTCGAAGCTCCCGATGCCGGGGTGATCAGCTTTGATTCCCTTACCTACGCCGGAAACCTAGAAAACCTATCGGGCCTCGATCCTGAGCGCCATCGATTTATAAAAGGCGATATCCGGGATCGCGTGGGTGTGCTGGCCGCCGTTCCGCCGGGTTGTGACGCCATCTTCAATTTTGCCGCCGAGTCCCACGTTGACCGGAGCATCGCATCGGCCGATCTTTTCATTCAGACTAACGTTATTGGCACTCAGGTCCTGCTCGACGCCGCACGTGAGAAGAACGTCGGACGGTTCGTTCAGATCTCGACTGACGAGGTTATGGGTAGCCTTCCCGAGAACACGGACGATCTTTTCAACGAAGATTCTCCGCTTCGTCCAAACTCGCCATATGCAGCGTCAAAGGCGGCTGCCGAATTAATGGTCAGGGCGGCTTCGGCTACGCATGGGCTCGACACCGTGATCACTAGGTGCGGTAACAATTACGGGCCAAGGCAGTTTCCGGAAAAGCTTATCCCGCTTATCCTGGCGAATGCCTTGAACGACGAGCCGCTGCCCGTTTATGGCGACGGCCTGAATGTTCGAGATTGGATCTTCGTGGACGATCATTGCGCGGCAATCTGGCTGGCTTTCCTGCACGGTGCGCCGGGCAGTACCTATAACATTGGAGTTAGAAACGAAAAGCGGAACATCGACGTGGTCCGGTCAATTCTCGATGCTCTGGGCAAGCCGCACGATTTGATCAGGTTTGTCGAAGACCGGCCCGGGCACGACCGTCGCTACGCCATCGACCCTGCAAAGGCCGAGTCGGAACTCGGTTGGACACCCGTGATCTCATGGGAAGACGGTCTGCGAAAGACGATCGAATGGTATCGGGAAAATCAGGCGTGGATCGACCATGTTCGCAGTGGCGAGTACCGCGCATATTATGATTCGCTCTATGGTGCACGGCTTGCCTGAGCGGTGTGGGAGACCGGAGCGGCCGCCGCCGGAGAAGCTCATTGTCGAATGACGCCCGGTGTCAGCAACCTGCCGGGTAAAATTCAGCCCGCATCTCAGCGGCCCACTTGCCATTCTCGATCTTGGTCAAGGTGCCTTCCAACACGGTCGAATAATGGTCATTAGCATTGCTGAAGTGTCCGGTAAATTTATAGCTCACACCCTTTACCGTCGCTGTAGAGAATGAAACACTTTTTTGGCCTACCGCGATCCGGTCGAGCTTATAGTTTCGATGGCCCGCCATCATTCCTTTTGGAGGGATCGGGATCCAGTCTTCGATACCGGAGAACTCGCGTTTCGGGTCCGGCCGATATTCGTGGGTCTCGAGGTCCAAATATTCGATATCGGCAAATGCCTTTGATCGGAACTCTTCGGACAAATAGTAAGTACCCGTGTAAAAAAACGGGTATCCATCATCGACCGCGTCGTAATGGCCGTCGGGCTCACTTTGAGCCACCGGCATTTCGATTGGTCCGACTTCTGGTTCGTGCTCCAGGCTTGCGGTCGCCTGCACTTCCGATTCGCCAATCTCGGCGCCTTGCAAGAACGTTGTGGCCATTTGGGAAACGCTGTTCGCACCGACCCCGAGAGCAAATGCTGTGATCGCTGCTGAGACGCTGAGTATTATCCGTCCGGTTCTATACATAAACAAAATCCTCCATGTCGATGAAGAAGTTAAGCTAATGGCGTTATAGAATTAAGCGTCGGTGCAACGTTGTCGATATGTGGATTCCCACACCGGCAGTCGATGGGTGCAACCTTCTGCTTGCTGCGTTAGTAGTTTCTAATCCAGGAATCGGTCCTGTTCGGTGTGTTGCGAACCGTGCGAATCGAGGCTTGGAGCGATGGCTGAGGGAATAAGAAAACAAATGTCGATTTTGCTTGCTGAAGATAACGAGGTCCAGCGTCGGTACCTGAGCGAGCTGCTGGAGGGTGAATTTCCCGAGCACGCCCCCGTGATCGAGGCCGGCGACGGCGAGTCCGCCGTTGCCCTGGCCCTTGAAAATCGGCCGTCGTTGTTGATCCTCGATATCCAGATGCCCATTATCTCTGGCGTAAAGGCCGCTCGGGCCATCTGGAAAGATTTCCCAGAGGCGAGGATCGTTTTTTGGACGCAGTTCCCGCACGAGATCTACATCAACGAGATCCGCAAGCTCGTCCGTCAGATACGGCCGGCGCCGACCTACGGTTTCATACACAAGAACAATCCGGAGAACCGCTTGCTGCGTTTTATCGCGGCGGTGCTCGAAGATGGCGCGGACATGATCGATCCCGCCTTTAAGGACTCGTTCCAGCGGCCGCTGCTGACGGAATTCGAGGCGGAAGCGTTGAGGTATCTAGCACTTGGCTTGTCCAATTGGGCGATAGCGAGAAAATGCAGCCTCAGCCTTCGCGGCGTAGAGAGCAGGCTTGCCGCCCTTTACGAAAAGCTGCTCCCGCAAAGTTCTGCCGGGACTGAAGCAGAATCATACGATAAGCTGGCATTCAACACACGTACGAGGGCATTTTTTGAAGCCCTCCGGCGAGGGCTGATAAACAGCGAAGAACTTGAAGAGGCTGAGAAAGAGCTCGAAAAGTGGTTCGAGCGCGACCGGGAACGGTTCCGCCAGCCGCCAAAGCATTAAATGGGGAAACTATCGACTAGCATCCATCCACTTAAAAAATTGCATTCTGTTTTCGCCGTGTGAATGAACCGATCTGACAAAGTTAGATATGTGGTGGCTGGCGCGGTTCTCATTATTCTGATCGCGGGTATATTTGCGCTTCTTGTCGGCCAAATTCCTCAGCCGTCTATTTCGGCTGAGACGACCCCCGCGCCAACTGAACCATCGCCGTCCCCCGAGCCACTTGCCGAACCGTCACCGACACCACTTCCCGCTCCGCTGAACTTTCATCGATGGGGTTCGATCACGCTCTTCAACGGCCTTCCGTCGGATAGTGTGCGTGCGATCGCCCAGACATCGGACGGCATTATGTGGTTCGGCACCGACAACGGCTTGGCTCGCTTCGATGGCCGGCGAATCCAAAAATATTCGCTCGGCAGCCCGGACGCCGATCGAATACGGGTGCTTCGAGCCGTTCCGACCGGCGAACTTTGGATCGGGACCGGCGACGGCCTTTTCCTTTATGGCGAGGACGGCTACCGGCAGGTCGCCGGAACTGAGAGACTTTCGATCACATCGCTTTTCGTCGGCGCCGAGATCGTTTTCGGTACGGGAGCGGGAACCGTCTCAAAGATAGTTCGGGCTGAAAATGGTGATCATGGCAGCGAGATGATGACGTCCGACCCGATCATGAGCGACAACGGCACCCCGCTCGCGATTACGGGCATTACCGTACACAAAGGCAAGGTGCTTGCAGCCACCGCCGGTGGCGGACTTTTCGAGATCAGCGATGGAAAAGCGATCGAGTTTCCGACCTCGCCGCGGCCGATCTTCGTCAACGCCATGACGGTGAACGGTAGCGGCAAGTTCTGGATCGCAGCGGATGCCGGGATCGGCCAAAGCGGGATATATGAATATGCTGCCGGCAGCGTCGGCAAACGGCTTGCCGCAGCCACCGCGATCGCGCTTGCCGTCGAATCAAACGACGGTGGCGTTTGGGCGGGGACCGAGAGAAATGGCCTTTTCCACTTCGATGGGTCAGGCGAGGCCCGAAATTTCACTTTTGCAAATACGTCAGGCGGGCTGCGTTCGGATTTCATCTTCACGCTCTTCACCGACCGCGAGGGCGTGATCTGGATCGGCACCAATCGCGGAGTCAGCCGCTTCGACGGCCTTGGTCCGCTTCAGGAAACGGTTTCGGATTCGCCAAATGGCAATTTCATTCGATCGCTTTTCAGGACCTCCGGCGGGTCGCTTTACGCCGGCTCGAATCGCGGCTTGTTCGAGTCAAGAAACGCTGTATGGACGATGGTCGGCGGTTATGAACGAAGGGTGGTCCATGCCATTGCCGAGCCTTCACCAATGACGACCCTGATCGGGACCGCAACGGGAACATTTGATATTTCCGGACGATCGCTGGCTTCGGGCGATACTAGGGCATATGCCCATTACATGCAGAAGACCTTCGCCGCAGTGTTCAGTAAAGGCGTGATACAACTTTCGACGGGCCGGGGAGGAATCGGGATCTTAGCCGAATCTCCAATCGTTGTTTCCGAACCGGCGGTCACGACTATTTCGGCGGGCAGATCCGATCTGTGGATCGGGACCTCAGACGGCAGAATTCTTAGTTATGACGGCACTGCCGGCAAGCCTTCCTTTTTGGTAAACGGAGTTGAAGCGGGCGCCGTCCGTCGAATCATTGAAACTGGCGACGCGACCCTCTGGATCGCTGCCGAGAGTGGCGTTTTTCGTCTCGCCGACGGACAGATGCAGAGGATCGTAGACGTGAAGGACGTGCGTGACCTTTATATCGATGGTGAAGACATCTGGGCCGCGACTGCTACACGCGGGCTTGTCCATGCTCGCCGTGATGAGACGTTTGGCTGGTTGCTATCGACACTCGGATTTGAACAGGGCTTGCCGTCGGAAAAGATGTTCGCGATCCTGCCAATGGACGATGCGTTGCTTATCGCATCAAACCGCGGGGTCGTGACATACCGTCCTGGCAAGGTCGCACCGAAAATCATCGCATCGCGCGTCCTAAGCCAACGTGGGCATGAGGCCCGTGAGCTGCGATCGACGATCGAGCTTGAATATCCGCAGAATTCGCTCGTGGTGGAAGTCGCCGGGCTAAGCAGCCGCACATCGCCGCAAGAGTTTCAGTACGGATTTTTAGTAAAGAATGAGCGAGGCGAAGTGATCGAGAAACGTCTTTCTTTCGATTCTCAATTTGCCCCATCGGATCTGAAAGCTGGAGGTTATACGATCGAGGCAAGGGCCTTCGACCGCGATCTTTTGGCTTCAGAACCGCTGATGATCTCGTTTAGGGTTGCCCGTGCTCCCTTCCCGTGGACCGCGACCGCGCTCGGCGTCTTGCTCGCGATCGCTATTGTCGCCCTCATTTGGGCCATCGTCGAAAGGCGTCGGATCGCTCTCCGCAACCGAGACCTTGCTGCCGCCCGCTTCGATCTTGCCAACGAGGCAGAACGCGAACGGAGCCGCATCGCACGCGACCTTCACGACCAGACGCTCGCAGACCTGAGAAGCCTGATGATAAAAACGGACCGGGCCTCACCCGAAAGCAACGAATTTCGCACAGAGATCGAAGCGATTTCAACGGAGATCAGACGTATTTGTGAAGATCTGAGCCCGTCCGTGTTGGAAAACGTCGGCCTGATCGCGGCACTTGAGCACCTCCTGACCTCCTCGATCGACAATCATCGATTTCGCGCGCCGGAGAGTGCGGATGACTGGATCCGATTCCCGATCAACGTCCAGCTTCAGGTGTACCGTATTGCCCGCGAAGTTCTTACGAACATTCAGCGACATGCGAATGCGTCCACCGTCGAGATGGACGTTAAGACCGGCCCGGAGGAAAATTTTAGGATTGAGATCGCGGACGACGGAGACCCGTTTGACCCGAATGATCGTTCGTCAAACGGCCGCGGCATAAATAATATAAAGACGAGGGCGGCGCTGATCCAGGCTAAGATTGCCTGGGAACGGTCCGCCACACGTAACTTTTTTACCCTGGAAGTTGACCAAGCCAGACATGACCACGACCCCAAGCATCCCCGGCACTGAAGATCTTGCCTATTGAAGCCGGGCCGCAACTTTAGTGGCTTCGGAGATCTCAATATACATCAGAAAGAACCTCTCGATCTCACCCATCAGTTGGGCGGCGGCTGCCTCGGCGTCAGGGCCAAGCCTGCGGGGCCACGTGGCCCTCAGCTTAACGAAGTTTCCTTCAAACGGAAAAATGATGATCTCAGAATGCTGTTCGGCCCCTCTGACTTTGAAAGTCAGGACCTTGCGAAGCGTCTCGATCTTTCCCGATTTCCCGCCGAGCATCGAGCGTTCATCCTTTATGACCTTGACGTCCGAATAGGCCCCCATCTCAGCGATCATGTCGATCTCGGCCTTAGCACGTTCGACCTCCTGTTTGACAGCGCCTTCCAGGGATTTTCCAATGTCCTTCCGCCCGGCGTTGTAGACATAGATCGAAACGCGGTTCCCTAGATCACCGTCGTAATTCACGCTGTAGCCGAGCTGGACTTGCGGGTATTTGACTACACTTCCCTTTTCCCATCCTTCGACATCGGGAAAGTCCAGGACCCCGTCGTTCGAGCGCTTCGGCGGCTGCTTCGACGGACTTTCGGCCTTAGGAGTTTCCTGTTTAGGCTTCTGTTTGGTGTCAGGATCTTGAGCAAGCGAAGTTGTAACGGCAACAGCCATCAGAGCTGCAAATGAGAGAAGTGCAACAAGCTTTTTCATTGTTTGAGGGTCTCCTTGAGAATTTGTTCGGCAGGCGGCCGAAAATCGAGGCCGAATTGCTGGAAATGGCAAATGAACGGTAGGCCGGCAATTCGCACGGATAGGATACTCGATTTGACCGTTTGGTTGCAGCGGCTACAATGTTTTTTAGCAATCATTGCCCATATGAGGATTATCGTTACCGGTGCAAACGGCTTGGTCGGTCGGGCCGTCGTCCGACAGGCCAGAGGTCGTTTCGACGAGGTTCTGCCGCACACTCGCTCCGAGCTCGATATATCCGACGGGCCATCGGTCACGGCCCGAATCGCAGAGCTCCTGCCGGATGCGGTTATAAATTGCGCCGCATACACGAACGTGGACGGAGCTGAAGCTGACGCGGCAGGGTGTAACCTGGCCAATATCAACGGCGTCGAGAATCTTGCCGTTGCGTGTCGCTCGACCGGCTCCGCTTTCGTGACGATCTCGACGGATTACGTCTTTGACGGCACAAGCTCGGGTTTTTACACCCAGCGGGACACGCCCCAGCCAGTGGGCGTCTATGCGAGGTCGAAGCGGGAAGGTGAGATAAGGGCCTTTGCGGCGTACCCGCGTTCGATCATTGTACGGACCGGATGGATCTATGGTTCCGGCGGCAGTAATTTTCTCAGCATTTTGCCTGGGCTTCTGGCGGTCGGAACCCCGGTAAAGGCGATCTCGGACTGCTTCGGTACGCCGACGTATGCTTCTGATCTGGCCGCCCGGCTGATCGACCTGGCGGCGGCCGATCTTCCCGGAATCTACCATGTAACAAATACGGGCCTGGGATGCAGCTACCTAGGTTTTGCGGAAAAGATCTGTGAGCTTGGCGGGTTTGACGCCGGGCTGCTTCAGGTTGTGTCAAACAATGATCTAGGGCGGCCGGCTTCCCGTCCTGCCAACTCTCGGATCGCTTGCGTGATTAGTTCGCGGCTAGGTTTCCCGCCCCTGCGGGACTGGGAAAACGCTCTTGCGGAATTCGTTAGGAAGGTTGAATAAAAAGGCCGCCCATCGAAGAGCGGCTTCCGGTGAAATTCATGCAATGGGGTCAGCTGCCGTTTGAGGAACTTTTTGTGTTCACGTCCTCAAAGTACGGCGTTTCCGTATCGGCATCGCTCTTACCGTAATACTCGTAATAGCCGGAACCATAATATTCGTATTCGATCGAGTTCGTTTTGATCCCGTTCAACACAACGCCGTAAACCCTGGCACCAATATTGCCAAGCCGCTGCTTGAACCGTTTCATCAGATGGATCGAGCTCTTGCCGGCCATTGCGACGATAACAACCCCGTCAACGAGGGTTGAAAGGATCGATGCGTCGGTAAACGAGATGGCCGGCGGTGAATCGATAATGACGTGTTTGTATCGGCCCCTTAAAAATTGGATGAGCTTTTTCATCTCATCCGAACTAAGAAGCTCAGCGGGGTTGGGCGGGATCGGGCCACTTGTTATTACCCGCAGCTTTGGCAAACCCTTGCACCGTTTTATTAGGTGATCGGTGTTGGGTTCGCCTGATAGATAATTTGTAAGGCCCTGCGTGTTCTCCATCTCGAAATAGGTATGAAGGCGAGGCCGTCGCAGGTCGCAATCGATGATAACCACGTCCGCATCAGACTGGGCAAGCGTTATCGCGGTGTTTATCGCTGTTGTGGTCTTGCCCTCGGACGGCTGCGATGAAGTAACGAGTATCGTTTGCGGCGGCTTTCCTGCCGACGAGAACAATAGCGACGTCCTCAAGTGGCGGTACGCTTCCGCCATCGGTGAATGGCGCTCTTCGAGCGTTACGATCGACGTTACAGGCGGGCTATGGCCGTTGACCGGCGCAAGGCTCAACCGACGCTTATCAACGCTATTGTGATGCGGTATTAGCGCGAGCGTTGGCAGGCCAAGGTGCCGCCCGATGTCGTCTGATGTCTTTATAGAATCGTCTAGATAGTCCACTAAGAACGCAAGCCCTATTCCGGCGGCCAGCGAAAGAAGGAACGCGATCATGATGTTCCGGTTTCTCTGAGGGCCGATCGGCGCTGTCGGAGCTATCGCATTGGCCGCGATCTTAATGTTATCCGGGCTGCTGTTCTCGATCGCAAGCTCCTGTTCCTTTACACGTTGGCGATAGGTGTCGAGCAGGTTTCTGTTCGTTTCGATACTGCGTCTCAACGTCGTGAGTCTGGTTTCCGCGACACCCTGGATATTGGAGATCTGAGCCTCGCGTTCATATGCTGCCTGTGCCTGGGCTTCTTCTCGCCGCTTTGACTCCAATTGCGAACGCATCGACACAAGGACACTGCCTACGGCGTCTCGATCAACGGCCTTGCTGTCTCGTTCGATCAGGTCGGGTGTCTCTTTTTCAAGCCGTTCCTTTGCGGCCTTCAGCGACGCAATTCGTTCGTCCTTCTTTTGCACTTCGGAATACTGGTCGGTGTACTTGACCAACAGTTCGGCCCGCTCGGTCTCGGCGGTCTGGATCTGTCGATCAAGATTCCTGATGTCTTCCTGAAGCTTTGCCATCCGCTCAGTGCTCAGGCGCCGCGCGTCCTGATATATTGGGTTCTCGGTCAACTCGGGAATACTCCGGCCTTCACCGCGACTATTTGCCGCAACTGCTGCATTATAACGGCCCTCGGTTTGCCGGCGGTCCTCGATCGCCTTGATCCATGTCGCGCTCAGTCCCTGAAGCCGGCTCGCCGAAAGCTCTCCGCCTTTTTCTGCCAGCGGCAAATTGCTTTCGCGCATAAATGCGATCTGTTCCGCTTCCTGTTCGCTGATCGTCTTCTCCAATTCGAGGATCGATTTCTCGAGATCCCCTTTGGCCCGTACTGCTCCTTCCGTTTCGCGTTTTGCGTCCTGTTCCTTGAAAACTTCCGCCACACGATTCGCGATCGCGGCCGCAAGCTCCGGATTGTGGGCCCTAACGTTGACGTCAACAAGGTTTGTCCGCTCACGCTGCGTAACTGAAAGGCGTCCGCCTATTATTCCGGCGTAAAGGTCGGCCCGCCGCCCTTCTTCCTCGGAAAGCGCCGGCCGTCCCTGCACAACCGGATTTTCGAGGTCCGAGATCACGGGCAGCGACAGGGCCGGGTCGGCTTCGCGCTTCCCGCTCGAAAACATCGAATACAGGGTTTCGCCGATGCCTCGCGACTGGCCGCCAAATAAATCGGGCTTTTCATGAAGTTTAAGGTCGATCACAACCTCTCGCAGCAGGTCTGTATTCTGCAGCAGCTTCAGCTGGGTATTGTAATAATTTACGTCATTACCGAAATTGATATTGATCGAATCCTTTGAAGTGATCTTCGGCCGCCTCGGCTCGATGAGCATCAGCGTGGTGGCCTCGAACTCCGGCTGTTGCCGATACATATAGAACGCGGCAGCAGAGGTCACCAAGAGGGTTAGCGCGAGTATCCAAGGCAGACGTTTGACTACAACCGCAATGTGTTGTCTTATCGACCGTCTGCCCTCTATCGACTCGTCGTCGTAATAAGACGAATACGCCGGTGCATAATCGCCGTTCACATCGCGCAATGATGCAGTTTTTGGTAATGGGGTAAGCCGCTGATCTTCTTCCATACTTGCCTGACAAGCCGGCGCAATCAAAAGTTTCGCCAATGGCGCAAAATTGACTTATATCATATCCAGGTCCTTTTTTCACTCTATTTTGAGTCAGGCACTTGAGAACCATGGCGTTTCGAGACGCCTTCAGCGGATGCGCTACGGAACGCATTTTTGTTAGGGCGGCTGCCCGAATGTTATAATTTTTGTTTGCTTGCATGTGGATTTTGAGGGTAGACGGACTGTTATGTTGGGAAATTCCGCAAATTCGTACCGGGAGCCAGATCCGGATTTCGACTTGGGGATCGCCGGGTTCAGATACTCCGATCTGTTCGATGCCGCACGTCTTCGAGACCTGGCGGACAAGTTTTACGATGATCTGAACGCAAAGGACCCGCTGCTGCATGCTTCGTTGGCCAATTATATTGCTGAACGCGGAGAAGGGTTCGAAAAGAGGGTCGAATCAAAGATACTGACCGACGCGGCGCCCTACCTTTCGGATTTCGTCGCCCGCATGTTCGGAGTCTCAAAAGAGCGGACCGAGCTCGAGAGCGAGATCCTTGCCCAGAACCCAATTTGGAAGTTCAAGTTTTTTGTTCAACGAAGGGCAATAAAGAATTTCAAGGAAAAGCTCGAGCCTATCGATGCGGCGCAATTGGATCGCGCCGTTATTGAGCTTCGCCTCAAAACGTTTGACGAGACGCTGATCCACGACGATGAGCTTGCTTTCGCAAGCATTGTCGCCCGCCTGCTGGACGCCGAAGACGCATTGTCAAAAAGCATCGAGCGAACGGAAGAGGTTGAGGAAACTATCAACAAGCTCAACAAGGCGGTCGATCTTTTGAAAGACGGTGCTTTCGGAAAGGTTTTTACACAATTCGTACTGGAAACCGACGCGACGGGTGAGCTTTTGCTGCTTAAGGCTGCACTATCGATGCTGGAGTCGTGGTCGGCGAACGAGTTTCACAAAGGCGTGAAAAGATGGGCGTCGTTCCGGGTGCCGCATGCATTGGATTATCAGGACCTCGTACACCTTATCCATCCCGAACCAAAGCTGCACAACATTATGCGCGGCAAACCAGGCGAACTTCGCCGCCGTGACGGCTTCAAGCTAACCGACGATCGCGGGACAATGCGCGACGCGCTATACGAGATCGACTATTGCCTGATTTGCCACGAACGCGACAAAGATGCGTGCCGAACGGGAAATCACGAAAAGGACGGATCGGTCAAACGAAATCCGCTCGGCATTAAGACCGATGGCTGTCCGCTTGACGAGCGCATTTCCGAGATGCACCTGCTGAAAAAACAGGGTGATCCGATCGGCTCGCTAGCGATCGTCGCGATCGACAACCCGATGTGCGCCGGAACCGGCCACCGTATCTGTAACGATTGTATGAAGGGCTGTATCTTCCAGAAGCAGGAACCCGTCAACATCCCACTTGCTGAGACGCATACACTGACCGACGTACTGAACCTGCCCTACGGTTTCGAGATATACAGCCTGCTTACGCGATGGAATCCCTTGAATGCAAAGAGGCCGTATCCGCTGCCTTATAATGGGAAGAACATTCTCGTGGTTGGGCTGGGGCCCGCCGGCTACACGCTTGCCCACTATCTATTGAACGAAGGATTCGGGGTTATCGGCATCGACGGCTTAAAGATCGAACCGCTTCCCACCGAGTGGACGGGTGATCTTGGCAGTACGTGTCCGAAGCCCATCAAAGACCTCAGCGAGATCACCGAACAGCTTGACGAACGAATCCTCTCCGGCTTCGGCGGTGTTTCCGAATACGGCATCACCGTCCGTTGGGACAAGAATTTCCTGACGATGGTCCAGCTTATGCTCTCCCGACGAAAGCGATTTCGGGCCTATGGAGGCATCCGTTTCGGCGGCACGCTGACCATCGAAGATGCCTGGGATTTCGGATTCGACCATATTGGCATCGCGACAGGTGCCGGACGGCCGACGATAGTCCCGATGAAGAACAACCTGATCCGCGGCATCCGCCAAGCCTCGGATTTCTTGATGGCACTCCAGCTAACCGGTGCATTCAAGAAGGATACACTCTCAAACCTGCAGGTTCGCCTGCCGGCAGTTGTTATCGGCGGCGGGCTTACCGGCATCGACACCGCGACCGAACTTTTTGCCTATTACCCGGTTCAGGTCGAAAAAATGCTCAAGAAATGGGAGGACGTTGTCGCGGAATTTGGTGAAGACGCGGCGGCCGAAAAGTTTGACGGAGAGGAACGCGCCGTGCTGAGCGAATTTCTCGAACACGGCCGGGCGATCCGTGCAGAACGAGAGCGGGCGCGCAGGGCCGGGGAAGTACCGAACCTCATCCCGCTCGTCCGAGGCTGGGGCGGCGTTTCACTTGTTTATAGAAAAAGGCTGCAGGATTCGCCGGCCTATCGGCTTAACCACGAGGAAGTGCAAAAGGCTCTGGAAGAAGGCATCGATTTTGTTGAATGCATGAATCCGGTGGAGGCAGTACCCGACGAGTTCAGTGCCGTGAAGGCGATCAAGTTCGAAAGGTTGGAGTATGTCGTTGAAACCGGCAAATTCGAAAACACGGGCGAGCTGCACGAGTTCCCTGCCCGCACTGTATGCGTGGCTGCAGGCACCTCACCGAACGTGATCTATGAGAAGGAAGTGCCGGGGACTTTCCAGCTTGACGAATGGCGCCAGTTCTTCCAGCCGTATCGTCTGACAAAGAACGGCGACGGAAAATTCCACGCCGTGCCCGCAGAGAAACACGAAACTGGCTTCTTCACGTCGTATGAACAGGACGGTAAATTCATTTCCTACTACGGCGATAATCATCCGAAATACGCGGGTAATGTCGTAAAAGCCATGGCCTCGGCCAAGGACGGATATTCGAAGGTCGTCGAGTTGTTCACCGACGAACTTGCTGAACGCGGCTCGCTTCCTCAAAAGGAAAAGGACGTAATTTTCGACAAACTTGAAGCCACACTTGACGAGCAGCTTCGTGCCTATGTTGTCAAGGTCGAGCGGCTGACCCCGACGATAGTCGATGTCATCGTCAGAGCCCCGCTGCAGGCGAGAAAGTTCCGTCCAGGTCAGTTCTATCGGCTGCAAAACTTTGAGACTTCCGCGCCGGTCGTTGACGGCACCCGTCTCGTGATGGAGGGCCTTGCTTTGACTGGTGCATGGGTCGATGAGGAAAAAGGCCTCCTTTCGATGATCGTGCTTGAGATGGGAACTTCGTCGCGGCTCTGTTCTCTACTCAAAGAAGGTGAAGAGGTTCTTGTGATGGGCCCAACTGGCGCACCCACCGAGATACCGATGAATGAAACGGTCCTGCTTGCCGGCGGGGGCTTGGGCAACGCGGTGCTTTTCTCGATCGCACTGGCGCTACGCAAGAACAACAACCAGGTGATCTACTTTGCAGGTTACAAGCAAGGCGAAGACCTCTTTAAGCGGCAGGAGATCGAGAAGGCCACCGACCAGGTCATCTGGGCGACCGATGCGGGAAAAGAGATCCGCCCGATGCGGCCGCAGGATTCGCATTTCCGCGGCAACATCGTCCAGGCAATGGTCGCCTACGCCGAAGGCCGCTTCGGCCAAACGCGGCTGAGCCTGAACAACGTCGACCGCATCATCGCCATCGGCTCCGACCGGATGATGAACGGCGTCCGCGAAGCCCGCCACGGTGTCTTAAAGCCCTATCTAAAGCCCGACCACGTCGCGATCGGTTCAATAAACTCGCCCATGCAATGCATGATGAAGGAAGTCTGCGCCCAATGCCTGCAGCGCCACGTAAACCCACACACCGGCGAGGAGTTCTTCGTTTTCTCCTGCTTTAACCAGGACCAGCACCTCGACTTTGTCGATTTCAAGAACCTCAACGACCGCCTCAAGGCCAACAGCATCCAGGAAAAGTTGACGAACCTTTGGCTCGACAGGGTGTTTGGGAAAGACGAGTTCAAGGACAGGTATCAAACTGGCTGATCCAGAGACGCTTCACTTTTTTATACCCGAAATACAACAGGATGAAGGCGTGGAGCTTGTGACCTTTGAGAGCAGGTAACACATCGGCGGATCTTCGGGGTTGTAGAAGGCTGCTCGAACAAGCCCAAAGCCTTGGCATTTCGGGTTTGCGTCGCAGTCGGCCTGACACTGTTCGGCGGTGGTTCCGCGGTAGTAAGTAAGACGCTCGCCATTGAGACTGGCATTAAGGTCGATCGGTTGCCAACCTGTGGGCCCTTCGAGGCCCGAATTTGTATTAGCCGGTCTCGTTGGCATTACAACCGGGGTCCCATAAATAGAGTTGAGCGCGGAAATACCACTCTTCGAACTGTCGTAGCTTATCAACAACCAGGCCGCTGTGATGCCTCCGAACAAAAGGCACATTCCGACGGCAGTCAGGATCACGATCAGAAGCGGGTTGGAGCTCTTTGTTTCGTGCCGGATCGGAGCAATCTGCGTTACGCGGCTCGTCTCCCAATCCGACGTGATCGGATTATTCCGGACAACAGTTTCTCGCTCGCCTAGATCTTGGGTAGGGTAGTTACCGGCTCCGCTGCTGATAAGGTCCGTCCCATCCTGTAGGCAGAAACGCAAACTCTCGTCGGTATAGGTTGACTGGCAACTAGGGCAGTATTTCATAATGTCACCCGAACTCATGGGCCGATCCGCTGAACGACCTTGATCGTCTCAAGAGCGCGCAGGTACTCCAAAACGACATCGACCGGCACCGGGCCGTAGATGGCCGACACGGCGTCGCGGATCTGTTGAGCATTCCGTATACCGTCGGCAAGATTCAGCACTTCGTATGTGTATTCGCCGCCCGAACCTCGAAGGCCCTGATAACGCAGCAGCCGGACTGACCGAGATCGTTCTTCGCCGTACTTGTCTATGAAATAGTTGTAACCGAAGGCGCCCATCGTTCCTTTGATCTCCGGATTGCGTTTGAAAACGAGCCGGCCGTCACCAGTCGCGACCGTTTCAGGAACCATCGCTTCTAAAGCCGTTCTTTGCAAGGAGAAGATCCTGGATTGCTTCTCCCTGACGGGAGCCGGGATCTCGAAAAAGCGTCCCATTGATTCAAAGAGTGTTCGTTCGTACCATTGGTAAAATCTCACCCGATTCGCTCCGTCGACTGAATCAGGGAGCGTTCCGGCTGGATTCGAGCGGATGGCACGATGCACGTTGCGAGAGAGTATGAACATCGCAACTTCGTCCGCAGAGTTCACGGTCAGGTTCGCCAGGAAATAACTGCTTGCCCCACCGATGAACGCAGCGCGTTTCAGCTTTGTCGGGTCGATATTCGCTGGCGTGTCGTAATTTGTATGGATGTATCGGTCGGGCCAGTCGTTCAAGTAGATCGCCGGTATCGAAAACGAGCTGTCGGTATAGACCTGATGGTCGCTGCCCATCGAAAAATCGGCCATTCTGGCGTTCAGCGGCTCCTTGCCGCCTTCGGGAGCAATTAACGGATATGGAACCGTCTCGCCAGCGGCGTGATGGTACGATTGCTCGTTGACGAATTCACCGAAGGCCTCCGCCACGTCATTAACGAAAGATGGCAGGCTCGCCGGGCCACGGGTGACGTGAAACACCGCCTTCGTTTCCGGCCCGCCGCCGACCATGTCCATATGGATCACGGCCTTGATCCGGCGGGTGATGTCGGGACGCGCATTTAGAATAGCAAGCGTACCCTCGATCTCCGGCGGCCAAATGAAGCGGATCGACCGCTTGGGCCGCTCGATCTTTCCTTCACGAATGAGTTTAGCGATCGTGCGTCCGAACTCGAGGATCGCGACACAGCCGCTGGCGTTGTCGTTCGCCCCGGGTCGCGGGTGGTCGAGATGGCAGCTAAAGGCGATCTCTTCTTCGCGAAGTTTCGGGTCCGAGCCTCTGATCACGGCCGTCGGTATTTCATAGTTGCCCGGCTCGCGACCAGCCCGCACCTCGGCTTTGAATGCGATCTTTTCGCCTCGGGCAAGCCGAGACTGAAAACCACGCGCTTGTTTAAGCGAGAGCATAAAGCCGAACGTCTTTGTGGTTGTAAAACTATCCAGATGGCCCCATCGGATCAAATTATCGTTCTCGCCAAACCATGCGGTTCGTTGATTTTGGGCATAACTTAATATACCGACGGCGCCGTATTTTTCGACCGCAAGCCGGTAAACTGCCTCGGGCTGGGAAGATACAAGCACAAGTTTTCCTTTCACGTCGCGGCCTTGGTAATCGCTCTCGCTGGCACCCGCTCCTACATCGACCAATTCGGCTGTGACATTTGCGCTCTCGCTGTCCTGTGCGAGGACCATTGGGATGGCGTCCCAGCTAGCAATGAGGATTGCAGGTTTGCCGTCCGGGCCGATCTCCCAAAGCTCGGCGAATTCGGCGTTCCACGCAGGCCGCGATCTCTGTGTGCCGTAGAAGATCTTTCCGTCGGCGGGAAACTTTAGGATCTCGACATTTTCGAGGCCATAGCTGCGGGCCTGCGTCGCAACAAATTCCGCCGCTGCCGTAATCCCTTTCGACGCACGCATCCGATGCTGCCTAGAGATGTATTCGAGATTTCGCTTGGCGGTTTCGCCTGAGAGTTCGTTGGCAAATGCCGCCACGACCGGCTCCGGCAAAAGCGGCGGCTTCGACTGGGCCGCAGCAATGGAGGCACATGCGCATAAGATCAGAAGCGTGGCAGCCGTTTTCATTTTAATCCTCCTGAGACGATGGCCTCGACCGTTCCAACTTGATCGCCCCGACGATTCTTTATCGGCATAGGTGCAAGCTCCGGCAGATCATCAATCGATAAAATCCCAAGCTCCTTTAATAGGCTAACGGCGACCACAGGCCGCGCGCGGCGGTCATCGCCGTCCTCGATCTTTAATGCAATGGCGAGCCCGGTTGGATGTTGTTCGCTCGGAAGAACACCGCAAAGCCAAACACCCTCAGCTCCGACCTTTGAGATGATCCGGCCTTCGGCGGCCTGCATCAGCATCGTGTCCAACCTCTCGGTGCCGCCTATAAGGTCGGGATGGCTCGTCATAGCGGAAACGACTCGTGCCGCGGCTGCTTGCACCTTTTGAGCGAATCTTTCCGGACGCATGAGGTTGATGAATGCGGTCGCCATCGCATGGAGCGGCAAGGCAAAGTTCGGCGCAACGCAGCCGTCGATACCGGTCTTGATCTTATCAGCCGGAACCTCGGAAAAGAGAGAGATGGCGTTCAAAATCTTTTGCTGCACAGGGTTGTCGAGCAATTCATAGGTGCCAATGTCGGCTTCAATGTGCTTCGCCAACGCCAGCATCGCCGCGTGCTTGCCGGAACAATTGTTATGAAGCTGTGACGGATACTCGCCGGCACGCAGCATTCGCTCGGCCTCTTTCTCATAAAAAGGCAGATGCGAACCGCAATGCAGGTGGGCCTCGCTCAGACCGATCCGCTCCAGCATCAATCCGACGATTCTGACGTGGCGAGACTCGCCGGAATGCGAAGCGCATGCGAGAGCTATTTCTTCATCTGATAGTCCGAACACTTCAGCCGCTCCGCTCATGATAAGCGGGATCGCCTGAAGCGGCTTCGCAGCAGAACGAAAATACGTCAACGCTTTCGGGTCGCCGATCGAGATGACACTTCTGCCTTCGCCGTCAATTACTACGAGATGGCCGCGATGTGCCGATTCGACCGTATCTCCGCGGATTACCTTTGCAAGCACCTTTGGGGGCATAGTTTTGGAGCCGGACATGTAAATCCGGAATAAGTCGAAGCTGAAAACTATAAACTAATAGTCCATCGCAGTTTATTATCCCCAAATTCCAGTTTTCAGAAATTTCCCTAGGCAGCCGCGATCATCTCTCTGGCGTTCTCACGCGCGGCGTCGGTTATTTTCTCCCCTGCCAGCATACGCGCGATCTCTTCGACGCGATCTGCCGGCCCCAGTTCGTGGACCGTGATCGAGGTTCGGCCTTTGCTGACGTGCTTTTCGACAACAAAATGTCTATCCGCCTTCGACGCGACCTGGGCCTGATGGGTAACGCACAAAACCTGCTGGTGCTCGGCGAGTGCCTTTAGTTTCAGACCAACCGCTTCAGCGACGCGCCCGCCGACCCCGGCGTCGATCTCGTCAAACACGGCTGCCGTGTCGGGTGCTTTCTCGCCGGCTGCCGTTCTTAGTATAAGCATCAGCCTTGAAGCTTCACCTCCTGAAGCCACCCGAGCCAGCGGCTTCGGCGGCTCTCCGGGGTTGGCAGAAAAAAGGAACTCGACAGTATCGATCCCGGCGGCGGAGCAGCCCGCAGAATTACCCAACTCAAGTTCTGCTTTCGTCGGCGTTTTGATATTGACAACGAACCGAGCCTTATCGAGCGCAACGGCCTTGAGTTCAGATTCAACCGCTCTTACAAACCTTGCTGCAGAATCCGTACGCTTTCCGTGAAGCCTTAAAGCCGCTTCGACGTATGCCTGCCAAAGTTTCTCAATCTCACTTCGTAATTCTTTTTCACGAAGTTCGCTGGTCTCGATGTTTTCACGGCGGGTCAGGCAAGTGTCGAGATGTGCCAACACCGATCCTATAGAGCCACCGTACTTTCGCGTCAGTCGCGATATGTCGTTCAGCCGAGCCTCGATCTCCTCGAGCCGCTCAGGCGAAAACTCCAAATTGCCGAAGAAGTCCCGGGTTGTCGCTGCCAGATCGCTGACGACGGCGGATGCGGTCCGCAGCTCATCCAAATATCCGGTAAACCTTTCGTCAAACGCTGCAAGTTCTTCGATCCGGCGGGCTGCTTTTTCCAACGTTGCAGCGACCGAACTTTCATCATCATAGAGCAGATCAAAGGCCTCGCGGCTAAGCGAGGAAAGCTTCTCGACGTTGTTCAGCCTGAGTTTCTCAGCCGCGAGGTTCTCGTCTTCACCCTCGGCCAACCCGGCTTTCTCTATCTCATCGATCTGGAAATTCAGGATGTCCAGAAGCTGAAGTTTTTCTGCCTCGCTCGACCGCAGATCTTCGAGTTCACGGATGGCCGCCTGGAACTTATCGAACGCTTCGGCCGTCTGCCGACGCTCGTCTGAAACACCTGCATAGGCGTCCAGCAGCTCAAGATGGCTCGACGTGTCGTACAGTGCCGTATGTTCACCTTGTCCATGGATCGAGACCAGTTCGGTGCCAATATTCTTGAGGGCTGTTTGTGTGATCAGCCGGCCGTTGACGAGCACGCGATTCCTCCCGGTTGCAGAAAGCTCGCGGGAAACGATAAGTTCCGTTTCTTCACCGCTAACCGATCCGATTCCAAGCTCGTTCAGGAATGCTCTTATCTCGTTCCTCGGCGTGATCCGAAAAATACCTTCGACACGTGCCGAATCGCACCCGGATTTTATCAGGTCTGACGATGCCCTTTCGCCAGTCAGCATCCCTAGGCTGTCCACGATGATCGATTTACCGGACCCCGTCTCACCCGTAAGCAGGTTGAGGCCCGGGCCGAATTCGACCTCGATCTCGTCGATCAATGCGATGCTGTTGACCTTGAGGAATTCGAGCATAGCGCTATTTCTTCGGCACGACACCCTCGCCCATTACCCATCGGCCGACCGAGTAGATCGCATCCGGCGGGTACTTCTGTTCCAGATTTTGGGAACCCCTATCGATCTGTCGATCCTGTCTATAAAAGAGGATCTCGGCGAACCCACCGACGACCAGCGGTTGGTGTCGCCCGATCACATAGAAATCGCGGGCGTCGTACTCTTCCAGGCCGACGACCCCTGTCAACGAGCCGATCCGTCTGACGATCATCGGTACGGGAAACGAGGCCCGGCGTCGTTCCGCATTCACGCCTATATCGCCCGTCACAATATCGGCAAGCATGGGCGGGTCGTCCTTTGCCTTTCCCACAAGAATGCTGCAGTTCCTAAAGATCACATCCATCAACCGCCCGGACGTGTTTTCCGGCAATCGCTCATAAACTTGGGGGTCAAACGCACGTTCTGTGCCATCAGCCAGCGCTTTGAGCGCGGCAGCTATTGCGATGAAGTTCAACTTTACCAGGAACATTTCGGATCGTCCGTGCAATCCGCCCGTTTCGATAAGGATCGTAGGCGTTCCCCAGGCGGAAAAATTATCACCAAAGGCGGTCGGCGTAAACTCGTCGTCGTATTTCCCGATTTGGCCCGGGATATAACCCTCGATCGCCTTGATCATTGCCGCGGCTAATCGTATGTTGCGTTCGTGGCCCTCGCTCGGGGTCTTGGCAGCATCGCCATAAACAACGAGAAACGACATCGCGGCTTGCCTGAAGCTCTCGCCGGCGGTGGTCCGTGAATTTTGGTTGTGCAAATTGAACCCGATATGCGGCGACCAATCGTCGCGAAGCTTTTTAAGAAGCCGAGCCTCGGGCGACTTCAAATTGATCGCGTCTCGATTGACGTCAAGGCCCTGAAGATTTCGACGAATATACTGATCGGCCCCGTCGGGGTTGAGCATCGGCACCGCCCTTATGGTCATCGATTCGGCGATCTTTACCACCCAGGGATCATCCCGGTTCTTCTGAAGCACCGCGAACAGGTCTATGAGCGATGATGTGGCGGTGGGCTCGTCGCCATGCATTTGCGACCAAAGGAAAACTTTCAGCGGGCCCTTTCCAAACTCGATCTGGTAGATCTCCTTTCCGGAAACACTTCGACCCACCTCTGCGACGCTCAGCCCCCCTTTTTTTAATTCTTCGAGATAGTCCTTTAGGTCCTTGTGCCTGACGTCAGACGGAAGGATCCGCGAAACATGCTGTCTCTCCCAAATGTCGGCCAGCTCTTTCGTAGTTTGTGCAAGCATGTTCAGCGGCAGCAAAAAAAGAAGAAAAAAGGACGCAATTGTACGACGCATATCCCTAAAGATATACCGCCTCGAACGCTAACTTCAACTAACGCAGATAGATGTTGTGATCGGAATCGGGCTGGGCTGATCTGATGGCTTGGGTTTGCGGGGAAAGGCCCATAAACGCCTGTTCGTCCACACACTTTTCGATCGAGAATATGCGAGGCAGCAATGACGAGCAATTGTCCTCATTCGAATAGAAGCAAAAAAGGCCGCCCCCGAATAGAGGCAGCCATGGCACAACTAAATTGTCTAGACAAGAGAATCTAGCGGCGAACACCGATACGCTTCTGCACCAGCTGCTCGACCGTAATGTTCGGCTCGCTTGCGCGAGCTTCGCGGACGTAGGCAGCGTCGATCTTAAAGATCCTCAGCTTTACGACGTCTTCCGGCGTAAGGTCGGTGAGGCCTTCGTTCCGAAGTTCTGACAGGAATTCCGGCGTAACCTTAAAGATGCTGAACTTTACCAGATTTTCAAAATTGTCCGCACCGAACCCCATATCTTTCACGCCGCGTACGAAATCCGCATCGATCTTGAATATTCGGGCCTTTACGAGGTCTTCCATATTCAAATTTGGAAAACCGGTCGCCTTCATTTCTGCCATGAACCGTCCGTCGATCTTAAAGATCGCCGCTTTGAACAGATCGTCAACGTCCAGGTTTGGGAAATTTGCCGACCGAAGGTCATCCGCCAACGCGGTCGTCACATTAAGTGTGGCGGCCGCGAAAAGCCGTTCCTCGATCGAATCCTGGCCGCCCTTCGAATTTGACACGGCGAAATCGAAACCCCGGCCGCGCATCGCATCGACGAAGCTTGTGTTTGGAACGAACCTGAATGTCCCCGAGCCCTTTCCGTCAACAAATGTCCCCTCACATTCAATGGTGCCCGCTTCTCGGACAAGCCGAAAGCTTACGCGCCCGTTTGCCGTATCGGCACGGTTGAGACCCTGAAGGTCATCGAATGTGTAACCTGTGCCATGCTGGTTACTCCCGCCGCGTTCCGTTTTTCGTGAGAAAGTGATATTGATTTTGTCTGACTTCGCTTTAGTCGTGTCGGCTTTCCATTCACCCGAGATCGTACCCTGGGTGAGTACAGTCCCCGATCCGATAAATAGAACGAGTGCTGTTAGAATGGTGAACCGCTGATAGAACTTTCCTTGCATTGTTGCCTCCGAATGATTTGATATTAAGTGATCCGTTTTACAACAGAGGAACACCGGAAAAGATCGATTTGTGACAAGGATCGGTCACAATGTGAAGATGAGAGGCGCTGGAGCCTTCCGCATTGAGCCAGGGCCGGTTGGCTGGCCGCAGCGATCAAAGAAAAACCGCCCCGAGCCCGTAAAGGGTCGAAGCGGTTCTAAATTACTCTTTCGCACCTTTCAACTACGGCCTTCGGCGAGCGGGAACTCGCTGCGGTGCAAGCTTCTGCTCGGTCTTCAGCAGATCGACCGCATCTTTGACGCTCGTTTTGAGACGATGCGTGTCGGGAGCGGTGTCAATGAACTTCTGCATAAGGTTAAGGCCGTCCTGCATCTGTGTCTTGTCGTCGTTGCCGTAACCAACACTGAACAGGCATAAGCCGGCTCCTGCAAGCGCATCGGCATTCTCACCGTTGGAATCGAGTATCCGCTTATAGGCCGGGATAGCTGCTTCACAGTCGCCATTCTCACGCAGGATATCGGCCAACGTCATTTCTGCGGTCGCCTTTTTGGCCGGATCGTTCTCGACAGCCAGATATTCCGTGATAACATCTGTCGCTTCTTTGCTTTTGGTGGTATCAACCTGTCCGATCGCTTTTAATCGATGGATCTCCATAGCGTTGAAAAGCAGTTCTGATTTTATGCTGGCACGTGTTTTCTGCTCATTCGCGTCGGCCGGGGCCGGGGCCGCTTTTACAACAGCCATCGCCTGTTCGAAGGCCGCGAGGCCATCCTCATAGTCTTTGTTCGCCTCCTCGAATTTGGCACGTCGGACGTTGCCGTCGGCGTTTGAAGCACCCTCACGATACAACTCGTAACCACGTGCTCTGTGGGCCACCATTTTGCCGTTGAGCATTACCGGCGTGCTGCCGACAAAGTCGGGCACGGCTTGCACACCCTCAGCAAACTTTGCAATAGCAGTCGCATAATCCTTTGCCCTCAGGGCAGCGACGCCGTCCGAATTCGCCTTGGACGCGATCGCATCGCCCTCCTGGATCCTCCTATTCTTCGCCTCGATCTCGGCTATCTTTCTCTTTTCTTCCTCGGCGGCTTTTTTCTGGTCTTCGGACGGTTGGCCGGACGTGGACGAAGCCGCCGTAAGCGCTTGGCGAACCTCGGCTTCAGTCAACTTGCGACCGTCCCCCTCGCTGACAGTGATGACCACATCTTCCCTTCCGGCCCGAACGCCAGGCTCGATCTTTGGGCTGATACCAGGGCCGCTCACCGAAAATGCGTAGGTATGGCCGAAGGGAATCTGTACGAAATTAAACTCACCTCGCCGGTTCGTTTTTGCAGGCGGCATTGAGCCAGTGTTGGTGTCCGTCCTAAAGGCCTCAACCACCACGTCAACCGCCGGCACGACCGTGCCGTCCGTTTTACTGATCTTGACCTCGCCGCGAACTGGGGCTCCCTGGGCAGCGGCCCTATCAGCCGCGAATGCCGCGAAGACTCCAAAAGCAAGCGTAAGAAATAAAATTTTGCGTATCATAACTGATCCTCCGGCGAATTGTGTCGTTTGGGCAACCGCGCGTTTGAGATGCGGCGCCGCACAGAATGGTTTGAAGTTTCTTGATTTTACCTTAAGTTAGGCTAAAAACCGAAGCCGCAGTCGTGGGGGAAAATCAACCTTACTCTACCGCACTTCCTGCTGCGCAGCAGACCAGCCAGCCGGTGCAGCCGACCACTGCCGCAGCATGCTTTCACATTCTCCGGAAAGTCCGGATCAAGTGGGTTCGCGTCGAATTTTTTCGGCTTTACATCGTGATTTTACGTTATTTTGGACGAATCGGTTCGATATTTCTCCGCGTCAGCATTTCTAAGCCAAACTCCGTAGATCAGTAATCCTATTGCAAGGAGAAAGAAGAAAAGGGCAAAGTAGTCTTCAGGAAACCATTCGTTGTAGCCGTAGGTCGAGTAAATGGTGAAAGTCCGATTCATTTCTGCCTCCTTTTCATATCGCAGGGTTTCCGCACGATAGAACAAAAGGGAACTCCCGAACATGCAAAGAAATGCTGATAGAATGAAAATGAATGGCTTGCTTCCTAACTTAATCATCCCTTTCGACAATTCTATACCAGACTACAAATAGTGCAGCCACCCGTTTATACAGGTAGGCCTGACACTTTGATCCCGAGCTCCTTTAGTTGGGCCTCGTCCACATCGCCCGGTGAGTCCATCATTAGATCCTGGGCTGAGGCGGTTTTGGGGAAGGCCATGACGTCGCGGATGTTTTCGGTGCCGACAAGGATCATGCAGGTGCGTTCGATGCCGGCGGCGAAACCACCGTGCGGGGGCGTGCCGTATTCGAGGGCATCAAGGAAGAAGCCGAACCGCGAGCGGGCGGTTTCGGGCGTCATCCCGAGGGCTTTGAAGTTGAGTGCCTGCACGTCGGCCTGATGGATACGGATGGAGCCGCCGGCGCATTCGTAGCCGTTGATGACGGCGTCGTAGGCCTTGGCGCGGACATGGCCAAGGAGTTGGTGCTGCGACGGGTCGTTTACCGCTGTCTTGAACATCTCGAGGTCCTCGTCCATCGGCGAGGTGAACGGATGATGGGCCGCCACAAAAGTGTCGGACTCGTCGTCGTGCTCGAACATGGGGAATTCTGTGACGATGAGGCACTCATAGCGGCTGCGGTCGATGAGGTTTTCGCGGCGGGCGACCTCGTTGCGGAGCGCTCCGAGGGCGGCTGCCACAATCGACTTCTTGCCGGCGACGATGAGGACGGCGTCTCCCGGTTGGGCACCAGCAGCTGAGGCGAGCTGCTGGATCTTGGCTTCGCCCAATACTTTGGCGAGCGATGAGGTAATGACCACCCCGTCAGCCGAAGCGGCTGCCACCCCTCCTAAGACAGGAGGGGAGCCCGGAGCGATCCTGATCCAGGCGAGAGCACCGGCGCCGTAGCGTTTGACGAATTCCTGGAGTTCGTCGGTTTGTTTGCGCGAGTAATCGACCTTACCCTTTACGACGATGCATTTGATCTCACCGCCTTTGGTCAGGGTGTCGGCGAACGGTGCGAAGTCGGTGTCTTTTAGTTCGGCGGAGAGATCGATCAACTCCATGCCAAAGCGCAGGTCGGGTTTGTCGGAGCCGTAGCGGCGCATGGCTTCGGCGTAGGTCAGGCGCGGCCATTCGGTTGGCAGATCGATGTCGATCAGTTTCAGGACGTGGTTGAACATCCCTTCCATCTCGCGGTAGACCTGTTCACGGTTGACGAAGGACATTTCCATATCGAGCTGCGTAAACTCCGGCTGGCGGTCGGCGCGGAGGTCCTCGTCGCGGAAGCAGCGGGCGATCTGGTAATAGCGGTCGAGGCCGGCGATCATAGTTATCTGCTTCAATATTTGCGGCGACTGCGGCAGGGCGAAGAACTTTCCCGCGTGGATGCGCGACGGCACGATAAAGTCGCGTGCCCCTTCAGGCGTACTTTTGAGGAGAATCGGCGTCTCGATCTCGATAAACCCGCGGTTGTCGAAATACTCGCGAATCGCGGCGACGGCCTCTGCCCGAATGCGGATGTTGTGCTGAAGCTGGGGCCTGCGCAGGTCGAGGTAGCGATATTTGAGACGCGTGTCTTCGGCCGCCAGGTTCTCGGAGCCGGCCACTTCCAGCTGGAACGGCGGAACTTTGGCGTCGTTCAGAATGAGCAGTTCGTTGACCTTTATCTCGATGTCGCCGGTCGCCAACTTTTTGTTATGAGTGCCCTCGGCACGGCTCACGACCTCGCCCTTCACCGCGATCACGAACTCGCCGCGCAGGCCTTTCGCCTTTGCGTGCGCCTCAGGAAACGTTTCTTCGCTAACTACAACCTGCGTCACGCCCTCCCGATCGCGGAGGTCGATGAAGGTGAAAACGCCGAAATCACGCTTCTTAGCGACCCAGCCCATCAATACGACCTGCTCGCCAACGTTCGATTCACGCAGCTCGCCGCAGGTGTGTGTTCGTTCTAAAGTTCCTAGAGTGTCAAGCATAAGAGATTTTTTGCCCGCGAATAACGCGAATAGACGCTAATAATAAAAAAGTTATCTGCCCTCCAACGTACTGGAGAGGATCTCGTAAACGTCTCGGGCCGCCTTATTTCGTCGGTTGCAGGCCAGTCTTTCATAGGCCAGCTTCGGGAACTGACCGAAGTTTACAAGAATACCCAGCTCAAAATTGGTTGCGTGCAGGTAATTGAGGGTTTGTGCGCGATGAGCGTCGGTCAACGCAGAAACGGATTTGATCTCAAGTATAATCTTCCCGAAACAAACAAAATCAGGAATGAAGTGTTGAACCAGCGTTATGCCTTTGTAACTCATCGGAATTGCCGGCTGAGGCACGAAAGGTATCTGTTGGAGGGAAAACTCGTGTTGAAGGCATTCCTGGTAGACCGGTTCGGTGAAGCCAAATCCCTTAGTGTTATACACTTCGAAACAAGCACCGATTATGCGATAGCTCTCGTCCTTGTAAAGAAGCTCATCCATCTGATTTCTCTTCTATTGGCGTTGATTCGCGTTATTCGCGGGCACAAACTCCCCAAAATAAAAAACGCCTTTCGGTTTGCGACAAACGAAAGGCGGAACGCGGAATCAATCCATTTGCGCTCTCGCCTCACGTATTATTGTCGTCAAACCGAACTGCGTTCATAAAGCAAGGGTGATGATACAGGAATTTGCTGGTTCTTAGCAAATGAAAGTCGTCCTCGCAGGGAACGATCAGCAAATAACTCCGCCCCCGATTGCGTTCGAGGGTCAAAGACAGGGCGAGTTCCTTATCACGCAATTGTTTCTTTAACTCTACCTTTTCGGCTTCGTCGTAGGCGTTTTCGATCTTTTCCTTCAACGCCGCGATCTCTTTCAGCAGGTCCACCTCCTCCGGTACGAAGGCGTTACTCTTGAGGATCGAATACCCATCCGGACGTCTTCGGGGGTGGCGAAATAAGCGTCCAGATCGAGCGGCTTTCCGGCGCCCTTGATGGACATTTCAACGAATTAGACGAAATCGCTACCCCGCGCGTTCCCTGCTTTTTATTATGGAAACGAAAAGGTTTGTTATCAAAGCTAGCCTCACTCTTGACTGATCATGGGCTGAAGTGAGGATGTGAAGTAACGCAGAATGTATGGCTTTTCGATTGGCCTGCCCTTCGGTAACTCCTCGCCAAAGAACGCGATGTAAGCGTCCTCCGCCTCGGTAACCGGATCAATCCAAATGCAGACCATCACACCTACTTCGCCCGTACTGGAAAGTTTCACATATTGTCCAACGTAATAGCTCACCGGCATCCCTAATCCTGACCTAAGAGAAGTAAAGTCGTGCAAAGTAGTAAAGCACCGGCGCATTGAACAGAAGGCTGTCCAGCCGGTCAAGAAAACCTCCATGTCCTGGCAGGATCGAGGCGGCGTCTTTGGCTCCCGAGCCGCGTTTCATGGCGGATTCGGTAAGGTCGCCCAGTACGCCGACGGCCGCCATAACAACCGCGAGCGGGATCGAGAAATGATAGGGCAGCTCGGGAAAGAAAAGCCACGTGCAGAGTGCCGCGAAACCGGCCGCGGCAATTATTCCGCCGATCAGGCCCTCGACTGTTTTCCCGGGCGAGATAGACGGCACGAGTTTGTGCCGGCCGAATGCCTTTCCGGAGTAGTACGCGCCGGCGTCGGAGCCAAACATCACCGTCAAAAAGAAGAGCAGAAGGTCGGTCGAAAGGCCGGGGATGTGGTCAAAACCAACGCGAGTTGAGATCAGAAATCCCCCGAGAAAAGCGATGTAGAAAACTCCCAGAACGGTCACGCCCGTACCGGCCAGCATCTTCGTGAAGTCCTTGCGAAAGCGGAAAGCCTGGGTGGCCAACGCAGCGACCACGAACCCGGCGCCCACGATGATCAACAGGTCCGGAGCGGTCTTGGGCGCGTCGAAGATGAACAATACCGTAAATGCGGCGGCACCAAGATATGCGATGCCGGCATCGGCCTTTAATTCGAGCTTCTTGGTAAGTGTGAAGAACTCGAACATGCCCGCCGAGATCGCAAAAACCGCAATGGCAACGAAGATCCAGATCGTCTCCGGCACCCACCACGGCAGGATGATCGATGCGATCAGGATCGGAAGTGCGATGGCGGCGGTGAGAAGTCTAGTTTTCATAGAAGAGATTTGTCCACAGATCTACACAGATAAACCAGATCATTCAAGATCCGGCCGATCGCATTATCTGTGCGATCTGTGTTCATCTGTGGACTATTTGCTTTGATTCGATCTCACGTCTCCGAAACGTCGGTCGCGCCTCTGAAACTCGATTATCGCCTCAAAAATATGCTGCCGTCGAAAATCGGGGAAAAGCGTCGGAGTAACGTAGATCTCGCTATAGGCAAGCTGCCACAACAGGAAATTTGATATCCGCATTTCGCCGCTCGTGCGGATCAGCAGATCCACGTCCGGCAGGCCGTGTGTGTACAAATTGCGTTCGATATCGGCATCGTTTAGGCCTTCGACCGGATCGCCGCGCTCGATCGCCTGTCGCGCGGCCCGCCGGCAAGCTTCCACGATCTCCGCCCGGCCGCCGTAGTTTAACGCGACGCTCAGGACCGTGCCCGTGTTCGCGGCGGTTTGTTCAATCGCCCAGGCGATCTCTTTTCGCACGCTGTCCGACAAACCCTCGATCTGTCCGATCGCCTGAAGGCGAATGTTGTTTGTCTTTACCTCGTCGATCTCACTGCGAATATAGCGCTTTAGCATCGACATCAGGCCCGAGACCTCCGCTTTCGGCCGCTTCCAATTCTCCGTGGAAAATGCGTAAAGCGTGACGGCTTCGATGCTCAGCCGCGCACAGGTGTCGAGAATCGAGCGGACCGACTCCGCGCCTGCATTATGGCCAAAAATACGAGGCTTTCCGCGGAGTTTTGCCCAGCGGCCGTTTCCGTCCATTATCACGGCGATGTGCCGAGGCAGGCGTGCGGTGTCGATCTTGCCGAGCAACCGTTCATCGTCAGTGCCTGGTTTGATCACTTTTGAAAAGCTTTCAAGCATCAGCATGTTACGTAAAATTCGCTGCGGTATTGCGGACGGTCCGAATCTCGGCATTTACCACCGCATCTAGATCGATCGGGCCGTAAACGTGTGGGAAATGTTCGTCGTTGGTCGAAGCCTCGGCTAAAACGGGCGACGTCAGGCGATCGGCATCGATCGTAAGGATGACGACCTCGCCCGCATCTGCAAAGTAACGGCCGAGCACGCCATTAACCTGGCCGGCGAAACTGCAATGGATAAAGCCCTCTGTTTTCAAGCTTTCTGCCTCATATGTGGCACTCTCCTTAACCTCAACCCACACGTCCGGCAACAGAATATGGTAGATAAGCATAAGGTTATTGAGTCTGACAAAGTGTACAAATCCATTGGAGCGTGGTTTGGTAGAAAATCCCGGCCGATCTGCTCTTCACGACTTCGTCCGGGAGGTAGATCAATAGTCCACCTTTACCAGCGTAAGTCCGCAAGCAGGAGCCGTCTGGCCGGCCAGGTAACGATCTCCATTGGCCAGAGCAGCCTGAATTGTATCAGAATCCCTTTCGCCGCGTCCTACTTCCAACAGCGTGCCCATTATGGATCGGACCATGTAACGCAGAAAGCCGTTTGCACGTATCTTAAACTCGATCACATTCGTGCCGGCCCGCGGATCCCAAATCGAATTCACCTCGCTTTCCGTTACGTTCCGAACCTTGTTCTCGCTTTCGGACAAGGCCGAGCTATAAGCGGTCCAGTCGTGTTCCCCTAAAAGAAGCCGTGCCGCCATGGTCATTCGCGAGACATCCAGCGGCCGCGTCTCGTGCAGCGCATATCGCCGCCAGAAAGGCGACATAACAGGGGCATTCACTATCCGATATACATATGTCTTTCCTTTTGCGGAAAACCGTGCGTGAAAGTTCTCAGCGGCCTTTTCCACGCTGACTATTCGTATGTCCCGCCAGAGGTTTCCGTTGATCGCATTTCGCAACTTTTCCTCTGTCCAGGTGCGATCCAGTTTGACGTTTGCAACTTGTCCTTCGGCATGGACACCCGCATCCGTCCGACCGGAACCCGCGACCTTTACGGGAGATCCTTCGAGGCCGCCGATCACGCGCTCGAGTTCGCCCTGAATGGTCCGGGCATTATCCTGCACCTGCCAACCGTGAAAGTCGGTGCCGTCGTATTGGATGAGAAGTTTAAAGTTCATTCATCCTTTCGTGAAATTGTTCTGCGAAGAATGTTGGAGCACGTTCATCCATCCTGAGGTACAAGGCCGGCTCTATCAATTCAAGTTCCATTAAAACGAATCTCCCGGGAGCATCACGGACTAGGTCAACACGAGCGTACAACAGCGGCTCGCCGATCAGGCTAAGTGCGGATCGTCCCGCCGCGAGCAAATCTTCTACAGGCTCGACCGCAATAATCTTGCCGCCATGTTCTTCCTGAACGCGGAAATCTGTCGAAGCCGGTATCTTTACGATCGCATGGCTGAATTCGCCGCCGAAATAGAATAACGAATATTCCCCCTCGGTGACTATCGCGGGAATGAACGGCTGAACCATGAACTGGCGTTTCGAAAAGATAGGGATTAGTTCTGGATCGAAAGAATTCAGGCGATAGGTATGGCCCGCCGTGGCGCTGATCTCGGGCTTGATTATTAACTCATTGGCGGCAAGCTCCGTCTTCCATCGATCAAATTCGCCTTCTGAGTAAACGCCATCCCAAATCGTCGGAACTATCGGACACCCGCGAAGTTCCATTTCGCGAAGGTAGCGTTTGTTGAGGTTCCATTCGACCACCTTCAACGGGTTATCAAGGCGGGCAGACGAAGCTTCTATTCTTTTCAGCACACCAAGGAAAGCCTCGGGGTCGAGCTGGTAGTCCCATGTCGTGCGAATGACCACTGCTTCAAAATCATCCCAATCGGCCTTTTTGTCACGCCATGAAACGGTATCGACCTTCCAGCCAAGCTCCGCAAGCGGGCGAATGGCGAGATCATCGTCGGCCACATAGCCCGCCATCTTATCCATTGAAAGAAAGCAAACAGGCCGCATGACTAATTCGAGGCTGCGGCGCGACTGCCGGGCTTTACGACGGGAATGCCGCCGGCACACATCGGGCAAACTTCGGGAGTGAACGTCGGCACCTCGAGCGTTGCGAGAGATAGGCGCGGAACGCCGACATCAGCCTTGCCGTTTGAGCGATCGATTATTGAGGCCACCGCCGATACGCTGCCTCCGTTTGCCTCGAGGGCCGCAATGCATTCGCGTGTTGACCCGCCCGTCGTGATGACATCTTCGACGACAAGGATACGTTCGCCCAGCTTCAAGGTGAACCCGCGACGCAGGGTCATTTGCCCTTCAACACGTTCGGTCCAGATAAAACGTGCATTAAGAGCTTCGGCGACGGCGTAGCCGATCACAAGGCCGCCGATCGCCGGCGAGGCGACCGTATCCACAACTATGCTCTCGTCGGCAGCCTTGCTTACGATCTCTTGAGCGATCACTCCATCCGACGTATTTTCGCGATCGATCAATGATAGATCAGAAATTCGTTCGGCGATCGCTTTACCGAAACGTGCCGCATCCGAAGGGAATTGCAACGCGATTGCGCATTGCAAATACTTGCCGCTGTGAAGCCCGCTTGAAAGAACAAAATGCCCCTCGAGCAGCGCGTCGGTTTCTCGAAAATGGTCTAGTACTTGTTCCGGGGTCATAAGTCGAAGTTGAAAATATCATTCTACAAGGAAAACCGGCCGATCTGGCAACACCGTGCGCGAGAGGCGGGACCGCGCTGCTTGAACAAAACGTACAAATCAATCGCCAGACCCGTGGCATCGTCTCCCTTATCTGTTTGGTTATTGAAGGTTACTGTCTTTGCGGATAGAATAATCATGAATGCCGCCGTACCCTAACCTTGTCTCCGAAACTTTGCTGATAAATTTGACGATCGATCTGTTGGCGTCGCTCGGCGGAAGTGCCGGCGCGGTCGAAGTGGTCGAGAAGGTAATGAAGATCTCCGGGCCCGAACCGAATCTGGCCAGGCTCCTTGTCTCTGACCTGATCGAGATCGACCCGCGACTCAAGTTATCCGCCGATATGGTCGAACTGATAGAGGCCGATCATGATCTTTTGAAGCTCGACGAGACAGGTTTTGTGGTCTTTGACCTTGAAACAACTGGAGCAAAGGCCCCACCGTGCCGGGTAACGGAGATCGGTGCTTGTCGCATCGTGGACGGCAAGATCGTGGACCGCTTTCAAACCCTGGTCAATCCGGAAGAGTCCATCCCCGAGTTTATTACGGCCCTCACCGGCATCGACGACATGATGGTGCGCGATGCACCGGTCTTCGGCGATGTGGCGCCTACGTTCCTTGAATTCATAGGCGATTCCGTTTTGGTGGCACATAATGCTAGATTCGACATCGGCTTCCTCAATTATGAGATCGGGCGCGTTTTTGAGAATTACCGGCTTTGGAACCCTGCGATCTGTACCGTTCAGTTGTCCCGGCAGCTTTTGCCGCATATCGACAACCACAAGCTAAATACGGTCGCTGACCACTATTCGGTCGAGCTTTTGAACCACCACCGTGCCGGCGACGATGCCCTCGCGACCGCGTTGATCTTTGTGAACCTTATGGACGCAATGCGAACCCGCGGCATTCACGACCTTGGGGCCGCACGCCGGCTTTGCAGGCAAAAACGTTATGCAAAACGAAACGAAGCTTCAGCCTGAGAACCTCCAGGAACTCGACATTCGCCCGACGCCCCGTGGCAAGATGGGGCTTTTCCCGCTCGATACATTTTCTTACGAATATGCGGGCAAGGAGATCTGGGTCGAATTTGAGATGCCTGAGTTCACAGCTATCTGTCCGTTCTCAGATTTTCCCGATTTTGCCGTGATCCGGCTCAAATACGTCCCGAATGAACGCTGTATTGAGCTTAAAAGCCTGAAACTTTATATAAACTCGTTTCGCGAGGTGAAGATATTTCACGAGCATGTTGTGAACGTGATACTTGAGGATTTTGTTGCTGCTTGCGACCCGATGAAGGTCGAGATCGAGGGCGATTTTCACGTCAGGGGAAACATAAAGACGGTCGTTCGTGCTTCCTATCGCCGGCCGTGACCTAATGGACCGCGGCGGACATCACGCGCGGCTGCGAATGAAGATGTTTCTTGCAGGCCGCATCAATGAGAGCTTCGATTTCGAACCGCAACTTCGCTTCGTCCGCAGTCTGAGCATTCGTGATCTCGGACACGATAAGAAACTTCGCCTTTTCAAGAAGCGTCTGTTCTCGGAACGACAGTTTCTTTTCCATCCCTAAAAACGTCAGCTTCTTCAACACATCCGCCGCCTCAAAAACGTCACCGGACTGGAGTTGTTCCGTAAAACTTCGTGACCGAGTCTTCCAGTCGCACGACACCGGCTCAAAATCGTTCGCGAGCGTCTTGATCAGCAATTTGCATTGGATCGACGAAATTATCGGGCGGATTCCGACCGTTTCGGCGTTCTCAGTCGGGACCATTATGACGGAGTTATCGCTCAGAACACGGAGCGAATAGAAATTGATGGAGTTCTCGCCGATTCGCTTGCTCTCGATATTCTCGACCATGCAAACACCCTGGCTCGGATACGAAACCTTTTGACCCTTAAGCAGTTCCATAGGTTTTCTCCATTAAAAAGAAGCTACCTCCGAGGGCTAACAGGTCAGTGAGAGGTGAACTGAGTTCGGCGACGTGTGAAAATTTAACGAGATTATAACATGGAAGGGGCCTAAATTGGAAGAAAAAGGTTTGCCGGCCTTCGTGGCTGCGGCCAACGGTTCATAACGGAAGCTCGATCGTGAACGAGGTTCCTCGTCCTGGGACCGATTCTACGGACACCTCACCGCCGTGTAGTCGAGCAAGATGCTTTACTATGGCGAGGCCTAATCCGGTCCCGCCGACCTCGCGTGTACGCCCGCGGTCGGCCCTATAAAACCTCTCAAACACCCGCGTCAAATGATCGCGCAGGATCCCTTCGCCGGTATCGGTTACGGTTATAGATCTCTTATCACTAAATTCGGCCGCTGTGACGGTCACACTTCCGGCCGGACGATTAAATTTGATCGCATTGTCGATCAGGTTGGTCAACATCTGCTCAAGCCGGACCGGATCGGCAACCGCTTTGCTTTCTTCTGCGACCTCATTGATCAATGCTATCTCACGTTCCGCCGCCTTTGACGATAGGGACAAAAACACCTCGTCAACGAGGTTGCGAAGGCGAACCGATTTTGTCTCGATCGAAACATTCCCGGATTCGATCATCGATAGTTCAAGAATATCTGCTATCAGGCCATGCATTCGCTCGGCATTTCGCCTGATTGTGGCCAGAAAGCGGCGATTGTTCTGCCGATCATCGATCGCACCGTCCTCAAGCGTTTCGACAAAGGCCATTATCGAAGTGAGCGGGGTTCTGAGTTCATGCGAGATGTTCGAGAGAAATTCCTGTCTGATCTTTTCGAGTCGCTCAACCTGCGTCACGTCATAGAAAACGCCGATGGCGTGAGTGACACCTTCAAGATCGATGGGCGACACGTGGACGTCGTAGCTTCGCTTCTCGCTTCCGATGAAGTCGATCTTCACGTCAGCCGATCGCTTTTCATCCAGGGCAAGGGCGAATGCCTCGTGAAGCTGGAGGTCGCGAATTACTTCGCTTAAAAGCCGATCGTGTATCGACCCGTATTGCCGCACGAGAGCGGCCGAAGCCGCTGAATTTGCCGCAATTATCCTGCGGTTGCGGTTAACGACGATGGTGCTTTCGCGGCCCGCCTCGAGCAAATGTTGCAGAATCTCCAACGCGGCGCGTGTGCCCCGTTCAGAACTTCTTACCGATGAAAATTCGATCAAGTTCAATTGGAACTAATAAACCTGTATCCGACGCCGACAACCGTCTCGATCCTGCCGGCACAATCACCCATCTTCTGTCGAAGGCGGCGAATATGAACATCCAGCGTTCGCGTGTCGCCAAAATAGCTGTAACCCCACACATTATCGAGAAGTTGCTGGCGAGTGGCAACACGCCCGAGGTTTTTAATGAGGTGTTCGAGCAGAGCAAATTCTTTGCGTGTTAGCCGTATGTCTGCCGAGCCGCATCGGACACGCATATCGTCAAAATCAACAAGCAGCTCCTTATCCTCGTAACGCGGCGAGGTATCTTTCTCAGCCCGCCTCAACACAGCGCGGACGCGCGCAACAACTTCCTTCACCGAAAAGGGCTTCACGATGTAATCGTCGGCACCGGTGTCGAGCCCCGCGATCTTGTCCGTTTCGGCTGCTTTTGCGGTCAACATTATGATAGGAGTCTTTTCGGTCAATTGTTCCCGCCGCAGCCTTCGGCAAAGCTCCATCCCGCTCATTCCGGGAAGCATCAGGTCGAGTATGATCAGCGTTGGGGTTGACTTGTCATCCAGTGCGATCCTGAGGCCCTTTTCTCCGGATTCTGCGATCGTCGAGCGAAACCCTTCCCGCTTGAAGTTATAATGAAGGCTTTCCGCGATATCGGCATCATCTTCGATGATGAGAATGTGTTGGAGCATAAGATTCGATCGAGACGTGATCTTTAACTTGATCCGGCCTGATCTGTGTAAGTCTATTTCGCAAGCCTGAACGGCAGATTAACTTACTGTTACAAAAACGTTAACAATCTCGTTTTGGGCGGCGGAGTCATCGACCACAGCATCAGTCATTTCGCGGCGGCCATTTCGTCCTTTGGCCTGATCAGCCATTCGAGCTTTCCGGAACCGGAAGAGATCTTCGCCCACTTTTCAACATCGATCGTGAGAGAAGCGACGGCGGCGGTCGGCATCGCCTCCTCCTCACCGGTCAGATGTTTGATCAGTGCCTCGAGTCCTGGATTGTGCCCGATCATCATCGCGGAATCTATCGATTCGGGAAATTCCGACGCGACGGCAGAAAGGGCTCGCGGGCTTGCCTCGTAGATCCTTTCATCAAATCGAAGCGGGCACAGGAATCCAGACGATTTTCGGACAAGTTCAGCCGTGTGCCTGGCGCGCCGCGCCGGAGAGCTTAGGACCAGATCGACCAAAATTCCCCGGCCCGCAAGCAGTTCGCCCATGAACGGAGCCGCGGCTAGGCCCCGCTGGTTCAATGGACGGTCAAAATCCGCCAACGAAGGTTCGTCCCAGCTCGATTTCGCATGCCGCATCAGATAAAGGCGCTTCATTGCATATCTCCGGCCCGCAGGTATTTGTGGAATGGTTCACGTTCAATTGTCATTTCCGACCGAACGTTTTGTCAAAACTGCCATCTGTTAAGATTGATTTGCATCTAATGGTCCGAAGTTACTAGGATTGCAGTTTCATGGATAGCTTGAACGCCGCTCTACTTGTCAATCTCGTCGGTTTTACCGTCGGGATAGCTTTGTATGGCTTGCTGGCCTCGATGGTGGTCACACATCGCGAGCGAGAATCGCTTGATAGCGTAAACCTTCTTCTTCTCCTCACGGCCGGACTTGGGCTGACCTGGAATATCGGCGAACTGTCGGTGTACGTTTCGAGAATCCTCGATCCGCCCGGAAGCTGGCCTTTCGTATCCGCAGCCGCCTATTCCGCACTCGGTTTCCTGCCGTCGGTCGTGGTCCATTCCGTACGGATCGGCGGGCAGAAAAAGAACTGGCTGACCTTTGGAGCATACGCTCTCAGCACTTTTGCAGCCTTTTTGCACTTTGGTGCGGCGTTTCGGGGCCTTGCACCTCCGTCTGACTTTGCCCTCTACACACTCACCGCCGGGTCGCTCGCTATTACCGCTGCCCTTTTGGTTTTTGCACTTCGTGAGACGCTGCAAAGCAAAATGGTTTGGGCGTCCGCGTTGCTCATATTCGCCGTGTCCAGCCTGCACCTTAGCAGCCGCACCGAGGATAGTTCCTGGATCGTGGAGCTGGTGGCCCACCAGTCGTCGCTTCCGCTTGCGCTCGTAATTTTGCACCAAAATTACCGATTTGCGTTCGCGGACTTGTTCCTAAAACGCGGGATATCGCTGCTTCTCATCTCGCTTATTGCTTTTGCACTTTACGTTTTTGTTGCCGCCCCATTTCTCTCTTTTGATGAGGCCACCCGCCGAAACGACGTGCTCGCCCTCGGCCTGCTGATCGCTCTTTGGATAGCAACGAGCCTTGCTTATCCGTCCGTTCACCGTTTCGCACGATGGTTCGTGGACACGGTGATCCTTAAACGCCCGGACTATGTACTGGTCCAGGCCGAAATAGCCGGAGCTGTGGAGCGCAAGGAATCGATAGAAGGCATATTCGACGTTATCGGAAGCAGGCTTTGTGAAGTGCTCACCGCGAGCGATCATTCCTACGCTGAAGCTGAACGGGCGCCATCGGGACACGCCTTTGATCTGGTACAACACTCGAAGAACGGGCTGGAGATTTTCGTACCCACCTCCGAACCGCCGGGATACTCGATCGAACTTAAGAACCTGAAGGGAGGCCGAAAGTTGCTGTCTGAAGAGGTCGCTATGCTTGAGGCAGTGGCACTCATCGCTTCCCGCCGTATCGATGCGGTCAGGGTTGTCCATGAGCGATGTGATCGCGAGTTTCGAGAACAGGAATTTTCGCGGCTTGCGACAGAGGCCCAACTTTCCGCGCTTAGAGCGCAGATAAACCCGCACTTTTTGTTTAACGCCCTGACCACAGTTGGCTATCTTATCCAGACCGCTCCGGAGAAGGCTTTCGACACATTGATGCACCTTACCAAGCTGCTGCGTGGTGTATTGAACAACTCAGCCGAATTCTGCACTGTGGCGGAAGAGTTAAAGCTGATCGAAAGTTATCTTGACATCGAACGGGCCCGGTTCGAAGAGCGTTTGGATGTCGAGGTCAACGTTCCAGTCAGCCTCAGGGACATGGTAATTCCTTCACTTATCCTTCAGCCTTTAGTGGAGAATTCGATAAAGCACGCCATTTCGGAGAACAAGAACGGCGGTAATGTCAGGATCTCCGCGGCTTTGGTCACTGAGGAAAATGACCAGTTTCTGGAACTTTGCGTGGCCGATTCTGGCCCGGGAAGGCCGGTGAAGGAATTCGCGCGGCGCAACGGCGTCGGGCTTAAGAATGTCCGTGAACGGCTTGCCTCGCACTATGGCGACAGGTCCGAAGTCTCGGTCGAATCCGGTCCCGCATTGCAGACGACGGCTCGGATCAAATTACCGGTCAGGCTAAATGGCTAACTTACGTCCATATAACGGGATCTTATGGAAACCCTTCACGTATTGATCGCAGACGACGAAAGGCCGGCAAGGGCTTACCTTCGAACTCTGCTGAACACCTTCGACTCTGTCGAGATCGTCGGCGAGGCGGAAAATGGGAATGAGGCACTTGAAATGATCGAGGCGCTTAAGCCGGACCTTGCACTGCTTGACCTTCAGATGCCCGAGTTGTCGGGCCTTGAAGTGGTCAGGCAAACACCGAAGGCACATATGCCTTTGGTCGCGTTCGTCACCGCCTATGACCATTTCGCGATCCAGGCCTTCGAGTTGAACGCCGTTGACTATATGTTGAAGCCTGTCGAAAAGGCACGGCTACAGGTTACGCTTGAACGTGCCGCCGCTCGGATTGAAAGTTCCGAGCACCGAGACATAGAGAATGAACGGCTGCGGGACACTGTCAAAACCTATGATGAGCTTGGGCGGGCCGGATTGCTCGAGCGTATCCCGGTGCGAAAGCGGGATGAGATCTACCTGATACCCGTTTCGGATATCACCTCGGTCGTGGCGGACGGCGAACTGCTGCGGATCACGACAACAGAACATCAGCGATTCGATATCAACTTTCGCCTCAAAGACCTCGAACCACGCCTCGACCCCGCAAAGTTCATCCGTCTCTCACGCGGTTCCCTGGTAAACCTCGAAGCTGTTTCACACATTTCTCCGATGCCGGGCGGAACCTATCTGATCTCGCTGAAAGACGGCCAGGAACTCGCGTCAAGTCGCCTGCAATCAAAGATCCTCAGAAACCGGCTGCTCCGCCTGTGATCCGTTCGTTGTCAGCAACGCCAGCCCATTCGACATTTCCGACCGTTCATTGAATTCGATCAAAGTACGAGACAAAATGCCATATATTTGTACTTTTGGGAATTCTACCAGGAAGGGTTTATCACATATGAAGTTACAGGGAGTTCTTTTAGCAATTTTTCTGCTTTCGGCCTCGGCCTTTGCACAGGGAACGATCAGCGGCACGATCACCTATGGTCAAAACGTTCCGCTTCACGACGTTCAGGTGTTGGTCGTTCAAACCAGGCAGGCGGTCAGAACCGATGCGAGCGGCCATTTTGAGCTCACCAATGTTCCCGCAGGGCGGCACACGCTGCTCGTACACCTCGACGGGTTCGCCGATGCAACACGGATCGTAACCGTCGCGGCCGGATCAGCTTTGACCGAAAATTTCAGACTCGAACTGCTCAGCTTAAGAGAGCAGGTTACGGTGACCGCGTCTGGCACGGAGCAATCGGTTTTCGATTCGTTCCAGTCCGTGAACTCCGTTGGCACGACGGCCATAACGGAGCGAGCAGCGACCTCGATCGGCGAGGTACTTCAGCACGAACCGGGCGTCGCAAAGCGCAGTTTTGGGCCGGGTTCTGCACGTCCGATCATTCGCGGATTCGATGGCGACCGCGTTCTCATAATGCAGGACGGAGTACGCACCGGTTCATTGGGCTCGCAATCCGGTGATCACGGCGAAACGATCGATCCGTTGAGCGCAGAACGCATTGAGATATTGAAAGGGCCGGCGACGCTTCTTTATGGAAGCAATGCGATCGGGGGTGTCGTGAACGCGATAAGCCATCACGACAACCACGCTCACGACGGCCTTCGCGGCTACTTCACCGGCGTCGGCAGCACGGCGGATAAGCAACTCGGCGCTTCCGGCGGGCTTGAGTATGGAATTAACAGCTGGCTCTTTCGGGGCAATTTCGGCTCGCAGAAGACCGGCGACTACAAGACACCCATTGGCGAGATCCACAACTCGTCGTCGCGTGCCAACAATTTTTCGCTCGGCACCGGATACTACGGCAACAAGGGATTTTTCGGCGTAACCTATGGATATGACAAACGTCGATTCGGAATTCCATTTGCCGGCGAGTTTCACGGGCATCACGGAGAGCACGAGGAGGACGAAGCCGTTCTTGGCGAGGAAGACGAGCATGAAGAAGAGATCGATGTCGATCTTCGCTCGGTCCGTCACAATGTTCGCTTGAATGGCGGGCTCCGCAATCTCACAGGTTCCTTCATTTCAGGCCTTAACTTCAGCGTCGACTACACGAAGTATCGGCACGATGAGATCGAGATCGAAGATGGCATAGATGAGCTAGGCACGGTGTTCAGGAACAGGACCACCTCGTTCAGGTCTGTCTTTGAACAGCAGAAATACAATTCGCTGACGGGCCGCTTTGGATTTGAAGGCTTCAGTCGGGAATACGAGGTTGTAGGCGAAGAACAGCTCATCAACGGCCCAGTGAAGCAGAACTCGTTTTCGGCTTTCGCGCTCGAAGAATTGAACTTCGATCGGGTCAAGTTTCAGTTCGGCGGGCGTGTTGAAAACAACCGATACCGGCCCTCCGACCCGTCGCTGCAAGGGCGTGATTTTACCGGGTTCTCAGGCGGTGCAGGCATCAATGTAGGTCTATGGACCGGCGGCGCTTTTGTCTTTAACTACACTCACTCGTCGCGGGCTCCGGCGCTTGAAGAGCTTTACAATTTCGGCCCGCATATCGGAAATCTGACCTTTGAGGTCGGCAACCCCAACCTTCGAATGGAACGCTCGAACGGCGTCGATTTCGCTCTTCGGCATACGTCCGACCGCGTTCGGATAACAGGCGATGTTTACTACTATCGTCTTAAGGATTTTGTATTCCTCGCGTATCAGGATGAGGACGGCGACAGCGAGTTTGACATCGAAGACGGCCTCCCGATCGGGGTTTTCGAACAGGCCGATGCGAGGTTTGTCGGCGTCGAGATCGCGGGCGACGTCAAGTTCAACAATTACGCCGGTGCATTTTTCGGCTTCGACGCAGTAAGAGCGGAGCTTGTGGATGACGGCCTCAATGTTCCTCGTATCCCGCCGGCAAGGGCCCGTTTGGGCCTGGACCTGCGGTGGCAAGGCCTCAGTGTCCGGCCCGAAGGGGTATTTGCCGCCCGGCAGGACAGAGTATATCCGCTGGAAACTCCCACGGACGGCTATCGAATCTTTAATGTTGCCGCCTCTTACACGATCGGACGGCAGCATCAAGCCCATATCTTTTCGGTAAACGCTTATAATTTGACGAACAAGCTTTACCGAAACCACTCCTCTTTCATCAAAGACCTGATGCCGGAGATCGGCCGCGGGATTCGATTTGGATATACGATCAGGTTCTTCTGATCTGATCGGACAATTTGCTCCAGGTGCATGCACAGATTCGCTTCCGGTCGGTGCAGGCACCTTTTTTTGCTTTCGGTCTCAATGATTCTTCAACTGCGATCGCTGCCTCAGCCTTCAGAACTTTCAGTGATTCGTTTATCATTGATGAAAATACTTTTTCGAGGGATCTTGATATATGCGATCAGAAACTTTGGATTTCCAAACCGCGAACGGACCAACAACGGCTTACGTATCTAAGCCGGATGAGGGCGGCGAAAAGGCCGTGATCCTTATTCAGGAATGGTGGGGCCTTAATGACCACATCAAAGATATTGCCGGCAGATATGCAAGCGAGGGTTTCACGGCAATCGCACCCGACCTTTACCGTGGAAAAATGACAGCGGACCCGGATGAGGCATCGAAGATGATGAATGCCCTTTCTATCGAGGACGGGCTTGACACTATCAAGAACGCGATCACCGCCGCCGCAGAGGCTTATGGCATTTCTCATTTTGGCATAACGGGTTACTGCATGGGCGGCACGTTTGCTCTGAGGGCGGCATGCGAGCTTGAGGGGATCAGCGCCGCGGCCCCGTTCTATGGCGACATCCCTGAAGAAGACGTGCTCTCAAAGCTGACAACGCCGACCATATTCATTTCCGGAACGAAGGATGCGTGGATCTCACCTGAAAAGGTGGCTTATTTGGAGGACGCTGCGGAGCGGTACGAACTGCCGGTTCAAACGGTAAAATACGAGGCGGACCATGCGTTTTTTAACAACACTCGCCCCGAGGTCTATGACAAAGAGGCTGCGGATGACGCCTGGGCTCGGGTTGTCGCGTTTTTCAACGACAAGCTCTAAAAGCCGGATGGCCACGCATTCGATGAGCGAGGCCAAACGCTGACAATTGTTCTTATCTCGATCAAACCGTGAGCTGGTTCTGTGGTTCCGAAAGCACGCTCGAATAGGCCGGGCGAGAGATCCGTGCCCGTTTTCGCATCGCCTTGCGCTTGTACATCTCGCCATCGGCGCTGTTGATCGCCTGTTCAAGCTCTGAAAAATCTCGAAAGTCCGAAAAGCCGCTTGATACGCCTATTTCGATCCTGTCGTCACCATCATTGATCTTGATGTCGGTCAGCAACGATTCGAGCCGCTGCATCCGGATCGTGGCCATTTCGGCCGGCATCCCTACCATGATCACGAAGAACTCATCGCCGCCCCACCGATAGATCAGGTCCTCGGCACGTATGATCTCGCGGATCGCATGAACGACGGCTCTGATCGCCTGGTCGCCCGCCTGATGGCCGAAAACGTCGTTTATTTCTTTCAGATTATCGATATCAAAAAAGCCGACACACCCGTTTATCGAGCCGCCTTCTCCCTGCCCGACAAAGCCATAAAAGGCATGTCTATTGAAAGCCGCCGTTAGCGGGTCCGTATTGACCAGTTTTTCGAGTTCCTGGTGGGCTTCTTCCAGCGCATCGTTCACATTCTTCGCCTCGGAAACGAGCTTCTCGAGCAGCACGATGACCATTCCGAAGCCGAGTGCAGTCTCAAGGACAAGATCCACCACAGAATTGAACTGCAGGAAATAGGTCGGCGTGTCAAAAAGCTGATGGCTTGAATATATTAGGAAGAAAGTGAAGAAGTCCAGTGCCAACAGCAGCACGCCGACATACATCACCCGCCAGCCAAATGTCTTGATGGTCGAATGTCTGAGCGCAAGGACGGAGGCGGCAAAAAAGCCTGAGATGATCAGGGAATGAAGATTGAACATCTCGTCAAAGCTTGTCGAATAAAGCGGAAGCGAGATGGCGATGATACCCAGCGGAATGATCAATACCTCAGATACCTTTTTTCTCGGCGTATTATCGTAAAGGCTTCTGCAGCCGGAAACGAGAAGAAAGCCGAAAAGGTATTCGCCGAAGAAGTAGAGGCTATAAAGCGAGCTGGCGTGCGCCGGGTGATCGAAAGCAATGCGTAGGCAGATGAGCGATAACGAAAGGCTTAGCCAGGCATAAGTCCAATACTTCAAGGCGACCGACCGGACCGATCGCTGAAGGCAAACGGTCAGGAACGTGATCAACAGCACGCCTGTAAGTTGGATCAGTAGGCCGAGTTTAGAATCCATCCTGGAACACGGAGCAAGAAGGTCTTGAAAAGTTTGGAAAGGATCGCGGCGGAAGAGGAGTGAGGCCCTGTGGGTGGGGTCGATTACAATGTTAAAACAGATTTTACAGATTGTCTATTAGTTTTTTATGAACGTGAGGAGTTCGGGGGCATCAGGCAGCGTAGTGCGGGCGCCGATACCGCGGCATTTTAAGGCCGCTACACCGTTTGCCATTTGAGACGACTCCTCGATCGTGGCCCCTGAGAGGAGCCCGAAAAGGAATCCGGCCCGGAATGCGTCACCAGAGCCGGTGGTGTCCTTGCATCCGTTAGGCACAGCAAAACTCGGCGTCTCAATGAATCCTTCGGGCCCGAGAACAAGCGATCCCTCAGAGCCCAGAGTTACTCCAGCCACCGGACATCCGAATTTTTCCACCATTCGCCTCAGGCCTTCCTTAAGATCTTTGGTTCCTGTCAATTTTGATGGCACGTCTGCCGATGCGATCAGGATATCCACCCGAGAAAGAAGTTCGTCAATACCCTCAAATAGGTTGTCGATGTCGATCGATACGATCGTTCCGGCTGCACGCGCCGCCGTCGCGAGGCTGATCGCCGCGGCGATATCGTGGGGCGTCAGATGCAGAACGCGAGTTGCAGCCGCCACTTCGAGCGGAGCCGTATCGGCTGTGTAGTGCAGTTTGGTATCGCGGTGCCAGATCACCGTCCGCTCGCCGTTTCGGCTGTCGATCACAATAAACGCGATCTGCGTTTTTGCATCGGCGATCGTTTCGGCGAAGCTCAGATCGACCCCTTCGGCCTCAAGAGAATCGATCCCAAGCCGTCCAGCTTCGTCATCACCGAACCGCCCCACATAGGCGGTCCGCAGCCCGAGCCGCTGAAGGCCCACCATCGTCGAAGCTGCTTCACCGCCGGCTGCCTGGATATAGTCCGTCAGTTCGATCTTCGAATTAAAGGCCGGATACTCGGGAACGCTGATCAGAAAATCCACAGCATTGGTCCCGAATCCGACCGCGTCGAAAGTCCTGTTAGCTGGAAGATCGAACGGAAATCTCATTTCTGGGGCCGGTTAGGAGAATTTGTCCGGATAAGGCCGGAAATTCCCTGAAGGTTTGCAATAGTATTCAAATAAAAGTTAGATTTGTTTCTACATATTAATCCGATTTGACCAAGCTGTTACAAAACAATTTAGTAGATTTCGGGAGAGATTGAAAAATGCCGACATCGATTTGTCCAGAATGCGATGAAGAAGTTTATGTTGACGCTGAGATTGAGCAGGGCGATCAGGTCAGTTGTGACGAATGCCACTCTGCCTTGGTTGTTGTGGGGCTTGATCCGGTGGAGCTAGATCTTTACGACGGAACTGAAGATGGGCTTTCTGACGATGAAGGTTACGACCCCGACGATTTTGACTAGAGACCTTATATTCGGCAGGTTTTAGATGGGAGAACCGTCGGGTTCCCGGTATATTTTCGTGTATTCCAATTGATGGCTCTGGGCCGATCACTCGGGTGGAATATATCCGGTGCGGTTCTGGGAAACGTTCAAGCCTTTCCTCGATAGAATCCTGACATTTCTAAAACCCGGGGCGATGCTTCCCCGCCGCTTCGGATAAAAAGCGATCGCGTACTTTCCTGCAATTTCTTCCTCCAGAGCCCGGAATAGCGGCTCAAAATTATTATCCGTTGCATAAAAACTGCGGCCTCCGGTACGGTCAATGATCCCGCTTGCCTCGAGTGGTGTCACAAGCGGACGCTGCGATATTTGGTTTCGTGAATACGAGGGAAGGACCAGCGCATAGACGGATGCCTCGCTCTCGATCGCCCGTTCGATCACGGTCTCGGGGCTGACGATGTCGCCGACCGGGAATCCGTCCGTTATCAGAACAACTGCGCGCTTTGTGAGCCTGTTTGCAGAGTATTTAGGCCCGCGGGTATTCAGAAGCCGGATCGCGTGGTCGACCGCGTCGTAGGCATGGGTTGAAAGGCCATCGCGGTCGCGCTTTAACCGCGAGATCGACGATTCCAGTTTGTCGCGGCGGTTTGTGAAAGACTGGACCGTCGCAACATTCATCGCAAAGGTCGTAATAGCAAAGTAAGAATGATGGCCTGCCAGCCTCGTAGAAAAGCTTGCGAGTGCCGCCTTTAGTCTCTGCAGCTCGGCCTCTGTCATGCTTCCCGAAACATCGAGCGCTAGTACGACCGACAGCGGCCGGCCCGCCTGCTTCGAATGAACAGTCTCGAAAAAATCTACCTCTCTCGATTCGCCTTCCTCTAATACGGCGAAATCCTCTCTCGAAAGATTGCGGACAGGCCGGCCATTCTCGTCGGTGACGGTCACCTCGAAGGTAACAAGCTCGGTCTTTACCTTGATGACATCATCGTCCGCTTGCGGTTTCACCGTCTCCGTTAACAACAACATCATTATCACGGTTGTGAAGGCCCAAACGGCTGGCACAAAATGCGATCTGTTTGGTCGGTCAAAATGAAGTAATTCGGTCATTCTGAAGACAGGTACGAACTCTGCATCGGGCCAGAATAATTATTTTATCACGTTTTTCCTTAAGGTTTCTGTTGTCACGCTTCCCATAGCGGAGTGGCATAGCAATTGAAATGATCCTGACGACGGGATACCCGGTCTTCAGGCTGTCGTCCACATCGTACCTCTCTCCACGACGACGCCCTGAACAGGACAAGACAAATCCCGATCTTAGCAATTACTTGAGAAGGAAAAACCATGTTGCCCGCCGACCTAAATTCCAATGAATTTCCCCCACGGTCAAATATTTGGCTCAGCTTACTGATCGCTCCTGCGGTCTTCGGGATCGGCCACTTGTCGGGCATCACAAGTTCCTACTCGGATGCGGTACTCCTATCGATCTCGATCTTCGTTGCCACCCTGGTGGGCCGGCACAATGTAAAGATCCCGCGACTCGGCATCAATGTGGGCGCCGGAACCGTTATCGTTTTCTGGGGCATCCTCAATTTCGGCTTGGTCGGCGGGCTTCTCGTAACCCTGGCCGGATCGGTTTCGCGATATCCCGAGTTTCCCGGACAAAGGCGGCAGTGGTCAAAAGAGGCGATCGCGGACATTATCTGTGCCGCATTAGCGGGATCAACATACGGCCTCGTACTTGAGAATATCGGTTTTGGCGGTATTATTTCCGACACTCCGATAATCCCAAATGCGGTACTCGCCGGGGGTGCAGCCATGCTTGCAGCTTACTACGCAGGTTGGCGCCTCGTTGGAGAGCGAATTATCTTCGAAGAAGGCTCGGGCCTTCGGACGAACAAGCTGCAATCAAGTTCCACGCGTAACCTTGGCAGTCATATTGCCGCGGGGGCAGCGGCCTTTGCGCTGTTTGCTGCATTCAGCCACTTCGGTTCCTCGTTCGGGTTGGTTGTCGTTCCCCTTGCGATCCTCGGTGACCTTGCGTATCAGATGCATATCCGGCGGCTATCATTGAAAACAAAGGAGATAGTGGAGGCGAGCAGGCTTCATTTGGCAACTGTTGAAGCCCTAGCAACGGCCATAGACGCACGGGACCAGGTCGGTGTCGGGCATGTCCGGAGAACGCAGATCTACGCCGTTGGGATCGGCCTCTCGCTCGGGCTTGGCGAAAACGACCTGAACGCTCTGCGAACGGGTTCCCTGCTTCACGACATCGGAAAGCTTGCGGTGCCCGAACATATACTCAACAAACCCGGGCGCCTGACGTCGGCTGAGCTTGAAAAAACCAAGATCCATGCGACGGTCGGTGCGTCGATACTTGAAAAGGTCGGCTTCCCCTATCCGGTTGTTCCTACCGTCCGATACCATCACGAGCGATGGGACGGCAGCGGATATCCCGACGGGCTGTCCGGCGACCGCATTCCGATTACAGCTCGGATTCTTGCCGTTGCTGACGCCTACGACGCACTACGCGGGGCGCGGCCGTTTCGAAGCGCGGTAAGCCGCGAGGACGCCTGCAATTACCTTCGTGCAAGGTCGGGTTCGCAGTTTGATCCGAATGTAGTTGGGACCTTCCTTAGAAGATTGAGCAGCCTCGAAGCGGAGGTCGAGATACTGGGTTTCGGTTACGAACTCGATGAAAAAAGCTTCACAAATGAGGGCGTGGAGAAAAAAGTCGGCCCGCACTACGTAGAGCAGATAAAGCGAGCGAATCAGGAGGTATTTTCACTTTATGAGATGGCCCGAGAGTTTGGGGCCTCGATGGACGTCCAGAAGACGCTCGACCTATTGGCTGCAAAGGTCCGAGAATTCGTACCGTATGAGACCTGTATGATCTATCTGTATGACGAAGCCGGCGAAAGCGCGACTGCCGCACACGTGGAGGGAAAGAACTGCGACCGGCTGAGAGGTAAGCGGATCGTCGCTGGGGAAGGAGCGTCCGGCTTTGTTCTGAAGAAGCGAAGAGCGGTCGAGAATGTAAACCCGTCGCTCGATTTCGCATTTTCGCACCCGGACCTGTGCGATGAATATATCGGCATGGCGTCGGTGCCGCTCCTCGCGGGCGACAAACTGGTCGGCGCGATCTCAGTATTCTCCGGCGAACTAGCACAGTATGAAGAAGAACATCTAAGACTGCTCGAGACGATCTCCCGGATCTCCGCCGATGCCATCATAAAGTCGATAAAACATGCTGAAACTGAGACCTTCGCGTCCACCGATCCGCTTACGGGGCTGCCGAACGCTCGAAGCCTTCATAGCCAGTTTGACAAGGAGCTCGCCAGGGCGAGACGAGGTGGGGGATCCCTGCAGTTGTTGATGTTCGACCTCGACGGGTTTAAATCCGTTAACGATACCTTGGGACATAAGGCCGGCGACGCGATGCTCAAAGAGATCGGCCGCCTAATAAGGTCGGAGCTTCGAGACTACGATTTTCTTGCAAGATACGGCGGCGACGAGTTTGTCGCGATCGTCCCGGACACCGACAGCGCCGACGTGATCGAACTGTGCACTCGAATCGAGAATGCCGTTTCCGATTTCGCAGCCACCTACGACGAATACGGTATCAGATTCGGCATAAGCGCCGGCGCAGCTTGTTTCCCTTTGCAGGGTGATTCTTTCGAAGACCTGCTTATAGCTGCCGACCGGGCGATGTACCGGACGAAATCGTTCCACAAGCAGCGAAGCGAGCGGCTCGAAAGCGACAATCGCGAAGCTCCGGCGGCGAACCGGCCTACCGCACCCGAACCCGTAACGGCGTTTCCACGCGATCTGATGCCAAGGGATACTTTGTCGAGAGGAGAAGGAGATCTGGTGGTTGAGGTTGATGAAAGCCGTATTGTGAATATTCACACCATCAATTGATCATCCGTCAGCCTTTCTCAGAATGCCTGTGAGAAGCGAAAGTGAATTTGGCCCTGCGGCAAACGGTAGAACGCGTTCGGCGCATTTACCTGTGGGATCAAAAAGCTTGGCGGATTCAAAAGATAGCCGTAATCGACGGCAAATTCTCCGCCGATCGGTGACCTTATCCTGAGGCCAAGTCCGATCGTGTTCGACCATAGTACCCGAAGATTCTGGCGAAACACATCATCCGGGGGCACGCTTGGCGGCTTAAATATGTCTCCCACCCGACGAAAAACGTTTCCGCCATCGTAAAAAGGCACGGCCCTTATCGACCTGCTTAGCGGGATCCTCGCTTCAAGGTTTACAACGGCGAGCGCGTTTCCGCCGAACGGCACAGTAAACGGATCCAAGAAAACCTGCTCGCCATCGCTGTTGCGAAACGTCCCTGTGGGCACAACAACCACCCGTGGCCCTGCCGATTCGAAATCGAAGCCTCGAAGTGTGGTCGAACCACCTGCGAAAAACCGCTCGCTGATGGGAAGGATCCGATCCAAGTCCGGATTGTTCGGAAACCTCGATCCTGATGAATAAACATGCGCGAGCCCGAGAACCACTCTCGCTGCAAAGGTCGTGTCCCGAAGGGCAGATCTCAGGATCGCCGGAGAAAAGTAGAAATTATAAGACGCCTGGAATTTATTGAACCCTATGTTTGCCCCCAGGGCCGGTACCGACGAATTGAATTCTGCGGTCAGGTAACTGCCTCGGGTAGGATCGCTTGCGCTGTAGCGGCACGGTTCGCCCGGTTCGCCACGGGCGATGATGTCGAGGATCGTGTATCGAATCGAGCAATTCCGGCGGGTGTCACGAACGAGCGTAGCACCAAGGCCCGATATGCGTATGCGGGAATCCGGTAAGAGGAGGTCCTTGATCAGTAGACTCTCGACATTGTGGAGCCTGACATCCTCGAATCGGTACCGAAGGAAAAGTATGCTGCGGTTACGCCGGCTTATTGTTCGGTTTGTTTCGGCAGTAAATGTGAGCCGGTTCAGTGTAGGGCTGCCGACATCGTTTCCAAACTCATCGATGGGGTTCCCATCTTCGTCGAGACGCTGAACTATTCCAAATGTTCCGGTGTCGAACACCGACCGGAAAAAGCGGGTCACGGTCGAATCCCTTTGATATTGCGCCGTAAAGGTCAACGGTGCAAAACGGCCTTTGCCGTCGCGAAAGAACCTTGGATTCAGAAAATCGATCTGGGCTAGCTGCTGACGCTGGCTAAGGCGAACCCGGGCGCCGCCTTGCCAAAGATTGCCGAACAAATTCATGTGGCGCAGATCCACGAACCCGCTGGCTCCGAGGTCGGTGGAAAAGCCGCCGCCATAGGAAAGTATCCTGGGTGCCTGCTCCACGACGTTCACTATTACATCGGTCACGCGTTCGTCGGGGTTCTCGCCGGCGGGCTGTTCCCTTATCTCGACGCGTGAAAATGCATCAGAGGAATATAGGTTTTGCTCGCTGAGATAAACGTCGCCGGAACGCAGGAGGTCGTTCGGCTTGATCGCCATCGCCCTGAGTATTGCTGGAGGTTTCGTATCCTCGTTCCCCGTAACCAACACGCGCCCGACACGAACTTTCTTTCCTTCGCCCGGCAATGTCGTGCGTTCTCCCGGCGCGATCGTAATATCGCCGGACAAAGAGCTTGCCCTATGCCTGATCTCATAAACAACCTGAATCAAGCCGACCTGCGTGTCTGGGTCAAAGGTTCGCTCATCGACCGTAACTTCGACGATGGAGTCGAAATAACCTGCTTGTGCAAGAAATTCTGCCAACTGCCTTTGCCCGTTTCGAAGCCGTGCACGAGAAAAGTTCTTTCCCACAAGCAGTGGGAGTTGGGCCATTAGTTCGGCTTCCGAAAAGACCGCGTTTCCGGTTATCTGCACGTTCGAGATCAGCGTCGGCTCGCCTTGCTCGACGACGAACGTGATCACAAGGCTCTCGCCATCGAGGCTTACACCCTGGTTAACACGGACGGTCGCGTCGCGATAGCCAAGTTCACGCAACAATGATTCAACGGTTGCTCGGTCTTCCTCAAGCAATTTTTCACTCGTATAGCCGCGCCCGTATCCAAACCAGGGGATCGCTCCCAGAATGTTCGCTTCCTGAGACTCAAGGGCCGTCTTAATATCGTCAATGGTGAACTGATCGGTCCCCGTTAGGCGAATATCGGTCAGTTTCAATCGACGCTTCAAGTCAACGCTGTACCTCACGGTCACAGTCCGGTCGGTCAGATCGGCGTTCGTGAGAGCCGAGCATAAAAAGATCGAATCGTTCGGGGCCGTTCCGCCACCGGCCTGGACGAGCGGAGGTTCCACGGAACAGAAAGCGGTCACATCGGCGAAAAAATAACCAGCCTCCTGATAATGGCCCTCAAGGCGGCGCTCTCCCTCGATGATCGCTGAATAGTCCAGTGTGCCTTCCCGCTTGATCGGCAGAAGGCGGTTCTGTGTCCTCGAGCCGATCCGGTCGCGTTCTGCTTCGACCACTACTTCGACCACGGGGCCTCGCTGGCCAGTCATTCGAAGATCAATCACGTTCTCGTCGGCGTCATAAACCGGCCGAAGCTCGCTCAACGTCGGAGCCAGGTTACCCTCGTTTCGCAAAATTTCCCGAACGCGTTGCTCGTCGCGAACCAAACGCTCCCGCGAATACGGCTTGCCCGGAGCGAGGGAAAGTTTGCCGATGAATTTCTCGCTTTCAATCCCCTCAATGTTGATATCGTATCGTCGAATCAGTGTGGGTTGGTTCAGAGTTATTCGAAAGGTAACATTGACATCGTTTTGCCCCGGTATTCGCTGCTGTAAATACGTGACCTCCGACCGGAAAAACCCACGATCTCGAAGATATTCCAGGATCTGGTCGGTGTTCCGCTGAAGTGCCGGCTCCGTTAGCTCGGAGCCCGGCTCGAGCAGATCAAGACGGAACAGCAATTCCTCCTCAGTGACCGTTTCGCCGTTTCGGCGGGGATCGACTATCTCAATGGAAACCCGGCGTGCCTGCGCCTTGCGCCGGATCAGGAACCTTATCGTCACGGAGTTATTGCTGGCTTCCTGAGCCTCAACGGTGATCGAAGCGATTCGGCCGGTCCGGTAGAGCTGCTCCATCGCATCACGGATACGGACAGCCGAATAGGTCGCACCGACCGCTTCCCTTGCCATAGATCGAAACTGCTCGGCCGCCGCTTGCCCGTCCTGTTCCCCTTCGAACGCGACCAAAACTTCAGCAATCGGCTGGTTCTCGAATGCGGGCTGTCCTTTGACATGGGTCGATGCAAACAGAAGAAAAGCGGCCAACACGGCTACTGCGCGACTCGCCGTCAGAACTTTTCCGATCCGCCGCCCTCGTCCGCATTGTTGAGTGTCATTCGCCATCAGAAAGCGATCGCGCACATTGGCCCGCCGATCAGAAACGCCTCCTGAATCTCACCTCAAAGCTGAATGCATTTCGCTCCTGAGTAACATTTGTTAAAGAGCTTTGTTCGTACTGGGCAACGAACGAAAGGCGGTTCGACACGCGATACTCAAGAGCCAGGACCTGGTTCTGGTCCTGCGAGAGGTTGGTTGCATACGTCACCCGCAAATTATTGTTTATCTGCCTGCCGACGGTCAGGCGGGCCGAGGGCCCAAGCCGCTGGCCGGATATAATTGGGTCGATCTCAAAGACATTCAGTCCGAAAAGCCGGTCTGTCGCCCGCCGCGCAGGTTCATTTATGATCGAATCCGCCAGGATCTCTGCCGCCGTGTTGATACCGGTCTGCGCCAGCGTCGGTATCCCGGATTCCGTATTCGAAAGATTGCCTGTTGTGATCAGCGAAATAACGTCGGCCTGCGGAAGCGCCGGGCTGGACCTGACCGTAGCTGAAAGGTTTTCCGTGTCCGTCAAAGCACCCGAAAGATTAACGAATATCTGATACCCGGCGATCTCTGATTCCGCCTGAAGATTGATGATCGGTTCGATCTCAGTGTTCGGGGGAAACTCGAGCACGCCCCGCTGCACAATGTACCGGTCCTTCCTGAAAAAGACCGTGCCGCTGTTCGCAGTGATCCTGCCTGAGATCTGCGGATTCTCGGTGGTACCACTCAGTCGAAGTGAGACCGACGCGGTCAGGTCGGCAACGTTATTACGCACTACCAGAGCATCCCGGCCTTCTATAACAAGGTCGAACTGAGGAGCTCTGATCGACGACGGCCCGCCTGACAACGAACCTTCCCGCCGTCCGCCGACCAGTTGCGCGAGGTCTATATCGCGGGTAAACACGCTGCGACGTGCCCGAATATTGCCGGCTATCTGTGTCGAAAGCCCGCCACCGATGCGGCGGCCAGAGATCTCCAGGCGAGCGTCGCCCGTAGTGATAAAATCATCCGGTATCGGCACCGTTATATTAGTGCCGTTCAGATCCACTCTAAACGACGCGATCTGCAGGTCGTCGTTCAGAAGAGCGCCTCCTGAAGCAAAAAACTCACCGCCGCCAAGAAAGCCGCGGGCCTGATCCACCTGTATCTGATTTGCCGAGAAAGATATGCGGCCCTGGAGCCGGTCGAAGGTAAGCCTGTTCGCCCCCATGAAAGTCGCAAACGATGCATTGTCCAAGTTCGCTGTTCCGGTTAGCCGTGATGTCCGGTCCGGTCCAACAAGCCGCATGGACACGTCCGCAAACCCGCCAAAAAAATTGTCGCTGCCAGCGATTTGCGGGATTACGTTCAGAAAACTCAGGTTTATTCTTCCGTTGACCGAAAAGTTGTTTACGCCGTCTTCATCAAGGGCCTTTGTTCCCGCGATCGTGAGGTTCGAGCCGCTTCCGGCGAACCTTGCACTCTCAAAAACTATTTCACGGGTATTGAATCGTATGACCACAGGTTCTGCTGCGGCTACGGGCGTGTCCTGAAGCCGCAGCGAGATCTCGGAGAACCGAGCGCTGCCAGTTAAGCCAGAAGCGGAGTATAAAATGTTTCCGCCCGCATCCCTTTGCGCAATGTTCCCGCCGAATTCGACCCGGCCGGTCCCGACGCCTTCGATCGAAATGCCGCTAAGTTGGGGTATCAAAGCAAAGAACGGACCGAGCGGGCTTTGATCAAAGTTGGTCGCCACCTGGAACGGAAGGTTCTCGTCGCCGAAGTTCAGCGTTGCATTGACAGTTTGCGGCCGGTTTTCGAGTGTCGCGACCAGGTCTGCCCGCAGTATCTGGTTTTCGGTAACCCCCTGAAACGTGACCGCCCCAAGGGCCCGTTCGTTGATCACCACATTTTTGGCCGATCCTTCGAAGTTGACGCTGATCGTTGATGGCCGGTCAAACTCGCCCGTTGCCCTGCCCTTCGCATCAACAACTCCCGTTATTACCGGCATACCCGAATCAGCCGGCAGGAAGGCGAGGGCAAGCGGCAGCGGAATCGAAGACGCGTCGAGGTTCAGATCAAAAAGTGATGTAGCCGTGTCGATCGAACCGTTCGCTGTCAAAGATCCGTCTCCAACCCTGATCTCTCCTCTTTCGATATTGATCCGCGTCCCGTCGAAAACTGCCTTTGCGGTCATGCTGTCGAACGATTGGCCGGCGATCGTCCCACTCTCCGAAGCAATATTGACCTCGCCGCGAGACTCCGCCGGCAAACCTGTTAGAGCGATAGTCCCGGATGTTTTGCCCGTAAAATCCCGAAGCCTCTCAGGCAGATCTATTGGCAACGCAGCAAGAAGGCTGCCGGCGTTTACCCCTGTCAACTCTGCATCGACGCTGATATTGTTCGATCCGATCGCGGGAATGCTTACACTGAACGCGACAACGCCGCCATCGCTTTGCTGAAGCCGGCCATTGTTGAAATTTGTTACAAGCTGCGTTACCCGGATATCGGAAGTCAGCATACCCAGATCCCGGCCTCGCAGCGACACACGCTCAACCGATGCCGCACCGTCTATTGTCGGATCGCTTAGGTTTCCGGTTATCCGCCCGGTGAAACTAAGGTCACCCGCCGCCTCGGCCCTCATCGAATCGAGCTGGGCTTCAAGTTCGGGAAAGGCGCCGGTCAACCGGGCAAGGTTCACGATCTCGGCTCCGTCTGTCGATCGAAGCGAAACGTTCAGATCCGAATCGTCGTTACGCAGGTCGAACCTCCCTGCTGCGTCCAGTTCGCTCTTTTCGGTACGGAGATTTGCCTGTTCTATATTGAACAGGCCATTAACCGCTGAAATGTCGATATTCCCGCTGACCGGGATCTTGGTTTGGGCGTCGGCGCCGGCTTGGGCACTGATCGTTGCGTTGATCGTCCCACTAGTGGTCGTGTAATCGGTTCCTGCCAGCGTTAGATCGACTCGCCCGGAGGCTTGTCCCTGAAACGGCATGATCCGTCCGCTTTGAATGGCCGCGATCTTGCCGAGATCGAGGTCCGAAAAATCGACATTTATTACCGAACGGGTCCTGTCTGTAAATGCGATGACCGCATTCCCTCTTACAGAGCCGTTCATAATGCTGGCCGTAAGTTCGTCAAGATTAGCTCCGTTGTTGTTTACCACGACTTGTGCCCGCGCGGCACCGAGCGGAATACTGCCGATCGTCCCCCCGCCGATGCTCATATCCGCACTTGCACGATATCGGCCCGAAGGTTCAACAACAAAAACCGGCCTTTCAATCCTTACGTTATCGATCGTTCCACCGTCCGGCAGTGTCGGGTTGCTTGCAAGCGTGACGGTTCCGGCATCAATATCATTAGTTGCTCCTTCGATACGTCCCTGCCGTATGGTCAGCCGCACGCCGCCAATGTTTAGGCTGCCGAGAACGGCGCTTCCGGCATCGATACGCGCAACCCTGACCTCGTTTGAATAGATGCTGGTCACGCCGTTTCGATCGGTCACGGAAACTCTCGGCGCGTGAAGGCCCTCGATGCGAGTTCCATCGGCGTTGAAGCTTGAGGCCCGCAAATTCGCAGCTTCAATCTCGGTCGAAGCTGGAAGATCAGTTAGCCTCAGTTCGTCGGCAGTAAGGTTCTGGAGCGAGTTTCCACCAATATTTCCCCCGCGGGCCGCAACGCCCTTAGCAGAAACGTCAGTGCGGTTGCCTGTTCTTTGGACAACAAAATCGCGGCCCCGCAAATCGTTCAAACGAATATCGTCGCTTGAGAATGTTCCTGCCTGAAGGCCCTCGGCCCGCAGGTCTATCCCGCCGTTCGGCATCGAGAAGCGAAGGTTCCGCAAGGCTAGGGCAGTAAATTCCTGATCGTCGATCGAAAATCTCTGGGCGCGCCCGCTTCCAGCCGAAGCCGTAAGTTGACCGTCTCTGTATTCTGCGACAGCGTCGGACAAGAACAAGCCCCCTAGGGTCAGACCATCCGAACGGGCAGCAATCGCCTGCAGTTCACCCAACCAGCGAAAATCCGTCCCTGTCCCGCGAACATTGCCGGCCAACTTCGGAAACTCGATGCGAAAGTCGCCGAATGTGAGAAGTTCTGCAACGGCGGTGCCGTTCGCCTCATAGTTCGTGTTGGTACCGTCCACCGTCGCAGCGACATTTATCCCTCTAAGATAAACCCCTTCTGCCGTAAGAGATTCTGAATCAACCGTACCGACAACACGATAGTTCTCTCCGTTGCCAGTAACTGTTCCCTTGAAATTACCGATCCCACGCACCGGCGTTCCAAGCGGAAAGATCGTGGTCGCCTGTGTCAGATCGACTGAGGACTCGATGTTCAGATCGTACTGAAGCGAGGTCCAATCCGTGATCCTGCCGGTCAGGTTCGATGTTCCGATCGGCGTCGTCAGCGTCAACTGCGTGATCTCAGCCCCTTTTTGGTCCGCGATGCCAACCGCGCGAAGGTCGATCGGGTCCAGCGGCCTGTCTTCATAGACGAATCTCGATTGAGATGAGCTGATGTCGATACGGTATCGTTTCTCGTCGTCCGGTACTGAAGGATCCTCCGGCTCGAGGGTCGCCACCACATTGTTCGCTGTCGCCGCGATACTCCGCGAAACATCGTTGAAATGGACAATTCCATCGCGGAGCGAGAACCTGACGGATTCGTACTTGAGGTTGATTCGGCTCTCTGCGTCCTCTTCAACGAAGTTCAGATTAGAAAAGTTCGACCGGCCGTCCTCATCGAACCTTACCCAAACTTCGACTCCGGAAAGATCAGTCGTGTCAACGCTGATGTCGCGGCTGAGCTGCCAGGCGTAGAGGTCCTTGATCGTGAGGCCCAACTGTGCGTCGCGGATAAAAAACAGCTTCTCGCCGGTCGTACGGTCGTTGAAGGTCGCGTTTCTGAGTTCGAGCCGAAGCGGGGCTAACGAGACCCGAAAAACATCGGCGTCGAAATTGATCCCGATCTCGTCCATTCGGGAAACGAACTGTGCCTTGATATAGTTGTCGGCCACGCCGCCGCGATAGAGCAGAAACGCCAGCAGGCCAGTAAGCAGGAGCAGACCGGTGAACACACCTGTGCCGATGAGCAACCTCCGGCGCGTGAAAGTCCTCGGACGGCGTTCCGAAGGATTTTTTGCGGACGGAGCATCGCCAGAAGCGGTGCTGCCGTTTTGTTCGACTTCCTCGTCGGGCATAAAAATCGCACCTTGACCGTCTAAAGCCTTACGGTCTCAGTGATCTCAAGGCCGAAGGCCTCGATCGCGTTTACTTTCGGGGGATGATTCGACAAGAGCCGAATGCTGCGGATACCAAGATCTTTCAGAATCTGGGCGCCGATGCCGTGGTCGTGGGTCTTTCCATAACCAGTTTGCTGCTTTGCCGCTTGAAAATCAATTTCCTCTTGCTGCATAAGGGCATAGGTGCGAAGCTGATCGACCAGATCAAGGTTATTCTCCCGCTGCCGCAGATAGAGAAGAACGCCCCGTCCCGCTTCGGCGATTTTCCCAAGCGACGATCCCATCGCGTAAGCCGCTTCGCCAAGCGCCGTTCCGACCATGGCAAACGTAATGTTCTCAGTTTGGACGCGAACCAAAACAGGCTCGGTTGTCTGGGATACACTTCCCATCACGAAAGCGACGTGCATTTCTCCGTTTATCTCATTCTCATAAATGATTGTTCGAAAAACCCCGAAGCTCGTCGGCAGGTCGGTCTCTATAACCCTTCGAACAAGCGTTTCCTTTTCTATTCGGTAACGAACAAGATCGGCTACTGAAACGATCTTTAGCCCGTGTTTTGCCCCAAACGCTTCAAGCTCGGGCATTCGAGCCATGGTTCCGTCGTCGTTCATTATCTCGCAAATGACGGCGGCGGGCTGCAATCCGGCGATCCTGGCGATGTCCACACTTGCCTCGGTCTGTCCGACCCGAACAAGCACTCCGCCCCGCTTGGCCCGCAAAGGGAAAATATGGCCGGGCCGCGCAAGATCGTCCGGTTTCGAGGCCGGATCGACCGCTGTCAGGATCGTCTTTGCCCTGTCGGCCGCTGAGATTCCGGTCGTCACACCCTCGCGGGCCTCTATCGAGATAGTGAATGCCGTGCCCATGCTCGACGTGTTGTTTGAGGTTTGTGGGGGAAGCTGAAGCTCGTCGCACCTTTCTTCGGTCATCGGAAGGCAGATCAGGCCGCGGCCGTGAACGGCCATGAAATTGATGATCTCCGGCGTGATCTTTTCCGCAGCGCAGACCAGGTCGCCCTCGTTCTCGCGATCCTCGTCGTCTACAATAATGATCATTTTGCCGTTGCGGATATCCTCAACGGCCTTTTCGATGGCTGCCAGTGGCATCGGAACCAAATTCCCTCCCGTAGAACGCACCCCTAAACGAATGATCCGTACAAAAATTCTAGCCAATCAGTCCGCGATTTGCGAATTTTCCGCTCGGTTAACTTTATTGAGCTTACCATTTACTATTTAGTCAAACCTTGGCCATTGCCAGACTGATGAAACCAAACCCGACAAGAAAGCTTTCGATCGTACTGCATTTTGTCTTTTTCATATCGGGCATCGCGACGGTCTTGATCGGCCAGGTCCTGCCAATTCTTTCCCATGCCTTCGACCTGAACGACCTTGAAGCCGGTTATTTTTTTCCTGCCCAGTTCAGCGGCTCTATCGCCGGCACTCTTCTGACAAGCTGGTTCGGACGAAGGAATAGATTCAAGCAAGCGACGGTGATCGGTGCGCTCGCGATGGCGGCCGGGATAATGGCGATGAACCTACCCACATTTTACGGGTGTCTCACCGGATTCTTTATTAACGGGATCGGGATCGGGCTGACGCTCCCGGCAGTTAATATGCTGGTCCTTGAGTTGAATCCGAACCGCGCGGCTTCGGCTCTTAGTATCCTGAACTTTTGCTGGGGCGTCGGAGCAATATTGTGCAAGCCCTTCGTTGACCTTACCTCAACGCGGACGGACATATTGCTGACGTCGTCGCTTCTATTTGTGCCGTTGACAGCCAGTGCAATCACGCTTGCGCTGATCGCGGCTGCGTCTGCGTCTGCGAAGTCGGACGATAAAGGCAGCGATTCGGAACGCTCCGTGTTCCCGATTTGGACGACAGGCCTTGCCTGGGCCATTGCACTGTTCAATTTCGTTCAGGTGGGATTCGAAAGCGGTATGGGAGGCTGGCTGACGACATACTCGGATCGCGTTGCGGGAGCGCCGGTGGTCCATCTGTTCTCGCCGACCTTTCTTTATTTCCTGTTCTTTGTGGCCGGCCGCGGCGTTGCTCCGCTATTCTTCCGGATACTGAACGAAGACAAGCTGCTGTTCCTTAACCTTGGGCTGATGCTCACCGGCAGCGTGGTGATCCTTTCCGCAGAAAGCCTGGCCGCACTTGCGGTCGGCTCATCGATAGCCGGATTTGGTGCCTCGTCCGTTTTTCCGACAAACTTGGCGCGATTCAACCGCTTGTTCGGGCCGACCGCCACACGAAGGGCAACCCCGCTGTTCATTTTCGGTACGCTCGGCGGCGCGGGGGTTACATGGATGATAGGCTTTCTTTCAAACAGTGCGGGAACACTAAGGGCGGGAATGTTCGCGCTGTTAGGATGCGTCGTCGTTCTTGTCGTTTTACAGATCGCGCTCACGATCGTGGCAACTCGAAAAACGGCTAAAGCTCAAGACGCTTGAGATAATTGCGAAAGTCATCGCCAAGATCACTTCTCTTAAGGGCAAATTCTACGGTAGCGATCAAGAAACCGAGCTTGTCGCCTGCATCGTGGCGTGTCCCTTTTAGCCTCACAGCGTAAAATGGCCTGCTCTTAAGAAGCAGCCGCATCGCGTCCGTGATCTGGATCTCGCCGCCGGCACCCGGCTTGGTCTGCTCGATGGCTTCGAAGATATCGGGGGTGAAGATATAACGGCCGATGATGGCAAGATCCGACGGAGCGTCCTCAAATGCCGGCTTTTCGACCATATCCTTGATCTTGAAAACACCCGGTTCGACCTCGTCAGCGTCGATCACGCCAAAGCGCGAGATCGCCTTGCCCTCAACCTGCATCGTGGCAACGACCGGAGCCTCATACTTCTCATAGACGTCGACCAACTGCCGTAGCGCCGGCACCTCGGCATCGACAATGTCATCTGCAAGTAGAACGGCAAACGGGTCGGCGCCGGCAAAATCCTTTGCCTGATAGATCGCGTGGCCAAGCCCGAGCGCTTCTTTCTGCCTCGTGTAGCTGATCTTGGCGATGTCGGAGATATGCCGGACGAGTTCGAACATCTCGTCCTTTCCCTTTTTCTTCAAAAGCTGCTCAAGCTCGAACGATATGTCAAAATGGTTCTCGATCGCTGCCTTATCGCGGCCGGTGATGATCAGGATCGACTCGACGCCGCTTGCGACCGCCTCTTCTACCGAATATTGGATCAGCGGTTTGTCCACAAGGGGCAGCATCTCCTTTGGCGAGGATTTTGTCGCTGGGAGGAACCGCGTGCCTAAACCGGCGGCTGGGAAAACTGCTTTGCGTATTTTATTTGCCATCTCAGGTGTCTTTACGACGGAACATTTTGGCCCCGAATAGGTGAAAAGTGATAACGAAAGCGGCCGGATATTACCTTTTACCTGGCATCTTTAACTTATTTCGAATAAGCCTTTTCTGCACTAAAGAAAGTCTAAATCAAGCAAGGGGTCGAAACAAACGGTTAATGCCTTTGACCACGGTTTTGATTTACCCTGATAATGTTTGATTCCGGTTAGTGGGCCGGTCTGATTATGTTGGATCTTAATTTTGTTAGAGATAATCTTGATGCCGTTCGCGAGGCACTGGCGAACCGCAATTTTTCCGCCGACAGCCTTGACAGATTCGTCGAGCTTGATTCGGAGCGGCGTCGCGTGATCGGCGAGGCGGACAAGATCAACCAGCTTAGAAACGCCGCCAGTAAAGAGATCGGCGGGTTGATGCAGGCCGGCAAGAAAGAAGAGGCGGAGGCGAAAAAGGCCGAGGTCGCCGGGCTGAAAGACCAGCAAGCCGAATTTGAAAAGGCTCGTGACGCTGCCGACGCAGAGATGCGGGAACTTTTGTCGGGACTGCCGAACATTCCGGCACCGGACGTGCCGGTCGGCAAGGACGAATCGGCCAACATTGAAATTCGCAAATGGGGCGAGCCGAGAAATTTCGATTTCGAACCAAAGGATCATGTCGATCTCGGCGAGGCCCTCGGTATTCTCGACCTCGAGCGAGCAACAAAGATCGCCGGTGCCCGTTTTGCCATTCTAAATGGAGCCGGTGCGCGGCTCGAACGTGCCCTGATAAATTTTATGCTTGAGGTGCATACCACCCAGCACGGCTATACCGAAACGGCCCCGCCATTCCTCGTCAACCGGGACAGCCTTTTTGGAACGAACCAATTACCGAAATTCGAGGACGATCTATTTCACTTAAAGGACGACCGCGGATTTGCACTGATACCGACGGCGGAGGTTCCGGTTACGAACTATCACGCGGGTGAAATACTTGAGGCCAAGGAACTTCCCAAGTATTACACCGCCTACACGCCGTGTTTTCGAAGCGAGGCGGGCAGCCACGGCCGCGACACCCGCGGGCTTATCCGCCAGCACCAGTTCGAGAAGGTCGAGTTGGTAAAGGTCTGCCGCCCGGAAGAGTCGGAAAAAGAGCATGAAATGTTGACCGCCGACGCCGAGAAGATCCTCCAGCTTCTTGGTTTGCCGTATCGAACCGTCATTCTTTCAACCGGCGATATGGGCTTTGGTTCTCGGAAAACCTATGATATCGAGGTCTGGCTGCCGTCGCAGCAAACATACCGTGAGATCTCTAGCTGCTCCAATTGCGGCGACTTTCAGGCAAGGCGTATGAACCTGCGATTCAGGCGTGCCGGCGGATCGAAGCCGGAATTTGCCCACACGCTTAACGGCAGCGGGCTTGCCGTCGGCCGCACGTGGATAGCGATACTTGAAAATTATCAGCAGCCGAACGGTTCGATAATGCTTCCTGAAGTCCTTATTCCATATATGAACGGTCTTGAAAGGATCGGTTGACTTTTCGGGAATTGTAATTACGATGTAATTATGAAAGCCCAGATCATTCAAATCGGCAATTCTCAGGGCATTCGTATACCCAAGATGATGCTTGAGGATACAGGTATCTGCGGCGAGGTCGAACTGCTGGTCACCAGCGAGGGCATCCTCATCCGCAACATCAAGAAGCCCCGCGGAGATTGGGACGCGATCTTCAGGGGTCTTGCCGATGTTGACGACGATCTAAACGACGCACCCGGCCCCGGTGCAAATTTTGACAGAAAAGAGTGGCAGTGGTGAGTTGAGGACACTTATATTGCCACACATGGTGCGATGGCAAAGCGCTTTGAGGTTTACCTCATTAATCTCGACGAGTCAGTTACGGACGATCCAAAGAATTCGCGTCCCGGTGTCGTCATCTCTCCCGACGAGATGAACCGAAATCTGGACCATGTCATTATCGCCCCCATCGCATCGACCAATGCTAAATACCCCACCCGCGTATCGACCCAATTTCTGAACGCCGAACGGTTTATCATCCTCGATCAACTTCGGACCGTCGACCGCTCCAGGCTCGTCAAAAAGATCGGGGAAATAGATCCAGGGACTCGGAAAGCAACGCTCGCCAAACTCCATGAGCTGTTTGCGGAATAACCCCCTTTACTCTTTAGTTCTGGGAATGACAACGAAAAAAGAACGAGAGATCGGTTGTCTCTCATTCTTGTCATTTTTTCGCGGAGTCTAAAACCGTATGTGTGCCATCACAGTTTACGACTACCTACTATTTCGTGATCACAGCTACATCCTATTAGGCACACCGCATCCCTCCGTGATCCACAACCCTTTTTTCGCACCGATTACGATTTTTTTGGCGTTTCCTGTGCAAGGGTCTTGATATCATCGTTGATCTTGCTGCCTGCGTCCGATGCAATTTGTTTTGCATTGTCAACCAGATCGCTAGCCGCACCCTGTGCCTTAGACATCAAGTTCACCCGGGCCTCGCCCATCAACTCGCCTTCGTAACGTGTCGACGGAATGGCCAAGCCGACTGCGGCACCGGCACCCAACGCTATCGCGGCAATGGCCCACGGCTTTTCGTCGAGGTACTGGCTATACTTTTCCTGGGCCTTTGTGCCAAATTCGCCGGCCTTGTCATATGCACGGTTCGCGATGTCGCCCGCTCCGGTATATGTGCTGCTCGCTGCATTAGCAACGCCTTCGTAGGCGGTTGTCGCCGCGCTCGATACGCTGTCCTTTACTCCGCTGATCGTCTGTTGCGCGGAAGCTGCCAGCCAGCGGTCCGACCCGGCTGGATCGGACTTCCCGACCCTATTCCCTTCAAGCTGCCTGTCGAATGACCTGTTCTTCTTCGTGGCGTAGCTGTTGTAGGCCAGCAGGCCAGCGCCAAGGCCAATTAGAACAAACGGGAGCGGATTCGCTTTCGCCGCCATTACTATCGATGAATGATTAATTTCGTTACCTGCGTTTTTCATAAAAGTTACCGCCTTGCCTACTGTCGCGTCATAAACGTTGTCCTTAACCGTCTCGAACGCATTGTTGACCTGCACCGAAACCTGTTCGGAAATGTTCGAGAGGCTCAATCTATCTTGAATCGCGTCAATGGTCTCACCCATATTCGACCGCGTTTCTTCTATTTGCGCCCTCATGTGATCGGTTTCTACTTTAGGGCCGCTGGCATCCGACGCCGCTCCAAATTGATGAGCCTCGGCGCCCGTATGATCGCCGGTCCTCCCTTTCAGAGCCCGTCCGTCCCCTGCTTCCAATGCCGTCTGTTCTGTTTCTACTTTTCCGATATTTTCTAGTTCACCTGATTTTTCAGCCACTGCGCATCCTCCTTGATCGATTCGACCGTCTCGCTCGGTGCGAGGTCCATTTTCTTAAGTTCGCCTAGAGCCCAAGTGATCATAAAATAGCCGCCTGCTCCGACGGCCGCGGATACCACAAGAGCCGATGCCCAAAGCGGAAACAGTCCGTTCAGTATGATCACTACCGCCGCAAGAAATACCAGCAGGGCCGCATATGCGACCGCACCACCGACGAAGAGATAGCCGATGTTTTTCCCCGCCTCGGCTGCCTTGCCGGTTAGTTCAACCTGCGCAAGTGCCACTTCCTGCTTGATCAGCGTTCCTGTCCCAGCGGCGAGCTCCGAAAAAAGATCACCCAAGCTGGATTCGTCCTTTACCAATATTTGTTGTGCCATTATCGCCTCCGGTTTTAAACTAAATTGAAGAGTGGTTAGGAGACGACTTGGCCTTGCCATTACTGTAGTCGCTTTCAGACGAAGGCGTGGAATCGAATGACTGTCCGGCCGCCTTTGAAAGCTGCTTTGGACTTGAACTCTTCAGAAAGCGGGCCGCCAGCAGTCCGATCGCGAATGCACCGCCAATAAATAATGCTGGGTTGGACCGGGCAAAATTTTCAACGTCGCGGTACATTCCCTTCATGTCCTTTCGCTCGAAATAGTCGGCCGCTTGCTCGAGCTTTTGCGCGGCAACATCGCTGTATTCAGCTGTGTATTTTGCTAAACCGCCTTCAGATTCACTGTCCTTCAGATCTGCACCGACTTTGCGAACGCTGTTCGCGACGCTGGATAATCCACCGGAAAGAGATCCTTTTTGCTCATCCAGCTTTGTCGACGCTTTTTCGGCGACCGATTTATATGCCTGGCCGGCTGTTTCTTTTGCCTGGTCTAATAGGCCCTTTGCCGTTTCATTGTTCCTATCAAACGCTCCACCAACTTCGGTCAAACTATCTTTTCGGGGAACCGTTGCGGTTCCTGTACCTTGACCCTTGTTGTGTTGGGGTGCGGACGGTGAGCCCTGCCCTGCCGTACCTTGTGAAAACTTGTTACCTTCGTTAGCCATATTTATTACTCCCTTTGATCGTTATAGAAAATCACGCCGAAGACCGCTTCAATGAGAATCGGTACGCATCGTGTTTCTATAACCGTAGTGCAATCTGCATACCGTCGATGAAATACATCTCATCACCAATGTTTTATTAACTTTCCGGGAGGGATTTGCGCAGGCGAGATGTTGGGGGCGTACGGTATCAGTCACAATGTGTATCGATTCCCGACAAACTACGAGGGGCGGGTATAGGCAGAAAGTAACAAATCGGAAACGTTATTTCTCGTTACTCTGTTTGGACCGGTCCCAAAGAGCGTCCATTTCAGCCAGATCCGCCTCTTCGAGACTCTTACCGATACCTTTAAGTTCTCTTTCAATAAAAGCAAATCTACGTCGGAATTTGCGGTTGGTCTTTTTGAGCGCGGTTTCCGGTTCGACGTCGAACCTGCGGGCTAGATTGACGATCACAAAAAGCAGATCTCCAATCTCCTCCTCGATATGGGAAATATCGCCGCCGGCGGCGGCTTCACGAAGTTCACCGATCTCCTCTGCGGCCTTTTCGAAGATTTGTTCAGCCTCCGGCCAGTCGAACCCAACTTTAGCGGCTTTCTTTGTAAGTTTCAGCGCTTCGAGAAGTCCGGGAAAATGAAGCGGCACGTCGTCGAGAATCGAGAGCTTTTCCTTCTCAACTTTTCCCGAAGCCTTTCGTTCGTTAGCCTTCAGCGTGTCCCAATTATCGAGTACGTCCTGCGCTTTTTCGAGCTTCGTGTCCGAGAAAACATGAGGATGGCGAAGCACAAGTTTTTGGGCCACGCCCGCCGCGACCTCATCCATCGTAAATTCGCCGCGTTCTTCGCCGATCGTCGAATGAAACACCACCTGCAGCAGCAAGTCGCCAAGCTCTTCCTTAAGATGCTCAACTTCGCCGGTTGCATCCGCATGCTGAATGGCATCAAACGTCTCATACGCCTCCTCGAGCAAATACTGCGAAAGCGAAGCATAGGTCTGTTCGGCGTCCCACGGGCAGCCGCCGGGAGCCCGCAGGCGTGCCATCACCGAAACGAGTTCGTCAAATGATCTGGACATAAGAATTATTAAAGTCTAGAAAGTCGAGGAAGTCGAGGAAGTCCGTGAAGTCCATGTTCAAGGTGCGTTTCTCGACTCCCTAAGCCTCCAAGGGTGGCTAGGCTTTCCAGACTTTTTCCTGAAATGCTACTATCGAAAGTGAGATCACGACTATGACGCTACACGACGAAAATCAGGAAGAAGTCATCTTTAAGGTCACGGACCGCCGCAAATTCAACCCCGACGGATCTGTTCGCGACGGTATCGTTCTTGATGAACCACCGCCGGCAGCGCCACGTGAAGAGCCGGGCGTCGCCCCGCAAGCCAACGCGACGCCCGATGCCTCAATCATGAGCGAATCCGTCAATGCGATCGGTAACGGCGAGCACCTGGACGACGAATCAGACCTGCCCGGTGCGGACGATCCCGCAAGCTTTGTAAACTTTCTATCAACCTTAGCGACAAATGCCGCAGCATCCCTGGGGGCGGTGCCGCATCCGGCGACAGGCCAGCGCTCGGTTGATCTCGAAACTGGGAAGTACTGGCTGGATGTTCTCGGCATGATACGTGATAAGACGGCGGGCAACCTGCATCAACAAGAGTCCAGATTGCTTGAAGGCCTGTTGGCCGACCTTCGCATGCAATACGTCGCAATGGTCCGTGCGACCGAGGAAAAGCTTAAGGCGCAGGCGGCGAAGAAATTCTCGGGGGCTGACATACTTGGCAAGAAATAATGTGACCGATGTTTAGAGTCGGGCTTGCCCGAACGCGACGGCAAGCCGTCATCTAAACGGCTTGTCGTTTTTGTATGAAACTCACCTTTCTCGGCACAGGCACATCTACCGGCGTTCCTTCGATTGCCTGCGATTGCGTAACGTGTTTGTCCGAGGACCCGCGGGACAATCGCCTTCGGGTTTCGATACTCGTCGAACACGCCGGCAAGACCATTCTCGTCGATACGTCGAGCGATTTCAGACAACAGGCACTTCGAGCAAACATCCGCAAACTCGATGCGGTTTTGATCACCCATTGCCACGTGGACCACGTCTTTGGCCTCGACGATATCCGCCCGCTGAATTTTCGATACGGCGCTATGCCGATCTTCGCCAACGAGATAGCGTGGATCGATCTTCGCCGCATTTTCAAATATATCTTCGAGCCGACACATTTCGGCGGCGGCCTGCCGCAGTTGATCCCGCACACGGTTGTGCATAATTCACCTTTCTGTATCGGCGACATTGAGGTCACACCGCTCGAGGTCATACACGGCAAACTTCCGGTAGTCGCCTATCGGTTCAATGATTTCGCCTACGCGACTGATCTGAAAACCATACCGCCCGACTCGATGGACGGCCTTCGCGATCTGGATGTACTGGTTTTGGATTGCGTGCGTCTGAAACCGCACTCAACTCACCTGAACCTTGATGAAGCCCTAGAGATAATCGCAGATCTCAAACCGACGCAAGCGTATCTTACGCATCTGAATCACGACATACTCTTTAGAAGAGATTCGAAACTTCTTCCGGACAACGTCGAGTTTGCATGGGACGGCTTGATAGTCGAATAGTGTCCCGCGATTAGGGTCTGGGCCCTTGAACACGGCCTTTTTTGAACGTGTTTCCAACGCAGGGCGGGCCGAAAATTCGCCTAAATAACTGTCTCTGCTAGCGTTAACGCCATGTTACGACCGAATTCAGGTTCTACATAAACACCGCTTGCCTAAATCGTTGAATCTACACGCTTTAGAAATTAGTTTAAAAACCACTATATTTAGTGTTGACAAAGGCAATTGGCTACAATATAGTCTATATCCACTGAAGGAACGCGGAGTTGATTTTATTACTTCGGGACCGTAATGAACGGCTTTGAAAAGCGATGCCGTAACTGCCCCGCTAGCGGTAATGGGGAACGAGGACTGCCAAAAAGACCGTGATCTCAATCCTGAAGAATGAGGAACGGCAGCCGGTAGGAAGCCTTAAATAGGCCCAATCAAATCCAGATCAAACCAGAGGGTTCGACAAGAACGCCGCTTTCGAGAAAGGCTGGTGGGGAGAGTGCTTCTCTCTCAAAAACGCTAACCAGCCTAGCTGCCGAGAACCTGTCCCCCTGAGATGATCGAAGCCCACTGGGAGTTAGATCAAAATGGACACATTCGTAAATCAAACATCCGGGACTGCAGTTGCACAGAAGACGGAAGAAACGGCGCAGAGCACCATGCGTGTGACCAAGCGAAACGGGTCTTCTGAACCGGTCGATATCAACAAGATCGTCAGGGCCATTTCTCGCTGTACCTATAATTTGCCGAATGTTGATGTCCTCCGCATTGCAACCAAGACCATTAGCGGCCTCTACGACGGGGCCACTACTAAAGAGCTTGATAAACTCTCGATCCAGACTTCCGCAAGCCTCATCTTTGAAGAACCGGAATACTCACGCCTCGGTGCCCGGCTTTTGAACCAATATATTGAAAAGGAAGTTCGCAATCAGGAGATCCATTCGTTCTCACAGTCGATCGCTTTTGGCGTTCGCGAAGGCCTCATCGCTCCACGCGTTGTCAACTTCGTTTCGGAAAACAGCCGCAAGCTGAATGACGCAATAGACCAGACCCGCAACGATCTATTCGAATTTTTTGGCCTTCGCACGCTGTACGATCGCTACCTCTTGAAAAACCCGGTAACGCGCGACGTTATCGAGACCCCGCAGTTTTTCTGGATGCGCGTCGCTTGCGGCCTTTCCGAAACGCCGGTCGAGGCGATAGAACTATATCGTCTATTCTCATCGCTCGAATACATTCCGTCGACACCGACGCTGTTTAATTCGGGAACTAAACACGAACAGCTCTCAAGCTGCTTCCTGCTCGACTCACCCGAAGACAGCCTCGATAGTATCTATAAGAAATATTCCGACGTCGCGATGCTTTCGAAATTCTCCGGCGGCATCGGCATCGCGTATCACCGCGTGCGCTCGCAGGGGTCGCTGATCCGCGGAACGAACGGGCATTCGAACGGAATCGTGCCCTGGCTGAAAACCCTCGATTCGTCCGTTGCCGCCGTCAATCAAGGCGGAAAGCGTAAAGGAGCCGCGTGCGTCTATCTTGAAACTTGGCACGCCGATATCGAGGATTTTCTCGAACTCCGCGACAACACCGGCGATGATGCACGCCGCACGCACAACCTGAACATCGCCAACTGGATCCCGGACATCTTTATGCGCCGCGTCGAAGCAGACGAGATGTGGTCAATGTTCGACCCGAAGGTTGTGCCCCATTTTCCCGACCTCTATGGCGAGGACTTTGAACGTGCCTTCGAACAGGCTGAATCCGAAGGCCTTTTTGTCCGCCAGATAAAGGCCCGCGACCTTTATGCGAAGATGATGCGGACGATGGCACAGACTGGCAATGGCTGGATGACATTTAAAGACTCGGCCAACCGCAAGTCTAACCAGACGGGCCGGCCGGAAAATGTCGTTCATCTTTCGAACCTTTGCACCGAGATCATCGAGGTCACTTCGAAGGATGAAACGGCGGTGTGCAATCTAGGTTCGATCAATGCGGCACGTTATGTCTCAGACGGCGGCTTCGATTTCGAGAAACTCCGCCGCAATGTCAACCTGGCCGTTCGCCAACTCGACCGGGTGATCGACTTGAACTATTACGCCATCCCGAGCACGAAGGATTCGAATATGCGTTGGCGGAACATCGGCCTCGGCGTGATGGGTTTGCAGGATGTTTTCTTTCAGCTTCGACTGGCTTTTGATTCAGACGAGGCAAGAAAGCTTTCGGCGAAGGTCCAGGAAGAGATCTACTTTGCGGCCTTGGACGCTTCGTGTGACCTCGCAATTGCCAAAGGTGCTCATCCTGCGTTCCCTGAAACGCGTGCGGCACAGGGCATTCTGCAGTTCGACCTTTGGGGCGTTGTGCCCGAAGACACTGCGCGGTGGAACGCACTTCGTGAAAAGATCAAGGCGAACGGCCTGCGGAACAGCCTGATGATCGCCATCGCACCGACCGCGACAATCGCCGCCATTGCCGGCAGTTACGAATGCATCGAACCGCAGGTCTCCAACCTGTTCAAGCGTGAAACCCTGAGCGGCGATTTCGTGCAAGTGAACAAATATCTGGTTCGAGAGCTCAAAGAAACGGGCCTCTGGACCGACGAGATCCGCAACAAGATCAAGCTTAGCGAGGGATCGGTACAGAATATCGAGGAATTCTCGCCCGAACTCCGACTCCGTTATCGCACCGCATGGGAGATTCCAATGCGCTCGCTCATCGATATGCAAGCCGACCGCGGAGCGTTCATCGACCAGAGCGCGTCTTTGAATCTTTTCATGGAAAGCCCCAACATCGGCAAGCTTTCGTCGATGTATATGTACGCGTGGCAGAAGGGATTAAAGACGACTTACTACCTCCGCTCGCGTCCGGCGACAAAGATCGCTCAAGTCACGGCGGAATACAAAGCGTTAGAACTCGTTCCAAATAACGAGGCTGATGTAAGAGCATATTCGGATTCGGAAGCCTTGGCGTGCTCGCTGGAGAAGCCTGAAGAATGCGAAGCGTGTCAATAGACAGAACGTGTCAGTAGCCCGCACGTGAGTAAGGGCTCAACGTGAAGCAGATCGAACGTAGCCGGTGAAAGTAACTATTGACAACAAGGGCATTTGCTTCGCTGACCGGAGATTCATTTTCAATCTCTATTTTTTGGAGGATGATAGTGGGTTTCTTGGTGATCCGACGCCTGGCGGTACGTTCAAAAAGATCGTTAACAAGTGGGCGGAAGTGCTGCAGACGATCTGCAGTCAAGACAGCCCAATTTATTTGCCATACGATCCTGATGACCAGTGGACAGATGCTTTTAAGGCAACTTTGGTCGGAGAGATGATCGAGTTTAGATGGGTACGTTTGGCGGAGAACGGCTGGGGAGTTTTTGATTACGACCTGACAGGCTTCATGACTTCGCCGCATGAGATCACGGACGAATCCGATCAGCCGCTCGGCGAGTACGACAAGGACGCGATCGTTTCGGCATTGATCAACGCGGAAGTGATCGATGGCCAGTGTCTGCAGCCCGCTCGTGAGTAAGGGCTCAACTAGACAAAACGTCAACTCGGAGTGCCAAAGCGAGACTATATCGAATTCCAGGAGCGGTCGGTTCCCAAAGCCTACCTGATCACTTTCAGATGCTACGGCACCTGGCTCCACGGAGACGAACGGGGATCAGTGGACCGGCGCTTTTACAACCGGTACGGTATGGCGAAGATCGTAGCGAACTCCGAAATGAAGGCTGGAAAGGCGAAACTTTTGAAAGCCGCCCCATTCTTTCTCGGTGCTGCCGAACGAAAGGTTGTCGATGCCGCCGTTCGAGAGGTTTGCGGCGTCCGTGACTACGAGCTTTTCGCGTTGAACGTGAGAACCGAACACGCACACGTTGTCGTCGGCGATCACGGAAAGCCGGAACGCATCATGTACAGTTTCAAGGCTTATGCGACAACGGCTCTCAGGAATGCGGGGCTAATTGGCCCGGACGTGAAGCCTTGGAGCCGCCACGGGAGCACGAGATATCTTTGGACGGAAGAGCACATCGCGAAGGCTGTTGAGTATGTTGTGAATGGTCAAGGTGGCGAGCTTCCGGAATTTGACTAACGACGAGCTGATGTAGACTTGAGCCCTTACTTGCGTGCGGGCTACTGACACGGAGAGACTATGCTTTTAGACCCAGGATTCAACCTAACCCTTCGCCCGATGAAGTACCCGGATTTTTATGAGATGTATAAAAATTCGATCAAGAACACTTGGACGGTCGAGGAGGTGGATTTCTCGACCGACGTGAACGACCTGCGAAATAAGATGACCGCGGCGGAGCGGCATATGATCAACCGTCTGGTGGCGTTTTTCGCGACGGGGGATTCGATCGTATCAAACAATCTTGTCTTGAATCTCTACAAGCACATCAATTCGCCCGAAGCTCGGATGTACCTCTCGCGGCAGCTTTATGAAGAGGCCGTGCATGTGCAGTTTTACCTTACGTTGCTAGACACATACATTCCTGATCACAACGAACGCGAACAGGCATTTGCCGCGATCGAAAATATCCCGTCGATCCGTAAAAAAGGCGAATTTTGCATGAAATGGATCGATTCGATCAACGACCTCCATTCGCTCGAATCAAAAGATGACCGACGCCGGTTTCTTCTGAACCTGATCTGTTTCGCATCGTGTATCGAAGGGCTGTTCTTTTTTGCCGCGTTCGCCTATGTCTATTTCCTTCGGTCGAAGGGCCTGCTCCACGGACTTGCCGGCGGGACCAATTGGGTCTTCCGCGACGAATCGGCGCATATGAACTTCGCCTACGAGGTCGTGAAAAAGGTTCGCAGCGAGGAACCCGGCCTCTTCGATGCCGAGATGGAACGCCAGATCGCGGTCATGCTCGACGAGGCGGTCGAATGCGAACTTCAGTTTGCCGAAGATCTTCTCTCGGGCGGCGTCGCCGGGCTTTCGGTCGCGGATATGAAGCAGTATCTCGAGTTCATCGCGGACCAGCGGCTAGCCATGCTCGGCATTCCAAAGTTTTACAAAGCAAAGAACCCGTTCTCGTTCATGGACCTACAGGACGTTCAGGAACTGACTAACTTCTTCGAACGCCGCGTCGCCGCCTATCAGGTCGCGGTTGCCGGGGATGTTAGTTTTAACGAGGCGTTTTAACGACCGAGGAATTCTTTTGCCTCTTTGATCTCGGGCCTAATAGTATCGGCGAGGCGACATAATTCAACCAGATTGCTATAAAACGCCGTTGCTTTCTTTCGATCTCCCATCAATTTCGCGGCCCGGGCTGCACCATAGATCGCGTTGAAACGGTTAGGTGTTCGGCGAAGTGCCGTTTCGAACTCGGTCAATGCGGCTGCGGGTTGGTTGAGCTCAATCAGTAATTCTCCCAATTGCTCGCGTGCCGGGAGCACAGACCCGGGCGTAACAGGGTGCTTCTCAGTGGCGTCGTCCAGCTCCGCCGCCAGACGCATCAGCCTGATCGATTCTTCTTGTTTCCCCTCGGAGTAGGCTAACCAAGCGGAGGCAACCTGCCGCTCGATCTCGACCTGTTTACCCCAATCGTAATCGCCTTTTACGTCGAGAAGAGCCTGTCGGATACTCGATAATTTTTCAACTTCCTGCCGTAATGTCGCGGTATCTCCGGTACGAGCTGCGCCGATCGCACGGGCAAAGTGTATAGGGGCGGCTGCCCACTTGAAGTTCTGCCACGACATTCCTTCCAGATCGCGTGCAGGAGGCATCACAGCCGCGTCCTTCCACTGCCTGCGTTCGAGGGCGTAACGCGCCGGGACAGCGGTGACCGAATACGCGACTTTAAAATTCGGAGGATCCACCCTCTTGGTCGCCGCCATCTCATCCAAAACTGCCTTGGCCTTTTTATCTTGCCCGCCCTGCAGATACGCGTAAACGAGATAGTCCATCGCGTGAAGCTTCTCATCCCACGCCCCGGGCAATTTATGCCTGACCGCGTAAGCCTCGGCCGAAGCTTTGGCATCGATGTTCGACGCTATCGCCTCCTGCCACAGTCCCAATCTCGTAAAGATGTGCGAGGGCATATGCTGAGCATGTGCCGACGCCGGGGCGAGCTTGGCGTACCGCCTTGCCGCTGGGAGTGCCAGGTGTGCCAGCTCAGGGAAATCGTAGCCATGGATCAGGTAGTGCGTAACGCCGGGATGCTCAGGCTCGGCTACAAGGACGCGGTTCAAGATGTCGGCCGCCTTCTTTTCATTTACAAAGCTCTTGTCATTCGCGGCCATACCCTTTGCAACGAGCGTCAGAGAATAGAAAACGGCGGCCTCGTTGTCCGTGTGATAACGCTCGTAAAGCCGTCCCATGGCATCACTGAACGCGCGCGCACGAGCACCATGACCGGTTTTCTCAGTATCGGTGTAAAAGGCTTTCGCGGCCTCGATGTAATCCCGCTCACGCTGTGTTGGAGCTCCGGCCAATTGCGCCTTTTCTATTGCTTCCAGACCTGCCCGCAGGTCGGCGTCGCTCGGAGGTGCCCAGATCGGATGATATCTGCTCATGGCGATGCCCCAGTAACCCATTGCGCATTTCGGATCGGCAGCCGCGATCTGCGAAAATACCTTCTCTGCCTCTTCATATTCGAAGGAATGCATCCACGCAATGCCTCGATTGAATTGCGTTTGGAGCTGGGCGCTGCAGGAAATTGGAAAATTTACGCGTCCAAGTTCTATTCGATTGCCGCTTTTGTGATCATGTCTGACCTGGGCTGCGGCGGATGCCGCAAAATAATTCACCAACAGAAATGCGCTGAAGGTAGACATGAACAAAAGTGCGGCTTTCACGATCCAGATGGTTTTCATAATTCAATACCTCCAACAAGAAACTATCTAACAAATCATGCAATTTACGACTCATTGTCGTGGATAATAGGCCCTATGCTCGTTATTATCAATTTAGCACTATGAACGGAAACATTACAGAATTTATTAAACATCATTACCGGCATTTTAATGCGGCGGCGCTCATTGACGCGGCGGAGGGCTATGTTCGGCATCTCGACGGCGGCGGGAAGATGATGATCACTCTGGCGGGTGCGATGAGCACGGCGGAGCTTGGGTTGTCGCTGGCGGAGATGATACGGCAGGACAAGGTGCAGATAATCTCCTGCACTGGTGCGAACCTCGAAGAGGATCTCTTCAACCTCGTTGCTCACGATTTTTACGAACGCGTGCCACATTATCGAGACCTGACGCCTGAAGATGAGCAGGAATTGCTCGACCGGCACATGAACCGCGTGACGGACACGTGCATCCCGGAGCATGAAGCGATGCGGCGGCTGGAGAAAGCGATGGTCGAGGTCTGGACGCGTGCAGAGGCTGAGGGCCAGCGATATTTTCCTCACGAGTTTATGTATCAGGTGCTGAGAAACGGTTCGCTTGAGGAGTATTACCAGATCGACGTGAAAGATTCGTGGATGTACGCCGCGATGGAGAAGAACCTTCCGATGGTCGTGCCGGGCTGGGAAGATTCGACGATGGGCAATATGTACGCCGGCCACGTGATCACCGGCGACGTCGAGAACGTCCACACCGTCCGCACCGGCATCGAATATATGACGATGCTCGCCGAGTGGTACACCAACAACGCGAAAGACGATTCCACGATCGGATTTTTCCAGATCGGCGGCGGCATCGCGGGCGACTTCCCGATCTGTGTCGTCCCGATGCTCCATCAGGATCTGCAGCGTGAAAACGTCCCGGTCTGGGGCTATTTCTGCCAGATCAGCGACTCGACCACCAGCTACGGCTCCTACTCCGGCGCCGTCCCGAACGAAAAAATAACCTGGGGCAAACTCGAAGCCTCAACGCCCAAATACATCGTCGAATCCGACGCCTCGATCGTGGCTCCGCTG
>JBGSYT010000018.1:0-6091 GCA_041750855.1 Pyrinomonadaceae bacterium | reverse complement strand
CGCTCGCACGCCGCCGACTTTTCCTATTGGCGTCGATTGTATCGGCTTTTCACGCTCAAAAGGGCTCAGAACCCGCGTTAATAAAAAGATTTGCGCACACCGCCGCCAAACGCCCGCTGTTCAGCAAATTATCTGCGCATTAAACCTCAATTAAATTGTCGCTGTAAGTATAGGAAAAATGAAGACTTCACCGTCGCCCGCCCCGCTATGTCCCGCTATGCCCCGTTAAGAGAAAGATGTGAAAGCTTACAGAATGAAACCTAGGGCTAACCGCCAGTAAAAATTCGGTTGGGAGTGCGCGGATTCCGGAGATTTTAGAAAAGATCGTTTCAGTTGTTATATGATTTTGTTTTGACTCGGCACCGACGAGCCAGTCCACCTCACGGAAGTCGCATCCCGGCCCTCATTATAGAGGTTCGGTTAATTGTCCTTTATGTCGACGAGTTCAACGATGAAGATCAGCGTCGCGTCAGGCGGGATGAGGCCATTGCCCGCACCGCGCGCGCCGTAGCCGATGGAGGGCGGAATGATCAATATCGCTTGTTCGCCGACCCTTAGTTTTGCTATCCCCTCATCCCATCCTTTGATCACCCTGCCAGCACCAAGCGAGAATTCGATCGGTGTGCCCCGGTCGCGCGAACTGTCAAATTTCGTCCCGTCGGTCAGCGTGCCGGTATAATGCACCGTCACCGTCTGGCCGGCCTTTGGACGCAGGCCGGTGCCGCTCTTGGTGATGAGATATGTCAGGCCTGAAAGTGTTTTCACCGCACCAGATGGCAAGACGCGCGGTTTTGGTTTTGGCTTTGAGACGGCTGCCCGTTTAACCGGCGTCTTTCTCGACCGCGTCTGCGCATTGGCCGCAACGCCCAGCAAAAGTAAGAATATAATAGCTATCGTAAAATATTTGAACATAAGGAGAAGTATCCCGCAGAGTCGCAGAGACGCCAAGCGGATAAAAGCAAGCTTCGTTCGGGCCACCACATTTTTTGATCCCTGCGTCTCCGCGTCGCTGCGTCAAATCTCTTCCCAGCGGTCCATCTTTATTTGCACAAAAAAAGGCGGAGTCGCCCGCCTATCAAAATACACTGCTGCCCTTTCTACTCGCCGCCGATCGTCATTTCTCCTATCAGCAGCGTCGGCGAAGCAGTCGTGCCCAGTTTGAAACTAAGGTCGTTTCCGACCGCTTTTACGTTGCTCAGAACTTTCAGGACGTTCCCTGCTACCGTGATCTCCTGCACGGCGTGGGTGAATTCGCCGTCCTCGATCCATCGTCCGTTGGCCCCCATCGAAAAATCGCCGGTCGTCGAATTCAGCCCCTGGCCGCCTACGCGATCGAGGTAAAGACCGTTCTTGACCGACTTGATGATGTCGTCCGGGCTAGTGTCTCCGTTCTTGATGGACAGGTTTGTGCTGCCGACGTTCGGGTTACCCTGATAGCTGCGGGACGCATTGCCCGTCGGTTTCAGGTTCAACCGCCGAGCGGCGTACGAATCGCATACGTATTGTTTCAGCACGCCTTTCTCGACAACCACTACGCTCGATGACTTAACACCCTCGGCATCAAACGGCCGCGAGGCCACACCTTTCGCCATCGTGGCATCGTCCACGATCGTGATCATCGGCGAGGTGATCTGCTGCCCGACCTTGTCCACGAGGTACGACATCCGTCGGTAGATGCTGCCGCCTGAAGCCGCGCCGAACACGTCGCCCAACAGGAAGCTTGCTACACGCGGGTCCAGGACCACCGGCACAACGGCCGATTTGACTTTCCTTCCGCCAAGTTTTCTGACCACACGGCGACCGGCCTCTTCACCAACAGCCTGCGGCGTGGCAAGCGTGTTCAGGTAACGGCCGAACGTGAAATGCCCGTCCGTCTGCTTTGTGCCGTCCTCGTCCTCAGCCAAAAGGCTGACCGACATGCTGGCCTGCGTCATCTGGTACTGCCCCGTAAAGCCATCCGAATTGGCCAGTGTCACCTGTGACCGGGAATCGCTCCACGAAGTTCCGTTAGCATTCTTGATCCGCTTGTCGAACTTCATGCCGGTCTCTTCAGCCAGGCGAGCCATCTCGATCTTCTTCTCCGGCGTAAGCTTGGCGATCGATTCGTCGAAAAGCATGAGCTTCCCGTCATAGCTTCCAAGCATATCCTTCGGCGCAAGGCCGTTGTGCTTGTCGGCGTTCGACACCTGCACGATCTGCATAGTCTCGCGGGCGAGGTCCTTCACCGCACGATCCTTGAAATCGGTCGTAAAGGTATTCGCCATCGCGCCGTTTTTGATAACGCGCAAGCCGAGGCCCTTGCTGATCGACTGCTGCAGCCGCTCGATATTCCCCAGACGAACAGTCGTGTTGAACCCAACGCTCGACAGGATGAAAACATCCGCCGCGTCAGCCCCCTGCTTCTTCAGTTCCGAGACGAGCTCGGCCGCTAAACTTCTATAATCCTTCATCATTATTTAGCACTCCCCGGCCCTTAAGCCTTGCCCTCGCCTCTCACTTTAGTTCCGCCGACGGTTATGTCCGACACCTTCACGGTAGGCGTCCCCATTCCAACGGGCACCATCTGGCCGTTCTTGCCGCATGTCCACCCGCCGTCGGTAAATTTCAGATCGTTGCCGACCATCGAAACCTTGGTCATTACATCCGGGCCGTTGCCGACCAGCGTCACGCCCTTGAGCGGAACGGTGATCTTGCCGTCCTCGATGCGATAGCACTCCGAGCATGAGAACGTGAAATCGCCCTTGGTGATGTCCACCTGGCCGCCGGTAAACCCTTTGGCATAAACGCCATCTTTGACAGTCTTGAGGATCTCTTCGGCCGAGTACTTACCCGGCCGCAGATATGTATTGGTCATACGCGGCATCGGCGGATGGTTGTAGGCCTGACGGCGTCCGTTACCGGAAACCTTTACGCCAAGCTGTTTCGCGGAAATACGGTCGTTCATGTAGCCGCGAAGTATGCCGCCCTCGATAAGCGTGGTGCTCTGCGGAGTGTTGCCCTCATCATCCACATTGATCGTTCCCCGCATGTTGGGGAACAGGCCCTCGTCTACAACAGTGCACTGGTCAGAAGCGACCTTTTGCCCGACACGACCCGAATAATTAGACAATTTCTTGTAATTAAAATCGGCCTCGAGCCCGTGGCCGACCGCCTCGTGCAGCAGCACCGCGCTCTCCGCGGGGCCGAGCACCACGGTCTGAACGCCGGCCTCGGCTTCCTGTGCGCCTAGATTCAGCACCGCTATTCGGGCCGCTTCCTTACCGATATCGGCCGCCTTTCGCTGGTTGAAATACTCCATCCCGATACGCCCGCCGCCGCCGGTGTAGCCATTCTCGCGGAGCTTGCCGTCCTCGGCAATGCAGAACGCGTTGAACATGAACAGCGGTTGCGAATCTTCCCAATAAACGCCGTCCGAATTGGCATAAGCCACATGTTTGACTTCGTCATTGAACCCGATGTTCACCCGCACGATCTTTGAATTATGGGCCTTGGCCGCGGCATTCGCCTCTTTGATGAATGAAAGTTTCTTCGTCAGATCGGTCGAGGTTGCCAGCTCCTTGATGGGATACAGGTTCTGCACCTTTCGATCATTCATGCCGACGACACGCGTTTTGGCCGTGTTGTCGCTCGCGATAGCAGCCGCCGCATTGGCAGCCTCCATCATGCTCGGCATCGACACATCTTCGGTAAAAGCAAATCCGATCTGGTCACCCTTCACGGCCCTGATCCCTACGCCCTGGACGATGCCACGCCGGGCCGATTTAACGATGTCCTCTTCAAACGAGAGGTTCGAGCTTATCCGGTATTCAAAGAATACATCGGCGAACTCCGCGCCTTTTGCCAGCGTCGCAGACAGCACCTTGCTAATATCGGCCTTGCTGACCTGAAAATATGTATCGAGCAGTGATGCGCCCATAAATGCCGGTTCGCCGGCCCATACCTTATTTAACCATTTATCACTCGTTGCGACCGCAGCCAGCGCCATCGAGCTTTTTACCAAAAAATCGCGTCTTTGCATATCGGGGAAACTCCTTACTTAATATTCGAACAAGGGCAGAATGAACTTTTCCTGTGAGCTATAAACGCAAACGGGCCGGAAAATGTTTACGGATCTGTTATTTTTTTGCCTGCCGCCTTTTAAATCACAAGACGCAAACGCCCGGGCGCGGGTTACATATAGTTCGCAGCCTTTATTTAAAAAAACACCGCGCGTCCCGATATAGTGACAGTTTTATACGGCTAATTGACCGCGAAACGCGCCCTCTGCGTCTCCACGTGATTCTTCTGCTTTCAGCAAAGTTGAGACAAGGTTAAAAAAAGGGTATAGGTGAATCAGAACAAGGCCCCGGCTTATCGGCGGTTAGACTTCGCGCGGATCTTCACAGCCCTTTCGATGACATCCACGTTCTCGAGGATCTTGAGACGAAGGTCGCGGTCGAGCATTGGGTTGTCGGCGAGGAACTTGTTTACTACGCCCAAAGCCGCTTCGCTACGCTGTCCGCCGATGAAAGCCCCGAGCCAGCCGTTGACGAAAAAGATCTTTCGGTTTTGTTTATGGTTTGGCAGCTCACGCAAAGCTCGTTCGAGATACGGCAATGTCAGCTCAGAGTGGGACGTCGAGTTCCAGGGTCCGAACGCCGCCTCGATCCAACTCTCGCTGATCTCCTTGTTAGCGACGAAATCGTTCCAGTACTTCGCTTTGCTCCCGGCGGTCGCCGTACCGGCACGGGCTGCGTACGCGTAACGCTTGGCCTCGTCGGACGTCTCGGTTTTCTCTAGATCGGCGAGTAGCTTCGGGGCCTCGGGGTCGCCGAGGACCATGAGACGAGTCACGATGTCGAACTTGTCCTTGGTAGCGATACGCGCCGGCCCACCGGCGTTACCGCCTTTCAGGATGATCTTCATTATCCGCCGGGCGTTGGGACTCGAACCCATATTGAGGAAGGCACGATAATACGTGATCCGCTGACCGGGCGTCGATGCGTTTTGCATATTCTCGATCAGCATCTCTTCGACGCGAGTTTGCAGGTCGTCGGCCGAAGCATCTCGGCCTGTTGCGGAGGCCCGACCGTGAGGGAGGGCGGAACTCGAACGTCGGATGTTATGCCCTTGCTCACGCGCGGGCTTCTGCAGCGGCGGCTCGGGCAGGTAGTACCGCATCGCAGTCGAGACACGCCCGAGCAAAGTCTGGATCGTGCTCTCATCTTGCTCCCCTCCTTGATTAGGAGGGGTGGCCGGCTTTGCGGCCGGGGTGGTCGACCGGCGTTTAGAATGGAGAGACGTTCTCGGTTTAGAAAGATTCTTCACCACCAGCTCGACATACTGCTTCGGATCAAGCTCGGCCTCGCGGACACTGTCCCACAGGCTGCCCCACATCATCGTGCGAAGAAAATCGTCCTTCTCGGTATGGATATTTTTCAGAACGTAATCGCGGCTCTTGTCGTCGAACAGGAAGATGCCGTAGCCGTAGTCGTGGTAGTTGGGGAAGAAATACCGTAGATTCAGGGGTGCATGGCTCAAAGCCGCATCTGGGCCCTTCGCCTTCATCAGACCGTCTGCCGGCTCCAAATTCAACGACCATTCCTGAGGTGCGGACATGAAGCTATCAACCACCAATCCCATGGACCTCTGCTTCCACAGAGACCCTTCAGAAAGAGCATCACGACCTTCGACATCGATCGTATAGGTTTGGGTTTGAGCATTTAACTTTGATCTGTAGAGTGGTAATCCACGTTGAGTAACCCACTGTTTAGCCCAAACCCTAAGCTCGCGGCCCCTTGCCGTTTCAAACTCCTTCACGAGATCTTCCCAACCCGCATTCGCAAACTCGTGCTTCCTGAGCAGCGACCGCACCGCCTTTTGAAATTCATCTGGCCCGATATAAAACTCGGCCTGTTTCAGAAACGAAGGGGCCTTGCGATAGACGATGTTGCCGTAGGCCGATTTGGCGGAGTTGAGGTTGGCGATCTCCTGGTAGATGGGCGTGGTGCCCTTGGTCGAATCGGTCAGGTAGGCGGCCTGTTTGTTGCGTTCGTAAAAGACCTTCCAGGCGTTGTATTCGGGCATTACCTTTTCGAGCGTCTTGTACGCC
>JBGSYT010000017.1:0-24250 GCA_041750855.1 Pyrinomonadaceae bacterium | reverse complement strand
CTCCTATGATGAATTTCTACTCCATTAGCAAAGTTTTCACTCTGCCAATTCGAAATTGTTAAAGTCTGCGAACACCCAGTTGTTTGTTAAGGTGCTGTAGATTATTTTCAAAAACTTTCTCGCCAGTGCGATTTTGGCCTTTCCGTGACCGCGCCTTGCCTTGACCTGTTCGTAATACTTTTTCAGGTAATCGTTCTTTCTGATCGCCGCGAGAGAGCATTGCACCAGAGTTGTCCGGCCCGTCTTGCTTCCTCGTTTGGTAATTCGGCCATGATTGACGGTTTCATTCGAATTCGACACACGCGGCACGATCCCGAAATAGCTGGCCAGTTTGTCGGCGTTTGCAAAGTCCGACGCCTCGCCGATGACTGACAGCAGAATTCCGGCTGACAAACTCCCGATCCCCGAGATCGACACCAGGTTAGCGTAGCCTGTAAGCTTTTCGCTCTCTTCGGCAATTGCTGCGTCGAGTTTCTTGATGCCTGCTTTCAAAGACCTGATCTGCTCGATTATTATGTCCAGCTCGATCCGCTCGACCGCCGTCCACTCCTCTTGCAGGACCTTTTCCAATCCCTTTTCCGACGCCAAACTCGTTTTCCGAATTTTGCGCCCCTTCGATACTGACAACGCGTGTATTTTGTTTGTGAGACTTGTTTTGAGCCTCACCAGCTTTGTTCTCGTACCCACCAAAGACTGCACCTTATCCGCTTCTTCCTTCTTCGCCCTGACTTCCGGCAGCATGTCCGCCTTCAGAAATATCGCCAAGTTTATCGCGTCGTTCCGGTCCGTTTTTTTGACCGAGTTCTTCACCACGTCAAACTGTCTCGGATTGACCAAAGCCACCCGGCCGCATGCCGACGAGACCTGCTCGGCGAACCATCTCGTGTTGCCTGTCGCCTCAACCGCGATCTCATCAGAGAGCGACAATCCTGATACAAACCGCTCTATCTCGCAGAGCTGATACTTCTGAATCGTAACCTCTTCTTTTTCTGTCAAATAACAAACCGTGATCTGTGTCGTGTGCAGATCCACTCCGATGTATCTCATCCGCTTTTCCCTCCAAATTTATTGTTTTTGTCCAGCTTTGGAGTAGATTAACGGTGGCAATTGTGCCATTCTCCTATTCGAGGTCTTATGCCTCATGGTGGCGGTGCGGGCGAGAAGCGGGATCGGAGTTAATCTCCTTGTCGCGGTCTTAAAAAGCCGCAAAAAAATATTCAGCTTCAAGCCTCTCTACTCCAACGTCTTTCAACATCAGAGTACCCATCGCCACCGTTTAATTCATCATGCCATCTCCTTAACACTTTTCGTATTTCCAGTTTCGCGACTTTCCCTCAGTCAGCCATTCGATCGTGGTCGCCAGCCGCTTTTCGCGGGTTGGTTCGGTCTTTGCATCGTTGATCCAGTCTACATAATCTTTCTTTTTGCTGTAGCTGAAATCCTCAAAGGTTTTTCGGGCTTTTTTGTTCTTGACGAGAGCGATCGCGAGTATCTCAGGAACGACGAGTACCTTCTTTTCCGAAGGCTTCTTCTGCGGGGCCTTGATCCCTTTTTCGTTTAGCTCGATGGCTTGATTGATGAGTTCGATGACAACCCGATCTTTCGGTAGGTCTTTCAATGATGTGATCTTACCGAAACTGCTGAGCGTGTTCCGTTCCGCCTCGATCGCCGAATGGTCCATCAACTGTTGCTTCCAAAATCCAAAGGCACAATGCTGCTTGAACGCGGCCATATTGCACAGCGGCCCTTTGAAATCGAAATGCGGCATGCTCCATTTCATCGTCTCCTCGATATCGGGACACGCCGTATGAACAAGTTTGCGGATGTGCGTAAGTATCGGCCGCGCAAACTCGGCAGACCTTTCGATGTAGGCGTCAATTCGCGGATCTGTCTTTGGCATCGAGCTCTCTCCTTACGTAAATCAAAAAGTGTTTCGGATTATACACGATTCTCTTTTCGAATAACCAGTTTCAGGCCTGACCACTTTTCGTCCACAGCACAGACCTTTATGTCCACCAGGCCGAGTGGTATTGCCGCCTCGCGAATGGTGTCTTCTGTGATCTCGGTCGGGAGCTTCGACGCCTTTTTGTACCAAGAAACCCAGATCGCACCGTCCGGGTATATCACATTTCGCATCTCAGCGAGTCTTGCAAATAGCGCGTCCCGGGTGTTTGTAAAAAAGTGGATCATGTCCGGCCGCCCTGCGGGTTTGTCGGCGATGATCTTGATATCATACGGATCGCCGAGCAAGGCCGTGTAATCGTCCGGCGCTCCTATCGTCAACACCGTGAAGCCGCTTTTGATGCCTAGTTTTTGTACCAAAGGTGTTCCTGAATATCCTGTTGTCATATAGTTTTTATCAGCACGCTGCGATCACGCGGGCCGTCAAATTCGCACAGATAGATCCCTTGCCAACGTCCAAGCAGAAGCTTCCCATTCTCGAACGGGACGGTAACGCTGGAACCGACCAACGATGATTTGATGTGGGCGTCTGAGTTGTGTTCGAAGTGTCTAAAGTTCGGTTCGTATTGCGGTATCAACCGCCGCAGGAACCCGAGCATGTCACTTTGCACATCGGGGTCGGCGTTCTCATTTATCGTCAACCCGCAGGTCGTGTGCTGGGTAAACAACACGCAGACACCCTCGCCCGGCGGCAATGCATGCTCTGCCTCGGCGGTGATCTCGATCATCTGCTCTCGCTCGACGGACGTTACGACAATGGTCTTCACGCCCTCGATTGTAGCCAACTAACACTGCTTCGGGAAACTCTGAGGAACTCCTCCTGATCAACTGAAAACCGAGAACGGATAATCGCTGATATTCTTAAACAAGCGGCAGCTTGCCATGCCATGAGCGAATGCATTTACTCAGATAGGCCAAACAGCTGCGGCCAAGTTCCGCGATCTTTGGAAAAAACTGGTCACGGAGCCAGCCACGATAGTTCCAGCCAATTACCGATGCGAAGCCTGCGAAAACCAATAGAAAATAGACCCGCAAATACAGCAGAGCCATCTTAAAAAGACCGGTAACAGAGGCCTTGACCGACGACGCAGTTTCGCTGATCGTCGGGCCATAGTCATTTGCCCAATGCTCCAGTTTGCGAACGGCCCGTTGTTCTCTCGTGAGTTTTGGCAGGGCCTTTGGCTTTGCCGACCAACCCGGCCCGCCGTTTACTGTCCGCGTCGAGGGTTTCCAACCGTAGGTTCCACGTGGAAGCTGGTAGTCCGGGTAAATATTTCTCACATCCTGATATGTGACAATTCGAGGGCCGGCGAAGAGTCCCCGTTCGTATATCGCGCTCCAAACACTGTTTCGTCCTTCGAGCCGCTCGTGGGCGACGGCCAGAGTGTAAAGCGCGTCGCGTGCAACCTTCGAATCGGGATAACGTGCGACTATTTCTTCGTAGATCGGTATCGACTTTGCCCACCCTTCGTGCAGATGGAGATGTTCGAGGATCGTTCGAGTTTCGTTGGGCAGCCGCGTGTGCGAACTGAACTGGAGTGAATTTAGCGAACCTACCCTTCCACCGTCCCACATCGCAGGGTTGTAGAAGGCCAGGTCATCCGATTCGAAATATGCGCTGGCAAGTTGATACATCGCTTCGGCCTTAGCCTCATCGTTTTGTGCTCCTTCGACACGTTTTTCGTAGTGCTGGATTATGTCGATCGTTTTAAGATCTTGAACGACCCAGCTGGTTTTGATCTTGCCTTTGTCTGGTTCGCCATAGAACCAGGCTGGCTCTTTCGGAAAGAACCATGTCTCGCCCCTGGGATATTCGAGATAATGGTCCGTTCCCTTCTCCGTTCTCACCCGACTCAGCGTATTCCTTGCCTCTTCCCACCGCCCCTCGCGCATGTATCGAACCCCAAGCGAATAGAGCAGTGTGTTGAAATGGTCGCTGCCGGTTGGACGCGAAACATAACTCGCGAGGCGGTCTGTCGGAAGCAAAACATCGACAAAATAGGCGATGTCTTGCTCGTACTTAAGGTCGAAGTAAATGTCGAGTGCAAACTCAAGATTGTCCTGGTCTTCTGCGGTCATCGCTAGCAATCGACGCGAACCTTCGGTCAGCTTGTCGTCGGGAAACTCACGGATAAGCTGAAGGAAAGTTGCCTTTGCAGAAGAAAGCCGGCCCTCGCGGTGCTCGACGCTTCCCTTCACCCATAACGCGTGTGCCCGGGAATCTCCACTTACACCGGCCGCCAACGCCTGCCCAGCAAATAAATTCGCATCGCGAAAGTTTTCGAGTTCAAGATTAGCCTGTGCAAGACGGAGCATGAAGTCGCCACTAGCTAGCGAGTGGCCGTGCAGCTTGAGCATCGCGGTCGCGAATTTCACGATCCTTTGAAGTTCGTGCCGGCCCTTGTCTTGTTCCTTCTTTACGCGGTCGGTCTCTTCATTTCTCTGGGACCATTTATCGTCGCCGTAGCAGCACCAGTTGCTGTATTCCACATAAGTGAGATCGACGGCGTGGTTGTAAATCCGATGGTAAGCGTAAGCGAGGGCGGCTTCGGGCTCGGCGGCGATCAATTCTTCGACCCGGTCAAGCGTCGCATCGTCATATTCATGGCCGAGGATCTGAAGCGATTTTTTGGCCTCGAGCCGCCATTGCCGATCTGAACCGTTGCCAAGCAGCCGATAGTATTCCGCAAGCGATTCCGCCGTTTTATCAACGTGCCGATATAGGTGCGCGATCCATCCTCTTGCATCGAGCAGATACCTTCCGTTGGGATATCGCCGCATCAATTTTCGAAATTCGCCGATCGACTGTTCCCACTCGGCGATCTCGCATTTTTCGTCCGGACATTCCGCCGCGACCTTGTCGCCGCGTTCCATTGTCAGCTTCGCGATCATGTAAAGAACGGACTCGTTCTTTTCGCTTCGCGGAAACCGCTTGTCGTGGGATTGAAACGCGGCCAACGCTTCGTCCTTCTTGCCGGTACGATAGAGCACCGCCGCACGAAGATATTCCCAGTTGTCCCTAAGGTTGCCGTCGACCAGGGACGAAGTGAAACGGGATTCGCTCTCGTGCGGGCTGGATTCCAGCGCAAGTCGAGCCGACAAATATTCAGCTACGGCTTTCTCTGTCGAACCCTGCGCGAGAGCGGTAAACGAATCCTTAAGGTCGAAGACCGTGTTTCGCCTTTCCTGTCGCGAGAGCCCATTTTCGCCAGAGCCGTCCCAGTAGGACTTATATTGTGTTTGGCTGAGAAATTTGTCGAGGATCGTTTCAAGGCCTGCAAGCTTCCCCTGTTCGATCGCTGAGAGTATTGCCGACCAGGTTTCGTCCGGGTCATTATGGCCGTTTGGTCTGGTTGCGACTGCTTCGTTCTCGCTCTCGACATCGAAATACTTCTCGACTTCAATCGTGGAGCGTTCTCGCTTTGTCACCGGGTCATACTCAACAGGAAGAGGCGTGAGGCGATAGAAACCGCGACCGGTACGAAGCGAATTGAACCGAACGGAGCTGTCGGTAAGAAAACTCCATCCACAGCCGATCGCGGTTGACACGGCCGCAAACGACAATATAAGGATCCGGGTGAGCCGGGTTTTCAAGATGCGATTGGCAGCAGCAATACTCCCCTTATTCTTCATTTATATTCTCCTCGATCACGATCGCCTTAAAAGTTCGCTCCATGCGGCCATTCTCGTATCTAGTCAAAATGTAGATCGGGAGCTCGCTTCGCGGGTTCAGGTCGGCACTAAGCCGGACAGAGGCTTCCTCGCCGGCCCGCCATACATTTTTTGTCAACCTGACCACGTCGGCACGAGCGCCGCTGCATTTTCGAGACGTCCCGGACACTGTAGAGCAAAGGGTTTCAAATCCGGTGAAACCGCGATGAGAAAGAAATCCGCGAACGCTCCCGGCGGGCACGGCAATCTCGATTACCAGAGCATCGGACGCAAACGTGCTTGCCGAGCCGGTGTTCACTGCCCTTATCTCGAAACTCCGTTCACCTGTTTTCCTGGCTGAAACCTCGATTGCTCCAGTTGAGGGACGGTCCCGCAGGGCATTGACTATCTCTTGAGTTCGCAAGTTTGTTTTGTCGCCAAAAGTGGGCAATCGGAACACGCAAATACCCAGAAGAGGCTCTCCGGCATTCTCGCGAACTATTCTTGCGGCCTCGCGAAGCGAATCCGGCGTTGAGCTGTCAAACACAAGGCTCTCACCTGCTGCGATCACAAGGCCATGGAGAACTTCATCGCGTTTCGCCCGGAAAATGTATCGTAAATCTCCGGCTGAATATCCGCGTTCAAGCGGCTCCTGAGAGACTAGTTCGAATGAGCGATTGTTCATTACTCTTGCGAGATCTATATCGCCGCGCACCTCGATCAGATCGCCGTTCCTATCGAAATGAATCGCGTAGCCATACGCCCCGAGCCCCGCAAAGAATGGTTTGCCGAGCTTCCGAGCTTTGGCCACGGAACGCTTCACCTCACCAAGTGAAGAGATAGGGATCCGCTGGCTAAGATGAGTCGGTATCTCAGCACCGTAGAGCTGCGGTATCCAAAAATCGACCGTCTCAAGGAGCGTCCCAAGATCGCTGCTGCCCATCCAGGTCGGAAGGCCGGTCACAGAGAGCCTTGTCTCGGGCGGAAGTAGTCGTCGAATTTCTCTTGCGGTCTCTGCGTAATGCGGCAGGAGCCGGGTCGGGTAATCGAGGTCGAGTTGAAGCCCTGTGATCCTTGCTCCGTCCGCCCTAAATCTCTCTGCATCTGATTTGTAAACTTCGAGTATTGCGGCCGCAAGCCGTTCCGGCTCAACGGTTTCAAGACCGCGAAGCAGCGGCCGCGTTCCGTTATAGACAAGATGGGCCTCGATCTCGACCGACAGGTTACCTGCTGCCGGACGTATTCGTTTCACCTCCCCGTTGTCGAGGTCCATCTGGCCGGCCCTCAGAAAAAGGGTTGCTGCACCCGATCCTTCGGTCGCATCGCGCAGCTCAAGTTCGCTCGGGAGTTCAGTCTTCCAAGCCCAGAACGAGATCGGCACCTCCGCCGCTTCCCACTGCTTATGCTCGCGGCTGGCTGACAGAAAGATCGCAAGGCCACCGAGAAAAAATGCAGCCAGCAAACAAACCGTGATGAATCGAGGATGTCGGAACATAGGGTGTTCTCGGGCGGGAATTCGCCGCTGCCTTGATTATTCCGGTTTGTATGGATCGATTTAAGACGACGAGCACCGAGACCCGGCTGTGGGAAGCAACAGTGCCGGCGAAGGAAAACCACAGATCGAACCCTTACGGAACTGAGAGCTTGTCGCGGCACGGCCTGAAACTGCTAGAATCTAGCTATGCACGCATTATTTCGAGGGAGATCAATGAAAGTATCGATCATAGGGTTTCTATGTCTTTTAGTCATTTTGTCCGCCGGTCTTAATGCCCAGAACCGGTTCGACGGATATTCGCTGACGGTCGTGGCAGATAATGCCGGCGCCTGTCCGGTTCGATTTCTGCCGCAGCAGGACCAGCTTAACCACATCCAGGTCTTTTTGGCCGGGACCGAGCTTCAGCGACCGGCGACGGGCCTGACAGGATGTGACGGCAGTCGTGTTGACGGCAACAAGGTCGCGCCGAGCACTGCAGACCAGAAATGGTGTTTTACCGGACCGGACGAGGTTTATGAGATTCGGCTCAGCAACGGTAATTCGTATATTTGGCCAATGGCCGGCCGCGAAACCGGGCTTTACAACATCAAGGATTTCCGCCCGATGCGGCGTGTTGAAGGCCCGACGGTGCGATACACCTATACCGAGCCGCCCGACTACACGCGGGCGATCCGGAACGCGATGATGCTGATGGCGAGCCAGCAGGGCGGCACTTTGGTTTTTCCGGACGGTGATTACATTGTAGGTACAACGAACGGGAACACCCGCGATCCGCAATACGAGGCGATCACCGTGCCATCCGGAGTCACGATCATGGGCTCGAGCAGCAATTATTCGGTTCCGACAACCAATATGCCGATCAGGCGATCTGCTGCACGAATACGACTGCGGAACAATAAACAGACGATCTTTCGGATCGGCGGATGCACAAACGCGGTGACCATAAGGAACATCGAACTTCTCGGCAACTCCGCCCTTTTCACCGAAGCTCCGCGTGACAACACGGGCACCTACGGCGTCGAGGCTCTCGGAAAATGGTCGATCGATCCGGTGACAAAGGTGAGCAGCCCGAATCAAAGCCAGTTTTTCCGTTTCGAGAACGTCACTTTCCAAAATTTCGATACCGGCATCATCGTGCACAACACGAACGCGGCAAACTGCAATTCGGCCGAGCAGATGTGCAACCAGTGGCAATTTGACAATATTCGCGTCGATCACGGCGTTTTCGTGAATAACCGGACCGGTATCTCGATCGATACCTTCAACACGGATTGGACGATCGCAAACTCGCAGTTCAATATGATCGCCGCTAACGCCCCGGGGCACGGCATCAGAATAAAACGCGGCGCCGGGATACTGATACAGAACACGTTCGGCGGCGGGTACGATTACGGTGCGAATATCGGCGGCACGTTTATCCATATCGATTCCGTTGGAACTCTTACTTTGATGACCTCATCCTCCGAACGAAGCCAGCGAAGCATTTATACGGAGCCTTACGGAGCAACCTCATCGCAGACACTCAACATCATCGGCAGTGTATTCAATGACCCGATCGAACTGACCGGCCGGATGAATTTTATATCTACGGGAAATCTCTACTTTGGCACCACCTTCAAACTCGGGCCGCAGGTGGTGGTGAACTCGATCGGAGACAAATTCTGCTACGACCCGACTGTCTATCCGGGCCATTGCCGGGACAAGGTCGAGGGCGGAGATACGGTCAGCCGGCCAGGCTTTAACGGCGGGACGGTAATGTTCCGCACCGGGCGCTTACCGGAAGGGCTGGGCAAGGACCTGATAGACCGCCATCCGAACTTCTTTGGTTACGACGTCGAGATCGGCGGCGGGCTGATGCAGTTTGACCCGAACACGACGTTTCGCGACCTCGCCGCTCTCGTCTCTCCCCCCAACGGCACCTCACGGGTCAAAGATGGAGCTATGGTCTATTGCCGCGATTGCCGCCGCAGCCCAAATGGTGTTTGCACCCAGGGCCAGGCAGGCACCGACGGCGCTTTCGCAAAACGCATCAACAACCAATGGCGATGTGATTAGCCATCATGCAGAGGCCCGCGCGTTAGTAAGGGCGTATATTCGAGCTAGCCATCATGCAGAGGCCCGCACGTTAGTAAGGGCGTGTGTTCGAGCACCACGAGCGGGAGCGACGGGCGCTTCTCCACCTCCGCTCGTCCAATGCCCCGCCGTAGGCCGGAATACGAGTTATGACATTTTGAAGTGATGTTAGAAGATAGAAATTCCAGGATCCTGGATGCCGAGGAGCGTTATCCCCGTCCGAAGGATAAGATAAAGCATCAACGCGAGCAGGACCAGCTCGGCGATCAGGATGCTTTTGCCGGCGCTGTCGAGGCGGCGGGTCTCGATCCAACCGGTCTGGGCGCACAAGAGTCCAAACACCAGCAGCGTCTTTCCAAACGGCACGTACCTCAAGAAGGCGAACCACTGGCTCACGCCGATATTCTTAAGCCGCATCACATCCAGCACAAAGCTTGCCACCACCAGCACCAAACCGGTTATGCTCATCACGCGGCTCTCCGGCCCGAAGATCGTCACCACAAACACCACCGCGGCGATCATCCCGATATGCGCCAAAAAATAATGCAGCCTGCCAATGCCGGGATATTCGCTCTCAAGTCCTGATCCGTTCATAACACAAAGATTCTACCACGCTCCCAAAATCGAATCCTTGCATTTTATAGACCAATTCCCAACCGGCTTGGGAAGGCTGATCGTATTCCTCGTGAACAATAACAAATTCACCGCTGTTAAGGCTGCAATTAAAATAGCGAATTAGATTATGCGTCGTCTAACTTGAAAGATCAGAATGCTACAAATCCTGTACTAGTTATCTGTGTTTCGCGCGTATAATATTGCGAATTCAGTTGAAACGAAGAACAACCGTCTATGCCCGACAGAGCCGACATTACTCCGAAACTCCTTAAATGGGCCCGCGAGTCCGCCAAGATGGACCCGGACACTGCGTCTGCGAAAGTAGGAGTCACGACGGGAAAACTATTGGAATGGGAGGCTGGTACGAGCCTTCCTACTATCCGTCAAGCCCAAACGCTCGCACGAGCGTATAGGCGTCCCTTTGCCTTACTTTTTCTCAGTGATATTCCGAGAGATTTCAAACCCCTTCAGGATTTCCGCACAAAAGGGTCTAAACCCCTTGGCACTGGTTCGGTATTTATAATAAGGGAGATTCAGCAACGACAGACGTGGATCAGCGAACTCAATCAAGAGGACAATGAACCAAAAGCGGAATACGTCGGAAGATTCTCCATTAAAGATGATCCTGTAACTGTGGCAGACGACATCTTGAGAACGCTTGCAATCGACCCATCGAACTATACAGCATCGTCACCGATGAAAGAATGGATCGATAGCGCAGAGTCTAAAGGAATATTCATCTCTCGCACAAGCTTTATACACTCCCGGTTGGTACTCGACTCCGAAGAGATCCAAGGATTCGCGATTGCAGATCCGTATGCTCCGTTCGTCTTTATCAATTCTGATGATTACGACGCACCGCAATTATTTACTTTGCTGCATGAAATTGCTCACCTATGGATCGCCGCCACCGGCATCTCGAATCATATCGAACCGGATTTGCATATTAAAGATCATCAAAATCCCATCGAGCTGTTTTGCAACGAGGTTGCGGCCAACGCTCTTATACCTGCAAAAATTCTTGACCGCATGCCGACGAATACATTCGACTCGGTTGAGATGGTTTATCGTCACTCGAGAAATCTAGGCGTTAGCTCATTCGCTCTTCTGGTACGGGCGTACAAAGCAAATCGCATTTCACCTGATCGCTACCGACAACTTAAAAATCACGCTGACGAGGCCTATCGGGCGTATCTCAAGCGAGAAGAAGAAAAGAAGGCACGAAAAAAGGATGCGGAGATCGCCGGCGGGCCGAACTACTATGTGCTTCAAATAAATCGTAACAGCCGACTCTTTACCCACACAGTGCTGCAAGCTTTTCACGAAGGTAGCATTGCACCGACGCAAGCAACCAACTTACTCAACGTAAAAGTAAGCAACTTTCCTAAGCTGGAAGCTCAACTCTACAAATGACCTCATCTTCCACTCCCCGCACCTATTGCCTTGATGCAAACGTTCTGATACAGGCGTGGAACACGTACTACTCGCCCCAGATTTGTCCAGACTATTGGGATGCGCTGAATGAGTTGGGAATTCGAAAGCGAATCTTTCTGCCCGCCGAAATATCTCACGAGATAACCCGAACGGACGACAATCTTAGCAAATGGCTGAAGGCAAGCAGTATCCCAATTCGCGCCACTGATGCCAATGTGACCAACTGTTGGAAGCGAGTGCTGGCCGCGCACGCTGATCATCAATATCTTATTGCCGAGACAAAAAACCGATCGCTTGGCGACCCATGGGTAGTCTCACGTGCGATCGACGCAGGGGCCGTTGTCGTCACGAAAGAAGAACTCGAAAGGACGGGTAGACCTTTGAAGATCAAGATTCCCAATGTTTGTAACAATATGAGAGTACCGTGGATGAATGATTTTCAATTTATCCAAGACCTCAAGATTCAATTCTCCTGTCGACTGATCTAATTCGAACTCTGGGAACCCAGCATGAGATCGTGAATAACGTGGTAACGTTACTGCGCTTTTCGTTCTTTTGAAGTGGTTAACGATGGTGTTCGTGTTGTGCGCGAAGCGGAGGCGAACGAACGCGGATTGCGCCGTGTCCGATAAGTGAGTACTGATAACTGAGATCTGAGACATTAGAAAGGGAAAAGCTCGTGCAGGTGGGTCGGTAGGCGGCTAGGCGTTTAGCCGCTTCAGGTCGCGTTTGGTGAAGATCGGGGTCGTGTTGCTGAGGTCGAGGATCAGGCGGCGTTCGTCGGTGATCTCCGGGCAAAGTATTTTGTGCGTGGTGGCGAGAAGGATGCCGAAGTGGCGGCAGAACGAGATCGCCTGAATGCGGTAATTGCAGCCCTGCGATCGGACGGGATACGCTTCGGGCAGACGGAAATCGGCCGGCTCGATCGCGATCTTGTCCTCTTTGCGGTGGTAATAAAGTACAACGGCGGCCGGCTTGTCCATCAGCTTGTAAACAATTCTGTTTAAAAGGATCAGCCCCCGGTGATTCAGCGTAACGTGAAGCCGGTCGTCGATCGCCCTAAACGGCCCGCCGCGAAATTTCTCCCATCCTCTGTCCAGTTCCATATGCCTATCCGCTCCCGTTCGTGTTGCTTTTTGCAACGAATGTTGCATAAATAGCACAGTGTTGCAGTTTGTGTCAAGAGTTAACTTGGCTCACCGATACGGAATCCGCCGAAAAAAACCGAATATCACAAAGGCATTCCCGAGGTCGTACGTATCATCTCCGGCATTTTTGCATCGGCTGTTTTCCCGGCCTTCGCTGAGTTCAAAACCGGTTCAAAAAAATGGGCCGTTTTCGTCGATTTTCCGCCTTTTGCGTAACCATTCGCGTAGCCTTTTTCGGGAAGGTGGGATCGCAAAGCGGCGGGTAGGCTACGCTCCCTCGAGGGGGCCATATTTTGCCAGTGTTATTTGTTTATTGGCACCATTTGCCCCATAATCGTTAGTTTTGATATTTACGAGAGTATATTGGGGGTCGCGTGCAGATCGACTGGGCCGGCTGCGGTCAAGTCATGCGTGGCTCGACCGGGACCGATAAGAGTCTAGATTTCAACAGAATATGAACGATTACCTTATTTATTTAGTACCCACTTTGGGTGTCGTCGGTTTGATCGTGATGGCGTTCAAGTCGGCCTGGGTGAGCAAGCAGGACGCAGGCGACGAGAATATGAAGGAGTTGGCCGGCCATATCGCCGCCGGCGCAATGGCGTTCCTAAAGGCTGAGTGGAAGGTACTTAGCATATTCGTTTTGATCACAGCAGCCTTGCTGGCCTATTCCGGAACCATCCACGAAGTTCGCGGCCGCGAGATCCACTCTCACTGGCTGATCAGCATTGCATTCATCATCGGAGCCGTGTTTTCGGCGACTGCCGGATATATCGGGATGAAGGTTGCAACAAAGGCCAACGTCCGAACGACGCAGGCGGCCCGGTCAAGTTTGAAGCAGGCCTTGAAAGTGTCGTTCAACGGCGGGACCGTGATGGGCCTCGGGGTTGCCGGCCTTGCGGTTTTGGGGTTGGGCGGCCTTTTCATCGCGTTCCTGGCAATATTCGAGCATCTGGGTGCCAACCAGGTCAGGACGGCGATCGAGGTCCTGACAGGCTTCTCGCTGGGGGCTGAGTCGATCGCTTTGTTTGCACGTGTCGGCGGTGGTATCTACACCAAAGCAGCCGACGTAGGAGCCGATCTGGTTGGAAAGGTCGAGGCCGGAATTCCCGAGGATGACGTTCGCAACCCCGCGACCATTGCCGATAACGTTGGCGATAATGTGGGCGACGTTGCCGGAATGGGCGCCGATCTTTTCGGTTCATATGTGGCGACCATCCTGGCGTCGATGGTGCTGGGGCAGGAGGTCGTCGCGAACGATGCTTTCGGCGGCATGGCTCCGATATTGCTGCCGATGGTCATCTGCGGCCTTGGGCTCATCTTTTCGATCGTAGGAACCCTTTTCGTTAGGATCAAGGATGACAAAGGAAACGTTCAGAGTGCATTGAATCTGGGTAACTGGTCCTCGATAGTTTTCACGGTGATCGCATCCTTCTTTGCCGTGATGTGGATACTGCCCGACGGCGCTATTACGCTTAGAACGGCGACCTTCGATAAATGGGGTGTATTTTATGCCATCGTCGTCGGCTCGATCGTCGGTGCGATAATGAGCATCTCGACGGAATACTACACGGCGATGGGCAAAAAGCCGGTTAACTCGATCGTCCAGCAATCGTCGACCGGCCATGCGACCAACATCATTGCCGGCCTGGCCGTTGGAATGAAATCGACGGTAATTCCCATAATTACGCTGGCAGCCGGCATTGTGGCCTCTTACTATTTTGCGGGACTGTACGGCGTGGCGATCGCGGCCGCGGGCATGATGGCAACAACGGCAATGCAGCTTGCGATCGACGCATTCGGGCCGATCGCCGACAACGCCGGCGGCATCGCCGAAATGAGCCAACTGCCGCCGGATGTCCGCGAACGCACGGATATTCTCGATGCGGTCGGAAACACGACGGCAGCCACAGGAAAGGGGTTTGCCATCGCTTCTGCGGCCTTAACTGCCCTAGCACTGTTCGCCGCGTTCGTCGGTATGGCCGGTATCGACAGGATCGATATTTACAAAGCAAACGTGCTTGGCGGGCTTTTTATCGGAGGAATGATCCCGTTCATTTTCTCCGCGTTATGCATACAAGCGGTAGGCAAAGCCGCAATGGACATGGTGAACGAGGTCAGGCGGCAATTCCGTGAAATTCCAGGAATCATGGACTACACGGCTAAACCGGAATATGAAAAATGCGTGGAAATATCTACCAAGGCGTCGATCCGCGAAATGATGATGCCCGGCGCAATCGCTTTGCTTACACCGGTGATCGTCGGCTTTACATTCGGCCCTGAAGTTCTGGGTGGTTTGCTCGCCGGGGTGACCGTTTGCGGTGTGCTGATGGGCATCTTCCAGTCAAATGCCGGCGGTGCCTGGGACAATGCCAAGAAATCGTTTGAGAAAGGCGTCGAGATCAACGGAGAGATGTACTATAAGGGATCGGAGCCGCATAAAGCATCAGTTACCGGCGACACGGTCGGCGATCCGTTCAAGGACACCTCCGGGCCGTCCATGAACATCCTTATCAAGCTGATGTCCATCGTCTCGCTGGTTATTGCACCGTATATTTACGGGATCGGGCAGTAGGGCGACCTTTCTCGATATTACAGGGGCCGCTCCACTGCGGCCTTTTTTTGTTTTGAAAGTGTAGGATCGCTGGCAGCTTGAACATTGACTAACCGCGCAATCGAAGCTAACTTATTGTGAACCCGAAACCTATGTCTACCGAACAGAAAGCCAGGGATTCCTTTGGCCATTACAATATTCTCTCGCTGATCGGAACCGGCGGAATGGGCGAGGTTTATCTTGCAGACGATACAAAGCTCGGCCGCAAGGTGGCCATTAAGTTTCTAAACGAAAAGTACGTAGAGGACGGAGACCTCCTAAATCGATTCATTCAAGAGGCAAAGGCCGCCTCCGCGCTAAATCATCCAAATCTGATCACCGTTTACGAGATCGGCGAGCATGAAGGTTCGCATTATATGGCGATCGAATTCATCGACGGCATGACGCTTCGCGACCGCATGAAAGAACGCCTTTCCTTCGATGAAACGCTTTCAATAGCCGTTCAGACCGCCGAAGCACTTTCCGCCGCACATCAGGCCGGGATAGTTCACCGAGACATCAAGCCAGAAAACATAATGGTTCGTTCGGACGGGTATGTGAAAGTACTCGATTTCGGTCTTGCAAAGCTAACCGAATTTATGAGTTCCGGGGGCGAAGAAGAGACCAAAAAGCTGGTCAAGACGAATCCCGGAATGATAATGGGAACGGTTTCGTATATGTCGCCCGAACAGGCACGCGGCAAAGAGACGGATGCTCGTTCCGATGTGTTCAGCTTTGGCGTCGTGCTGTACGAAATGCTCACCGGCAAAATACCATTCTCCGGGGAGACGATGACTGACACGCTTTCGTCGATAATCAGCACCGAGCCCCAGCCCATAACTTCTTTGGCGCCTCACTTACCGCGAGAGCTTCAGCGGATAGTTCAGAAAACGCTAAAGAAAAAGCGCGATCAACGCTATCAATCGACACGCGACCTGCTTGGCGATCTCAAAGAACTTCGTGACGAACTTCGGGTCGAGGCAAAACTAGAACAGACCGCGGTGCCGAATCGCCCGGACGCCGATTCAGGTAAAACAAGCGCTCCGCGTTTTTCGACAAGCTCGGGTAGTGCGTCGCGCGATTCGATCCTGTTGACCGAGTTTGAAAATTCGACCGGTGAAGCAGTATTTGATCAGACGCTCAAAATGGCACTCGCGTATTCGTTGGCCCAATCACCTTTCCTCGATATCGTCCCGGATTCGAAGGTCAGCCAAACGCTTCGCCTGATGGGCCGCAATCCTAACGAAAAAGTATCGAAAGAGCTTGGCGAAGAGATCTGCATGCGACAGAATCTAAAGGCTTTCATTACGGGTTCAATAACGAAATTCGGCGAGATCTATGTATTGACCCTCGAAGCGATAAACGCCCGAAATAACGAAAGCCTAGGTCGCGAATTCGAACAGGTTAACTCGCGCGAGGAAGTTTTGAATGCTCTTACGCGTGCTGCGGCGGGACTACGCGAAAGGCTTGGTGAGAGCCTGAGTTCGATCGAGAAATTCAATGTGCCGAGCGAATCGATCACCACGTCCTCGCTGGAAGCTCTCAAGATATTTGTACTGGGCCGAGAGCAGATAGTGAACGGGCGTCAATTCGAAGCGATCCCGTTCTACAAAAAAGCACTTGAGTTAGATCCCGATTTTGCTTTGGCCTACACCGAGCTTGCGGTTGTTTATAGAAACACGGACCAGTGGACGCTTGCGGCCGATATGACCAAGAAGGCCTACGAGCTTCGCGAAGCAGTCAGCGAAAGCGAAAAGCTCCGCATTACCTACTACTTTCACAATTTCGTCAACGGTGAGCTGGACAAGGCGATCGATACTCTTGAGCTGTGGCGGAACACATATCCGAACTTTGTCGTGTCGTACGTTAGCCTTTCCGACTCAATGGAACGCATCGGGCAATCCGAAAAGGCCGTTGCGTTTGCCCGCGAGGGCATTCGGATCGACCCGAATTATGCCACGATCTATATGAATCTGGTGGAATCGCTGGTGTCGCTTGGCCGTTACGAAGAGGCGAAGGAAACCTGCAAGATCGCGTTTGAAAGAAAGCTGGACGGTACCTACTTTCATCTCTTCCCGCTGATGATCGCGTTTATCGAGAATGATAAGACGGCGATCGAAACCGATCTTCGGTGGTTTGCCGGACGCGACGATGAACATATCGCATTCGATATACAGGCCCGTGCGGCCTCTGTGAAGGGGCAATGGCGGAGCGCTCAGGACTTTTCGCGCCGTTCAGTCGACCTTGCGACACACACTAACGCCCTCGAAGTCGCCGGCAAGTATGCGGCGGAGCAGGCCGTGCGAATTGTTTTTTGGAGCTCGGGAACGGGCTTGCCCATGAAGGATGACGCCACGCTGCGGTCGGTCCTGCGAGCACAGACAAACAAAGCTCTGAGCCTGGAAAAAGGGCAGATGGTCGTCCTTACGGTGGCACTCGCCCTGGCCGTGGCCGGACAATCCGACGAGTCCGCCAAATTGTTGGACGAGCTGCTGGCGACCCGGCCAAAAGACACTTTGCTCAAGCATCTTTGGGCCCCGACGATCAAAGCGGCGTTATGGCTACAGGCCGGAAAACTCAAAGAAGCTGTCGAAGAACTTGAGATTACCGAACGCCTTGAAAAGGCCGGCGAGTTCGTCCCGCAGTACCTTCGCGGCCTCGCCTTGTTGAAACTAAACCGGAATTTCGACGCCGCCCGAGAATTCGACAAGATTCTCAACTTTCGAGGCGAAGCCCCGCTCTCGTCCCTTTACCCGCTAGCCCAGCTCGGCAAAGCGCGTGCGACAAAGGATAAGGCCGAATACGAAAAATTCTTCGAAATGTGGAAGGACGCCGACAAGGACATGCCCGCGCTTTCCGCCGCCCGGTCCGAATACGAAGCACTCGGATAATTCACAAGGGCGCGTCTGAGGGAGTAATTCTACAGCAGATGAAACGATGCCCCGAATGCGGAAGAGATTATAACGACGATTCGATGAGCTTCTGCCTCGATGACGGGTCGGAATTGCTATTCGGCCCCGCGAGCGGCTCGCGGTCAGAACCGGGAGCGATAGCGACTGGGTTCCCAGCTGACGAACCGCAAACCGCGATACTTCACTCGACGGCTGTTCCGGGCGAATCCCCGACTCGTGCGCAAATACAATCGACTGACCAGACCGCAGTTCTCCGCACTGGACCGGAGGCGGAACCTCAAAAGTCTTTGGGTGATGCAACGGAAAGGCAGAGCCCTTCCGCACATCGAGCGGCGAAGCCGCTGATCGTAGCGGTCGTGGCCGTTCTGATTCTCGTTGGCGGATACCTCGGTTACAGGTATTTCTCTCCAGTCAAACAAATCGATTCAATCGCCGTGATGCCGTTCGTTAATGAGAGCGGGAATGCCGATGTCGAATATCTTTCGGACGGGATGACCGAGACGCTGATGAGCAGTCTTGCTCAAGTACCGGGGTTAAGAGTTAAGGCGAGAAGCTCCGTTTCTCGATACCTTGACAAAGACGCCCAAACGGTCGGCCGCGAACTCGGCGTTCAGGCGGTGCTTAGTGGCCGAATAGTCAAAAGCGGTGAGGATATGTCTGTTTTCCTGGAGCTTGTCGATGCAAGAACCGGTGACCGTCTCTGGGGCGAAAGGTATGTGAGGCCCATGGCCGGTTTGGTCGCTCTTCAGAGTGATATCGCCCGCGACGTATCCCAAAAGCTCAGCACACGGCTCACCGGTGCCGAACAACAACGGATCACTAAGAACTATACCGAAAACGCTGAGGCTTACAGGCTTTATCTGCAAGGACGTTTCTTCTGGAATAAGCGCACTGCTGATGGATTTCGGGCTGCGATACCGCTTTTCGAGAAAGCCGTCGCACTAGACCCCAACTATGCGCTCGCTTATACGGGTCTGGCGGACTGCTATTCGCTAATGGGTATTTATGAGTTCGCAAAACCAAAGGAAGTAATGCCCCGTGCGAAGGAGTATGTCATGCGGGCTTTGTCGCTCGACCCGGACCTTGCCGAGGCGCACGCATCCCTGGGACATATATTGAATGCCTACGATTATGATTTTATCGCTGCCGAAAGGGAGTATCGGCGGGCGATCGAACTCAATCCCAGTTACGTTACGGCTCATCAGTGGCTAGGCCAAGTGCTCGCACAGACTGGGCGATTTGATGAATCCATCGGCGCTATGGACAGAGCGCTGGAACTCGATCCATTTTCATTGATAGTTAACAGGATGAAGGGCTTCGCGCTCCTTTTTGCCAAAAGGTACGATGAAGCACGTTGGCAAATGGACACGACAACCACACTAGATCCGAATTTTCCCGGAGTATATTACGACCTTTTTCTCATTAACCACGTGATGGGGCGTCACGCGGAGTCGGTCGAGGCATTTGCTCGGTGGCGTGAACTTAGCGGCGATGTAACGGGTGCAGCACGCGCCCGGAACAGCTTTGCAAAGAGTGGCTGGAGCGGTTTCTTTAAGGATATGATCGAGCGGAACCGAACGGAGGGGGTCTTTGCTCATTATCATATGGTTACGGCCCATATCGCGCTGGGCGAAAAAGAGGAAGCGATCCGCGAGCTCAAGCTTTCCTTTGATGAACGTGAAAACGATATCTATTGGCTCAAATTCGACTCGCGAATTGACCCGCTGCGCGACGACCCGCGCTTTCAGGAGATAATTGCGAAGGTCGGATTTCCTGAATACCAAGAAATATATGAAACGATGCCCTGAATGCGGTCGGGAATACGACAACACGGCTCGTGTGTAGTCATTGGCTCATCAGCTCGAGGAACCTTTCAAACAGGTACTCCGAATCATGCGGCCCGGGTGCGGATTCGGGGTGGTATTGGACGGAAAAAACGGGAAGCGCCTTGTGTCGCATGCCGGCGATGGTGTGATCGTTTAGGTTGATGTGCGTGATCTCGACGTCTGGTGGTAGGCTGTCTGCATCGACGGCAAAGCCGTGATTGTGAGACGTGATCTCGACCTTTCCGGTCGTGAGGTCCTTTATGGGCTGGTTACCGCCGCGATGGCCGAATTTCATTTTGAACGTTTTCGCCCCGAACGCTTCGCCTATCAACTGATGGCCAAGACAAATGCCGAACATCGGGACTTGAGACTCGGCCAGTTTTTTTATCTCTTCAATCACGTTCCTCATCGCAGCCGGGTCGCCAGGCCCGTTGGAGAGAAAGATGCCGTCGGGTTTGAGGGCAAGGACCTCGGCGGCCGTCGTCCCCGCGGGCACAACAGTCACGCGACAGCCGAACTTTGAGAATTCTCGTAGAGAATTGGTCTTGACACCGAAATCGAAAGCGACGATGTGATACTTCTCGATTGCGGATTGCGGATCGCGGAACGCGGATTGTTGTTCGGGCTGATATACGAAGCTTTTCTTTACCGTAACCGCACTGGCGAGTTCGCGGTTTTTCATGTCGGGTGAAGCGAGCACCTTTTCGAGGAGGAAATCCGCGTCAAGATCGACGGATGAGATCCCGGCACGCATCGCTCCTTTGTCGCGGATGTGCCGAACAAGAGCTCGCGTGTCGATATGCTCGATACCGACGATATCGTTTTTCTCTAAGTAATTCTGCAGGGAGCCTGTCGCTCTGTGATTCGAATAAATACGGCTTGCCTCACGAACAACAAATCCTTCCGCCCACGGCCGGCGCGACTCGACGTCCCCTTCATTCACGCCGTAATTTCCGATAAGCGGGTAGGTCATAGCGACGATCTGTCCGGCATAGCTCGGGTCCGTCAGGATCTCCTGATATCCGGTCATCGACGTGTTAAAGACTATCTCGCCGAACGTCTCACCCTCGGCGCCAAGAGACGCACCGTTGAAGGTGCGTCCGTCTTCCAAAACCAAAATTGCGCTGCTCATTTATTGTAAGGCGGTCAAGAATATCTGCCCACTATTCTACCGTATGTGCCAGTGCTGCGAAAAGGATGGCCCTCAGCACTACCTATCCTCTGCACGAAAGTCGTTCGCTGCGGGTTTAGCAGATTCGTCATACGTTCCGTGTTCAAGAAAACCAGCCTTTGACGGGCTCCAGTAGCGGAAAAACGCCTTGCCGTAAATATACTTTTCAGGCACGAGCCCCCACACACGCGAGTCTGACGAGTTATCACGATTGTCGCCCATCACAAAATAATAATGTTTATCGACAGACTTTATAAGGTTCTCTCGAAGGTTCTGATTGTGAATGGTGTCGATATACGGCTCGCTCAATTCCAGCCCGTTGATAAACACTCGTCCGTTGCGGATCTCGACGGTCTCGCCCGGAAGCCCGATGATCCGCTTGACGTAGCTTTTATCAGGGTCGCTAGGGTACCAGAAAACTACAATGTCACCACGCTCAAGATGGCCCCAGCTTACGCCCTGGATGTTGTAGTAGACAAGCTTGTTGACAAGCAGCCGCTCGCCGTCGTCGAGCTGCGGCAGCATTGAGATGCCCTCGACAACTACCGGCTGGACGGCAAACACGCCAAGAAGCACGAAAACGACGATGATCAGAAAAACGTCGCGGACCAGCCGCAAACTTTCGAACCAAAGGCCGTGTCGCGACTCGCGGCGAAGCTCAAGAACATCTATGTCGGGATCATCCCCAGGATGGACCATCCCGAAATCGATGCCATTTTTCTTTCGAAATTCAAACATATTAAATAGGAGAGATGAAAGCTGCCTTCAAGAGGTTCACCGTCATTTCCCCAGTGAAAAAGTTACAGTTCTGAAGGGGCTTTGTCAAAAAAATTACTTCGGACGAAACGCGCAGTCGAGTCTCGCCAGCCGCAAGAACGTTTCGGAACCAATGTTTCCATGAGTGGATTAGCCGACGCGGACGCTTTCGATTAGCTAATCAACGTTCATGCACTTGAAAAATACAGGGATTTCGTTTCTATTTATCGATATGTTTGCAAAAGTTCGAGATCTTTTCCCGATCCTCAGGGAGTGTGTATATCTGAACAGCGCGGCTGTCTCGCCGATCCCCACAACTGCGATCCGGGCCGTCAAATCGCAACTGGATGACGTTGCCCAACACGGTTCCGGCCACTATAACGAATGGATAGCGACGAAAAACCGGGCGCGTTCGCTTCTGGCCGAAATGCTCTCCGTGAGGGCTGAAGAGATCGCATTTATGCGTAACACCTCCGACGGATTTGCATCTGTCGCCAACGGGATTCAATGGAGCGAACGCGATAATATTGTTAGTTTCGCGAACGAATTTCCGGCAAACTACTATCCGTGGCGGATGGTCCGTGACCGATACGGGGTCGAATTAAGGCTCTGCGGGGAGCGAGATGGCCGTGTAGATCAGGACGAGTTGATCTCGCTTATCGACGGAAACACACGGCTGGTTTCGATAAGCGCAGTCCAATATGCATCGGGTTATCGCTGCGATCTGGAGCGGATCGGAAGGGCGGCACGCAGCGTTGATGCTTTGTTTGCGGTAGATGTTATTCAGGGCCTTGGGCAATTCGGCTTTGATCTCCCATCGCAATTTGTCGATATCGCCGCCGGGGCTAGCCACAAATGGCTCTGCGCTCCGGAAGGCTGTGGTTTTCTTTACGTTTCCTCCAGGGTTCGGGATCGGATCGAACCTGCATCGGTTGGTTGGATCAGCGTTGAAACGCCCTGGGACTTTGACGACCGCGAGCAACCCTTTAAACCCAATGCATTAGCATGGGAAAGCGGAACCGGTGCTTCATCGCTTTTCTATGGCCTCGAAGCCAGTTTGGAACTTCTGAAGGAATGCGGGCTGGATCGAATTGAGCGGTACCTACTGGAATTGACCGATATGCTTTGCGATAGTCTCCAAGGGTCAGACTACGAGATCGTAAGCCCGCGGAAAAGCGGAGAGCGGTCTGCGATCGTATGTATCAGGCACTCGAAGGGATTGGACAGCGAGGAGATCGCTAACCGTCTGGCTGAATCCAATATTGTTGTTAGCCCGAGGCAGAGGCTTGTTCGGATCTCGCCGCATTTCTACAATGAACGGAGCGACATCGAGGCCTTACTTGAAGCACTACCTTAGCTGAGGCTAATCACTGAGTTCGTCAAGGTTCAGACGGGTCATACCGCCGGCATCAGTGTATGCACTCATTTGCGACCGCTTCTGTTCCCGCACGCGGAAGAAAACTAAACCGACGATCACACCGATTAATATCGACAAGCCAAACCCGCCAACGATCCACGTTACGGTGGCGATGAAAATGTCGCGTGTCGTGTTGATAAAATACCGCTCAAACTTTTTGAGAAGGAAGGGGTCCTCGCCAAGCCATTGGACGGATTTCTCATACTTCACTCTGTCCAGGAGAGTTAGCGCAGCATCGGCATCCTTAATGTCGAAAACAAAAGCACTGTAGTTGCCTATTCGACGATAAATGGTCGCAGGATCAGGGTTTTGCGCGAGTCGGTCCAGCACCTTTGTGTCGGCGTCGACAGATGCCTGTGGTGTAGGGAACTCGACGATCAGCAGCTTTCCGGCCGGATAATCTGCCGCTACGGCCTCAACACCGCCAGCAAACCCGATCAGGTCCAGTAGCGGCTTATCCGGAACCGCCATTTTTAGGTCGATGCTGTTATTTACGAAGTAGGTCGAACCGCGGACGCTTTTCCAGTCCGGCAAATGCTTGACCAAGACCGGCAGCCCGTCGTCTTCAGAGACCTCAAGGCTTCGCCATCTGGGAGTATCCGGTTCCTGAGCAGTCAGGGCGGTAACCATTAATGGGAATAGAAGCATTGAGATCAGGAATTTAAGGATTAGCGGCCTCATATCGATGCGCACGGCCAATGCTCGAAGGGCCATGGAGTTCTTAGATGATACCACCAGGTGCGGGGATGGCTACACTACCGAATCAATTTCATACACACGAAATCGTGTAGGCGTAACCGAGGTTGTTAACGGGGCCGTAGATGAATCTAGTTTAAGATGACTGTCGAAAGTGAAAGTATGCCTGCAAAAACGCAACAATTTGAAGGTAAATGCGTTCAATTAAGTACCAGTCGGCAAGATGACGAGGGTTTGGCACGCTAGTTGAAGCCGTAATAGGGTCGGGGGGAACAAGCAATGACAACGGAAACATTAGAATATCCAATTTTTAACACTAAATCCGCAGAATCGGAAGTTGCAGCTACGCTGACAGAAAAGCAGCTTGAAAGCCTGAAGTCTGCGAAGGATTTTGACCTTACTCAGGCTGCGGCAAAGGGGGACATGGCGTCCTTCGAAGAGATTTACCAAAGGCACCACAGGCGCGTCTATTCTATCTGTCTTCGCATGCTCCAGAATGCG
>JBGSYT010000016.1:0-16638 GCA_041750855.1 Pyrinomonadaceae bacterium | reverse complement strand
GCCGCGATCAAGGAAGAGTGCGAGAAGCTTTCGGCAATTTCGGCGGCGATCGGGTGTCCATACGTGCTGTCTGTCCCGGGTGCGCTGCGGCAAGGGCCCAAGACCGATGAAGAGACGATAGAAGAGTCGGTCCGAGTTTTGAATGAACTCGCCGACATCACCGAACGCCACGGAGTAAAACTCGGCTTTGAGTTCCTCGGCGAAGCAGGGAATTCGGTGACGACATTAGAACTTGGGTCGAAGATAGTTGATCTGGTCGGCCGCGAAAGCGTCGGGAATGTCATCGATACTTACCATTTCTATGCCGGCAGCTCGTCGTGGGAGGCCCTCGAAAATCTCGACCCGCAAAAACTTTTTATCTTTCACATAAACGGAGCCGAAGACCTGCCAAAAGATCAGCTTAGCGATTCAAAGCGTTTGTATCCCGGTGAAGGTGTTCTGCCGATCGCCAGAATGAAGGAGACTCTGGATAAGATCGGTTACGACGGCCCGGCAAGTGTCGAAATATTTCGCCCGGAGTATTGGGAACGCGATCCGTTCGTCGTGGCGGCTGAGGCAAAACAGGCGGCGGAGAAAGCTCTCGGGTTAGGTCAATACGCCGCGGGTGGAAGTCGGTAGGCTAAGGGTCGATGAAAAAATTACCATTCGTTACCGGGATCCTTATCGGAGCCGCGATCGTTGCGATAGTTTGGTCTTACTTCTGGCTTAAAGAAGTGATTCGCGGCCCACAGCTCGCAACGTGTCTGTTGACTGTTGAATTTCATCTAAAGACTGCGGTGAGTTCGGCTCAATCGAAAGACGAAGTTTTTCTGAGTAATAATTGGCAGGCTCTTACGGAGAAGGAGGAATTGGCAGTTCTTTCGAAGTTAACCGATGGAGCTTTCGGCGAGTGCTCTAGCTTTCCGTATATCAAGGAAGGCAAGAATGAATACTCGGAACCTTATTTGATCTTAGCAAGAAGAAATGGAGAAGAAGTTGACGCGAAAATAGCGAGCTTTCGACCGGGTTCTTTCGCTGAAATAGATAAATGGACAAAGTAAGAATTGGTATCGTTGGGACCGGTTATATCGGCAACGTTCACGGACGGATCTATACGCGGGATGAACGAGCCGAGGTCGCGGCGTTTTACGACATCGTACCCGAGCGTGCCGAGCGGACGGCGAAAAGTATCGGTGGGAAGGTTTGCTCATCGCGTGAGGAATTGCTGGATAACTGCGATGCGGTACTTGTTTGTTCGCCAAACAAAACGCATAAAGAGATCGCCCTTCACGCCGTCGCCGAAGGCAAGCACGTCTTTTGCGAAAAGCCTTTCTCAATCGGGACCGACGATGCGGCAGAGCTTCGCGATGCGGCAAACGCCGGCAGTGGCGTCTTTCAGGTCGGGCACAACCGCCGATTTGCACCGGTGTATGCGCGGCTAAGGGAACTTCTCAGGGAAGACAAAGCTCACTCAGCGCACATCAAGATGAATCGCGGGGAATTGAAGAATCCGGTATGGACAGGCGATGTGAACGTGACCGGCGGGTTTCTTTACGAGACGACGATCCATCTCTTCGACATGATGCGGTTTCAGTTTGGCGAGGTTGAGGAGCTTATCGCCTACGGTTCTCAGCACGAGTATCCCGAACTTGACGAATTTTCGATCATTTTCAAGTTCAAGAACGGCTTTCACTGCACCTTTGCTTCGTCGTCGGATGCAAGCTGGCATTTTCCATTCGAACGCATCGAGGTCTTCTGCCACCACCGAACGATCATGACGGAGGAGATGGAACGTCTGTTCGATTCACGCGGAATGGACCCGAATTTCAATACTGAATCCTTTCATATGGTCGAAAAGGAAGAGCGTTGGGGTTACGTGCAGGAAGACCGGGCATTCATCGACGCTATCCTTAACGGAACGCCGCCGCCCGTCACCGCCGATGATGGCTTTAAATCTGTCGAGTTGGTTGAGTCGGTTTACAGATCGATAAAAACCGGTGAGCGAGTCCGCTGCACATAAACGCCCGAGTCAGAATGTATTGTCGGGCTGAACGCTGCGTGCTCAAAATCTAAAGTGCCGCTCGGGCGTTCGGTTTGCCGGTACCGCAGTATATAAAACGGATTTTATCGAAAACGAACTTTCTCTGATATGATTCGTTAGACAGTGGTTAGGAAGCCCATCCCCATACTTGAACGTCTATGATCCAATGCGATAAATGCGGACGCGATAATGCCGACCAGACGCAGTTTTGCCGGTTTTGCGGGACGCGTCTGCCCGCAGTACAGGCATATGCGCAGCAGCGTTCTTCATCCAGCGAGTCGACATATGCTCCGCCGCGGCCGTACGCCTGGAAGACGGACGAATACCAAACCCAAACCGAAGCACGCGAACGGCCCGACGCGGTTAGCCCCTTTGGCGATCAGGGTCAAACCGGATACGGGCAGCCGCTTGCTCACGCGCCGTACTCTTACATGGGGGCAAATTATCGCTGTCCTAAATGCGGTACGACTACGCTCCCGATAACCGAAAGGCGAATCTCGACCGCAGGATGGATCACGTTCGCATGCCTGCTTGTCTTCACTGTGATCTTTTTCTGGATCGGGCTGTTGATGAAACAAGACGTGAGCGTGTGTCCGGTTTGTAGGGCAACGCTGGGGCCGTAACGAAATATCAGCGGAGATAATAGCCACGCGGGTGCTCGATCTTGACCTCTGGATTCGTGCTGAAAACTTCGATCCTGTGATAACCCCTTTTCATGTGTGTTGAAAGATAAGTCAGCAGGAACTGGCGGTTAAGCAGCACGCGAAGTTCGCGGAAGAACGGGTGGAAGCTGAGAGGCGCGGAAGTGCCCTGAAAAAAAGCACGCCCTCCAGTTTCATCCGACAGCTTTAAGAGTGAGCCCTGTCCGTTCAGGATGAGGGTCGAATTATCACCAGAGGTCAGGCTGGCAGGCGAGTAAAACGAGAATACCGCCACGGAACGCCGTTGTGAGCGAAGTATCGCTCGGTCGAGATCGACGCTTTGGCTCGGAGTTGATCCGCTGATACCTTGTGAGACATCAAGCCCATCTGAAATGAACAATACAGCCCGGCGGCCAGCCGGAAGAGCATCGAAACGATCTAGCGCATCGATCAGGCCATCGTACGGATTTCGCGGGGCCGAGCTGGCACTCGAAGAAACTATGCGAATGCCGCTCGCGGCAAGATCGAGGTCGTCGGTAAACTTTTGCCGCACGTTAAGCGTCCCGCCTCTCAAATAAGCCACCATAACCCGGGAGCCCTTCGGCAGCGACTTTATGAACGACCTGAGATCCGCAAGCTGTAGATTGAATGTCGGGCTTAAGTCTTCTTGTATCAGGACGGCGAGCGAAAGAGGAACGTCTGCAACGCTTCGGATCGAAAGTATCGTCTGCTCGTCGCCGTTTTCTCGGACGATCAGTCTGTCTGCCTCGACGATCTCTGAAAGCTGGCCTTCGCGCAGCTCCGCCTTTGTATAGATCGAGATGGGGATAGAAACCGTCCTAACCTTTTGTTTCTGACTGTCTGAACGGGATTGCGAGAAAAGAATACTCGACAGAACGCCAAGCATCAGCGCGAATTGAAATAACCGAAGCAGCGACCTTCTAGTCATATCTCCAGTATAAACTGAACCGTCTATTCCCGTTAACGCATTGGATAGCAAAGGTTAGAGATTCTGATGCGTCTAGATTGAATTAAGTTTGCACTGTTTGTAAAGTTTAATTGCGGATGGCGGACTTAGTATCTAAATATGAACTGACGAGCAGGGAAATGGCTCGCGGCCGGAATCTGAAGGTCGCGGCCGTCGCGGCCCCGGTCCTGTTGACCGCCACGCCTGCCATATTATTTACCGTATTGGCCTTTCTGTTTGGGACCACGCCGCCCGTAGCATTCACCCTCTTTGTTTTTGGCCTGATATTTACGGGTCTCGGGCTTGTCACAGGGCTGGGGCTGACTGGGCTCTTCGCATACAGGCACTCAGCATGGTCGAAGGACATGCGGGAAAAGATCGCTGCCGATGGCATTAAAGCGGATGAGATCGAATGGTTCAAGAATGAACTCAAGTCGAGCGAAAAGCGCGCTTTGAAGGAAATAACCAAGGCCGATCTGCTGTTGGCGGACGCCTATCGCGACACTCTCGCTTCGAGGCTTACCGCAACGCGTATCGTTCGTTCATCGAAAAAGGAGCTAGTTCTTACACAACGGCGCCGGGCAAAGCTCGGCCGCTTTAAATCCGACCAGGCTAAACAGTTTACGGAACAGATCGATAAGGATTCGGAAAAGATCAATTCGATCCACGAAGAGGCTAAGTTAATGCTTGCCGAAGCTGAGGCCCGCCTGCAAATGATCGAGGCGGCCGCAGTACGTGGCCGGAGTGTTGCAGATTCCGAACTGGCGCTTAAGAAACTATCATCGCGATCGAGAAACCTGCCGCTTGCGTTGGAAGAGATGCGTCTCACGGATGACCTCTCACGTGAATTCGAAAAGCAACTGGAGGCAGAACTTGATCCGCTCAGCACTGACATCGAATTTAATTCGATCGAAGGAAAAAAAGGGTAGATTGGCGAGAGAGCACCGCAGAAGCCGATCCAAACGCATGAATTGAACCTGTTCTATACAGGTGGGTGGCTCTCTTTCCCTTGCGGGACTTCAAAGCCGCATCCTATGGCAAATCGTCACGTGGACAAATGCACCGGAAGCGGCGTCAGCCTCCCTCAATTCAAGTGTTGGCTCAATTATTATTGCGTTCGGTATCGAACCACGCAGTAAGTATCAATCGCCATGAAGGAGTTTACCACAGAGGATAGAAATACCAGTAAAGAAATCGCGTTTAGGTTGGGATACGTAGGTCGAAAGCTTCACTGCAAAAGCGAAGAGAAGAAGAGAAGTTGAGAGGAACCATTTACTGTTCCATCTCAAGTTCCTGTTGGGGCATTGGGTCCTTGTGTTTGAGAAAACGGTCAAGAAGTTCGGAACATTCAGAGCTTCTTAAACCAAGTTGATCGTCAAATTGGGCGTGGACATCTTTCGCATTGTGAAATTCGTCGGCAATATGGAGAGCGGCCAGAATAGCTACTTTCAGGGAGTCGACCGTTTGGGTACCAGAGGCGATCTCACGCATTTTCCCGTCTACGTATTTCGCGAGGCTGACAATGTATTCGTTATCGCCGGCAGACCGAATGTTGTAGGTCTGGCCGTATATCTGAACCTCAACCGAACCTTCCGGCGATTCTGCGTGACCTTCTCCACTCCTCATGGTCCTACCTTCCCACCGCCTCAGCTACTTCAGAATCGATCATTGTCATGGCGTCCAGCATCGCTTCGACCTTTAGCTGGATCGCATCGCGTTCCGCAAGCAAGCTTTCAAGTTTTTCGGATAATCGGGCATTTTCAAGCGAGACGCTGGCTGCCTCACGGCGAAGCCCGGCATTTTCAAGCTCGACTCGATCCTTTTCCTCGCGCAATTTCTTAGCAAGCTCGATCGTAAGGTAAATTTTATCTTCGAGATGTGAGAATTTCTCCATCCCGGTCAATGCGGCCATCTGCAGGATCTCCGTGACTGTGTGATAAACGTAGTGCGAAAACGATTATGTGAATTTTCTGAAAAAACTTCAAGTAAAGGTTCAATATTTCTCAACTTCTCGGCTCAATTCCTAACGATGAACTTAAAGATCCGAGTATCTCTCCGTGAACTTTCGACACCTCTTCTTCCGAAAGCGTTCGCTCGTCGCTCCGATATTCTAATCTGACGGTCAACGATCTCTTTCCGGCTTCGATCCCTTTCCCCTGGAAGACATCGACATACCCAATGTTGCGGCACAATGGTGCACCGTGGTCGATTACCGCTGTCCTGATATCGTCAAACGTGATGTTCGCATCAATGAGGAACGAGACATCTCGCGTGACCGATGGAAACCTTGGGAGCGGACGGTATACCATTGCCTCAATGTTTCGAGAAAGCACCGATTCAAGGTCAAATTCGGCGACGAAGACCGGTGTACGAAACTTGAACCCGCCTTCGATCCGATTGTTGAGCCTTCCGACCGTTCCGATAAAGCCGCCGTCGATGTGAATGGAGGCGGCCTGGCCGGACTGCAGATGTTCGACCCCGGCTGCACGAAATTCAGCGGAAGGAAAGCCGGCGGCGTCGAGGGCCATTTCGACCGAGCCCTTTGCGTCGTAGAAATCCAGCGGCCGTGTCGGTTCGACCCTCTTCTGCAGCATCTCTCCGCCGCAAATGGCCAGAGCAAAGACTTCGCGCTCGACCGGAAGGTTTCCTTTGCTGTCATTGGCAAACACACGACCTATCTCGAAGAGCTTCAGGTCGCGTCGTTGATGATTCAGGTTGTATCTCACCGATTCGATCAATCCCGGCAGCAGCGTCGGCCGCATTCGGACCGCGCCTTCGATGACCGAGTCGCGAAGCGTGACCGGGCCATTAGCGGATTGGGCATCGCCGATCGTCGGAACTGACACAAATTGATCGTCATACCGCGTGTCGATAAAGCTATAAGTGATCGCTTCGTCAAAGCCGACGGAGCAAAGCGTTTCACGTAGCCGTTTCTTTGATTGTTCTGCGGGCTGGTATTCACCGGAGTCGAAAGCGGGCGGAAGTTCCTCGCCGATGTTTTCGTATCCCGAATGCCTTGCGATCTCCTCAACCAGATCTTCTTCGATCGCGATATCGTGGCGCCACGAAGGGACCTGAAATATCGCGGAAGCCTCAGTGCTCTCCGTTTGTTCGATACCCAGCGACGAGAGTATTCGGACGCATTCCTCGGTTTCCACGGCCAGCCCTGTCAGCCGCGTGACCGCAGAGGAAATATCGGGAGAGACGACGGTACGTTTTGGTTGGCGGTTCGGATAGACGTCGATGATGTTCTCGGCATTTCCGCCGGCGAGTTCGACGATCATTTTGGCAGCCCGGTCCGATGCATCCTTAAGCCTCTCGATATCGACGCCGCGTTCGAAGCGGTAGCTTGCCTCGGTTGCAAGGCCAAGTTTGCGGGACGTTTGCCTGATATTGGCCCGGTCAAAGTAGGCCACCTCAAGCAGCACGTCGGTTGTATTCTCCGTTATGCTCGATTCCAGACCACCCATCACGCCGCCGACCGCAACCGGCTTTTCCGCGTCGGAGATCATCAAGATCGATTCGTCGAGCTTTCGTGCGACCTCGTCAAGCGTCCGGATCGTCTCTCCGGGCCTGGCTCTTCTGACCACGATGCGGCCTTCAGCTAATTTATCAAGATCGAACGCATGCATCGGCTGGCCGAGCTCGAGCATTACGTAATTCGTAATGTCCGCCACGTTGTTTATCGATCGCTCGCCGATTGCCTCAAGCCGATTCACCAGCCACTCCGGCGAAGGCCGGATCTTCACACCGCGGATGATCCTCGCCGTGAATCGGTAACACAGCTCCAAATCTTCGATCTTCACAACGTCGGGAGCCAGCACAGCAGGGAACGGCACCGCATCCACCGCAAAAACTTCTTCTTCGCTGCTTTGCTCGTGTGCGAGAAGGTCCTTTCCGGTAATCACCCGTAACTCCCGTGCGACTCCCAGATGCGAAAGACAATCGGGCCGATTTGAGGTCAGGTCAATGTCCAGGACAAAATCATCTTCGTGCGGATGAATGCCCTCGATCGCCAACCCGACACGGGTCAACTCCCTTGCCGTCTCTTCTGGCGAAAGGTCAATATCAATAAGCTCCTTGAGCCAGTTGTAACTGATGTTCATTTGTGCAGCTTGCTGATTAAATCCCAGGATGAATTCGGGCCATCGAAATGCAACGAAAACTCATTCAAAATATTACGACCGAGAATCCCCTCCGTCTGATCGTATGCGACGAAGTTCCCGCGAAATTGCTTACCTCCGAACTGAAGTTCCAGGTGTGCATAAAAGCCTTTGCTTGTTGATCCGTCAAACCCGAAAAGATCCAGCGTCCTTTCCTCCGAAACCTGAATCCCGATACTCGTGCAATAAGACAACGGCAGAAGGGTAATATCCGACCCCGTATCAAGCAACATCGGTACATTCCGGACTGTCTCGGATGTTTCAATGTTCCTTAAGGTTATCAGGGAAAACGGAGCGGGCGGTTCGTATTGATCATTGTACCTGGTCATCGTCTATGTCGGTGACCACAAGTTCGAGGTCAGCCAGTTTGCTTTTATCGGCCAGTCGCGGGCTCCAGACTCGCGGGCTTCGCGGCTGTTCGTCCGGAACCAGAATATATACCCGCGCGGATTCGGGCAGGGTAGAACCGTCGGGCAAGACGATCTGACCATTTTTCACGACTCCTTCAAGTGTAGTAACTGACATATAATCGCTCCTGAGACAATCTTATCACGGGCAATCGATGCTTCTTCAGCTAAAGTTCAGTCTCATGAAGCCCGGCGAGCGAGCCGTAGCTGATGTTCATCGTTACTTGTGACGGTTTCAGTTGCCTCGTTCGAGTTCATCCACGCTGACGGTGCGTTGAAACCAATGCTCATTCATTCTTTCGAGGAATTCTTTTGTAATTGGAAACCCCGACTCCGAACCAATTACGGAATCTATTGCGCATTTTGCACACAATGCACACTGATCGTCGTCGGTCCAGGCGTCGATTTCGGCGGGGTCATAACTTTCAAGGCAGTAAAAGCATCCGCAACTCTCGCTCGCAAGCAATTCGTCACGATGATTACTTGAATGCTTGAGTGCAGTTTCTAACCGGTCGATGTCGGGCATTTATCTAAACTGCTCCAAAAACCTCACATCGTTCTCGAACATGTGCCTGATGTCATCGATGTTGAACATCATCGCGGCCATGCGTTCGAGGCCGAAGCCGAATGCGAAGCCGGAATATTCCTGGGGATCAACTCCGACGGCCCGAAGCACGTTTGGGTGGACCATGCCTGAACCGCCGAGCTCGATCCAGCCGGAGCCTTTGCATGGACGGCAACGATCAGTTGGCAGTTGGCGGTTGGCGGTACGCAGTTGCTCTTCGATCGGACTGCCGACTGCCGACTGCCTACTGCTTACTCTCCCAGTTCCGTGGCATTTGAAGCACGAGAAGTCGAACTCCGCTGATGGCTCGGTGAAAGGGAAGTAGGATGGGCGAAACCGCGTGACCGTGTCCTCGCCATACATTCGCTTGAGCCATTCCGTGACGGTGCCTTTCAGGTGCGCCATCGTGATTCCCTTATCGACGCACAGTCCCTCGATCTGGTGGAACATCGGCACGTGGGTCATATCCGGCGTATCGCGGCGGTAGACCTTCCCCGGAGCTATAATGCGGATCGGGACGCCGCGGCGTTCCATAGCCCGGATCTGAACGGTTGAGGTTTGCGAACGAAGGGCAAATCCGTCGGTCGTATAGAACGTATCCTGCGATTCGCGGGCCGGATGGCCTTCGGGGATATTCAGGGCGTCGAAATTGTAATGATCCGTCTCGTTCTCGCGGTCGTCCTCGATCGCGTAGCCCATTGAAACGAAAATGTCCTCTATCTTCTGGCGCAAGATCGTGATCGGGTGCAGATGCCCGGTCCGTGGCCGCCGGCCCGGGATCGTCACGTCCAGCCGCTCAGCTTCAGTCTTTGCCTTGGACAGAGATTCGCTCAGACTGGATTCGACGGCCTCGATCCTTTCGACTATGGATTTCTCGATCGACTGTACAAACTGCCCAAACTCGCCCCGCTGCTCCGGCGCGACCTTGCCGATCAGCTTTTTCGAATCGGCCAGCGCGCTCTTCTTGCCCGTGTGGCGCACCTTTATCTCGCCGACCTCGCGCAGCATCGACTCAATATCCGACATACTGCTGCCGTTGAGGCTCAGGTCGTTGAATTTCTCAAAATCACGGTCAAAGGCTTCACGAGCCGCTTCGACCGTCGCTTTTTCATCAGCCATAAATTCGCAAAATATCAGGTCAGGGCAGGACAAGACACTGAACCTAGTAATATTACCAGCTAGCATCAGCCGACGTAAACACTCTGGTAAAAAGAACTATCAACTGAAGAAAATAGATATTCGTCCAGTGGATAATGGGTGGTTGATAGTGGATAGTTAGGGTTGATATTATCGAGTGCTGACCTGCACCATTATTAAATGAAAGCTATCGTAAAAAGCAAAGCCGAGCCCGGCCTTTGGATCGAGGATGTGCCGGAGCCGGAGATGGGCATCAACGATGTGATGATCCGCGTCAAACGCGGCGGCGTCTGCGGCACGGACCTGCATATCTACAATTGGGACGCGTGGGCGCAGAGCACGATCAAGGTGCCGACGACCATCGGGCACGAATTTGTCGGTGAGTTGGTCGATGTCGGGTCGAACGTCGTTGATTTCGCGGTTGGAGATATTGTCAGCGTCGAGGGCCATCTTGTCTGCGGACGTTGCCGGCATTGCATGGCCGGACGGCGTGCCCTTTGCGCGAATACGCGAGGTGTGGGCGTGAACACGAACGGCGGTTTTGCCGAATTCATCGCGGTACCGCATACAAACATCTGGAAACACAAACCGGGCATCGATCTTGATGTCGCGGCGATCTTCGATCCTTTCGGTAACGCCGTCCACACGGCTCTCGAATTTGAAGTCTTCGGCGAGGACGTGCTGATAACCGGCGCCGGCCCGATCGGGATCATGGCCGCCGCCGTCGCGAAACACGCCGGTGCTCGGAATATCGTCATCACTGACGTTAACCCGTTTCGCCTCGAACTCGCTGAAAAGATGGGCCACGTAACAATGGCTGTCGATGTCCGCACAACTATCATCAAGGACGTTCAGAAGGAGCTGGGAATGAAGCAGGGATTCGACGTGGGCATGGAAATGTCGGGCGTGCCCGCCGCGTTCAAGGACATGCTCGAGAATATGTTTCACGGCAGCAAGATCGCGTTTCTCGGCATTCCGAACGAACCATTCGCGATCGACTGGAAGACCGTCATCTTCAACATGATCACCATCAAAGGCATCTACGGCCGCCAGATGTACGAAACCTGGTACCAAATGTCCAACCTCCTCGAAGCTGGCGTCGACATCTCGCCCGTCATCACGCATCGGTATTCGTACAAGGACTTTGAGAAGGGATTTGAGGCTATAAGGGAAGGGAACTGCGGCAAGGTCGTTTTGGATTTCGAGGAGATTTAACCCATGAAGATCAAGATCGCCACAATAGTATTTCTCGCGTTATTTACAAGCGTAGGTGCTCAAGTATCGGCCAATGTTCAAAATGAAAACGCCTGCATAATCGAACAGCCGCTACCTGAACGTCCGGACGACTTCGGTACGCTAGATGCCCAGACTTCCGTAAGATTTCGTGTTGAATTCATGTCGAACGGGAAATTAGGCAAGGTGGCTATCGTGACCAGTTCAAGAATTAAGCGGCTCGACGATCTAGCGAGTAACGCTGTAGCTAAGATACGTTTTGAACCCAAACGAATAAATGGCTCCCCAATTTCAACAACTGAAACCATTATCTATCGTTATTCTTGGCGTATTCCGGGTTGGAGTGTCGTTCGACTTGAAAGTTTAAAGGAGTGTTCAGTCGAAAAAAAATGAGCATGTGGCAGATCGAGCAATTCACGCGGAAGTTGTTTAGTACAGAGAAAAATCGGCTTAATCGCTTGTAAAATCGAATAATTCGGGCGAAAAACGCTTCCTACGCTTGGCGAATCGGATACTTCAGCATAAAAACCCCAACACAAAGCGAAGATCGCTCATTGACTGAGACGAGCACAATCTATAGGTATTCGCTGCGGAAACGGTGTTAAACTGATAAGGAGGTAATTTTATGAGCGCACAGACTATTGATCTGATCGAGATGGCAGAAGCTTTGCCAATCGACGAAAAGGCTTTGCTTGTAGATCGGCTGCTCGACAGTATGTACCCGCGTCAGGAAGAGATAGACGAGTTATGGAAGATCGAAGCCGAGCGCCGTGTTGGTGAGGTACGTTCGGGAAAGGTTAAAACCATTCCAGGCGAAAAGGTGTTCGAGGAAATTAGTAATCGCTTTGGACAATGACCTTTGATTTTCATCCTGAAGCCCGGACCGAATTTCTGGAAGCCATTTCGTATTATGAACGGTGTCGAAAAGGGCTTGGGCTGAGGCTTTCACGAGAGGTCTTCGCGACGATAAATCGAGTGACTCGCGGACCGAATGCCTGGCCCAAGATCTCGGAAAATACAAGACGATGTCTGACAAGGCGTTTTCCTTATGGGGTTATCTATGAGGTTCGTGCAGACGACATATTGATCGTTGCGATCGCCCATCTAAGCCGTGAGCCATTTTACTGGAGTGAAAGAAGCTAATGAAGTGGTCGGATAACGTCGAAGCCACCGCCGAAATAGGCGAATCTGTCCGCCGCGGAATGGTCGCCCGCCGCATCCTCGACGGCGTCGTCCGCAACGTCTACAAGAACGACCCCGGCAAACTCGCCGCCTGGACCTCCGCTTCCCACATCGAAAAACCCCCAAAGAAAACGGAGACGCCGACGCCGTAATGTCGAAAGGAAGAAAAAATGATTAGAGTAAAAGCTGAACCAATGCCGGGAAATCCGGCCGCAAATCGGATGGGTAATAAAAGCGGGCTTTGGATGGTCGTCATTTATGATTACGGATCGGGAAGTTATCGTGATCCGAGCTTAGAAAGCAGAACGCACTCGGAAGATCATAGTTACGAGGAAGCACAGGCATTAGCAAGTGGTCTTGAACGTCAGTTAAACCCTGCTTGATGCTCTAAAGGTGTTTGATAATGAAATATTTAATAGTGTTTTGCCTTTTCACTTGTTCTGTAATGTCTATTCAGGCGCAGGTCAAGCGGAAGGCTCCCATCGAGCTCGTTACGACGCAGACAGCAACGACGGGCGATGGTCGAATCGTTATTTTGAGGAGCGACGGTACATGGAGTTATGAGCCGTCCGAATCGACCGGGAGCCTTGCTACATTCACCGGTAAATGTCGCTTCCAAATTGTCGTAGGCTTCTTCCCGTGCAATACCAAGGTGGTGTTCTTGTCACAGCCTAAGGCCGTATCGCATGTAACTTTCATAAAGGTTGAAGGTGGTAAAGAGATATTATTCACCCTATCTGGACGGTCGGACCGCCAGCCCAACTTAGAGAATTACTATCTGCAAATCGATACGTTCAGTATGGATGGCGGCGGCGAAAGCGTCGCTAGCGACGATGGCATGGAAGGTGAGTGTCACTTCAAAATGAACAAGACCGCAACTAATTTCTTCTCTGTAAAATGTGATATTTACAACCGCTCGAAGGGCTCGATTTATAACTTTTATCTTGAAAACATTACTAAAACCGTGCGGAAGACTCTTTAATAGTAGGAGCGATCCGCCGCGCGATTTTCGAGAGATGTTTAATGACAAACGATAGAGATTCGCGACGAGTTTTGCGGGCGTTTATCCGCATTATGTGGCGAAGACCGAGAAGAAGGGTCGGCACAACAATACATGTATTCAAATTTCAAAGAACATCTACAGAGCACGATCAATGGCATCCGCGAGGCGGGGCTTTATAAAAATGAGCGTGTGATCGACGGGCCGCAGGATGCGCGGATCGATGTTGGGGGCAGGGAAGTGCTCAACATGTGCGCCAATAATTATCTGGGCCTGAGCGATCATCCCGCGATCGTCGAGGCGGCGAAGAAGTCGCTTGACGAATGGGGCTACGGCCTGTCATCGGTACGATTTATCTGCGGAACCCAGGCAATTCACAAAGAGCTCGAACGCAAGATCAGTGAATTCCTCGGCACCGAGGACACCATTCTTTACACAAGCTGTTTCGACGCCAACGGCGGCCTGTTCGAGACGCTGCTTGGCGAGGAAGACGCGGTGATCTCGGACGAGCTCAACCACGCCAGCATCATCGACGGCATTCGGCTTAGTAAGGCTCAAAGGTTCCGATATAAGAACGGCGATATGGCCGATCTCGAGGCGAAGCTGGAAGAGGCAAAGTCGACCCGGTTCAGGATGATCGCCACGGACGGCGTTTTCTCGATGGATGGTTACATTGCAAAGCTCGATGAGATCTGTGACCTCGCCGAGAAGCACGATGCGATGGTGATGGTGGACGATTCGCATGCCGTCGGCTTTATGGGCACCCGCGGCAAGGGAACCCACGAGCATTGCGGCGTGATGGATCGCATCGATGTGATCACCGGTACGCTCGGAAAAGCCTTGGGCGGAGCCAGCGGCGGCTATACGAGCGGAAAAAAAGAAATGATCGACCTGTTGCGGCAACGTTCGCGGCCGTACCTATTTTCAAACTCCGTCGCCCCGCCGATAGTTGCCGCCTCCATCGCCGCGATCGATCTGCTCACACAGTCAACCGCACTCAGTGACAAGCTGATGGATAACACGCGGTATTTTCGTGAAAAGATCCAGTCGATCGGGCTAGAAGTTCTTCCGGGCGAACATCCGATAGTTCCTGTGATGTTCGGGGAAGCCGGGCCTGCAGTGAGGATGGCTGAGGCTTTATTAGAAAAAGGGGTTTACGTCATCCCGTTTTCCTTCCCTGTAGTTCCGAAAGGAAAGGCAAGGATCAGAACGCAGGTTTCGGCCGCGCATTCGAAAGAAGATCTTGATTTCGCGATTGAGAAATTTTCTGAAGCGAAACAGGAATTGGGATTCAATAAAGATCTAGCCGCGGATTCGGGAGGATAACGCAGATCAGATCAGTGTCATCCGCGAGGATCCGCGGCCAATTTGTTGTCCAATACCTACGCTGCGGCCTGTGTTTGCTTACCCAACGCGTCCTTCGCCTGTCCAACGACCGCGGCAAATGCTTCGGGCTGTTTCACAGCCAGATCGGCGAGGACTTTGCGGTCTAGTTCGATCTCGGCCAGGCTAAGGCCGTGAATGAATTGCGAATATTTGATATCGTTCAACCGGCAAGCGGCGTTGATGCGGACGATCCAAAGTTTACGAAAATCGCGTTTTCTCAGCTTGCGCCCCGTATAAGCGAAATTCAATGCTCTCTCAACCGATTCTTTGGCCGAGCGATAAAGCTTCGATTTCGTTCCACGATAGCCTTTTGCTAAGGCCAATATTTTTTTGCGTTTCTCAAGACGCTTATTACCACGTTTTACTCTAGGCATATCTTCACTCCTTTCTCCTTTTGAGTGCCAGCTTTATCCGGCCCTCTTCCCAGCTGAGGCCACCTGAAGGCGGGACCCGAAACTTGTTAATCGCGTCCGTACGGCAGCATTCGCTCTACTCGCTTCTGATCGGCTTTCGAAACGATACCGTCGATATCGAGATTACGTTTTCGCTTACTCGTTTTCTTGGTCAAAATATGTCGGGCGTGCGAATGTCCGCGTTTGAATTTGCCCGACGCCGTCGAGCGGAAACGCTTCGCCGCGCCCTTATGTGTTTTAAGTTTTGGCATAACTCTCTCCTAAAATTACTTATCTAAAGCTCTGATTGCCGCTTCTACCACGGGCAGTGACTTCACCACCGCGGCGGCGTCTATCTTATCTTTCGTGTCCCCTGCCGTATGGATAGTCGCAAGCGCCTTGGGCATCTTGCCGGCAGCCGGGGGCGTTCCGCCGAGCAGATCGGTGATCCCTTTTACCTCATCAGCCGAAAGCAGGCTGAACGAATAAGATTCGACACCGTTGTTGTGAAAACTCAGGTGGTCGCTTGGCGGATAGACGTTGCCTCGAACCGCATTGAATTTTGCCGATTTCGCCGAATTTATCAGAGCGGAGGCAAAATCGGAGGTCTCGGCCGGTGACCAAAGCCAAAGCGTGTCTCCGTAACCGTAAACGTCAAAGTTTATATAAATCGCGGGAAGCCCTTTCTCTTTTCCGTTTTCCACAAATATGCGCGAACCGTGCAGGCCCTGCTCTTCATGGTCCCAGAAAGCAGCTTGCAGATTGATGTTCTTGAGCGGACTATTCTTAAACGCCCGAAGCAACATCAGGACCGCGGCCGAACCCGAAGCATTGTCAACAGCACCTTTTCCTACACGAACTTTGTCATAGTGAGCACCGATCATTATCGTCCGCTTGGCGTTCGGATTTGAGACCTCGCCGATAATGTTCGTTCCGCTGACCATATTGCCGTCGCGGTTCTTTCGCGTGAAACCATCGGCGGTGATGCGTACCTTGATGTCCGCAAGCTCATCCTTTATAGCCTTTCCACGCTCTTCGCTCGTTTCACCCGCCGTGATCTTATCGATCAACGAAGCAAAGTGTTTTGAGGCAAAGGCCGGCTGGGTCGCCGCCGACTGAGCCGCGACGCCCACCGACAAACACGCGGTGATCAGAAAAAGGATCATGCTTCGTTTAATAATCAAAATATTTCCTCGGTGTCTTTTTCGATCACTTCCTTTGGTTTCGATTGACGCTGTTCGCGCTTTTCCTTTTCGACACGCAGCTCAACCGACTCTTTCTCGGGCGGCGCCGGCTTCTTCACATCAATCTTCTTCGGATTGAAGATGGTGAACATCTGGTAGCCTTCCATCTTCGGTGCGACCTCGACGTCGGCCAGGTCGGCCAGGTCCGTTGTCAACCGTTTCAGGATCTTCGCTCCGAGTTCGCGGTGGCTCATCTCTCGCCCGCGAAAGGCGATAGCCGCCCTTACCTTGTCGCCGCCTTCCAGCCAATCCCTTGCGTGCTGCATACGATAAGAGTAGTCATGCATATCGGTCGCCGGGC
>JBGSYT010000015.1:0-2243 GCA_041750855.1 Pyrinomonadaceae bacterium | reverse complement strand
TTCGTCCGTAATATTGTCGGCGGCCGCGATCTCTTTCTCGAACTCCTCCAGTGACAAGCCTGCTCCATGGGCTTTTGCCAGTGCAATGCCGTAATCCTCAACGTTGTAGCTGGACCTTCCCGTGATCTTCGTGATGGTGTGCGTGGCGCCTGCGATTATGGTGATCAGATTCCCCCAAAACACATCGCCATATCCCGACCCGCAGAGTGTTACACCTTTCGCCCTGGCTAATTCGTCCAACATCCGGGTAGTCCTGGGCGCCGAGTTCCACGGATAGAACGCCTCCTCGCAAAGCGTGATCGCGTTGACGCCAGCTTCGATACAATCCAAGAAGGGGCGCTTGAGATCCGCCATCAGGCTCGCAGTGGTAATGATGCAGGCGTCCGGCTTCGTCTCCTTCATGATCTCAGCTGCGTCTTTTGAATCTTGCACGACCACGCCCGTTTTACCCACCCCCGCGATCTCTCCAATATCTGTTCCGATGTTAGAACTTCTGCCAAATGCACAGACGATCTCCGCTCCCTTTTCAATCGCGTAGCGCATCGTGTAAACGGACATCTTCCCGCAACCGTATTGAGCGATCCGGAGTTTTCTATTCATAATATCTGGCGTGATATAGGGCTCTACCTTATCGCGATCGGATTGATCCACGCCTGCACGCCGCCGGTTATACGCGCCGGGCCCAAGGTAAAGAACGACTCCCAGGCCTTGTCGCGTGCCATTTCGTCAAGCTTAAGGTTTTCGAGTATGTAAACACCATTTTGTGCCAGCAGGATCTGATGGACCTCATAAAGTCCCGCATCCTTTTCGAATGGGATCACCTCGAAATTTGCTGTGTCGGCACCGACCGCGGCAACGCCCAGCGAGGCGAGATAGCGGGCTGCTTCACGCCCGAGGCCGGGATTGGCCGCTATGAATCGCTTGTCGTCCTTGCCCAAAAGGCTCATCCAGCCGGTATAGAGAAGTACGATGTCGCCCTTTTCAATCGAGTTGATGCCCTGTCGTTTCATCGCACCCTCGATCTCGACACGGTTGAAGGCGACGCCTTCCTTGACCATGTCGGTCCCGAAGTATCCCGCCATGTCGAGCAAAACGGCACGCGTGGCTATAGCCGGGACATTCTCGATACCGAGTTTCTTGAGTCCATCGATTTGAGCAAAATCTCTGCCTCGGTTGCAATTGAAATAAAGGTCGTCGATGCCGATATGCCCAAACCCATCGATCTGTGACCCAATACCGACCCAGCCGGTGATGAGGTCATCGTTATACGTGCCTTTGTTTGGGCCGAAGCTCGCACCGCCTGATTGACCGGGCTGAACGATCGTGATGCCGAACGTGCGCGTGCCAAAGGCGGGCGTGTTCTTATTCGTCTCGATCCCGAGCCGATAGGCTTTTCCCGTCGTCACCAGCTTCGATGCGGCAAGCGTTTTCGCAGGCGTGATGTAGTTAACGTTCCCGATCTGATCATCCGGGCCAAACTTTGAAGCCGTCGGACACGGCTTTTCCTGTCCGTTCGCCATAAAGGCAAGACAGACGCTGAAAATAATTGTAAAGACCAATCTCGATCGCATATTTCCTCTTCCGTTTGTGCCGCCTTCGGCATTTGCTGACGACTCATTCATCACCCGTTAAAGTTCCGTCTTCATCTCAGCGGGAGCACTTCCCTGAACCAGTGCGGCACCGTCGTCGAGACAATACAGCAGTGTATTGTCGTAATAATCCCGCCTACATTCAGATCGTTTCATAAAATTCTACTCCGGTAGATTCATCCGCTTAAGTAGGTCCTTATAACGTGGATCCCTACGAAACGGCTCGATCATCGGGTCGGTCTTTATTAGGGTCGACATTCTCCAGTCACGTTCCTGATAGGCTTTTTCCATTTCTGCGAACGCGGCTTCTTTGTCACCAAGTCCCGCGTGAATCGTGGCAACGAAGAAGGACATGACATATTCCGACCTGGATATCTCCCTAAAGCGTTCGATCACCGCCTTCGACTCAGCCGGGCGTCCAAGCTTGGCATTTGCAAATCCCGCGACCTGTAGCATGTACTGGTCTTTAGGATTATCGGCAAGAGGTTTCTCGGTGAGAACGAGAGCTTCCTGGTACTTTCCGTCTGAGATATAGGCCAAACCGAGCTGATAACGGCCAAGCATAAAGTTGGGATCAAGATCAACAACCTTCCTGCCCTGCGCTACGGCCTCTTCTGTTCGACCGGCGAGAATATAGCTCCACGTCAGATTGGC
>JBGSYT010000014.1:0-9496 GCA_041750855.1 Pyrinomonadaceae bacterium | reverse complement strand
TTCGGATCAATCGCTTTGAGCATTTTTAGGCTTCTATATTTCCGCCCCTTAGCCTTACGAGCAGGGTCGGACGGGGGCTCGTAAGAATAATCGACTTTTGGAAAAGTCGCCTTTATATCTTGAACCTGTTCTGAAGGCCGTGCGGTCGTTTGCCCTCGCAAGGCCACGACTACGGGAAGAACGGTAATCACGACCATTCCAATTATTAACAGGACGAAATTACGATTTTTCATTTTTCCTCTTGCGTTTTCTTTTCAAATGGAATGAACCGTCCCGGAGCATCAGGATCGGGGCGCAGATAGCTGCCGGCAGACCATTGAGTTCCGTCTTCAAAAAACACGGCCCCTATCCTGTAATTCATTTCTGTCAGATCTTCAATTTTCCAGTTTTGGGCCATGAACTCCCTGAGTGCTTTAAATTTAACGGGGGAAAGCCTTAACTCAGCGGTATCTTCCGGGGCCAAAAGCCTGGGTTCTTCGGTTTGACGGACATTTACCCTCATTGATGCCGTAAGAGGATTAACGCCATATTTCAAAAAATAAACCTTTGGGGGCTCCTGGCGGCCCGTTTCCGGAAACAGGAGTACTATTGCGAGATAAACTATCGGTTTGCCCGAAACATTCCTGATCTTGAAGGTCAGGCCATTCAGCCATTCGCCGGTTCGCTCAAATTTTTCATTCGGCCTGACAGGCTGTCCGTCTGATTCGATTGAGACAAACTCAACCGGTTCGTTCTTAAAAGATTCTTTTGTAAGAAACTTCTGGTTCTTGTTTTCCGTCTGTGCAAGACTCGAAAATGCCCCTTTTGCCGCAAAAAAAAGCGGTACCATCAAAAGCACAGTAGTTGCAAAAGACAGTTTTTCCTTCGTTGAAAAGCCGGTTGCTTTCCAAAAAAAATTGTTTCTCATTTTTTCTCCTTTCTGCTCATGTAAGAGCGGGAAATATTGACAGAAAGGTCGTTTGGTCTTTATTAAGGCTAAACAACCGGGAATGTTGCCAGCTTGTTCGGCTAATGAGCTGAAGCGTATCATGCATCGGAGCCAACGGCAAATTTCCGCGTTTAAGAGACTTTTACCGAGTGGAACATCAGGATCCGTCCGAGTTTATGGACGGATCCTGATAGTTGGCTGATCGATCATGCCGCCGCACGGTTTGCGGCCACATCGTGTTCGTCGAGGAATAGATACTTCTTCCACTCGGGCCGCGATTCGGCGTAGTGGCAAAGCAGGACGTGGTCCAGGCCGAGGCGGAGCAGCTTTTGCGAAGTGAGCAGCGGCATGCGTGCCTGTTCCGGCGTACGGTTGCCTTTTCGTTGGTTGCACTTTACACAGGCCGTGACCAGATTTGCCGGCGTGCTTTCGCCGCCTTGGGCACGAGGCAGAATGTGGTCCAGCGTCAGGTCCTTTGCGTGACGGTGGTCGCCGCAGTATTGGCAGCGATAGCGGTCGCGGATGTAAACGCGAGCACGCTTCATCGTCGTCTCAGGACGATTACGCCGCACGTGGATGTAATGACGCAGCCTGATCACGGACGGAACGGGGAAAGTTGTCGAGGGCGAGTGGAGAACATTGTCGCCGTCGTTTTCCTCGACATAAACCGCGCCGCGAAACCAAAGGCAGACAGAACGAGCGACGCCGACGGTGCCGAGCGGCTCGTACGAAAAGTTCAACAGTAATACTCGTCCGGTTAACAAACTCATTCTCCTCCTTTTTTCTCCGGGCAAATACGCACGATACAACTAGCTCCCGGCAATTCCGCCGAGCCCGCTGCGTCCGTAAACATCTACCCTGTAATGTAATATCAATCGTGCTATTTAGGCAAGCACAATATATGGGCGTGTAACGAAAATTTCAGTCGAGATATAGACACATATTACGTCTTCGTTCGGTCACAGGGCCTCGGCATCACCCAATATGGCGTCGGCAACCATCCATCCGATCATCCCCGAAACCCCTTTCGCCCTTTTGCTTCTGCACGGAAATGACGTATAAGTCTTTTCGTAATTCAAATCAATACGAATTTCCTGTTGTCCCCAGCAGGAATCATGGAGGATCGATGATCAGAAACATTCTTGCAGTGATCGCCGGAATCGTGATCGGAAGCATCGTGAACTTTGCTCTGATTATGGTAAATATGGCAATGATGCCGGCCGGAACAGACTTTTCGACACCTGAGGGCGTAAATGCGGCGATGGCTAATCTTCAGCCGATCAATTTCGTTATTATTTTTGCCGCCCATGCTCTCGGCACGTTAGTTGGTGCCATGGTCGCGACGTTGATCGCAGCGAGCCACAAATTACCGATGGCTCTTGTGGTTGGCGTTTTCTTTTTGATCGGAGGGATATATGCGGCCGCAACAATAAACGCTCCATTTATGTTTGAAGCGGCTGATATTCTGCTCGCTTACATTCCGATGGCGTGGATCGGCTACAAACTCGCCGGCATGGTAAAGGCAAGTTGACGCACGCCGAACAGGTAAGACATCGGCGTTCCTGAAAAAACCGGAAGTTACAGTTGATAGCGGAGGCCGCGCGGTTTGGTGGTTCAAGCACCGCGCGGCCTTCCTCTTAGTTCAACAAATGTTCCTTGACGAACATTATCGTCGAGTAGAACAAATAATCGGCGTTGTCCTTTTTGCTGAATCCGTGCCCTTCGTCGTTTGCCATCAGGAACCACACCGGCGTGTTGTTCTTTCGTGCGGCGGCCACGATCTGTTCGGCCTCAGTGTAGGGAACTCGCGGATCGTTCTTGCCCTGGACCACAAACAGCGGTTTCGTGATCTTGTGAGCGTTGGTCAGCGGCGAGATCGACTGTAGAAATTCGTGCATCTTCGGATCGCGCTCGTCGCCGTACTCGGCACGTCGAAGATCGCGGCGATACGTTTCAGTATTCCGAAGAAACGTCACGAAGTTGGAAATGCCGACTATATCCACACTGCACCGGATGCGGTCGTTATAGTTCGCCGCAACCGCCAGCGACATATAACCGCCATAGCTGCCGCCGGTAACCATTATGCGGTCCTTGTCCAGATCGGGCTGTTTCGCGATCCAGTCGAGAAGTGCACCGATGTCCTTCACCGAATCCTCGCGTTTGTAGCCATTATCGAGCTGGAGAAACGTCTTGCCAAAGCCGCTCGAACCGCGCACATTCGGATAGATAACCGCCACGCCCAGATCGTTGATGTAGTAGGCATTGCGGCCGAGCGGCCCGGGCGTTGCCTGGCCTTCGGGCCCGCCGTGGATGTTGATTATCACCGGCCTCTTGCCGGTAAACTTCGCGGGCGGCTTGTAAATAAAGCCTGAGATTGTCAGGTCGTCAAAGCTCTTCCACGTGATAAGTTCCGGCTCGCGAAGGCCCGACGTCTCGTATCCGTTCATCTCGCTCTTCGCCCAGTGCGTGAGCTTGCCCGACTTCAGGTCCAGTGAATAGACATCGGCGATCGACTGGAACGACGATACGTTGAATCGTAGCTCATTCGTCTTGCTGTGCCATCCGTAACCGCCGACCTGGCCCGCCGGAAGCTTTGGCAGAACTATTCGCTTGCCCGTTGAAGTGTCTAAGACGTGCAGTTTGAAAAACCCGTTCTCGTTTGTTGAAAACGCGAGATACTTGCCGTCGTCCGAAAGCGAAAATCCAGCAACGTCCCAGTTGATATCGGCCGTCAGAGGGGTAAACTTTTTCGTGGCGAGGTCCATGTGGACGAGCCGTTGAAATTCCGAGCCTTTATCGGTGGTGATATATAGCCCCTTGCCGTCTTTCGTAAACACGGCACCGCTATACCCCACCATTTCGTCGCCCACCTTTGGCGTGAGCGGCGTCTTTTCTCCGGTCGCGATGTCGTACAGATATAGGTAGCTTTCGTTGATCGAAACGTATTGGCCTACGACCAGCTTCTTGTCGTCCGGCGACCAGTCCAAAGCTCCCCAACCCACGCCGTCAAACGACGTGAGCAGCTTGGCAGAATCCGGCCGCGTTGGGTCGATCGTGTAAAGCTCGGTTTTGAATGTCTCGCTCGTGGTGCCGGCCCCCGTTGCCACTGAGGTATAGAGATATCGGTCACCGGCCGTCGACCATGGGCCGCCGCCGATCCGCTTCCGGTCATCGGTGGTCAGCCGCGTGATGCTTCCGCTGTCCGCGTCATAACGATAAAGCTGGCTGATCTCGTTCCCGCCTGTCGCCTTGAAAAACAGAAAATACTTGCCTTCGGTAGGCTGCCACGAGCCGCCGCCGACCGGATCAGGAAACGATGTAAGCTGTTTTGGCTGGCCCATCGGAGCCGTCAGCAAATGGACCTGGCCGACATTGCCGGCCCGTTTATTTACGAGCATTTCGCGTTTTGTCGGGTGCCAGCTTCCGCCGCCGACGGGTACCGCCTCGGTGTACTTCTTAACCGCCTCGACCAGCTCGATCGGAACGCCCGGGACATTTTCGATCACCAGGTTATCCCTGGGCTCGAGCATTCGCGTCTTTACATAACCCTTGACCTCGGCCTGCGGGGTGGGCGTCTGCGCAACCGCTGCCGCCGGAACAAGGACAAGCGCCGCCAGCCAAAAAAGAATGGGAAGTCGTCTCATATCATTACCTCCGTCAATGAACTTAAAAGGGAATTCGGATACGCCAATTCTACAATAGGTGCGAAGCCTTCTACGATCCGAAACCCCAGAAAGTTCACAAGGGTCTGCGAGCGGCGGATTTTTGGCTTTGCCCTAAAGTCCAGGTATCATCTTTTCGTTGTTTCAGCCTAGCGAGTAAGTCCAAAAAATAAATTGACGACTTCATGCTATCTATGCAACAATATCCCGCCGAATAAATCGGCCGATCTTTGAAAATCTTGATCGAAAAAAGGGGTCGAAAAAGTTTTGCGCGTTTTCGGCGGAATGCAGACCCGAAAACGGACTAACTCCACTGTTATCAATGGAGTACACGTTCCGTCCCTTGTCGGAACGCGGCCCGAACGGAACTGAATGCTGGAATGGACGCCGTCGACTTAACCCAGTAGTTGTAAAGGGTAGACCGTTCAGGAAGCACACCGGGCAGGAATGCCGTTCGGAGTCCAAGCTGCAGCTCGTCGAAGATTGCAGAGGCCTGCGCGTGAGCAAGGGCGTAACGTTCAAGTTGAGCGTTACGCCCTCGCTTACGATCGGGCCTCCGCATTCACCCCTTAACGCAGATGACCTGTTTTAGCTCAGCGACGACCTCGACGAGGTCGGACTGGGCCCGCATGACTTCCTCGATGTCCTTGTAGGCACCGGGGATCTCGTCGACGACGCCTTTGTCCTTACGGCACTCGACACCCATCGTCTGCTTTTCCAGGTCCTCGCGAGTGAACTTCTGCTTTGCTTTGGTACGCGACATTTTACGTCCGGCACCGTGCGAGCAGGAGTTGAACGACTGCGGATTTCCCAGCCCTCGGATGATGAACGATTTCGCGCCCATCGAGCCCGGGATAATGCCGTAGCGTCCGGCTTCGGCGTTTATCGCACCCTTCCGGGTAACGTAAACGCTGTCGCCGAAGTGCTCCTCGACGGCGACGTAGTTGTGATGGCAATTGACGACAAACGGAGCGCGGACACTCTTGTCCGCATCGCCGGTTCCTCCGGCGAGACCGTCCTCGCCGATCGAAGAGTCCGAATCATTCGCGCCGGTTCGCGTCGAAGCGACGCTCATGCGGACAGGGGTGTCCGCGCTCCAGCCGAACATCCGAGTGAACGAACGGATCAGGCGATCCATCATCACCTCGCGGTTACGCATCGCGAATCGCTGCGACCACTCAACGTCGTGCCAGTAGGCCTTGAACTCGTCCGTGCCCTGAACGAAATAGGCAAGTGCAGGATCGGGAAGAGTGTTCAGGTCGTGGAGCGATTTCGCCGTGGCAATGTGGCGCGTCGCGACCTCGTTACCGATATTTCGCGAACCCGAATGCAGCATCAGCCAAACGTTGTCCTCGGTATCGAGGCAGACCTCGATAAAGTGGTTTCCGCCGCCGAGCGTCCCAAGCTGCTTCATCGCTTTACGCTTGCGGTCCTGAACGCCCGGGTGAAGCTGGTCGAATTCGGCCCAGCCTTCCCATTCGTGCGATTCATCGACCGGCTCTTTATATTCGTTGAAACCGACGGGAATGGCACGCTCGATCTCATGGCGAAACTCGGCCATCTTGCGGTCGAGGATCCCGCTTTTGAACGGCGTCTTTACCGCCATCATCCCGCAGCCGATGTCGACACCGACCGTGGCGGGAATTACGGCGTTCTTGGTTGCAATGACCGAACCGACCATCGATCCGATCCCGAGATGAGCGTCCGGCATCAGAGCCACGTGCTTGAAAAGGCACGGCAGACGCGAAACGTTGCGGAGCATGGTGTGCTCGTCGTCCGACATCTCGTGAGTGACCCACGAAAGGACGTCAGCTTTGGCCCCGCTGATGTTTAGTTTGTTGTATGGCATGTTTCCTCCTTAATTCTATGAAAAAGTGGTTGCGGCGGGAAGATTCGAACTTCCGACCCAAGGTTTATGAGACCTTTGCTCTTCCGCTGAGCTACGCCGCCAAGTGTACGACAGGCTTTCTAGCCTGTCGCTGTCTCGCGAGGAACGGTCACCTTCACTTGGGTTAAGTTCACTGTGGCGAGCGTGAACCGGCTGGAAAGCCTGTTCTACACTTCTGGTCCGCCGGGTGGGATTCGAACCCACGCATCCCTCGCTTAAAAGGCGAGTGCCTTAACCAGCTTGGCCACCGGCGGGCAGGTACAGCAGACTTTCGAGTCTGCGGCCACAAGCCTAAGAAGCCTGTGGTAAAAACGGTAGGCAAACGCGGTGCGGGATCGGTATCAACGGGCAAGAAGGATAAGCAGGCCCATTGCAGGCCACGGTATGTATAAATGCTCTTCTTTACCCTCGCCGGCCCCGCGAGGCCGCGTTTGAGTGGTAAGACTGCGTGATCTTTGAAAATCTATTCGGCTAGCGTCCAACATTCGGTCCCCGCCGGCCGCCTCCGATGATGAGACGGCCGGCCACGACTGCGCGGGAGATCAGGCGAGCGGGGATTTAAGATTTCGGAGTCTTTTCGGAGCGACAGCGGGTCGTGATGATCGACAATCCGAAATCCGAAATTCGAAATTGGAAGAGACGGAAGGATTCGAACCTTCAACCTTCGCGTCCGTAGCGCGATGCTCTAATTCCGTTGAGCTACGTCTCCAAAAAACAGTGACAAGGGAAGAGTGACTAGTGACTAGATACTGAAAACTCGTCACTCTTCACTCGCCACTAAAAGTACGACTATTTAGTTGTCAAACATCGAAAGTAAAAGAGCGGCTACTCCGAGGATACTCATTGATCCTGGCGTAACAGCTCCTAAAAACTCAGCGACGAGCAACCTCGTCGTTCTTTCGATGTTTCGGGAGCGGGAACGCCGCTCCCGCTGTGTTAGGTCATTTGTTCCGAGCGACCCTGTTCGCTCTGTTTCGGTTGATAACCCGCAAAGCCGCCGGCCCGGCACAACACCGCATCCCACGCGAGGCCGGGCCGCATATTGCGGCTGCCGATCCCGGCGAGTAATGCTCTCGTTGTATGTATCGAACTGCGAATCATGCTGCGTTGTAAAAACCTTAAGCCTTGCGGCTGATTCAAAATCTCCCAAAAAAATTCTGCCGCAAACTTCGCGACAGGATGAGAGTTTTACCACGACCCAAAAACGCTTGTCAAGCTTTTTGCGAAAAAAATCAAGGGCCGTGCAGGATCGCTAAAAGTGGCGATAGCCCTTTGGTTCGAGAATCTCGGATACGTTGTCACGTACAAGTTCAATGACTCCCACATTTGGAGTTATGCGTCCTATCGCTGTAAAAAGACCGTGCGAGTCGTCGCCGATCATGTCCGAAGAAAGTTCGTCGACCTTATCGTCCGGGACTGTAAAGAGCAATTGATAATCTTCTCCAGCGTTCACCGCCAGATCAAGTTGATCGTTAGGATCCGATGTGAGAGAGGGAAGATTCAGGTTGATCGGGATCTTGTCGGCGTTTATTCGAGCGCCAACACCGCTTGCCTGGCAAATATGCATCAGATCGGAACTTAGGCCGTCACTGATGTCGATCATCGAATTTACAAACCCGAGGCGTTGAAGGAACGGGCCCGTCCCTAATTGCGGCCACGGCCTCAACTGAGAGTCAAGCAGGATCGATTTCCACGAGTCAAGGTCGGCTGAGTGCCTTTCACCTTGCTCTAGCAACCGAAGGCCGCCGCCGGCACCGCCCAGGCGAAAGGTGACAATTATGGCGTCGCCCCTTTTCGCGCCGGATCGAAGTATCGCCCCTCCTTTGGGGACCTCGCCGAGAACTATCGAATCGATCACCAAAGTCTCGGGTGACCGTGAAACGTCTCCGCCCACCAATTCCACGCGAGACCGTTTGGCGTGGCTGTGGTAGCCCGCATAAAAGCGGTCGAGAAAATCGGTGGGCCAAAGATGTTCGGGAATCGCGATCGAGAGGAGTGCGAACGTTGGGGTTCCGCCCATCGCGGCAATATCGGAAAGGGAAACAGTAAGTGCCTTGTGTCCAAGGGACTCCGGAGTCGTCCAATCAAGCCGAAAATCGATGTCCTCGACCAACATATCGGACGATATGAGCAGGTCGGTTTCGTCATTCTTCGGGAGGATGGCGCAGTCGTCGCCGATGCGGCCAAGGCCGTATTTGTCCTTAATGTTTTTGATGAAGTCGAATTCGCTTCTCACTTATTGCTATTGACACAAACTTAGTAAATACATACAATAACGGCGACTTACTTACACAACACTTTAACACGAAATGGCGCGAGAATCTGTAGTAATACCTGAGAAGATCTACTTCAAGATCGGGGAAGTTTGCGAACTCCTCGATGTGCAGGCACACGTTCTGCGTTATTGGGAGTCTGAGTTTCCCCAGCTGGCTCCACAGAAAAACCGTTCCGGCCAACGAAGTTATCGTCGCAAAGACGTTGAAATTTCGCTTCGCATAAAAGAGCTGCTCTACGATGAGCTTTACACAATTGCCGGTGCGCGCAAAAGGCTTCAGGCGGAGCTTAGGGAGAATGGCAAGGCGAAAAACGGCGAGACCAATGACGTCGAAAGCCGTGGACTTTTTGATTCGGCGCTTGATCTCGATGAGACGGTCGCGGATCGGCCAGGATCTATCTCGGGAGCAATGACTGCTGAAGGCCGCGAAGCCCTACGCTCGCTTGGTGCCCAGTTGCTCGAACTGAGGCAAATGCTAAAGACAAGCCAGACCGATGAGGCTTCACGACACCTGCGAAATCGTTGAAGTTGACAAACCGCACCGGCAAACCTAATCTAAAAATCGCAAAATGACGCGAACCTGTTGGTCCGCGATCACCAATATCGGGACGTAGCGCAGTCTGGTAGCGCGTTCGCTTGGGGTGCGAGAGGTCGTGAGTTCAAATCTCGCCGTCCCGACCAATAAACATGGGGCTTTCAGCGATTGCTGGAAGCCCTATTTTTTTGACTTGGTTGCAGGTTGG
>JBGSYT010000013.1:0-60190 GCA_041750855.1 Pyrinomonadaceae bacterium | reverse complement strand
AAGGCCAAAATCGCACTGGCGAGAAAGTTTTTGAAAATAATCTACAGCACCTTAACAAACAACTGGGTGTTCGCAGACTTTAACAATTTCGAATTGGCAGAGTGAAAACTTTGCTAATGGAGTAGAAATTCATCATAGGAGGGGAGTATGGGAAGACAAGGAGGGGAGTTTGAGACAAGGAGAGGAGATTGAGACAAGGAGGGGAGTTTGGGGGCGGCGGGATTGAGTTGTGGGGCTGGGGGCGGTAGTATTTTGGGAACGGGATATGGAACTGACGTTTGGGATAACGGGGGCTTCGGGGGCGATCTATGCGAGGCGGACGCTGCAGCTTTTGGCGGAGAGCGGCGTGGTGGAGACGATCAACCTGATAATGTCGGGGACGGCGGCGACGGTGGCCCAGGTGGAGCTGGGCGTGAACCTGAAGGACCCGGCCGTTCACGAGATAAACGATTGGCTCGGGCTTGAGCCGGAATCGCGGCTGATAAGGCTGTGGCGGCTGGACAACCTGGCGGCGAAGCCTTCGTCGGGGTCGTACAAGCAGGCGGGGATGATGATCGTGCCGTGCTCGATGGGGACGCTCGGGGCGATCGCGAGCGGGGCGGGCACAAATCTTATCCACCGGGCGGCGGACGTGACTCTGAAAGAGGGCCGAAAACTCGTGCTCGTGCCGCGTGAAACTCCGCTTAATGCCATCCATTTAGAGAACATGCTGCGGCTCGCCCGGGCCGGCGCGCGAATTTTGCCCGCAAGTCCGGGCTTCTATCACCGTCCTGGTTCTATCGAAGAACTCGTCGAGCATATGTGCTATCGCATTCTGGACCAGTTCGATATTCCGCATTCGAAGAAGACGGTGTGGGGAGGGGGAGAGTGACGAGTGACAAGTGACGAGTGACAAGTGACGAGTGACGTTCACCACCCCGCGGCCGGAAGCCGCACCCCTCCATAGACAAGGAGGGGAGTCTTGGGGAAAGGAGAAAGATAAGGAGAAAGATAAGAGAGTGGGGAGAAGCATGAGGCGCGTGTTTGTTTTTTTGATGTTGGTGTTCGTAGTGGCTGGGGCGAATGTGTTCGGGCAGGAGAGGTTTGTGCGGCCGGTGGACGAGGCGGCGAAGGATAAGAGCTTTTTGGCGTTTCGGACGCGGCTGATCGCAGCGGTGGAAAGGCGTGACGCGAACTATATTCATTCGATCCTTGATCCGAACATCAAGCTCAGTTTCGGCGGCGAGGAAGGCATTGCGGATTTCAAACGAACGTGGAAGATCACCCGCCGCGATGCCGATTTTTGGACCGTGTTTTCAAGGATCATAAAGAACGGCGGTGCGTTTTTCGGTGAGGGACGCGACAGGCTGAACTATTTCTCGGCCCCGTACACTTACAGTTCGTGGCCCGATGACATCGACGGATTTGAATATCACGCCATCTTCGGCAGCAACGTCAACCTTCGCGAAGGGCCTTCGATGGACGCTAAGGTGCTTGATAAGCTCTCGTACAACGTGGTCAAGGTCGCCGACGACATGGCCCAGATCCGCAGCGAAGGAAAACCCGAATGGTACAAGGTCGAGACGATGGGGGGGAAGGTTGGCTATGTAAATTCGGAGTTCGTCCGCAGCCACATCGATTACCGGGCCGGGTTCGAAAAGAAACGCGGCGTTTGGAAGATGACGTTTTTTATAGCGGGGGATTAGTTTCAGTGACGAGTGATGGGTGACGAGTGACAAGGGAAGAGTGAAAGGTGAAGAGTGAAGAGTGAAGAGTGATAGCGGGAATACGGTGGAGCGGTTTTCGAACCGGGCAAGGAATTATGCGAAATATCGGCCCGGATATCCGCCGGAGATGATGGTGTTGTTCCGCGATGGGATGGGCTTGCGTGCCGGGCAGGTCGTCGCGGATATCGGTTCGGGCACCGGGCTTTCGGCGAGGCCTTTTCTCGAAGCGGGCTGTACGGTTTATGGCGTCGAACCGAACGCGGCGATGCGTGCGACGGCGGAAGAATTTCTCTCGGACTTTTCTAATTTCACGAGCGTTGACGGAACGTCCGATGCGACGACGCTGGCCGATTCTTCGTGCGACCTCGTGATCGCGGCGCAGGCGTTTCACTGGTTCGATCCCGAACCGACACGGGCCGAAATGGCGAGGATACTAAAGCCCGGCGGATGGATCGCTCTGATCTGGAACGAGCGGCAGCTCGACACGACGCCGTTCCTTCGCGAGTACGAAAAATTTCTGATGGAATTTGCGAACGACTACGAGCAGGTCCGCCACGAGAATGTTGACGACACGCGGCTGCAAGCGTTCTTTCAGGTGCCGTACGGAAGTGCGAAATTTGCAAATTCGCAGGTGTTCGATCTGGACGGAGCGATAGGGCGGATCGTGTCGTCGTCGTACATGCCAAGCGAGACGGCCGAGCGTTTTCCACAGATGAAAAATGAGTTCACTCGGCTTTTTGCCAAACACGCCGAAAACGGTACTATAGAGCTACTCTATAACACCACGGTGTACTACTCGCAGTTCTGACCCTATGTCAACGACCCTCGGAGCAAAACCCCAAATGAGGACGATCACCGTCGCCCATTCGCCTGATTCGGACGACGCATTCATGTTTTACGGGCTGGCCACGAACAAGCTGGAAACGGAAGGCTTGAAGTTCGAACACACGCTGAAGGACATACAGTCGCTGAACGAAGACGCGAAAAACGGCGTGTTCGATGTGACGGCGATCTCCTTTCACGCGTATGCCTACGTATCGGACAAGTATGCACTCTTGCCGCACGGTGCGAGTATCGGCGACAAGTACGGGCCGATCCTGGTCTCAAAGGAACCGCGAAAGCCGGAAGAGATCGGCGGGATGAGGATCGCAGTTCCCGGCGAGCTGACAAGCGCGTTTCTGGCATTGCGAATATATAACAACGAGTTCGAATACGGCGTTGTACCGTTTGATGGCATCATCGACGCGGTCCGGAAGGGCGATTACGATGCCGGACTTCTCATTCACGAAGGCCAGCTTTTTTACAAACAGGTCGGTTTGGACAAGGTGCTCGACCTCGGCGAATGGTGGCATGAAAAAACGGGCCTGCCGCTGCCGATGGGTGGAAATGCGATTCGGCGCGATCTAGGGCCTGAGCTGATGAAGCAGGTCTCGCACCACCTGCATAGCAGCATCATCTATTCGATGGAAAACCGCGAAGATGCGCTTCAGTATGCGATGCAGTTTGCACGAGACATGGCGCCCGAACTGGCCGATCGGTTTGTCGCGATGTGGGTGAACGATCTGACGCTCGACTACGGCGACCGCGGCCGCGAGGCCGTCCGAACTCTGCTTGACGAAGGCCACCAACACGGGATCATCCCGCATAAGGCAGACGTGGAGTTTGTTGGGTGAGCAGAGATCGGTGAACAGAGGGCCGGAATGTTTGTCAACTTTTCAGGGTAATGCTGCATCTATTCCGAAGACACCGGAAAGAAGCGAAAATCATGAAAAGATCATTGTTCACTGCGGTTATTGCCTTTTACGTTTCCCTCGTGCCCGCTTTCGGGCAGACAAGTATCACGAAGGCCGATCTGGCGCAGCCTGAGATCGACCAGATCATCAAAAAATTCACACGAAACGAAGGCCTGTTCCGCCAGGCGTTGAACGTTTATGCGTTCAATCGTTACGCGACGATCTCAACGGTCGGCCTCGGCGGGCAGATAACGGGCACGTATCGACGCGATTCTTACCTCACATTTAACGAGGCGGGTGACCGGTTTGAACGGATACTTTTCGCACCGGTCTCCACGTTAAGCGAGATCACAGTTACCGCCGCAGACATCGAGAACCTCGGCGGTATTGACCCCTTCGCGATCGAGCCCAGGGTAGTCGATCAATACAGATTTACCTATCTTGGCAAGGAAAAGATCGACGAACTCGACCTCTATGTCTTCGAAGTTGCCCCAAAGGTGATGCCCGATTGGAAAAAAGGCGTCGCGAAGTTCTTCCAGGGTCGGGTTTGGGTCGAGGACGAAGGGATGATGATCGTGAAGTCGCGAGGAAAGGCCGTTCCGGAGGGAAAGGAACGGTTTCCGATAATCGAAACGATCCGCCAGCCTATCGACAACAAGTATTACTTTCCGGTCGATTCGCGTGCGGATGACGAGCTCGTCTTCGATAGCGGGCAGGTAGTGAAAATAAGGGTCCGCGTGAAATACACCGACTATCGGCTCGGCCGAACAGATGTGAAGATCATTTCCGAGGAAGACGTGATCGACGCGAGCACACCGACGCCGTCTCCGACGCCGAGGAAACCCTAAACGGATGCGAGGTTGTTTCAGCCTAGATAACGGAAATGGAACCTTAGAAAAATTTCGATTCTGAATGACACAATGAACTTCTACTCGGCGTTCTTCGCGGATTTTGCGTGAAAACATTTGTTGCGTGATGGGATTTTTCACGCGAAGACGCCAAGATCGCAAAGTTCAGAATCCGAGCGCGTAATTCGGGCTCAATTTATCGTGATGCAAGGACGGTGGCTATCGCCGTCCTTGTTGTTTGTAAAAGATGCGGAATATCAGTGTCGTTCTTACCCTCTGTTGAGATCGGATCGAGAACATATACCTGGATGGTTCCCGGGTATGCCACGCCGGTGCGTTTGCCCATCATCCAATCGGTGTTTCTTATCGCGACCGGGACTATTGGCCGGCCGGTTTGTAGGGCGAGGTGAAAGGCTCCTTTCTTAAAGGGAAGCATTTCGCCTGGCATGGCCCGCGTTCCTTCGGCAAACACGCCGAAGGAGTAGCCGTTTTCCATTACCTGACGGGCCTTTTCCATCGACTGGAGAGCTCGTTCGGGGTTTGAGCGGTCGATGGCGATGATGTTCACGAAGTGCATTCCCTGGCCGAGGACGGGCACTCTTAGCAGTTCCTTTTTTCCGACCAAGCCGATTCGCCGGCCCGCATAACGAAACAGCGCCGCCGTATCCAGATAAGACCGGTGGTTTGAGATGAAAACGTATTGTTCGCTTGCTTGAAGATGTTCCAGCCCATGCACCTCGACCTTCGCCCCGCACGTCTTTAGCCACGTTTTTGCACCCCAAAGAGCAAGCGGGTAAAGCCAGAGCCGGCGGCGGATTATCCAAAGGAACAGGAGCGCCGGAGCCCCGACGAACAAGAGCAATGCCGATGCTGCGATCCAGCACCACCAATAGCGAAGTTTGCCGAGGATTCGGGATTTGTTAGAATTTTTGACAGGAAACGTCAGTTTCTTGTTCTCCCTCAAGGCAAGTTCAAATTCACCGCCTAGGCGCGGCGACGCGGAGGAAGATTCTTTATGCTCAAGTGCGGGCGCAACCGGATCCATCTTTTAAGTGCTGTGAAAGCGAAATTGGTCAATTCTGCCTGCTTGCGTCTCTGCTGTTTTATCCTACTCTTTTCCACCGCGATTGTCGCACAGGTGCCGACGCCGCGGTCGGTGCTGGGCTTTCACCCAACCGACGACAAAACGATCGCAGACTGGGGACAGATCACCGATTATTTCGCGAAACTGGACCGGGCGAGCGACCGCGTTCTGGTGCGCGAGTTTGGCAAGACGACGCTCGGCAAACCGATGATCGTCGCGTTCATTTCGTCGCCTGAGAACATTCGCGACCTTGAACGTCTTCGCCGGATAAACGCGAAACTTGCCGACCCGCGAACGGTGGCGAATGATGCGGAAAGAGATTCGCTGGTCAAAGACGGAAAGGCGATAGTGTCCATCTCATGCTCGATCCATTCGACAGAGATCGTGGCTTCGCAGATGTCGATGAACCTGGCCTATGAGATGGCGGCTGCCGCAGACCCGGAAACTCTCGAGATCCTGGATAACACGATACTGCTGCTGATACCGTCGTCGAATCCGGACGGGATCGATATCGTCGCTGACTGGTATCGAAAAACGCTCGGAACCAAATCTGAAGGCGTGACGCCGCCGGAGCTTTATCATCATTATGCCGGCCACGACAACAACCGCGACTGGTTCATGCTGAACCTAAAAGAAACACAGGCCATCACGAAACTTTACTGGCAGGAATGGTTCCCGCAGTTCGTTTACGATGTGCATCAGATGGGACAGAACGGTGCGCGATTCGTTATACCGCCGTTCTTCGACCCGCCAAACCCGCGAATTCCGCCGTCGATCGTTCGGGAGGTCGGGCTGGTCGGTTATAAGATGGCTGCCGACCTTCAGGCAAAGGGCGTTGCCGGCGTGGCGACCAATACGACTTTCGATATGTGGTGGCACGGCGGGTTTCGCTCCGCTCCTTATTACCACAATTCGATCGGGATATTGTCCGAGGCCGCGAGCGCGAACCTGATGACGCCTGTGACCATCACGAGCGAACAGCTTGCGCGAACGCGCCCTGCACGCGGGCTGGATTCGCCGACGGCGACCTCGATCACGCATCCGCAGGCGTGGAAAGGCGGCGTGTGGCGGCCGCGAGACATTGCGGACCTGGAGATGTCGGCGAGCCGATCGCTGCTTTCATTAGCCGCGAAATACAAGGGCCGATACCTTAAGAATTTCTACGAACTCGGCCGGGCGAACCTGGCGAAGGACGACGAGGTCCCGCAGGCATACGTCATAATGGCGGGCCAGCCCTATGCCGAGACCGTTTCGCGCTTCATCGACATCCTGACGTGGCAGGGGATAGAGGTGCATCATATGACCCACGAGCTTTGGGTCAAACACTCAAAGACCGAGGAGTTTCACGAGATACCGCTGAACGGCTTTATCGTGTTCACGAACCAGCCGCAGAAGAACAATGTTCTGAATTTGTTTGAAAAGCAGGTTTATCCGAACAGGGTGAACGCGGCGGGCGAACCCGACCCGCCGTACGATGTTGCTGGCTGGACATTGCCGCTGCAGATGGGAGTTGAGACATACGAAATTTGGGACATTCGCGAGCTGGACCGATATCGGGACACGCTGAAAAAGGTCGTGCAGACGGACCAGGTTCGCGATGCGCTCGACCTTCCGCAGGGCGTCGGCCCATTCCCGAAATTCAGGAATCCGATCAGGACGGGGCCGCGGATCGGCCTGTTCAAGGGTTACGGAAGCTCGATGGACGAAGGCTGGACGCGATATGTTTTCGACACGTTCCAGATCCCCTTTCGTACGGTCACGGTGCCGCATGTCCGTTCGGGCGAGCTTCCATATGATGTGATCATTCTGCCCGCCGACAACGAGAACTTCATCGTCAACGGTTTAAGCGCCGAGCGTTACCCGACCGAGATCTCGGGCGGCATCGGCGACGACGGCGTCGCAAAACTGAAAGAATTCGTCGAGAACGGCGGCAAGTTGGTCTGCTTTGGGGATTCGTGCGACATGGTGATCAAGCGATTCGGGCTGCCGGTAAAGAACGTCGTCAGCGGTGTGGCCCGGCGCGAGTTTTACAATCCGGGTTCGATCGTGAAGCTCGATGTACATACGCCGCATCCGCTCGCTCGGGGCCTGCTCGACGAGACCCCGGCCTATTTCGCGAACAGCGCAGCCTTTGAGGTGACGGCGACGAACACCGAAACACGCAGGCTGCCCAACGAGCGTGGAATCGGGAATATCAGCGTCGTTGCACGCTATGCGGCAAAGGATGCGCTGATGTCCGGATGGATGCTCGGCGAAAAGCTGATCAATGGCAAGGCAGCAATGGTGGAGGCCGAATTCGGGAAGGGCACGTTAGTGATGTTCGCCTTTCGCCCGCAGCATCGGGGGCAGACGTTTGGCACCTTTCCGTTCGTCTTTAACGCCTTGGAAAAATAACATAATTGCATGAACTAGGCTCATTCTTCAACGGACATATCGTCGGTCGATCTGGCATTGTCGAGGTCGCGAGCCGTAGGCATTTTTCTTCGGCAATCCTGCATCACGAGGATGTAAACGGTATTTTCGGATTCTTCGTACTCGTAGACTATCCGAAGCCAGCGTTTATATATCAGCTGCCGAAATTTGGCGAGGTTAGGGAACTGCGGGCCGAGCGGCGATCCCATTTCGGGGAACTCGGATAACCGATCCAGTTTGCGGAAGATATCAAAAGCGATAGCCTCAGGCAGCGACTCAAGCACAGCAAAGGCCTGAGCCATCAGTTCGATATGACTCTTCATTTCAGCCGGGATAATTCAGTCGCTTTTTTGCCTCTTCCATCGATATCATATTGCCGGCTTCCTTTTCACTAAGCCCGTCGGCGATCAAACGATGCAGTTCAAGATCGTCGAGCAAGGCGAGGTCGTCTTCGATCTCGGAATAACGTTTAGCGGACAAGATGACGGCTGCGGCTCGTCCGCGTTGTGTAATGATAACCGGCTCGGAGGAACTATTGACTTCCTTTAGAATTGCTGCCGCCTGGCGCTGAAGGTCGGATACGGGAATGATGTTTTTCATAATTTACACTCAAGTCCAACTATATAATAAACAGCATATCTAAATACATAACTATTGTAAACACAAACCTGTTTCATTTTGCGGCGTCAAGTCTTATTATTGTTGTTATGTTCTTTCGAGCCCTCGCTTCGATAGTGGTAATCCTTTTAATCACCTCCAGCGATCTTGCAAATGCAGGCTTCGGCCGTTTTTCGGTTCTCAGTGAGCCGGTGATCCGGATCGGGCTGGCGACGAACGCGACATCCGTTTCGATCACGACGACGGACGAGCAGTTGGTCGCGTACTCGCCGGAGGAAGCGGCCCGCTATTTGGCGACGAACCGCGTTTCGGTTTCAGCCCGGGCGTACAGGCCGCCGGAGATAGATACCTTCAGATTCGAGATACAGAATATTTCAACGTCGGGCGAGGCGAACGAGATCGCAAAAGATGTCCGCGAATCGACCGGCGAATCGGCGCTGGTGAGCATCGACGCGGCATCGAACACTTGGAAGGTTTGGATAGGCGGCGTGTTCGAGACATCCGAAGAGGCGGACGCTTTTGCGGCGGCGATGTCGGAGAAGGGTTTTGAGGACTTGGTGCGAGTGACTGAGCGAAAGACCGTTGTCAGCCAGGATGCGGTCGCGCTTTCGCAGCAGGTCCGAGATGCTGGGCGTTCGCAGGTGCGTAGCCTGATCAGGCCGACCGGCGAGTCGCAGCCGGTGATCGGGCCGTCGTCGGTCGATGCGAATCTGCGCGAGGTGATCGTTAACGGGCCGGCCGAGGCGGCAAAATATGCCTCGCTGAAAGCGGTCTCGTTCGGATCGTTGAACGAGCGGTCCGTTCCGGTCAGGTACAACGGAAAGGCCTATCGCGGACGCATCGAGGTCTTTGTTAATGCACGGGGCACGCTGACGGTGGTGAACGCCGTGCCGATCGAGGATTACCTGCTCGGCGTGGTGCCGGCAGAGCTTTCGCTGCCTAATCTGGAGGCGCAGAAGGCACAGGCGATCGCCGCCAGAACATACGCTATCGCGAACATCGGCGGATACGGCGTGCAGGGATTCGATATGGTGCCGACCGTTTGGTCGCAGGTTTACAAGGGCGTTTCGATCGAGTCGAAAATGGGAACGCAGGCGGTTCGCGAGACGGCGGGACTGGTCGCGACCCACGGCGGAAAGCCGATCATGGCATATTTTACTTCCACGTGCGGCGGCAGGACGGAAAATTCCGAGAACATCTTTGACCATGCCGAACCGTACCTACGCGGCGTCGAATGCTCTCTCGAGGGCCGCAGCCATTTCAACCCGTTCATGATCAAAACCGTCCGCCAGCCGGCCAAACTCCGCGACGACGCGAACCTTGAACTGGCCAGACTGATGTCGCTGTTGGCGGTGAACGGTTTTTCGCTGACGACCGCCCGGATGACGGATGATTGGTTCGAAGAGGTTCCGACACAGGGCGAGGTCTCGAACTGGCTGAACAATCTTGCGACGAAGTTTGGCAAGACTTTCCCAAACGTGAACAAAGACACGACGAAGCCGGTCGAACTTGCACGCATTTTGGCGGCAATGATCTACACGCCGGGAAGCGCGGACACGCTGTTGAGCGATTCGGACGTCAACTACCATCTGGCGTTTGACGATGCGGCCGAGATTCCCGCCGCAAGCCGGGCAGAAATGGCGATGCTCCTTCGCGACGGCTATTTCGCACTGAATGCCGACCTGACGCTCAAGCCGAACAGGCCGTTCTCACGAGCGAAGATGCTGCGGCTGGTGCGCCAGATCTACGAAAAGCGAAAGTGGATGCCGACGCTGCAATCGGGAACGACGCGGCCGTCGGTTGACGGAAAACTCGTGCTGAGGAGCGGAAGGACAGAAAGGCAGATGGCGATCAGGCCAGACGTGTTCCTTTTCAGAAAATTTGGCGGCGAGCTATATCCGGTGAGTGAGGCAGCGTTGGTCGGCGGCGAGAACGTGCGTTATCAAACGGATGCGGCCGGAGCGGTCTGGTATCTTGAGATCGACCCGACAACTTCGGCGACCGCCGCCGAGAATATGTCGCCTTTTACCAATTGGAGCACGACGCTAGGTGCCGGAGCGGTGCAGGCACGGCTGTCGCGCTATGTTCGCGGCATCGGAACGCTCTACGACGTGAATGTAAAAACGCGCGGATATTCGCGGCGTGCGGTCGAGTTGGAGATCATCGGCTCAAACGGCGTCAAAACCCTGAAGGGCGGCAAGATCCGGTCGGCCCTGCGGCTTCGCGAGCAGCTTTTCGTGATCGACAAGAGATATTCGGGACGAGCCGTTGCGAGTTACACATTTACGGGCCGCGGCTGGGGCCACGGCGTCGGTATGTGCCAGTACGGAGCCTACGGCCTTGCCAAAATGGGCGTCAAAGCCGACGACATCATCCGGCATTACTACACCGGTGCCGAAGTGACGAAAGCTTACTAACGGACACCGACGAGGCCCTGGACGGACTGGATGAGCTTTTCGGTGTCCCAGCCGACGCCGTCCTTGAAGACGAACTCGACCTTTTCGATATCGAAAATTTTTGCGGCCGAAAAACGGCAAAGCAGATACAGTTCAAGATCAACCCTGCACTTATTGATGGCTGATTTCGGAATTCGTCAAAGCTGCCTTTACCGACGTAAATCTTTCCAGTTGCTTCGTATGCATCGACTTGTTATGTTGTGCGCTTAAGTGTGCTTCCGTTCGTCTACTGTTGTGACAACCGACGAATGGTTCCTGTCGTCCCATTGACTTCAACGAGCTCGCCGTCCTGAAGTGTCGACACTACCCGGTCGATGCCTACAACGCATGGCTTGCCATATTCACGCGCCACCAGAGCTCCGTGCTGCAGCACTCCCCCGACCTCGAGAACGATGGCTGCTGCATTCACGAAAAGGGGAGTCCAGCCCGGGTCGGTCGTGTACGCCACGAGCACATCGCCTTTCTCCACCACCTTGTCATGCGGCGAGTGTAGAACGTTGACCGTGCCGGTTACCACACCAGGCGACACCGGCATACCGCTCAACAAGCCCGGCGTGATCTCGGCGGCAGGAGGACGGAGGATCCGTCCGCGAGAGTCGATCACGGCTGGGAACGACTTCACATGCGCGTCGAGCTTCTTTCTGAAATGAGATCGTTCCTCACAGAGCTTTCGCAGATCAAGGGTGGCGTCCTGCTCTGCCGCCTCAAGGTCCGCAAACCGCAAGTTGAAGACGTCCTCGGCGGCGTCAAGCCGGCCCTCCTCGGTCAGACGTCGGCCCTCGGTTAACACACGTTTACGGATAACGTAATTGAACAGAACGATGAGGTGCTTGGGCGTGTTTCGTGCTCCGGCAAACAGTTCGATGAGTCGATAGACCCGGCGCAAGAGAGCACGGCGAATAGGCCCCAGGCGGTGCAGCAGCTCTTCGAAAGCGTGCTGACGCTCCTCGATCTGGCGCCGGTGTGCGGCTTCCGGATCGAAGTCGCTATCGTCAACGGCCATTAACGACATCTGTCTGAGAGCAAGGCCGGGGGCGTCGGCGTAACGCGGGCTGGCCAGGTCCATTTCCATCGGGCCACGCCAGCCGAAGGTCGAGAGGAAGTGGTCCCACTCCTCCATGAACCCTGCCGGCAGCTCGCGCCGCTCGATTCGCTCAGCTAATCGATCCAGGTCGCCGAAGTCTGACCGGTCGAGGCGCCCGGCCAGGCGATAAAGCGCAATCCCCATTTCGACAACGACGTCGTCCGTGAAGCCCCGACCGAGTTTAGCCACGAGGTCACTCACCTCCTGTGTCTTCGGTCGGACGACGAGAGCCGGAGATGCCATCCCGGCGATGACCGCAGACATCATTACGCCGAACATCTCCCTCGCCATGCGAGCCTCGTACGTGTGCCGGAACTCTCGGACGGGAATGGCGCCTTTAAGCTGCTCTCGCAGGTCCGATTCAAATGCATCGATCTTTTGCCGGTACGCTCGATGTGCTCGGTCAGGAGCCAGGAGTGCGACGAGTACATTCCAGAAGAAGCCGCGCAAGTTCCAGAGTCCCCTCGGAATAACCCAGAGGAGTTGAAAGCTCACAAAAGACGGGCGTTTGGCAACCCGGTATTTCTTTGCATCGACATTGGCCAGGATCTGCGCCATCAATGCATCGGTTGGAGCGGCGCTCTTGGCCAGCTTGCTGGGGCTTACCAGCCACATGATGTTGGAGTAATTCATGTACATCCGGCCCCCGGCGAAGAAGAACAGCGCGTCCTCGGGAAGAACGTCACGATTCATGGCGCCGACCCACGACTCGAGGATCGCCGAAAACATGCTCTTCATATTATCGAGGCCTAGCGGCGAGATCGGTGCGTTGATAGTCAGGCCTTTCGACAAGGCTCCGTCCGCGTAAAGCCGCCTCCGTCCACCAGGCTCGGTAACCATCTCGGCCGGGAGCGGCACGTAGGTGGTAATTGGCCGCGCCTGCAGCACGAAGAGCTTTTCGTCGGCATAAGCCCACTCGATGTCGATAGGCGCTTGGTAGAGTTCCTCGATGCGACAGATGACGTCGGTCAACTCTCCGAGTTGGTCGTCGGTCAGCGTGCGGTCCGCCGAGCGGTACCCCTTCCGTTCGACGGTGCCCCCGTCGGCGTCAAGCCAAACCGACACATTCTTCGTACCCCGACTCTCCTCCATTACCTTCCTGTCGACCTTGTCCACTACGAAGTGGTCAGGAGAGACCAGTCCCTCGACCACCGATGTCCCGAGACCCCAGTTCGCCTCGATCACCGCTTCATCGTAGTCGTTCGTCACGGGATTCAGGGAGAACCCGACGCCGGCGATGTCGCTGTCGATCTGTCGTTGCATGATCACGGCAATGCTTGGCGACCACAGGTCGATGCCGTGAGCCTTCTTATATGTCAACACACGCACGTCCAGACTAGATGCGAAGCAATGGCGTACTGCGCTTTCCAGATCGTCAGCGTGTACACCGAGTAGCGTTTCGTAGCCGCCGGCAAACGAAGCAGATATCAGATCTTCCTCGGGCGACGACGAGCGCACGGCGAAGCGCAACTCTTCATGTGGAACGTCGATGTCTCGTAGCAACGCGTCCAGAGCGTCCTGCTGGGTCGCAGTCAATATAAGAGATCGAGCATATTCCTTCAGGGTATCGCAAAGACGTGCCCACTCTTCCGGGTTCGACTCGGTCAGTTGATTCCAAGTTGCAGACACCTTGATTGCGTCGAACCACGGCGCGAAGAACGAAGTCGTCAGCACGGCACCGGACGGAACCGGCAAGTCGGCAACGATCATACGGATCAACGAGGCCGCCTTGCCTCCCACTTCATTGGGGCTCGTCAGCGCCGTTCCGGGAAACAGAACGATCATGGGCATACCCTTCATGCGAAGGTGTTACGCAAGAGTCGAAGGTGGTGCAACATAACTACTTTTTAACATCGGTGCGGTCGAACATTTCCACGCACAGATCCTGAGTCAAAAATCACCATCCAGCACCTATCGGTGTATGTATCAAAACCAACGCCTTACCGCGTACCGACCAGACCCTGGACAGACTGGATGAGCTTTTCGGTGTCCCAGCCGACGCCGTCCTTGAAGACCAATTCTACATTGTTGATATCGGCGATCCTTTGAGCCGGATTGCCTTTTACGATCATCAGGTCGGCCGATTTGCCCGAGGCTATGGAACCGATGCGCGAATCTTCGCCGAGAAGGATCGCTCCGTTGAGGGTAGCGATGCGGATGGCCTCGAGCGGCGTAAAGCCCGCTTCGACAAGCAGCTCAACACTTCGCAGATCGCCAAAGCCTGCGACAACGCCGCCGTTGCCCGTCGGGTCAAGGCCCGTCACCAGCAGGCCACCCGCCTTGACGAACGCACGTTCGAAATCCATCGACTTTCTGACAAGCTGAGCCGTCGGCGAATTTGCCGGAATGCGCGAACGCGACGAGAGATAGCGTATCCGGGCGTCGTTGGACATCGTGTTCAACATTCGCGGATTAAGCAGGGCGGATGCGGCGCCGATGCCCGAAGCCGTGATGGGAGCGCTTGCTTCGAACACGGGAAGCGTCGAGGTTATCGCCACCTTTTTTTCGACAAGCTTCTGGATCGTTTCCTGTACAGCAGCGCCGTTGATGTCGAGATTCAAAATACTTGCCGACCCGCCCTGCGGGCATTCATCAGGTTTCTTGGCGGTAACGAAGTCGGTGCTTGCAAGCAGGCCGTGTTCTAGGTTATCGATGCCGATCTCGGCCGCCTCTTTGTACGTGACCGAGCAAAGATGGCCGGTCACTTTCAGGTTTCGTTTGCGGGCTTCCTCGACGACCGCGCGGAGTTCGTCCCGCGTGATATTCATATACGCCTTGAACGAAGTCGCTCCCTGATCGGCCCAGAAATTGACCAGGTGGCGGGCGTCGGCGGGCCCCGTTAGCTCGCGCATAACGGGCGTGAATGAGCCTTTTCCCTCCAGATATGGAGCGGTGATGTGCATCTTCGGGCCGATCATCTCGTTCGCGTCGATGCGTTTCTTGACCTCAAGATCGGTATAAGGAGCGACGCTGCCCGTCGTGCGGATGGTCGTAACACCGAGGGCGAGATAGAGCCGAGGGAAGCTGATCGCCATGTTTGAATAGATCGGCGGCGAGCCGCCCATCGGGAAAAACAGATGGTTGTGCATCCCGACCAGGCCGGGCATCACGGTGTAACCCTTTAGGTCAAGATTCTCAGCACCGGCGGGAATGGTCGTCGCGGCTGTCGGGCCGATCAGGTCGATCTTGCCGCCGCGGATGACGATGGTCTGGTCCTCAAGCGGTGCAGCGCCAGTGCCGTCGATGATGCGGACGTTGTTGAGGGCAATGACCGGAGCCTCGGTGCGGATGAACTGACGGCGGTCCTGGGTAAAGGCGTTGGCGGATAGTAGCGCCAGAAAGATAAATGTGATGGCTGTTCTCATTTCGTCCTCGCTCGTCTAACTTGCTGCATCACGGTGTGGCGGATCAAACCGAATCAATGTGCCAGGCTCCTGAACTCCCGGAGGCTTTGTGTGGCCCACGAATGCCGGTTCAGTGCCTTGTAGATCTGGCGGCCCACAGTCGCCGCGGGTTTGCCGACTCGTTCGACCAGGGATGTCTCGACGCAATTTTCGCCCTTACGTTCGAAACTGCAGTAAGTGTCCTTGATATAGTCTCGCATCTCAAACTGGGTGAAGGACATCCCGAAACGCCGTGCTTCGTCGGTCGCGATCTTACTGGTCCAACGGTCGTGGCGGATGCGATAGACGGCCGCGATGGTGCCGGTACGGTCGGCACCGCGTCGGCAATATATGAACACAGGCTGGTTTTCGGTGTCACCGATCAGCGACAATACCTTCTCCACCTGCTCGTCGGTGGGCCGGGCGTGGCTGGGCATCGGGACGTTGAAGTATCGCAGTCCGGCAGCAAGTGCGGCCGCATCGTCGGCACGGGCGCGTCGGTCGGCCCCGCGAAGGTTTACGACCGTTTTAATTCCCATTTCCGCAAGCTTCTCGAAGCCGCCCTCGCGCGGCTGGGCACCGCGATAAAACGATTCGTTGATCTTATGGAAATTTGAAAGAATTTCGACGGGCTTACGCTTCTGCGGCGAAACTGCGAGTGAAAAAACGAATATTGAGATCATCAGGCCGATAAACGAGTTGGTCCATTTTGCCATTACTGTTTCTGCTCCCCCTTGGTCTTTTTTTTCGTCGCGTCGCTTTCATTAGCGGATCGGCGAATTCTTGAGATCTGCCGGTCTGCGTGTCGCTCGAATGTTGAACTGCCTGTCGAGCGGCGGCAGCGAACCGAACGGCATTACTGCGACTGTTTCGTTCTTGACTAAAGCTTAACACTCTGTAATCGTTGGAAGGAAACGCCTTGGCTAACCGATCGGAGCCTTGCCGGGCACGCCGAAGGTTTTTTGCTCGAACGGGCAGTTGACCTAAAAAGGAAAAAGCAAAGGCAGGAGCAGGACACTTATCACGACCACTATTACCGAGATCGGAAGCCCGTGGATGATGTAGTCGCTGAAGCGGTATCCGCCGGGGCTCATAACGAGAATATTAGCCGGGTGGGCGACCGGGCTAATGAATGATGCCGCAAGTGCGTATGCGATGCCCATCATAAAGGGATACGGCGAAACCTCCATTGCTGCGGCCGTAGTGATCGCTATCGGCGACATCAGAACCGCAACCACCGCACTCGGCATCGTTTGTGTGATGATTATCGAGAGCGACATCAACCCTGCCAGAACGGCTATCGGGCCATAGCTTCCGGCCGTGCCGATCACCCCGTCGGCAAGCAGTTTTGCCGCGCCTGTTTCACCCATAGCGGCACCGAGCGGGAGCATTGCTGCTATTAGGAAGACCGCTTTCCAGTCAATAGCCTGATAGGCTTCGTCCATCGAGAGGCATCTGGACGCGACCATCAATACGCATCCCGTGATCGCGGCGATCGAGATCGGCATTCCCAGTAGAATGACGGCTCCGATCACCCCGGCCATGATGAGTGCGGCGACGGGTGCCAGGTGCATCTTCGGCTCTTCCTGCATCTCGGCCTGAAGAACTACGAAATCTGGGTCGCGGGCAAGCAGTTCGAAGCGGTCCTTCGGGCCATAGCAAAGCAATCCGTCGCCAAAGCTTAGCGGTATCTCCGCCAGCTCCGTCCGATAGGCCCGCTCTCCCCGCCAGATCGCCAGCACTGATACTCCATACTTATCTCGAAACCTCAAATCGGCCAGAGTTTTCCCGGCAATTCCTGTGTAAGGCGAAAGCATTACCTCGATCACCCGAAGCGAACCCACCTCTAACTTGTCACGCTTGACATTGACTTGTCGGACGATCGTAAGCTTGTCTAGCCCCTTGAGGACCTCTATTGTTCGGGGGCGTCCGCCGACGAGCAATAGATCGCCCGTCTCGAGAGTATCCTCGGCCCCGGGCATCTCCCAGCCTCCGCCGCTGTGTTTAACCGCATAAGCCGCCAGCCCGAACGCGGCACCCAGCCGGCTTTCCTTTAGTGTCCGGCCGGCGAGGGTTGACACCTCAGGAATTCGGATGATCAACAGCAGCTCATCCAGATCATATTTTGCGGCATCTTTTAACGAGGCCTCGCGAATCTCATCGCCGCCATCCGAGCTGCCAAACCTCTCCTTCGGCCCATGCACCAGTAATCGATCACCTTCGAGGAATCTGAGCCCCTGTAGATCGGTTCGGATAATGTCCCCACCGCGGTAAACGGATAGGACATTCAGGCCAAACCTCTCGCGAAATCTGACCTCCGCGAGAGACTTGCCGGAGAGTTCTGATCCTTTTGCGATCTCCATTTCGCCAAGGCTGACCTCGCCGGTTACCAGAGCGGATGCCGTCGGGTGATCGTCCTCGACAACGATCACCGGCCGCTCGGCGATCTCCTCTATCCTGTCGAGCCGGCCGAGGATCAGCAGACGGTCACCGCCCTCAATATCCACATCGGGCTCCGCCGCTATCCGCTGGCCGGACCTTCGACGTATGCTCAAAACGTTCAGGCCCAGAGCCTGCCCGATGCGGCTCTCGCCTAGGGTCTTGCCGATGAGCGGGCTTTCATCCGGGACCACTAGGTACGCAAGGCGTTCCTCCAGGCTGTAAAGCTTTCTGATATCGCGGCCGGCCGGGTTTCCGTTTGCTCCGAGAGCCTCGATAGTGCTATTCGTCGGCAGAAAACGCCTCCCGATAAACGCCATATAGGCAACACTCGCCGAAAGTATCACAAGACCGCCGATCGTAAAGTCAAACATCTCAAGCGGGCGTAGCCCGGCCTCGCGAAGAGCGTCGCGGACCAGCAGGTTGCTCGGCGTTCCGATAAGCAGAATCAGCCCGCCGAGCAGTGAACCGTATGCCATCGGGAGCAGAAGCCTTGAGGCGTGCCGTTTGGTTTGCCGCGCGATGTCCATCGTTATGGGCAGAAACATCGCCGCCACCCCGATGTTGTTCATAAAGGAGGAGAGAAGAGCAGTTACAGTCATCAAGACCGAGATCAGCTTGCCCTCGCCGCCCTTGGCAAAACGCATTAGCTGGTTGCCCAACATACGGGAGACGCCTGTCCGGGCGAGACCGGCAGATAGAATGTACATCGCCCAAACTGTGATAACAGCCGGATTGCTGAAGCCCGCGATCGCCTGCTCCGATGTGACAAGGCCGGTGAGCGCGAGAGCGACGAGGACCCCGAGACCGACGAGATCGATCCTCACGACCTCGGTCACGAAGAGAATAATGGCGGCAGCCAAGATCCCAAATACCAGTGCTATTTCGAAGTTCATTGGGCTATTGGCCTTCTACGGGTCAGACTGTCGGCCGAACAGCAAAAGCGCGTCGTCGAATTTTTCACGGCGAATAAGGCGGAGATAATCTCGGACCATTTGAAGGGCGACGGTGTTTCGAGCGCCGGGTGGATGCTTGTCGCGTTGCATTCGACGCCGCAGCCGCGATGGGTGCTGCGAAGTATCGACTACGCGATCAAGTATTTTAGCGAAGGCCCGGTTGAGATTACGCGGGCCGGCAACCTTAAGATCGGCCGAATCACAACGCAGCGAAAAGGCGGCGGATGCGGGCACGGGCTTTACTGCCCGATGGCAAAGGAATATCGGAAATCCGAAGAATCTGCCTACAACCAACTCGTCCTGGGAGACGAGTCCTAACGACCTGAAGTGTGCATTCATTCTGCCGGATGACTGACAAAGCGTATCGCCGACAAAACCCGGCAGCCGCCGGCCGGACAAGCGGTAGAACAATGTGTTGGCCAACATCCGAAGTCCATAGAAGCGGGTCTTCAGGCCGGGCCCGCGGACGAGATACCTTACGCCGTAACCGAGCCCGTGGCCGGACGCGTTTACCACCCCGCCGGGTCGCAGCACGCGGACCCACTCCTCTACGGCCGCTCGCTCGTCGGTATAGGGAAGTACAACGCTGCAAACAACGGCGTCCATGCTTTCATCGGGAAAAGGAAGCGATTCCGCACGTCCTTCGCGAACATCCAATCCTTCCTCGCGGCAGGCTTCGATAAGGGCAGGGTCGATCTCAATGCCCGAGACAGCAAAACCCATACTGGCCAGTTCTTTCATCAAACTGCCGTTCCCGGAGCCGACGTCCAGGACCATCCGGCCCGGGGCCAGCGCGGCCGTAAGAAACTTCCGGCATTGGTCGTGAGTTGAAAGCTGGTCTCTAGAGTCGAGCATCATTGACACGAAATTGCCCTCTTCGGACATTGCGTAAATGCTGTTTTCAGGGTCGTACCTATGACGAACGGAGATCCTCTAACATGCTTCTTTGATACGGTTGGTTTGGCAATTCATTTCTCCGAGTTATCGAAAAGAGGGTACCCGACCCACCTTCAAATGCAAGATGTACCCACTGCACTGATATCACTCTTACGGTTAAACGCGATGACCTTCACGCGTCCGATCAGGGCCTGTATATCTTTCGAAATCGGAGAGACCAAAAAAGCGCAACCCGCATGCATCGAGACCGAATGCGATTTCAGTTATAGTAACACGAACCGTCTTTTCACCTGGGGGGCCGTCTTTTCATTTCGAAACTTGTTGCTGGCGATCGCGATGAAATGGATGATCCCGGCAAATGTGGATCAAAGTTATCTCAAACCGACCCTGCGTATCGTGTTAAAGTGAGCCGGTCGATGAGAAGTCTTGACCCGACGGGGAGTAGCCCGGACCCGATGAAGATCCTGAGATTCTCTTTGCGGCTTCTGTTCACGATCCTTCTGGCACTCAGCCTGACGGCGGACGGCGTTTTCGGGCAAACCGCGACCACAAGGGCGGCGGTCGAAAAAGGGTCGCAAACGGCGAAGGCTGGGTTTCGCAATGAGGACGAGATCGCGGCGAAGTTCAATAGTTGGCGGAGCGATCCTGAGGCGGCGGTGTGGCTTGCCTTTATGGGTTACAAGCAGGCGGAACTGCTCGGCGTAGCGGCGACGAAGCCGCATGGTGAAAAGGCCGACATCGTCGTTAAGGTGCGGACGGCGGCGGGCGAAAAGACCGAAGGGATCTCGATCAAGCTTGTTTCGAGTACGAACGGTTTCAACCAGATCGATAAACGCTGGCTGCGTCAGTACGTCGCAATGTGGAGCATTCCGCCGGACATCGAGGTAGCTTTGAAACTGTACGTCGGCGAGAAAAAGCCGGCCCGGCCTACGCGGGATCCGCGGAGAATGTTTATCAACGAATTTGACGCCGCGACGCAAAAACGCATCGTGGAATTTTTTACGGTGAACAAAGAAAATATCGTCTCGGACCTGTTAAAGGGTACGGATTATGGCGGCGCTGGGTGGATGCTTGTTGCGTTGCGTTCGACGCCGCAGCCGCGATGGGTGCTTCGAAGTATGGACTACACGATCAAGTATTTTAGCGATGGCCCGGTCGAAATAACGCGGGCCGGCAACCTCAAGATCGGCCGCATCACTATGCAGCGAAAAGGCGGCGACGGCGGCCGCGAAACAGCCAATATGCTGCAGTTCAAGATCAATCCAATGCAATTGTTTGACGCCAAATGAGATTATCGCGTTCGCAGATCGTCGGGGCATTGATCGTTCTTTTCTTGATACTAGCCATCTCGCTCTTGCGGTCTGCTTTCGCCTCGTCCTAGTCGATGAAGCGAGTCTAACACGACGGAATTTCACGGCTAAACGTGTGGCTCACCCTGTAAGAATTCGGCCATCGACCGTCGACCGGGACGGATGTGGAAGTCGCCGTAACAGAGCAACCGAAGGATCGAATCCGGACGCGCATACCAACTCGCCCACGAAAGCGGCGAATCGTCGTTCGCATCTTTAGCATCAACCTTGGCTCCTGCGTCGAGCAGCAATTGAATGGTTTCCTCTGTGCCGAACGCCGCCGCGCGATGAAGCGGTGTTTCGCCTTTTGTCCTACAGTCACGCATGAAGCCGCCTGTTTCGACAAATGGTTTCGCAGCACAATTTGGGTTCGCACCATTATCCAGAAGAACCTTGAGCACCAAGTCGTGGGCCAGCCGTTCTTTTGTGCAGAGAGCAGCGTGCAGCGGCGACTCGCCCGTATCCGCGAGGGGCCTATTCACATCCGCACCCTGCTCGATAAGGAACTGGCAGAGTCGCCAGTGCCCGTGAAATGCTGCTCCGTTAAGATCGAGATTGTCTCCCAAACTCTCTAACACTTCACCGTTCCCAAGTAGAAACTTTATTGCACTGACATCACCGTAATAGGCACACCAATTGATTAGGCGAGTGCCGTCGCCACTGGTCGAAGTCGCGGCATTCCCCTCCGCAAGATGATCAAACACCATGTCCGTACGACCATCCGCGATCCGCTCAATGATCTTTTCCTTCGCTGACATAAAAAACTTTTTTAGCACAAATCGGCCTCCTTTCTACGGTTAAAGAGTCGGTTTATCCGACATTGTGAAAACTATCTTGCCGCCCGCATTGATGTCGTCGTAGGTCAAATATCGGCGATCGAGCGCCCGGCCATTTAGTTCGACCTTTGATACAAATACGTTCTTCTCGCTCTGATTCAGCGCTTCGATCTCGAGCACCTTGCCGTTCTCGAGCCTGAGGCGGGCTGTTTTTATGACGGGGCTGCCGAGAGAATACTGGCCCGAGCCCGGAGCGACGGGGTAGAACCCGAGCGCGGTGAAGAGGTACCAGGCGGACATCTGGCCGCAGTCGTCGTTGCCGCCGAGGCCGTCGGGCGTCGGGCGATATTGGTTTTTCAGGATCATGCGAACGCGCTCCTGCGTTTTCCACGGGTCGTCCGTCCAATTATAAAGATACGCGACGTGATGAGCGGGTTCGTTACCGTGAACATAGCCGCCAATGATCCCCTCGCGAGTGACATCTTCGGTCCCGGCAAAAAACTCGTCAGGCAGGTGCATCGTGAAAAGCTGGTCTAGGTGTTTTGAGAATTTGTCCTTGCCGCCCATAAGTTCGATCATCGCGTCGGGGTTGTGCGGGACGTAGAGGCTGTAGTTCCAGGCGTTACCCTCAATGAAGCCCTGGCCATTTGTCGATAGAGTGTCAAATTTCTCGCGAAACTTGCCGTCGCTTAGTTTCGGCCGCATGAAACCGATCGAACCGTCCCAGACGTTCCGCCAATTCTCAGAACGCTTGATGAATTCATCGTGGATGTCCCTGCGGTTCAATTTTTTCGCGGCTTGGGCGATGGCCCAATCGTCGTAGGCGTACTCGAGCGTTTTTGAGACCGAGTAGGTGTTTTTGTCATCGGGGACATAGCCCATCGACATGTACCATTCGAGCCCGTCGTAGTATTTTGTGCGTGCGGTCTGGGCCGAGGCTTCGAGAGCTTTGATCGCCTCCGCGCCGGTCAGATTTCCGGAGACGATCGCGTCGGCGATGACCGAGACGCTGTGGTAGCCGATCATGCACCAGTTCTCGTTTGCATAGTGCGACCAGACCGGGAGCATCTTGTGGACGCTCTGGTTGTAATGGGCCATCATCGAGCGGACCATGTCGCGGTTGCGGGCGGGCTGGATGATGTTGAGCAGAGGGTGAAGGGCGCGATACGTATCCCAAAGAGAGAATGTGGTGTAGTTGATCTGTAGGACAGGCTTTCCAGCCTGACCGGGTAGACTGCCGGGAGCGTTTGTGGAACTCTGTGGCGACAGGCTGGAAAGCCTGTCGTACGTTGTATGAATATTCTGGTCGATCCCCTTGTACCGGCCGTCGGTGTCCATGTAAACCGTCGGCGTGAGAAGAGCGTGATAGAGGGCGGTGTAGAAATTCACCATCTCGCCTTCGTCGAGCGTTGTGACGGCGATCTTTGAAAGCTCTCGGTCCCATTCGGCCTGGCTTTCGCGTTTGGTGCGTTCGAAATCCCAGTGTGGGATCTCGGCTTTCATATTGGCCATCGCACCGGCGGTCGAGACCGGCGAGAGCGCAAACTTGATCTTGATCTTCTCGTTCTGGGCGGCGTCGAAATCGAAATACCCGCGGACCTGCTTTCCGGCAAATTCGGGGAAGTTTCGCGTCTGGTCGAACTTTCGCCAAAATCCCTGGTAATCGACCTTGCCGAAATTTTTGAAGCCGTATGACTTGAATGGCTTTGAAAATTCCATAGCGAAATAGACCGTCCGCGTGCGTGCCCAGCCGTTTGTCTGGCGGTAGCCGACGACGGTACGGTCGTTCTCAACCAGGACGAACGTCCAAACGTTCTTGTCCTCATAGTTATAAATGCCGTGCATCAGGTCGAGGATGATGTGGGCATCGGCTCCCACCACCCCGTCCGACGAAGCGTCGGCCACCCCTCCTCTGGCAGGAGGGGAACTTAAGAACGTGAATTGATGAAACCCGACCCGCGTCGTCGCGGTCATTTCGGCGAGGATGTTGTGGTCGTCGAGCTTGACGCGATAATAGGCAGGCTCTGCCCGTTCATTTGCGTGCGAGAAAGCGGAGCGGAAACCGGTCGAGGGATCGGACTTGCTGCCGGGCTCAAGCTGAAGCGGCCCTACGGTGGGCATGATCAAAAAATCGCCGAGGTCCGAATGGCCCGTTCCGCTGAAATGCGTATGCGAAAAGCCGACGATCGACGTGTCGTCGTATTGATAACCCGCACAGTATTTGTAAGCGTCCTTGTTGTAAACGCCGTTGATATTGTGAGGCTGCTGGTCCGTGTCCGGCGAAAGCTGCACCGAACCGAACGGCACCGTCGCACCCGGAAACGTGTGTCCCATCTTCTGAGTGCCGATAAGGGGATTCACATATCGAATATAGTTCTGCCCGCGTTGGCCGGGAGCGTCGAGTACTGATTGTGTGAAGATGGCTCCGAGGACAATGAAATAGGTGATCGAGGTTATTCGCATAAGAGTTTGAAGAAAAGCTGTTAGCTGTTAGCTTTTAGCCGTAGGCCGGAAACGCGCTTCAGTTTGAAAACCTTTAAGAGAATATACAGAAGGTGAGCGATAAAAGACCAATCTATGCCATTGCCGGCCCGACGGCGTCGGGGAAGACGGCGCTCGGCGTTGAGGTTGCGAAGGCGGTGGGCGGCGAGGTCGTGAATTTCGATTCGGTCCAGATCTACAAGGAGATCGAGATCGCGACGGCGAAGCCGACAAAAGAGGAGATGCAGGGAATTCCGCATCATTTGATCGATTACGTCGATCCGAGTGTGAACTACACGGCGGCGGATTGGGCCCGCGATGCGGCGGAGAAGGTCGCCGAGATTGAGGCAAGGGGGAAAACGGTGGTGCTTGTCGGCGGGACGGGATTTTACCTGCGGACGCTGCTGAACCCGCTATTTGAAAGCCCGAAGACTGACGAGGATCTGCGGCGGAGGCTTCAGACGATAAAGGAAAAAAAAGGGCCGGAGCATCTGCATCGAATTCTTGCAAGGGTGGACCCGGATTCGGCGACATCGCTTTTCCCGAGGGACTACGTTCGTGTGATCAGGGCGCTTGAGGTCTATTTCCAAACCGGCGAGCGGCTTTCGTCGCGACAGGCCGCTCGGCTGCCGAGGCCGGAATTTGCTGCCCGAATCAGGCTGTTCGTGCTCGATCCACCCCGCGACGTGCTTTACCGTTCGATCAACGAGAGGACCGAAAGGCATTTTGCCGCGGGCCTGGTCGATGAGGTAAAGCGATTGCGCCGTTTGGGGGTGAGCGATTCGACCAATGCCCTCGGATCGCACGGATACAGGCGTGTTTGCGAGTATTTGCGTGGCGAACGTTCGCTGGAGGCCGCCATCGAAAAGACGAAGCAGGACGTAAGAAATTATGCAAAACGGCAGCTTACTTGGTTTCGGGGCGAGCCTTCGGCGTTCTGGCTGCCCGGGTTTGGGGCCGAGCGGGAAACCGCCGATCTATTGCTGGCCGAGGCCGCCAAATCACCCGAAAGTGTGTAAAACGTTTGAAATTAACGTTTATGAATGTACGATTTCAATTCGTTTCGCAATTAAGTTCTTGTTTAGGCCGCCAAATCTGCTATAATCCTGGAAAGTAAGCTGCAATTCAGGCCCGGAAAACTCGAAATGTTATGGAAAAACAAGCTACCCAAAACATTCAGGATGCCTTTTTGAATTCCACGCGGCGTGAAAAAATCGGCGTTGTCGTTCATTTGCTCCAAGGAACCACTCTTTCAGGAAGGATCAAGAGCTTCGATAAGTTTTCGGTCATGCTGGATCTTGGCGGACAGGATGTTTTGATATTTAAGCACTCGATCTCCACCATCTCACAGGAACGAAAGGCAGAGTCAGCTCCATAAAATCTTGCGCGGAAAGTTCATAACCTTCGAAGGGATCGACGGCAGCGGAAAATCCACACAGTTAAGAATGCTTGCGGGAGCGCTTAGGCAGCGGTCCGTCGACGTCATAACGACGTGCGAACCGGGCGGGACTCCTCTGGGCCGCCGTTTGCGCGAGGCATTTCTCGAAACGGAAGAGACGGTAGCTCCGATCGCCGAACTGCTGCTTTTTGCGGCAGACCGCGCCCAGCACGTCGAACTGCTTATCAAGCCCGCTCTTACCGAGGGCCGTATCGTTATCTCGGACCGTTATGCCGATGCAACCTTTGCCTATCAGGGTGCCGGACGAGGCTTTCCGGAATCGACTGTTAGCAACATAATCAAACTTGCGACCGGCGGGCTTAAGCCCGACCTGACCCTTTTCTTCGACATTACGGTGGAAAACGCCATCACCCGAATGCGAACACGCAGCCAGGCCGGTGAGCACGTGAATCGAATGGACGTAGAGACCGCCGAATTTTATGAAAAGGTGCGCGCCGCATATCTAGAGATCGCTGGGAAAGAGCCGGAGCGGTTTCGGGTGATCGACGGGAATATCTCGGTCGAGGAAATACAGGCGCAGGTTGTCGGGATCGTGATGCCGTTCATCGAAGGGGCAGAAGGCGGCGCGGCGGTTCAGGGCTAACCTCGATCGCCTGTGTTGTTAGAGGTTTTACCGATAAATCCAGATTCAGCGTTAGGAGTTATAATTCCTCTTTCCGTCCTTTGCGTTCGTTGAGACTTTGCGTGTGAATAGGCCGGTTTAACGCAAAGACGCCAAGCCCGCAAAGGAATCGCAAAGAAGAGGATCGACCGATCCGTATCAACTTTTTCCATTGCGTGATCCGGGATGAATTTTTTCAACTTCCGGCATTCGGCCCGGCACGCTGTGTGAACTTTTGGGTCTCGCATTCGTGTTGCTTCTCCTTTATGTTCAACCACCTCATCGGAAATGCAGATGTCGCATCCTTGCTGAGACGCCTTGCTTCGAGCGGCCGAATGCCGAATGCGATGATCTTTGCCGGGCCCGAAGGTGTTGGGAAGCGGCAGTTTGCGTTTGAGGTCGGCCGGATGTTCGCCTGCCAACGGCCGAATGGAATCGACGCTTGCGGCGAATGTGCGGCGTGCCGGCGGATCGGGCCTATCGAATTTCCGGAACCGGTCGATAAGAATAAGGGCCAATTCGCACGCGTTTTCTTTGGTGAGCATATCGACTTTGGGATGGTTGTTGCGTACCGGAGGTTTATACTTGTCGATGCGATCCGTGACCTTGAGACGCAAAGCCGGTTTCGCCCATTCGAAGGCCGTGCCCGGTTGTTCGTCATCGACGGTGCCGACAAGATGAACGAAGCGGCGTCAAACGCACTGCTGAAAACGCTTGAAGAACCTGCGTCTACGACGCACATCTGCCTTATAACATCGCAGCCCGAGAAGCTGCTGCCAACCGTTCGCTCGCGGAGCCAGATGGTGCGATTTGCACCGGTGGCGGCTGCCGAGATCGAGCCATTTCTGGTCGAAAAGCGTGGGCTGTCGGCGGCCGATGCAAGGCTTGCGGCCAGGCTCTCGGGCGGAAGTGTCGGCCGGGCATTTGCAATGGACCTCGACGAATTTCGGTCGCGGCGAGAGAAACAGTTGACGCTCCTGAGAAATGCTACGAGCGGAGCGAATTTTGTCGAAGTGCTTCGCATCAGCGAAGAGTTGACCGACGCGAAAAATAAGGACCGATACGAAGCGAACCTCGATCTTCTCGAATCGTTGGTGCGGGATGTCTGGTTGATCGGGGTGGGCGGCTCAGACGGCCAGATCGTTAATGCGGATATTCGCGAGGTGCTTGAGCGTTTCTCGGCAAACGCGTCGTCGGCAAAGCTATCAGGCTGGCTCTGCGAAATACACGAGCTTCGCAAGCAGCTTGCCGTGAATATCAATCTCAAGATCGCGACGGACGCGCTTTTCGTGAAAATGGCGGCTTAGGATCGGACGGCGCAAGAAGGGATATTTCCATTCTGATTATGATGCTGGCGATGCCGTTTCTGGTTTAGTACGTCCCTTTGCCCGGCAAAATCAGGCGCTTCGTGAAAAACCCGGGAACTTTTTGTTTCGATCGGTGTCCAAATGAAAAGCAGGGTCTGCTATCATATTTCAATAAGGAGAATTTAGGTATGAAACTGCATGGATCAGTTCTCGTCAGCGTACTCTTGTTTACGGGTACCGCATTTTCACAAGTCGAGCCGCCGCCTCCGGTCAAAGAGGCAAGGCAGATCTCGGGCGGCGTTCTGAACGGCAGGGCTATTAGTTTGCCGAAGCCGGAATATTCCGAAGAAGCCAAGGCCGCAAAGCTCGAAGGCATAGTTCGGTTGGCTGTAGTAGTCGGGGAAGACGGGCGCGTGATGTCGGCGGACCTTGTTGCCGAACCTGCTGAAGCATTGCAAGCGGGCGTTGACGGAAAAACGACGCGTGTTGAGTCAGAACCGGTGAGCCCATTGCTCGTCGATGCGGCGCAAAGGGCCGCGCTAGAGGCAAAATTTGTTCCGACAATGCTGAACGGTGTACCCGTAAAGGTCAGGGGAATACTGGTATATAAATTTGTTGCGAGTGAGACTCGCACCGTCGGATCACCCGTGAGCGGGATCAACGGAGGAGTGTTGAACGGTAAGGCGATCAGTCTGCCGAAACCCGTCTATCCACGTGCGGCACGCGCGGTTAAGGCACAAGGAGCTGTAACGGTCCAGATCACCATTGGCGAAAATGGGGAGGTTGAGTCTGCAAGCGCAGTTTCGGGCCACCCCTTGCTGAGAGCGGCAGCCGTTGAAGCCGCGCAGGGCGCAAAATTTAGCCCGACACTATTGAGCGGAGCACCGGTCAAAGTTTCCGGTGTTGTGGTCTACAATTTCATGGCACCTGACGGCATTGAAAAATAGTTGTAAAATCGGTGTGTGTCAGTTTCGCAAGCAGAAGTTGTAAATGGTCGGGGATTAGAGCGCGGCTTGGCCGCGGCCGGATTGGTTGGCGTAGCGTCTGCGAGTGCGGCGGTTTGGTATTTCAATCCATCTAAGTTCAACTTTTTCCCGGTTTGCCCCGTGTTCTCACTGACGGGGATCGCATGTCCCGGTTGCGGGATGACGCGAGGGTTTCATGCTCTCTTTCAAGGCGATCTTTATACAGCGATTGACTTTAATGCATTGACGCCGCTGTTTGCGGTAATTTTTGTTTTTATGGTCGCGTCGCTGGTTTCAGTAGCGATCCGCGGCAAGGGGCTGGTTCGGCTGTCGGCCTCGCCTGCCTATTTGGTTGGGATCCTGATCGTATTGGTCACATTCGGCGTGTTGCGCAACTTGCCGTTTTATCCGTTCACTTTTCTCTATCCTTAAGAAAGATCTGCCCGCGAAATACGCGAAATGAAGAAGCATCTTCTCCAGCGTCCTTTTATATTTTTAGAGGGCGAAATTTTTAAGTGATCTGAACGAGGGGTTTGTCCTGAAGCAGGGACTGAGCCGCCGAGCCTTCCTTCCGCAAGATCTCGACTTCCTTTACAAATTCTTCAACGATGTCCTCGCCGGCGACGCGGCGCATTGGGACGCCGTCCTTGAAGATCATTCCGACGTTGCGGCCAAACGTGATGCCTAATTGCGAATCGTGAGCCTCGCCGGGGCCGTTGACCGCGCAGCCCATGATAGAAAGATGAAGCGGTTCTTCGACGTGAGCGAGGCGGCGTTCGACCTCGGTCACGATCTCGACGAAATTGTCGATATCCAGGCGTCCGCAGGTCGGGCAGGCGACGACGGTGACACCGCGTTTTCGTAATTCAAGCGACTTGAGTATTTCCCAACCGACACGAACTTCCTCATACGGTTCGGCGGCGAGCGAAACGCGGATGGTGTCGCCGATGCCCTCGTGAAGCAGGACGCCGAGGCCGATGGCCGATTTGATGGTGCCGCCAAAGGGTGTTCCGGCCTCGGTAACACCGAGATGAAGCGGATAATCGACCTGTTTAGCCATCAACCGATACGCCTCGACCATGCGGTTTACGTCGGACGCCTTGAGCGAGATTATGATGTCGGAAAAACCGAGGCCTTCGAGGATGCGGACGTGGCGCATACCTGATTCGACCATCGCTTCGGGCGTTGCGGTGCCGTACTTTTTCAGCAGGTCTTTTTCGAGCGATCCGCCGTTAACGCCGATGCGGATCGGCACCTTTTGGGCTTCTGCCGCCCGGACAACCTCGCGAACGCGGTCGATCGAGCCGATGTTGCCGGGATTGATGCGGAGCTTGTCGATGCCGGCATCGAGGGCTTTCAAGGCGAGTTTGTAATGAAAATGGATGTCGGCAACGATCGGCACGTCGGTCCGCTTGCGTATCTCGTACATTGCGGCGGCTGCGTCGTCATCGGGCACGGCGATCCGGACGATCTCGCACCCGGCCTCGACCATCTGATCGATCTGACGCAATGTGCCGTCAACATCGGTCGTGTCCGTCTTGGTCATCGACTGGACGGAAACGGGCGCTCCACCACCGATCTGGATGTTTCGCACCATCACCGCTTTTGAAACTCGTTTCATACCATGTACGACGGGCTTTCCAGCCTGTCGCGGCAGACTGGAAAGTCTGCCGTACTAGAAAAACCTGGAAATATCCAGATACATAACAAAGACCATCAGCAGAAGTATCACTGCCAGCCCGGCCATCTGGATCTTTTCGCGTATGGCCATGGACAATGTCTTGCCGAACCAAGACATTACCTTTTCAATACCGAGCATCATGATCTGGCCACCGTCGAGCAGAGGTATCGGCAGCAAATTAAAGATCCCGAGGTTTAGGCTGATCACTGCAAGTATGCTAAATAGCCCGGCGAATCCGAAATCGGTAACGACCTTCGAAATGATCTGGACGATGCCGACCGGCCCGGCTAGCCCGGCGTCCTTGACCGAGCGTTCACCGGCAAAAAGCTGCCCGAAGACCCTGCCCGTCAGCCGGAGGATGCGCAGATTTGCTTCGACCGCGAACGACGCAGCACCACCCACGCCGACCGGCACGCGGGTCGTGATGCTGGCGGCAGAGAATCCGATACCGATGCGATAGATACCGTCGTCGTCAATCCGGGCCGCGGTTGTGATCTCGTTGCGCTGGCCGTTCCTTTCGATAGTCAAGCGGGCTGGGGCGTCCTTGTTGGCGCGGATCTGATTGCTCAATTCCTGACTGTTGCGAACCGTTTGTCCATTGAACGCGATCACGCGGTCCCCCGTCTGGAGGCCTGATTCAGCTGCGGGCGAGCCTGGAGATATAGCGCCGACCTCGACCGGCTCTACACCAACATCCGGAAGCATTCCGATATCGCCAACGCTGTTCCCATCCATGTCGGCTTTTGCCGGGGTAACCACGACGTCAACGTTTTGCCCTCCGCGGTCCACCGTTATTGGCAACGGCGCTTCGGGTGAGATCAATGCTTCGTCGCGAACCTTTTCCCATGTAGGGTTCTGAATGCCGTTTATCTCGATTATCCGGTCTCCGACCTTGATCCCTGCATTTTCAGCAGCTCCGCCGGAATTTACGATGCCGACGATCGGTGCGGGCATTGACGGGACTCCGTAAAGAAGCGCGCCGAAGAAGGGGATCGCGAGGGCGAGCATTATATTCATGAACGGCCCGCCGAGCATGACGAGAAACTTTTGCCATCGTGGCCGAAGCTCGTAAAGCTCCGACTCAGGTACCTTTTCCTCATCTGACGAACCGCCCTCAAGCGGCGCGGTAACGTCGTCGCCGTAGAGCTTGACGTAGGCCCCGAGCGGGATCGCGCTGATCCGGTAGTCGGTGTGGCCGACCTTGAATCCCCAAATGCGCGGCCCAAGCCCAAAGAACGAATAGGCCTCGACCCGCATGCCGAACCATTTGGCGACGATAAAATGTCCGAACTCGTGGATGTTTATCGCAACACCGAGGACAAAGATGACTGCAAGTATGACTATCAGAATTTCTGGCATATCAATTTTCTACGTATAAAAGACGCAAGTGGTTTAGACCCAAATGAACGTAAAGGCGTTGTAACAATTTCCGATCAGGGTAAAATGTCAGAGACCTTCACCTTTGACCTTGGTTTTGCCAGCGGCGAAACCAGTTGACCCTCTCCAAAGACCGTTCGTTCTGCATACATAAATCCGATATTGGGGTCTTCGGTCGGCTTTCTAAAAACCTCGATACACCTGTCCTGAAGGTTCACAAACCAATAATCTCCTATTCCCGCTTTTGCATAGAGCCGAGTCTTAATATCTCGATCAAGCGAAAGCGAGGTGTCAGAGACCTCGACCGCAAGAACCAGCGTTCGAGGATGAAACCCAAGATAATCTCGCGGACTACCCTTCACGACGGCAACGTCAGGCTCCGGCTGGGATTGCTCATCAACATCAAGTTGGTTCTGCGTACTTACGAAGAATCCTTTGACGAAGATCTCTCTTAGAGCGTCCGCAACCAGGTTCGTACAAACGAAATGATGCGTTCCCATCGGGGCCATGTCGATAATTTCTCCTTCGATCAGCTCTACGCGTTTTCCTTCGAATACTCCGAGCTCGGCGACGCGATAATATTCATCACTGGTCCACGAAAAGTGTTTAGGGGCGGCTCGGCGGTCTTTGCTGAAGTTCCGGGCAGGTGGGCGATGTGACGTTGTTGTTGTCGGTTCAGGGTTTTGCATAACTCCTTCAGTTTGCAGAGGCGCTTTTACCAAGCATCATTATAGCGCGCGAGCGTGCCCAACGGTCCGCGTCGAGAATGCTTTCGACCGAATCTGCAGCGGCCGGCTCGTGCTCTTTCATCGTGGCTGCGTTGACCCGGGCTATCTCACCTAAACCCAGTTTGCCGTCGAGAAAAGCCCCAACAGCCACTTCATTCGCTGCATTCAGAACCGCCGGCATCGTTCCCCCAGCCTTGAGAGCGTCGAAGGCCAAGCCGAGGCAGGGGAAACGGTCGAGGTCGGGTTCTTCAAACGTCAGCGAAACGAGCGAAGTCAGATCGAGCGGAGACATACAGTTTGCCCGACGCTCCGGATAGGTGAGTGCGTATTGAATAGGGTGTTTCATGTCGGTGACACCCATTTGGGCGATGATCGAACCGTCAACAAACTCGACCATCGAATGGACCACGGATTGCGGATGGACGACGACTGAGATCTGATCTGCGTCAAAACCGAAAAGCCACTTTGCCTCGATCACCTCAAGCCCTTTATTCATAAGCGTTGCCGAATCGATGGTGATCTTTTCGCCCATCTTCCAGTTTGGGTGGTCCAACGCCTGCTCGCGCGTAGCACTTTCGATCTCGGCTTTAGTTTTCGTCCGGAACGGCCCGCCGGACGCAGTCAGGACCAGCCGCCTGACCTCGGTTCGTTTCTCGCCGCGGAGGCACTGGTGAATGGCATTGTGTTCGCTATCGACCGGCAGGATCTTGGCACCGGAACTCGCGGCGGCGGCTGTCATCAACTCACCGCCCATGACCAGAGTTTCCTTATTGGCCAAGGCGATGTCTTTGCCCGCCTCGATCGCGCGCAGCGTCGGCACAAATCCGACCGCACCGACTGTCGCCGAAACTACGATCTCAGCAGGCCCGTAAGTGGCTACCGCGATCAAACCGTCTGAATTCAGTACGATTTCCGGCGGCGCGACTTTTCGCAGATGAAGAAGGCGTCCAAGCGAATCCGCACATGCCTCATCGTCACAGGACACCAAATCGGGTTTAAATCTTTCGATCTGGTCGGCGAAAAGCTCCATGTTCCGGCCGGCGGACATCGCCGCGACGCGGAAATCACCTAGATGTTCGACAACCTTTAGCGTGTTTCGCCCGATAGAACCGGTAGAACCGAGGATAGATAGGGATCTCATAAACAGCGGCGAGGTTCAGATTATCACATCGAGGTCACTTACGGCACGCCAGTTGCCGTTATTAGCGGTGCAATCCACGTCCGTGGGTCCTGAAGGACACACGTGTTCATCAGATCCGGCAGACCGGAACCGGTGGATCTCGCCCCGCCTGGCAATGCAAATCTTTTTGAAGTTTAGGAGAACTGCTATGAAAAAATTACTAATTCTTGCAATGATCGGCTTTTTCATTGCCATCGGTGCGCCGATGTCCGAAGCCAAAGCGGCAACGGCTACATCTGTGCAGGGGCAATGGGAACAGCCGCAACGCGGCCGTTCGAACGACCGCAGGGCTAACGACCGCCGTGGAAACGACCGGCGATGGAATGATCGTCGGAACAACGACCGGAACTGGAATCGGGGTAGGGCGTATTCTTACGTTACGACCCGAGTAGTCAGGCGCTGGTCGCGCACGTATCGTGAAACTATTCGGGTGACGCGTCTGCCGAACGGCCGCGTTCAGACGCAGGTGATCCGCCGCGTGCGTATTCGCTAACCGTCGGCCTCTCCCCTTTTCTCACCTAACGCAAAATCGTGTGCTTCATCGAAACGGTTAGAACCGAAAATCCCGGCGGCCTGTTTTTCTGCGAGAGATCGATTAAACTCGGACGAACGGTTTCGGGAGACGCTGAGCGTTTTCCATTCGGTCGATCTCAGGTGCTTCGCCAGAAATACGATTTGGCCGACATGATAGGCGTAATGCGTCAGCTGGCGGTTTATCGCCTCGACCATCGTGTGCGGTTCGCCGCGAATGGTTACGGTTCTCGAAAAGTCTTCCTCGATAAGAGGTTCGAGTGCCTCGAACAGCGTCTGCCAGCCCGATTTCCAAAACCGCATCAGCGATTCCCGTGTGTCGCCGGTCAGCTCGAATTCCGTATCGCGGTGACGGGACGGTTTCTCGCCGTCGGTCGTCAGAAAATCCCGCCAACGCGAATGCAGGTTCCCCGCGATGTGCTTGACGATCAGCGCGAGCGAATTCGATTCTTCATCGACCCGGGCGAAGAATTCGTCATCGCTCACCTGCTCCAAGGCACGCTCAGCGAGCCGCTTGTAGCTCTCGAATGAACTCCTGGCGTCGTCCAGGTAATTATTAGTAGCCGAATCCGACATTTTTATTCAGGTCTTATTTGAGACTTCGCTTGAAACCCGCGAGCATCTTTTGAACCTCTATCACATCACGGTTAAAGGTTTCGAATTGGGCCGCATCTAAAAATTGCAGATCGTGCGCCATCAGTGCGTAATATTCCAAACGTTTTGCCAACGACAACGCATAATTAACAGCTGCGGCAAATTCGGCGTCACTCGCCTTAGCGGCACCCTCTGCAATGTAAGCAGGAATATCGACAGCGGTCTTTCTCAGCGAATGTCGAAGCCCGAAAGTCTCCTCACGGGGAAGGTCCGCCGTCAGTTTATAAGTCAAAAGAGCAAGGTCATGAGCCTTTTGCCAAACTTTCAGATTTCTGAAATCCTGCATATTTTAATTTAAGCTATTAGCTCTTAGCCGTTAGCTAAGAAGCTTAAGGCTAATAGCTCAGGGCTTATAGCTTGATCTAAACTTCTTTCAGAATATCGGAGATTGATTGTCCGGTCTCCTGCTGGCTGACGGTCTGTTGTTCGCCGGTTCGCATATTTTTAACCGTGACCTTGCCGTCTGCGATCTCGGTCTCGCCGAGAACGCAGACGTATGGCACATTGATCTGGTCCGCGTATTTCATCTGTTTGCCGAGTTTGTCCGGTTCGGGATAGACCGTGACGCGGAGGCCGTTCGAGCGAAGTTCGGCGGCGAGTTTTAGGGATTCGGCGATCGTCTCTTCGCTCCAGACGGTTACCATTACGTCTGCCGGGGTGGATTCCGCGATGTCCGGCGGGAACATCCCGTGTTCTTCCATCACGACGAGGATACGTTCGAGGCCGATGGAGAGCCCGCAGGCGGGTATCTGCTCTTTGCCGAACATCCCGATCAGTCTGTCATATCGCCCGCCGCCGGCGAGTGAGCCTGCGAGGTCGGAGACGTTTATTTCAATGATCGCTCCGGTGTAGTAAGAAAGCCCGCGTGCCAGCGACGGATCAAGCTGGATCGGACAATCGCCCGCGAACTTGAGGATTTGGCCGATGTCCGTCAGCACTTCATTGCTGACAATATTGATGAGGTTACTGACGATCGTCCGGTTCACGTCCTTGCCTTCGTCAACGATCCTTTGGGTCTGCTCGAAGATGTTCAGCAGCATTTCGGACGCGTTTTCCGGAATGCCGCGAGATTCGAGCTCGGCCTTTACTCCGTCCGGGCCTATTTTATCCAGTTTGTCGATAGCAACGAGAGCTTCACCGTGCTTGTCAGCCGGCACACCGGCGGTGTCCATAATGTCGGCCAGCACTTCGCGGTGATTGAGGCGGACGACAAAATCGTCGAAACCCAGCCGCTTCAGTATCTGACTCACCGCCGAGATCAGTTCGGCCTCGACGGACATCGAATCCGACCCGATAGCATCAACATCGCATTGGTAAAATTCCCTGAACCTTCCTTTCGCCGGACGGTCGGCCCGCCAGACGGGTTGTATCTGATAGCGTTTGAAGAATTTGGGCAGGTCGTTCTTATGATGAGCGACGACGCGAGCGAGGGGAACGGTCAAGTCGTAGCGGAGAGCCAAATCAGTCAAGGTAGTCTGGAAAGTCGAGGAAGTCTGGGAAGGAAGACTTTCAAGACCTCCTCGACTTACCAGGTTTCCCAGACTTTCTTCGAGCTTCTCGCCACGCTTAAGTATTCGGAAGATAAGCTGGTTGCCCTCTTCGCCGTACTTGCCCATCAGGGTTTCGAGGTTTTCGACCGCGGGTGTCTCGAGCGGCTCGAAGCCGTAGCTTTCGTAAACCTCTTTGATGATGCCGATCACGTATTCACGTTTTCGGACATCTGGGGGCAGGAAATCGCGCATTCCGCGGGCGGGATTGGTCTTTGACATAACGGGTTAGTTTACCGCAGGTGGAAAGAAGAAGTTAGCCACAACGTACACGAATAGCACGAATGGGAATCCTTTGGCACTAAGGCCCGTGTAACCTCGGCGCAAATCGAGACCGTCGTTCGATCAAATTAGTTAGATATGTGTAATTCGTGGCTGATGGGTCCTACTTGCCCCATAACGTGTAGCCGAGATAAAAGAGCTGAGCGTTAAAGCCGGGGTTGACGGTGCCGCGGCCCGCGTTTGAGATGTGAAGCCACTTGTAGCCGAAGGTAATTGCCTTTTTATTAGCAAGCCGGTACTCGATCCCGCCGCCGCCCTCGCTGGCAAAGTTGAGTTTCGTGCCGAGGGCGTTGGGCGTTTTCTCGTTGAATACGAGAGCACTTAGGCTTACGCCGATAAAAGGCTGGACCTTTTTGCGAGGGCGAAAATTGAACTGAAGTCCAAATGGCGAACCGCCAAAAGCGTATCTGGTCTCCTTAACACGATCTACGCGGACGGTGCCGGGGCCGGTCGGGGTGACGACCGTTTCCGGGTACCGAAGGAAGGCGGCCGGGATAGCGTCCACGGTGTATTTGATATTCACCCAGTCGCTTGTGTTCCATCGCCGCGAATACCGGATAGCGGCAATGCCGTATTGAGCGTCCCAGGTTCGAGTAATCCCATCAAACGACCGCACCACCGGAGCGAACCCACCCCAGACCATCACTTCGTTCTTTCCCGGCTCTTCCGTTTGAGCGCGGGCGACGGCGGCCGTAAGAAGTAAGCTCAACACAAAAATTTTGAAGGTCTTCATAACTTGATCGGTGGTGACAGCAAACGATTCGGGATTGTACGCTCAAATAGGCCATTTGTAAAAAGACCGATTTTCACGCAAAGTCGCCGAGCCCGCAAAGAAATCGCAATGAGGAGAGTGGCAAGTAGAAAGACAGTTATGTCTTGTATGCGGCCGATAGTTCGACGTATGCGGCGACGTTGCTCTCGATGCCCGCAATCTCTTCTTCGGTCAGCGGCCGTTTGATGCGTGCGGGGCTTCCGAGCACGAGCGATCCCGGCGGGACAATCGTGCCGGGCGTCAATAGGCTGCCGGCGCCGACAAGCGAATTTCTGCCGACTCGCACGCCGTCGAGCAGGACGGAACCGATACCGATTAGGCAACCGGCCTCGACGTAGCAGCCGTGGAGCGTGACGCGATGGCCGACCGTTATGTCGTTCTCCAGAATGGTCGGGTGGTCTTTCGAACTGACGTGGATCACGGTGGCGTCCTGAATGTTCGTCCGGTCGCCGATGCGTATGAAATTCACATCGCCGCGAAGGATCGAACCGAACCAGACGCTGGCATCGCGGCCTATCGTGACGTCGCCGATGACGATCGCGTCGGGGGCGATGAATGCCGTCTCATGCACTGCGGGATGACGGTCGTTGAACGAAGTAATCATATTTTCTTAACGGCGTAGTTTGCTGCTGATCAATGACAGAAGCGTTTCGAGCTGCTCGATGCGAAGCAGCTTAGCGACGGCCAAAAAGGTAATGCCGGCGAGGCCGATCGGCAAAAAGGCCTCGATCAACAAAACTATGAAGCCCTTTTCAACGAACTGCCCGGAAATCCAATAATTACTGAAATAGGCAACGGCCGACATTACCGCCGATGCAGCGATCACCTTTAGCAACGAGGTGACGACGTCGCGGCCGTTCAGCCGGTTGATCCGCCGCCGCATCAGGTACGAAAGGGCCAGAAAGTTGACCAAAGCGACGGTCGATGTGGCAAGAGCGACACCGACGTGCCCATAGCCGTTCGGCCTTTCGGGGGTCACGCCGACGGTCGAAAGGTAATACATCATTCCAAAGCTCATCGGCGCATGGACGGCGATAGACCCGATGCTGACCCACATCGGCGTTTTCGCATCGTCGAGCGCGTAAAATGACGGCGACAGCACCTTTATAGCGGCATAACCGACAAGGCCGATCGAGTATGCACCCAGTGCCCAAGCCGTCATGTTGGTGTCGAACGAAGCGAACCGGCCGCCCTCATAGATCAGCCGGATGATCGGTTCACCGAGCACGACCAGGCCGCAGGCGGCCGGCACGGTCATCAGGAAAACAAGCTTCATCGAGTCGGAAAGGGTGGACCGGAATTCGACGATCTTGTTTTGAGAAGCAAGTCGCGAAAGGGCCGGTATTGCGGCCGTTCCGATAGCGACGCCGAACAGCCCGATCGGGAACTGCATCAGCCGGAATGCAAAGCTAAGCCACGACTGGCCGCCTTCGATCCCGGAAACCACGAAAACATCGACCAGCACTTTTACCTGAACGGCCGACGTGCCGATGATCGCCGGCCCCATCAGCCGCATTACCCGTTTTACGCCGGGATCGAAAAGATCGAGGATCGGCGAGAATCGAAACCCGACCTTTAGAAGCGAAGGGACCTGGATGAGAAGCTGTGCGGCCCCGCCGACCAGCGTGCCGATCGCCATTCCGATAATTGCCGACTGAGCCGCAACGCTCGGCGCGACGTTCTTGTCGGGCGAGAATTCCCATCCACCGCCGCTCAGCCAGTAAGCGAACGAGAGGCCGGATACGATCGAAAACACGTTAAAGGCTGTCGAGGCAGATGCCGGAATGCCGAATTTTCCCTTGGTATTCAGAACTCCCATGGCCAGGGCCGCAAGCGCAACAAGCAGAATGAAAGGAAACATTATCTGCGTAAGCGTGACGGCCAGAGCGGCTTTTTCAGGCGGAAAGCCCCGGGCCAAGAGGGGAACAACCCACGGAGCGATGAGTATGCCGACGACGGTGATGATGCTCATCACGACCGCCAGAACATTGAAAACGAGCGAGGCGAGACGCCATGCCTCAATCTCGTTCTTTCGGATCTGGTAATCGGTAAAGACCTTGACGAATGCTGCAGAAAGGGCGCCTTCAGCGAATAGATCGCGGAGGATGTTCGGGATCTTAAACGCAACAACAAATGCGTCGTAAAGGTACCCGGCGCCAAAGAACCTTGCAAAGACGGTTTCGCGAACAAGGCCCAAAAGGCGCGAGAACAAGACGGCAATGGAAACAACGCCAGCAGACCTGGCGACGCTCCGGCCATCGGAAGTCTCCGGTTGCGGTTCGGGCAGTTGGGCTGGGTCGACCGGGTCGGCCAGGCTTTCAGGGCTGCCGTTGTCGCTGCGGCCGTTGTTGGGATCGTTCATTCCAAATCCGAGCTGAATGCGTCCAGACTTACGAACCGGAATATCTTAATGCGTTCGGAAGGTGAAAAACAAAAAGGAAGCGGCAAACCGCTCCCTTGGCAGAGTCTTAAATCGTATCTGGCGTCAATCTTCATTCGGCCGGCGACCGTCCGGGTAAGTGATCCTTACCTTTGCAAGCCGGGCGTTGAGCGGGATCTCGGTATAGGCAAGAGATGTCGGCCCCCCGAACTGGCCCTGGATAAGCGATACGTAACTGTTCTGGAAGCTGCGAAAACGTGCAACGCTGCCGCGCTGGTTGAAGATGACGAAAAGCAGCTTGCCGCCTCGGGTATTGATCTCGCCCGCCAAGGCACTTACCCCGCCGTCGGTGTTGCCCAGCGTACCGGTCTTGCCGACGACGCTGCCGACCGAGAAGTCAGAGGCAAAGCGATTCTCTAAAGTTCCGCGATCGATGCCGGCAACCGGCATGATGTCCGCAAAACTCATCTTGTAGGCGTTAAGATCGCGACGCAATGCTCGCAAAAGCTTCATCATCGCTGACGGCGTGACGCGATTGATGCCCAGGCCACTGGCGGTTTGTATCGAAAACTCCTGCGGCGCCACACCCGCGTGCTGATGGACCAGGCGGGCGACACCGAACGGTCCGCCGACCATTTCGCCGAGTCGTTCGGACAGAAAATTATTCGAGTAGCAAAGAGTGGCTTTCAGCACATCGCGCATCGACGGCGACTCATGCGAGAAGAGCAGCTGCACGTTGCCCGGCATTTGCTGGACATATACGCCGCCGGAAAACGTGACACTCGGCGCCCCGGCCGACTGGTCCAGCCGGCCCGAGTTGATCAAAAAATTAGACCACGACCGTGCTGCGGCAGCCGAACGCTTGCCGGAATCGAGAGTGGCAAAAAGGCTCTGTGCCGACCGCTGTGCCGACGTCGTATAGTTCATCGAGAAGTTGTCGGTCACCACCAGATCGCCCTTAATAACGCGAATGCCCATTCGGTTTAATTCGCTCGCGATCATCACACCGTGTTCAGACACGAACACCGGGTCTTTTCCCGACACATAAAGGTTGCCGTGAATCGTTCCGGTAGCTTCCTCAAAGCTGCCATCTGTCCAAACATTGGTAGGAAATCGGTAGTCGGGGCCAAAAGTCTTGAGCACGGCGTAGGCCGTCGCGATCTTTACATTCGATGCGGGATTAAAGGCGAGGTCAGAGCCGCTCTCGATCACGATGTTCCCGTCGAGCGTTTCGACGAGCACACCGGAAAAGCCGGGGATAGCCGCTTCGGCGAGTACGGGGATCGAGGTCCTGACAGCACGGCCTGCCGGAGCAGAGGTCGGAGCAGAGCTTCCCGTTCTCCGGACCAACGGCGTGCCGGAAGGCTGCGGTGCCGCCTCGTTATGAACCTTTATGTCCTCAAGGAATGGCAACGCCCCCTGGCCCATTCCCGCGGATGCAAACGCAACCACGAAGACAAAAACAAAGGGCCAATTGGCGAGTTTTCCGTTCAAAAGCATCATTTATTTAATCTTACGTTCGGGTCTTGCAGCGGTCTTTACTAGTCGGGCGACCGGAAAGGCTTCGATTAGTATAGCATGAACGCTGACAGGATTTTCAACCCCTGGGTTTTCATCCGCCTTTTCCTACGATAAGGTCCAGGCAAACTGTTCGATGTAATTCCCAGTTTTTCAGATGCTAACCTTTTCGAGCTACTTATGGTTCTCATCTACATCACTTATACATCCATTTGACCCTTGCTAACAGTTTTTTTGCGGGTTAGTGTCGGAATAATTTGATTGACACTGCCATTGCAGCCCCCTAAAATTGAAAAACGGCAATGTCAATCACGAAAGTCGATCCGGTAAATATCGAGCAGATACAACAGGCGTCGCACGAACGACGGCAGGAGATACGCCGGAGGCTGGCTGAGTTTGAATCCGTCGGGATGAACGGCACAGATGCAAAGCTCTGGGAGGAAATGGTTTATTGTTTCTTCACCGGCGGATGTTCGGCAAAGATGGGCCTTCGTTCGATCTCGGCCGTTAAAGATTTACTGGCTGACGGCGAGCAGCCGGAGCTTGCAAAGGCCCTTACGGGCGTGCACCGTTATCCGAATGCCCGGTCGCGGTATATTGTCGCTTCGCGTGATTTCCTAAGTCGCCATTGCGAAATGAGACTGAGGGATAAGCTACAAAGTTTTGATTGCCATTTGGCCCGGCGGGACTGGCTGGCGACCGAAAAAGGCATCAAGGGGCTTGGTTACAAGGAAGCAAGCCATTTTCTCAGGAACGTCGGGTTCAGCGGGTATGCGATACTGGATAAGCATGTGCTGAGGTGTTTGGTCGATCTGAAAATAATTGACGACCCAAAGCCACCAAACAGCCGGTCGAGGTATCTAACGATCGAAGAGAAGCTGAAGCATCTTGCAGAAACTGCGCGGATAGGTTTTGACGAACTTGACCTTGTACTTTGGTCGTTGAAGACGGGTGAAGTGTTAAAGTAGCATTATTTTCATTGGTAACGGTGCCCTGAGGCGGATGAGTGTTAGCGATGACGGGTAATTTGTTCGAAATTCTCGGTTCTCCCAAACGCAGCTCTAAATACTCGCTTGCCCTTTTCTTAATCCTTTCAACAACATTGCTTCCGTCTTTTTCCCTTGCGCAGGATACGCCGCGACATTTTTCGCCCGCGGCCGAAAGTCGTAATAGCAAAAAACTTTTAAGCGATGCCGAGCGTGCGCTCAGAAAAGGCGAACTCCGGGAGGGCGAACGGCTTCTTAAGCTGGCGATCGCGTTGTCTGGCGAGGATTCGTTTCCGAAGCTAAGGCTTGCGCAGCTTTACGCAAGAGAAAGGCGTTTGGTCGATGCCTACGACCTGGCGTATCCGATAGCCCAGGCCGAGCCGAAGAATGCCTATGCATTGGCCGTGGTCGGGGCCACGATGCTGGGAGTTGGGCGTTTTCGCGACGCACGAGCACTTTTCTTTGGTGCCCTCAGTATAGACCGGAAACTTGCTTACGCGTGGCACGGGTTCGGAATGCTTGAGTTCTACGAGAACCGGATCGATGAAAGCCTGAACAATCTGCGCGAGGCGGTGTTTCACGCGCCCAGCCAGCCGGATTATGTCTTCTCACTGGCCCAGGTATCAGCCCGAAGCGAAAAGTTCAAAGCCGCTGCCGACGCCTACCATCGCTTTCTCGCCCTTTCTCGAGATACTGACGACGAGCGACGTTCGAGGATCAAGGGGTTGATCACTTTCCTGAACTTTCTCGGCGACCGGCAGTCGCTTTACATGATCAGCGGCCTGGAAAGTACGACGGTCCCGATCACTGTCGCAGGAAACAGGCCGGTACTCTCTCTACGGGTGAACAATCGGCCCGATCCTCTCGCTTTCGTACTCGATACCGGATCAGGGATATCGGTGATCTCGGAGGAGACCGCAAAGAAGCTGAATATCAAACCTATCACGCGCGGCGGTTTCGCAAAGGGGATCGGTGGCGACGGCCGGTTTGAGATCGTTTACGGATTTCTCCGGGAAGTTAAGATCGGAGAGATCGTGATAAGGAATGTGCCGGTCTATATACGGCGCTTTCATTCGCAAGGGCAAGCGGTCGACGGCTATATCGGGCTCTCGCTTATCTCAAAGTTTTTGACCACGCTGGATTACGGCGGCCTTACATTTTCTCTTTCCAGATCGCCCGAGCCATTCAAAGAATTGGATGCCAGCATCGCACTTCCCTTGAGGCTGACATCGAGCGGTTTCCTGAGCGGCGAAGTGCAGCTTGCCGGGGTCGAAGCCCCAATGAATTTCATCGTCGATACCGGTGCGAGCGTTTCGGTGATATCGGACGAGGTCGCAAGTCTTGAAGCCATCAGCCCGCACGCCAGTGACCAGAAAATGCGGGTGATCGGCTCGGCCGGGATCACCGACGGCGTAACCTCGTTCAAACTGCCTGGCCTTTCTTTTGGAGCACATTCGCAAAAGGACATAACAGCCATCGCTTTGGATCTAGATTTGATCAACGAGGCTTCAGGGTTTCAGCAGGCAGGTATCCTCGGCGGAAACTTTCTGAGAAATTTTCGGATGACGTTCGATTTTCGAAATTCTCGCGTCACCTTCATTCCGAACAGCGTCGTTCAATAACCTTTCGATACCGAATACATTTCATGAAGCTCAGCCTTTATCTTGAAACGTCTGTGATCGGCGCCTACCTGGACAACGGCGACCCGTTCCGCCGCGATCTTACGATCCGATGGTTCGAGCATGAACTTTCCGAATATGATGTGTTCACTTCCATCCTGGTGCAGCGTGAGCTCGAGCGAATAGAAGAGCCGCATCGGACCGGATACCTTAAGATAAGTAAGGGATTCAAACGCCTCGAGCTGACCGAAGAAGCGGCGATCCTGGCCGAAGGATATATTTCAAGGGGAATCTTTCACCGCAAGTTCATCGCCGATGCGCTGCACATGGCGCTTACCTCGTTTCACAAGATCGATTACCTGGTGACGTGGAACTTCGGCCATCTGGCAAACGTGCGGAAACAGGCGCGCGTCCGTTTGTTCAACGCGGCCGCGGGTTTCTTTTCTCCTTCGATCGTCACGCCCGAATTCCTTGTCCACAATTGATCTGCCCACCGGCCGGCCTTGACTTCCTTCCGTCCACATGTCCACCATCTAGTTCTCGAAAGCTATGTATCGCCGTCCCAGATTTCTTGAGGTCCTGATCCGTATTCGCGAAGAAATGGCCCGCGAGGCGGATTACGATACCGATCTTTTCGCCGAACTCGTTCGGTCCGGCCGAACTACGGGCAAGCGCACTTACCACACAATGTCGGAAGTTCAGGCCGAGGGCGGAAACGCTCCGCCGAAGAAGGTAAAATCGGAAAGGACGCGGAAACGAAAGTAAGGGACCGGGCAGACGGCTTGTTCGGCATGTTAATATCTGACTGTATCGATTAAATAGCTCCGTTGGAATACCGCCCTTTTCGGGCAGCGTTACCGTTATCGCCGAATGTACCGATATCTCATCTCAGTCGCGCTCATCTCGACGGTTGTGGCCGCGAGCGGCTACTTCTTCTTCCGAGAATATTGGGAGCATCGCTACGACGAGTTGATCGCTCGGCATGCGCGCGTCTTCAACATCGACGAGCGCCTGGTTTGGAGCCTCATCTATGAGGAAACCTGGTTTCGGTCGTGGATGATCGGAGCAGCAGATGAGGTCGGCCTGATGCAGGTAACTCCAGTAGTCGCACGAGAATGGGCCAAGGAAACTGGCTTGAAGGAGTTTGAGCGTCAGGCCGCCGAGAACGTCGTCGAACTGCTCAGCAATCCGGAGCGGAATATTCAGGTCGGGTGCTGGTACTTCGAAAAGCTGCGCGACCGCTATCGCGGCAGGCCGGCGGAAACCGCGATGACCCTCGCCGCATACAATGCCGGGCCAAGTCGGGTGGAAGAATGGACACGCGAAATCGATGCAGCTTCCATTTCCGAATCCGACTTTGTCTCCCGCATCGGCATCGCATCGACAAGGTCTTATGTGACATCCATACTCGCGCGCTACCGTGAAGCCACAGCCGGAACACAAGCCACTCAGCCCCCAACACTCAAATGAAGGTCCTTTTAGCCGAATACGTCGTGCCGGTCTCGTCCGATCCGATCCGATCCGGCGCGGTCGCGATCGATGGCGACAAGATAGTGATGGTCGGAGCTCGTGCGGATGTTATCGACCTGTTCCCGAACGCTGAGGTCGAGGACTTCGGCAACGCCGCGATCATGCCGGGGTTTGTGAACTGCCACTCACATCTCGAACTGACCGCGATGCGCGGTGCGCTCGATGGCGTCGAGCACGACTTTCGTTCGTGGCTGCTAAAGGTAAATGAACTGCGTGCCGCGTTGTCTGACGACGACATCGTTCAATGGGCGATCGCGGGTGCTCGGGAAGGGGCGGCGGCGGGTGTTACATGCTTTGCCGACATAGGGCGGTTTGGGCACGCAGGTGTCGCGGCGCTGAAAGAGGTCGGCCTGCGTGGAGTTGTGTTTCAGGAGACGGCGTTTTCGCCGGACAACGGGACAGCGCATGAAGACTTTAAGAAGCTGGCCGAAAAATTTGAGAAGCTTCACGGCGAATCTACGGATCTGGTTTCGGTCGGCCTCTCGCCACACTCGCCTTATACGGTCGGCTCGCGGTTGTTCGAGTTGATCGCGCAATATTCGATCATCAACCGCATCCCGCTGACGATCCACGCGGCGGAATCATCGGACGAGGACGACCTGATGATGCGAGGCGAGGGCTTATTTGCCGAGTTCGCATCGCGTGCGGGGCTTGAATGGAACAGCCCGCATTGCACGCCGGTCGAGTATCTCGAACGCCTCGGCGTCCTTTCGACCAGGCCACTGCTCGCTCATTGCGTGACGGTTTCCGACAGCGACATCGGCCGCATTGCCGCGAACAAGGCTTCGATCGCACACTGTCCGAAATCGAATGCTAAGTTCGGCCATGGTTATGCGCCGTTTGAAAAGTTTCTCGAAAAGGGAGTAGCCGTCGGACTCGGAAGCGATTCGGTCGCAAGCAACAACGTGTGCGACATTCTCGAGGAAGCTCGATTTGCCGTTTTGGCGGCTCGTAACCGTTCGGGCTCACAGCGGTTTATTGACGCCGCCCAGGTTCTGGCAGCGGCGACGCTCGGCGGAGCTAGAGCAATGAAACTGGATACCGCGGTTGGCAGCCTCGAGGCCGGAAAGCAGGCCGATATCGCCGTTGTCTCGCTTGGCAATGAAGCACAGTGGCCCGTAAACGACGTGAACACCGCGCTGGTTTTTTCTTCGAATTCAAGGGACGTTGCGCTGACGATGGTTGCCGGGAAGGAAGTCTATCGAAACCCGAGCCACTTTTCAGGGAAACGGGCATCGGCCGATATCATGGAGAACACGGCAGGTCGTGCATAGGATGCCGGCACCCGGAAATCCGTAGCGCGTTGTCCATTTTCGCCAGTAAAGCCGGACCTGAGTGTCGTTGCCGATAGGCCGGCCGCGCTGGTCGAACTTGGCAGCAGCTACCCGGTGGATCACTTTCTGAAGGTGTTTCGGCTGTTCGAAATTCTCTTCGTTGACGTGAACAAGCTTGAACGGGTCAGGGTCGAAGTCTAGCCGCCATCGACGACGCGACGATATCTGGTAACCGACGACCCAGCCGACATTGGTGCTGCCCATCGTGCCCCAATACGGGTCAACATCGAGCACGCCATGTGCTCCCGTCGCACGGGCGCCGAGATTCTTCCGTGCGTGGGCTATCGCCTCGTCGATCGAAGAATGAATTTGGCCGCAATCGATCTCGCTCATAGCGGTACCTCAAAATATCTGACGGCTTTCGTACGGGGATTTGCGTCGTTTGACAGCATTGGTCATAAACTCTTCTATGGTACAGGTCCCCTGACCTCACGATCGCTGTCAGGGCCACAATCGGTCCGACGCTCAAACACAACTCAAAACTTCTATTCTAATCTATCCTTCCAGTAATTAGGTTCGCGGCTTTGGTGAGCGACGGCAACGATAAGAACATGATCTAGTTCTATTGAATAGAGAATGGAATATGGAAAGATGTTGAGTACATAGCGTCGAATTTCACCGACGACGATCGGCCATATAAAAGGTTTCTGCGTGATACGCTCGATCGCTATATCGACATAATCCGCAAACCGAAGTTCGATGGCCGGATCTTCCTGAAAGTAGAACAAAGTTGCTTCCTCAAGATCGACAAAGGCTCCGGGATGGAATCGATAATTCATCCGCGGACGCGCTCTCGCATTTCGCTAAGGGATGACGGGCCATCGATGCTCTGGATCGAGTCCGATCGGACCTCTTCAAGTCGACGAACAGCTAACCTCAGCCACGCATCGCTTGTTTCTTGATCGTCGTTGCCATCAGCGAGACTTTCGTTCAAGCGTTCCACGAGCATTGATCGTTCCGGAATGGGTAAAGACAGAGCTGCTCGGGCAATTTCGTCAAACGTATGTTCCATACGGATCCAGAATACGCTTCATTTCATTATCCTTCAATAACTAATTCGCGGCCGAGACCTCGTATTCCGGCTTGGAGGCGCCGAGTAGCCATTTGTCGAACCAGCCGACGATATGCTGCAGGCGTTCGATGCGGTGCCATGGGTTGCCGGTACGCGACAGGTCGTGGTTCGCGTTGGGAAAGCGGACCATCACAGTCGGGATCTTACGATATTTCAGAGCACGAAAAAGCTCTTCGCCTCCGGCTGCCGGCGGTGTGCGCCAATCAGCCTCGCCGAGGATGAACATCATCGGGGTCTTGATCTTCGAGACGTGTGTAATTGTCGAACGTTCGCGAAAACCTTCGACATCTTCAAACGGCGCACCCTTGAACCAACTCGGCTGAAATTGAGCAAAGTCCGCCGTGTACCACCAATTCGCCCAGTCGGAAATGTCACGCTGCGAGACGGCTGCTGCGAAACGGTCGGTTTGAGTTACGGCGTAATTTGTCAGCACGCCGCCGCCTGAACCGCCGGTGATGGCAAGTTTCGTCGGGTCGATATAGCCGCGTTTTATCACCTCGTCCACCGCAAGCATCAGGTCCTTATGATCGTCGCCCGGATAGGCATGTTGAATGATATTCCCGAAGTCCTGGCCATAGCTGGTCGAACCTCGCGGGTTCGGATACACGACGACGTAGCCCTTCGCCGCCATCCATTGAAACTCGTGTGAAAAGATGTAGCCGTACGCGGCATGCGGGCCGCCGTGGATATTCAGGATCAGCGGGTATTTCTTGTTCGGGTCAAAGTCCGGCGGCTTTTGTACCCACGTCTGGACCCGCTTGCCGTCAAATGTTGTGTACCAGACGTCATCGGGCTCGGTCAGGTTCAACTTTGAGTACAGCTCGTCGTTGACGCGCGTCAACTGCTTTACGTTTGCACCTTGTCGATCCGCAACGTAGAGATCGGCAAGACGCGTCGCTGTTGAGAGCGTATAAATTAGCTTGGAGCCGTCACGGGTGGCACGGTAATTCAGTATCGCATTGTCACCGCGCGTCAGTTCCGTCATTCGGCCTGTTTCAACATCGAACGATGCGAGATTCGAACGACCCTCGCGTGCGAAGCGTTCGATTATCTGGCGGCCGTCGGCCGACCAGATCGGCGCGTTGCCGCCGCCTGCGCGAGGCGGGGCCTGGTCGCCGGTCAATCCCCCGGCAACGTCGAAATCGAAATTTGCGGTCAGATTACGGGGCGAGGCGTTTGGAGCAATATCCAATACCCATAGGTCAGGCTGGGTGTAGGACCTGACCGGCTGATGGACGGCTGATGCGACGAAAGCGAACCGTTTCCCATCGGGGCTGAGGCTAAGAGCTCCGACGCCCATGCCGATTCTCGTTAGGAGTTCCAGCGTGCCCCCATTGGGTGAGATCGAGAATATCTCAGATCTTGGAGTGCTGTAATACGGTTCGGCATCGCGGTTCGTAGTGAAATAGATCCGGGATCCGTCCGTCGCCCAAACAAAGTTCCCTTCGCTGAAAGGCCCGCTGGTCAACTGCTTTGCCGCCGGCCGGTCGCCATTCGCACCGGGTGTTGGGATCACCCACAAATGATTCGGCCGGGTCGGGTCGAGATATCCGCCGCCGTCCGATCGATAGACCGCCCGTGTGATCACGCGAACGTCGGATTCGCGCTGGCCTTGCGCTGGCGGACGGCCCTGCCGCGCAATATCTTCGGCATTCGCACTGCTCCCGAACGCGATCCATTTGCTGTCCGGCGACCAGACAGGGCCACCGGCCCCGCGTGGGACGTTGGTCAATTGAAATGCCTCGCCACCCGACATAGGCAGCAAATAGATCTGCGGAGCCGACGTGGGTCCGGGCGTTTCAGCCGATCGTACGAAGGCAAGGAATCGGCCATCGGGCGACCACCGCGGCGAGGTGTCGCGGTTGCCTCTGGTCAAACGCATCGGCTGCTCGGTACCGTTTGTCGATACGGCCCAAATCGATGTGTCGTAATTTGTCCGAGCGGCGTTGACCGTCACTTTGACGAAGGCCACCTTCGAGCCATCGGGCGACACCTGCGGGTCGCCGACCCACGCAAAGTTGAAAAGGTCTGTTTCGGTTATCGAGCGTTTCTGGGCCGAGAGGGAAATCGATAACAGGAGCAGTACGACGGCGAGGCGAACAAACTTTCTATCCATACTTTTGTATCCGAGCGGCCGAGATTTCGGGATGTTGCTTTTTACGGCCGCGAGTTAGGGGCTTACCGGTTTTTCCCCAGCATTGTATGCGGCGCTGTCCAAAGCCGCAAGCACCTGCTCCGGTGTCCAGTCGCCACCTTTAAAGATCCGGGTCACTTTCCCTTCGGGCGAGATCACGGCAGTGATCAAAGAATGATTGATCTGTGTCTTGTCATTTTCGTCCGTCTCGTATCGAAGGCCGAAGAAATCAGCTATCTTGCGCACATCCTCGTCCGGGCCGACGGCGAGCTGCCAAACGGTGAAGTCATCCTTCGCGTCTTTTCCGAGGTAACCGAGCCCGTATTGTTTCATTTTTTCCGGCGTGTCGCGTTCCGGATCGAATGAGATAGAGAGCAGGCGGATCCGTTTGCGGCCTTCCGGATCGGCGGCGATCTGGTTCGCCATATCGCTGAAATGTCGCGACATTAAAATGCAGGCTGTCGGCAGTGGGCATTCGCGATAGATAAAGGTAATGGCGAGGGCCTTTCCGCGATAGTCTCGGAGGGTAAACTTCCGTCCGTCCTGGTCGGTAAGAGCAAAAGGAGGCACATCTTTACCGATCTGCACGAAATTTTCATTCAGCGGAACCTCAGGCTGGCCGGGCTGAGGCAGGGCCACTATGCCGATCCTTTCTAGCCAGTAGGGTTCTTCGGCCGTTTCGTCCACGACCAACTCGGCATGTATCTCGGCTCCGGGAGCGAGGTTTTCCCAGACCCAATCTTCTCGGATGGGGAACTTCATCGTCATCCGCGGCATAAAGCCGGGGATAGCTTCATGATCGATCTCGGCCTTCTTGTTTTCTACATCGACCGAGACCACTTTTCCTTTAAGTGGAAACCTTTTGAGATCGCCGGATGGGGCTTGCGGCTCGGGCCGCTGGCATGCGATCGATACAAAAATAAAAAAGAATAAAACCCAGTAACGCATAAAAATCATAAGCTGAACTCTGGCTAAGCGGCTTTGGGCCCAAAACGCCGGGCATTTTTATTTGACCGTGGCATTAGGGCTGTGCCCGCAATCCTAGGCTTTCGTCGTAAAACAGCCTGTAGATCCGATAATTTGCCATCACTTTATAAACATAATCTTTGGTCTGGGCGAACGCAATTTCCGGCACATAGCGATCGGCAAGGTCGGATCGCGAACGGCCGAACCACCGCCTCATATTGTCTTCGCCGCCATTGTAGCTGGCCGCGACCGCCTCAGGCTGGTTTGGGAAGAGCTTGAAGAGATTTGCCGTGTACTGCGACGCGAACAGGATCGCAGTCGATGGGCCGTAAAGCGCGTCCCGGTCGTATTCTGCACGTCCAAGTTCCGAAGCGATCTTGTCCGATGTGGTTGAGATGAACTGCATCATCCCGCGTGCAGCCGCAGTCGAGCGAACGTCGGGCCGAAATCGCGACTCCTGCCGGGCGATCGAAAGCAGTAGGTGGGCATCAGCATTCCTTGCGGCAGCATTTTCAACAAAGGCATCTGAAAATGGTACGGGGTAGAGAAGCTGCACGTGGTCAGACGGGATGAGTTCGATCTGATAATCGGCGGGTAGTTCTCTCCAGATCGGTTCCGCGAATGCGATAGCGCGATGGGCACGGTCGCCGCGTGCGTTCAGCCAGGCTTTCGTGTAGCCTAGATCGCCGGTTTCTGCGGATCGCGCAGTCGGTGAGGCTTCAAACCTTGGAGCCGCCTCATCGTAAAGGCCGAGGAAAAGAAGTTCCGAAAGTGCGGTCCTTCCTGTATCCCTCCGACTATCCTTCGAAGGGCTTGAAACAACGTCCCTTGATCGAGGCAACTTCAACGAAAAAGCCGGCACCTTCTTGTACGCTTGGACGGTGAGATAGACCTTTTTTAGCGATTCCAGCAGTCTCGCTCGTTGGTCATCATCCGATGACAGACGGATCGCCGCCTGCAGGTTCTGCCGGTTCAGGTTAACGTCCCTCCCGTTTGACTCTGCGATGAATTGGTTCAACCTTGCAGCCGCGACCGGGCCCGCCTGGCCGTCGTTGGAGAGGATGCGAAGCCGCTCGGTAGCCCGCCATCCGTAATACTCATTCCGGCCGTCCGGGATGGAGAGATAAGTCTCCATCGCCTTTTCGAACTCTCGCTTCTGCTCGAGAACGAACGCCCTGAGAAAAGTCACCTCCTGACGTGTCGTACCACCCGGGACGCTGGCTCCGCCCAAGTCGGGCATCGAAGAGAGGCGATCGAGGACGGTCAGTGCGCCGTCCCAATTGTTTCGGGTGATATGTACCCTTGCCTCAGCGAATGCTCCCTGCGCCTCGGCAACCTTTCCTCGAAACGCTTCCTGCGTCCGACTAGCCCAATTCAAAGCCTCCGTCTCTTCGCCGGCGTCACGCATCACATCGACAATGTTCAAATAGGCCCGGTCAAGCCTGGCGTTATCGGCAAACCTGGCAATGAAGTCCTGATAACGGCGAACGGATTCTCGCGATTTACCAACTCGCGAATATGCAGCGGCCGCCTGGAGCAGTGCATCCGGAGCGAACTGATGATTGGCGTGCTGCTCCATCAGTCGTTCGAACCATCTGATCGCTTCCGAAAAATTATTCTCCTGCGCAAATGTTTGCCCTTTCCTGTAAATGGCCTCGGGAACCAGCGGGCTGGCCGGATGATCCCTGATCACGGCCTCGAAATGTAGCCGTGCCCGCGAAAACTCGCGGTTGAAATGGTAGGCCGATGCGCGTTGGAAATGCTCCCGGTCGGATAGCAGCGGCACATTTTGCCGCTCGACACCGCCCTCAGCCTCGGCCCGGTCCAATTCGCGGATCGCGGCGATCGCAACGTCGTCCGGCATGGCAGGGTCCTTCGACTCTTTGACCAGCGATCGCAACTCGCCGAGGGCGGGAGTTTCGTCGCCAAGATAGAGGAGGGCACGCGCAAGCAAAAGGCGGTTCTCCCGTTCGATCGACCCGTTTGCGGGCATATCTTTCGCCGGTCCACTCCTAGCAGGACGTGATCTTTCAAGAAGTACGGCGGCGCGAGTGAAATCGCCGGAATCGAAGGTGCTTCGTCCCAGCCGAACAGCGGCGAACTCAGAAACAGCCCGGTCGCCTGAGAACGATCGAAGCTCCTGAAGATACATTCGTTCGGCAAAGAGGTTTCCGTTGGAGCGGGCGATAGTTGACGATCGCAAAAGGGCAAATTTAGAAAGGACAGAACGCCTTGCGGCTACGGCTGCATATCGTCCGAGGGCCGATCCGAGGTCTCCGGACCTCTCGAATAACCGGCCTAGGAGATAGTCAAAATTATTGGCTGCGAACACTTCGGGTTCCGCTCTTTCCAACAGAAGTAGATCTGCAACAGCCTCGTCGTAACGCCGCTTTTCCATCGCGGTCGCGATCTTTTGATAAGCACCGGCGATCGGCTCTGCAGCCGGACAGTTCAGGTTGAAAATGATGCAAGCGGCCGCGATCGCGGCAACACCGGTTCTCATAGGAACAATTCTAGCGACTGTCTGCCCGAATTAGAAAATCCTGCTGGCATGTCAGGCTCCGCACAGCCTAGAACGATCGGCATTGATTCAATTGTTCTGCAACGGTCCTGTGACTATTTCGGCCGAACTCCTGTAAAATTAAGATTTTAGGATATGTCTGTAAGATTATTGAGCGGAAAGCCTGTTGCGGAAGCGATAAAGGCAGAGGTCGCGACGACGATCAGCAACTTGGCGGCGCGGTTTGGTCTTCGCCCGTGTTTGGCTCTAGTGCGCGTCGGGGAAGATCCCGCATCGTCGGTATATGTCCAGAGCAAAGTAAAGGCCTCGGAAGAACTCGGTATCGTGTCCGAGCATCTGCACCTGCCGGCCGACGCATCGCAGGATGAATTGTTGGAGAAGGTGCGGGAGTTGAACAGTCGCGACGCCGTTGACGGCATACTGGTCCAGCTTCCGCTTCCGCCGCAGATCGACTCCTCGAGGGTTTTGGAAGAGATCGACCCTGCAAAAGATGTCGACGGTTTTCATCCTATAAACGTGGGACGCCTTAGCCTTGGCGAGGAATCGCTTGTCCCGTGCACGCCCGCCGGTGTCATCGAAATGCTAAAGAGATCGGGCATACCAATTGCGGGCAAGCACGCGGTCGTCGTCGGCCGAAGCAACATTGTCGGCAAGCCTATGGCCATGCTTTTCCTGCAGGAAAACGCGACGGTGACCATCTGTCACTCGAAGACGGCCGACCTTGAATCCGTTACCAGGCACGGTGATATTCTCGTTGCGGCCATCGGCCGTCCGGCATTTATTCGCGGCAGCCATATTCGGGAAGGGGCGACGGTCATCGATGTCGGGATCAACAATTTCGGGAACGCCGAACTCGCGGCCGAAACTTTTCCGCCGGGTGAGATGGAGAAGCGGCTAAAGACGATCGAGGGCCGGGGCTTTACACTTGTCGGTGACGTAAATCCAAAGGAAGCGATGGAAAAGGCCGGTGCTTTTACACCGGTGCCCGGCGGTGTCGGATTGCTGACGGTCGCTATGCTGATGAAAAACACCGTCAGGGCCGCGATGATGAGAAGAGGAGTAAGCTAAACTAAATCTATGACATTCGAAGAATATCAGGCCGCCGCGAGCACGACGGCACTCTATCCCCGGCGTTCAAGTAATCTGGAATATCCGACGCTCGGCCTGGCGGGCGAGGCCGGCGAGGTGGCGAACATCGTCAAAAAGATCCAGCGAGACAACGACGGCGTGCTGACCGATGAAGTGCGTGCGAAGCTGCGGGACGAGCTTGGCGACGTGCTCTGGTATATTTCGGCGTGCGCCGACGAGTTGGGGCTGACCCTTGACGAGATCGCCGCTTTCAACGTGAACAAGCTGGCCAAGCGTCACAGCAAGTAACGATGCTCCGAGTTGGCCTGACAGGTTCGATCGCGGTCGGTAAGTCTTATGTTTGCAGTATTTTTAGCGAACTGGGCTGCCACGTACTTGACGCCGACAAGACAGCTCGCGACGTTGTAAAAGCTGGTAGTGTCGGGCTTTCGCGGGTTGTCGAGGCATTTGGCGAGGATGTACTGACATCCGATGGCGAGCTTGATCGCAAGAAGATGGCGGCGATCGTTTTTGCGGCCGATGAAAAACGTGCCCTGCTGAATTCGATAATTCACCCCCTTGTTTTCGAGGCGCAGGACAAGTGGCTCGCTGAAAAAGAGGCCGAGGACCCTGATGGCATCGCGATCATCGATGCGGCTCTGATGATCGAATCGGGCGGCTATAAGCGGTTTGACCAATTGATTGTTGTGTGGTGCAAACCTGAGATACAATTGCGGCGGCTGAGGTCGCGCGACGGCCTGACAGAAGAAGAAGCCCGTCAAAGGATCTCCTCCCAAATGCCACAAATCGAAAAGAAGCGGTACGCCGATCATTTGATCGATACCTCTAATGATTTTGACGATACGCGACGTCAGGCCGAGGCCGTCCTCGAAAAACTGAAAGACCAGCGTCACTGATCGTTTTTCGATACTGAGAAGAAGAGCAGCCCTGAGAATGGAAACGATGCCCACACGCGATCAGATCCATCATCACCGCCGATTAGCGGGCCGTTCGATGGTTCGCCTTGCCGGCGTTCTGGTCCTTGCCTCGGCCGTTATCCTCGGATTCGGGTGTTCGAAACTTCGCGAACCGGTACCGGAGCCTTTCTTTTCGAGCACAGTTCCCCCGAGAATACAGGAATTTCGCTGGAGTAACGGCAAGCTGCCTGTGAGCCTCGATCCTGCCCGGGCTGCGGCGCCGCCTGAAACGGACATCGTCCGCGCCGTTTTTGAGGGTTTGACCGAGACAGATCCGAGAACGCTCGATGCGTTGCCGGGCGTGGCCGAAACCTGGACGGCCAGCGAAGATCTTCGGGTCTGGACGTTCAAACTGCGGAAGGATGCACGCTGGTCGGACGGAAGCCGGGTAACTGCACACGATTTCGAGAGGGCATGGAAGCGGCTTGCGGTTCTAGGCGAAAAGGCAGTTCACCGAAACCTGCTTTCTAACATTGTCGGAATGCCGAAGGTGGGCGCCGTCGATGCGACACCTTCCCCGAGTACGACTCAGACCCTGGCCTTGCCTGATAGCGGGCCGGCGTCGCGAGTCACGGGCAGGTTTCAGAATAGAACGTCTCCGGTCGCGGGCCCGTTGCCTTCCGGGCAGGAAACCGCCGAGCCTGAGCCGGGCGGTAACGTTGGAACACCGACGCCTTCGCCTTTGCCTCAGGCCGAGCCGGGGTTTCTGGCGGTTGATGAAATGACCTTTCGGGTTAAACTGGTCTCCCCGGACAAAGATTTTCCAAAGGTCGCCGCACATCCAATTTTCCGGCCGAGGCACGCCGCCGACGAAGAAGTTTCCGAAGGCCAGCTGCAGCATTCGATAAGAACGAATGGTGCCTTCCGGATCGTTGAGGTTTCGGAAAAGGGCATTCGTATCGAAAGATCGGACACTTATTGGAATCGTGACGAGGTGCGGCTTGAGCGGGTTAGCTTCGTAGTCATGGATACTGCCGAAGAAGCGCTTGCGGCGTATCGCAATGGCGAGCTCGACGCGATAACGAACACGCGGTTTTCATCATTGACACTAAAGCTTCTCACGCCCTACGACGATTTCAGGACCACGACGCACAGCGCGCTCAACTTCTACGAGGTTAATACGGCAAAGGCCCCGTTTTCCGATCGCCGGGTCCGCGAGGCCCTTTCGAACGCTGTGGAACGCGAACGCCTGACCGAGAGTGATACGGATGGAATCACCCGGCCGGCTCTCGGCTTTCTTCCATTTGGCGGTTCATCGAGTGCGAAGCTTACACAGGACAAGGCAAAGGCGCGCGAACTTCTCGATAAGGCCGGTTTTCCGGACGGCGAAGGATTTCCGACCGTTCGGCTTCTCATAAACCGAAATGACACCCAGCAGCGGGTTGCTCGTTCCGTCGCACGCATGTGGAAGGAGAATCTGAATATCGAGACCGAGATAATCGTTCGCGACCTTCCCGAGGTGGAGAAGGCGAGAGAGACGGGCGACTTCGATCTTGTCCGCCGCGGGGCCGTGTTTCCGACGTCGGCCGACGCGGTCAATTTCAGGGCGATCTTCAGCACGGGCCAGCTTGCTTTGGGACAGCCCCGCACGCCCGACCCTGTAAGGCCCGATATTTCGGGTGAAAATCGGGTTCAGCCGCCCGCTGCCAATTCTGTCGAAACAAGTAATACCGGGGCAAGCAGGATACTGACCGAGGATGATTATATCTATGAGCTTCGGGCGATCCCACTGTATTTCCCAACCTCCTTTTCGCTGGTGAAGCCCTATGTTTCGGGTTTCGAGTTGAACAGCCTGGATGCAATAGTATTGGCGAACGTTTCGATCGACAGCAATTGGGCTCCCGTTCGAAACTAAGGTCCTGCGGCGAAGCCCGCAAAGGTTTCCGAGTGTCCGATCAGAACGAAACAATCCTATCCGTCAGGGGCCTGCAGACCCGGTTTCGAGTGGGCCAAGAAGTAGTCAACGCGGTGAACGGCGTGTCCTTTGAGTTGAGAAAAGGGGAAACGCTTGGAATCGTGGGAGAATCCGGCTCGGGGAAATCGGCAATGGGCCTATCGCTGATGCGACTGATCGGGCCTCCTGGTGAGATCACTGATGGAAAGATCATCTTCGACGGCGACGATATCCTTCATCTATCGGAAGCCGAAGTCCGAAAACTGCGCGGCCGTAGGGTCGCGATGGTGTTCCAGGACCCGATGGCATCCCTAAATCCTTATCTGTCGATCTCGACCCAGCTGACTGAGGTTTCTCGGCTCCACGTCGGGCATTCACGGAGAGAGGCCCGTGCACACGCGATCGAGATGCTGAATCTGGTCGGGATACCCGATGCGGCAAAGCGGATCGACGACCACCCACACGAATTCTCGGGAGGAATGCGCCAGCGGGCAATGATCGCAATGGCGGTCAGCTGCGGGCCTGAACTGCTCATAGCGGACGAACCGACTACGGCATTGGATGTGACCATCCAGGCTCAGATCCTTGAATTGCTCGACGGCCTGAAGCAGCGAATGGGAACCAGCTTGATACTAATAACGCACGACCTCGGTGTTGTCGCCGGAACGACGGACCGTGTTCTGGTAATGTATGCCGGAAGGATCTTCGAGGAAGCTCCGACATCGAAACTTTTTGCGAAGCCTGCAAACCCATACACACGGGCATTGCTACGAAGCATGCCTGACGCGACAGTGAGACGCGGTGAGCCGCTCTACCAGATCTCCGGATCGCCGCCGGACCCGGCAAACCTGCCGCCCGGGTGCCCTTTTTCCCCTCGCTGTGATCGTGCCGAGGACATTTGCACCGTCGAATTTCCACCATTTGTTAAGATCGATGAAGAGCATAGCTCGCTCTGTCATTTTTCTAACAGCATAGATTCATAGAGGTGCGCGGCTAGCGAGCTGACGAAAACTCACTCACACTTATGAAAAAAGAACTGATCTTACCGTTCGTGTTGATCCTGTTTGTGACGCTGGGCTGTTCGCAACTGAATGAACTGGCCAATACGTCTTCCGAACCGGCCAACGTTAACACGTCAAACACCACGGCGACCAACAGCAGCGATGTTCCCCCATCAGGGAACTTTGCCCCTAGTGCCGATGCGAAGGCTGACATCGAAAAAATGGCCGACCGGTTTTTAACTCTAAAATCGTTCCGGGCAAAGATGGACAGCGAGGGTGAAATGCCGATGAATGCGGTGTTGGAGTTTGTCGCCCCCGATCGATACCGGCTGCAGACCGGAACGGGAATGGAGACGATCATCATTGGCAAGACAACCTATATGAACATCGGTGGTACGTGGCGAAAAATGCCGGTCTCGCTTGATTCGTCGATCACGGACATGCGGGCCACGTTTGATAAAGAGGGCATGAAGTGGTTCAGCGACGTCAGATATGTCGGCAGCGAGACTGTGGACGGCCGGAGTGCATATGTTTACGCCTATCACAACAAGGGCCCCGGTGCCGGTGAAGGCGAAAACGACTCAAAGATCTGGATCGGGACGGACGACGGCCTGCCGATCAAGGTCGAGGCGACCTACCGATCCGGCAGCCTCGATAAAATGACGATCTCATACGATCACAAGGCGCCTGTCTCGATCGAACCACCGGTCAAATAGGGGGCGGTTCCAATAATAGCCCGACCGACCGTTAAGCCGTGGGAACCAGCAATGGGTGACCATAGAACACCATTATTATCGGTGAAGAACCTTCACGTTCGATACCGGACCGAAACAGGATTTTCCGGAACCGGAAGAACCGTGCGGGCGGTCGATGGCGTTTCGTTCGAGATACAAAGAGGCGAGACGCTCGGCCTAGTAGGTGAATCCGGATGCGGCAAATCGACGCTGGGAAAGGCTCTGCTAAAGCTTACCGAACCTACTGAAGGGAATGTTATTTTCGACGGAGTTGACCTGGCGTCCCTTTCACGTCGCGAGATGCGGCAACAGCGCAAGCGGCTTCAATTCATTTTCCAGGATCCGTATTCCTCGCTGAATCCGCGCATGACTGCGGGGCAAATCGTTTCTGAGCCGATGAGGGCATTCGGCCTTGCCAAGAGCGGATCGCTGGACGCGAATGTCGCCGACTTGCTCGAAACCGTTGGCCTGAGCCGACGTTCGGCCAAAAGCTACCCGAACGAATTCTCAGGCGGCCAGCGTCAGAGGATCGGGATAGCCCGCGCGCTCGCGGCCGAGCCCGATTTCATAGTCGCCGACGAACCAGTGTCTGCTCTCGATGTGTCCATACAGGCGCAGATCATCAATTTATTGAGGAGCCTTCAGACAGATCGAGGCCTTGCCTATCTCTTTATTTCCCACGATCTTCGCGTCGTCAGGCATATCGCACATCGCATCGCAGTGATGTATCTTGGGAAGATCGTCGAGATCGCTCCCGGCGATGAGCTTTATGCCGATCCGTTAATGCCATATACAAAAGCGCTCATCTCAGCGGTGCCCGTACCGGATCCCACGATCGAAGCCACACGGGAACGGATAATATTGCGAGGCGACCTTCCTTCGCCTTATGACCCGCCTACCGGCTGTCGATTTCACACTCGCTGTCCCTACGCGATCGACGAATGCCGCCGGACGGAGCCAAGCCTTGTCGAGATCAAACCGCTTCATTTTGCGGCGTGTCTGCGTATAAGCCCGGAGAAGCCGCATATAGAACATTGCTAGCCGTTGCCGTTCTATACCGCCGCGGCTAGCCTGTTAAGGGCTAAAGGCTCTATCGATAATCCGAAGTCCGATCCCTTAAACACCCGAAGCTGCCGAACTTGAAGAGGCC
>JBGSYT010000012.1:0-2200 GCA_041750855.1 Pyrinomonadaceae bacterium | reverse complement strand
TACCGGTCAGGTTTCCGCCTTTTCTCTTTGACAGGGCGATCGGGACGGCAACGCCGACGATGAAAAGGAAGAATGGGAAGATCCAGTCGGTAGGCGTCAACCCGTGCCACTCAGCATGTTTTAGCGGCCCATAGATCGATGACCAGGTGCCGGGATTGTTTACGAGCACCATCCCCGCGATGGTCATACCGCGGAAAACGTCGAGTGAGATTAGGCGATCAGCGGCCATAAGTATTGGGAGACAGTGTCCTTCTATCGGCCGCGTTCACCTGCGAGGCTTATAGTTTCGAAGCAGAAGTCCGACGATCAAACCGATCACACAGACGATCACCAGAACTGGTGCGGCAAACAGTATCAGAAGCCAACCATTAGTATGATTAACGAACATAGCTGCCAAGAAGAAAAGAACAACCCCAAATCCTCCAATAATCGTCGATGTCCATATCAAGATATATGAGAGGTAAGCCATGTCTACCATCCTTTTCGCGAGCGAAGGTGCGTAATGTGAGCGGTGTGATGTAGAGAATGCCACGCGTAAAGTGCTAGCGCGTTTTCAAGCGGCCAGTTCCCTGTTTCTGGGTGGACGAACTCGCGTTTGAAATCGTCATCTGTCATGGAAGCAAGCAACGACCTCCAACGCGTGTGTATAGCGTCGATCATCTTGAGCGAAGCGTCGATCGGTAGCTTGCTGTCAGCGAGCTCGGCCCAACGATCCTCGTAATACGGCCGAATTGTCGGGGCTTCGTCCTCGGTCAACGCGAGCTTAAACCGCGTGAGTGAATTCGAGTGGCTGTCCGCAATGTGATGCACCGTCTGGCGAACGGTCCAACCTTCCGGACGATAAGGTGTGTCGATCTGCTCGTCAGAAAGTCCTGCGACAGCAGCCGCAACAGCGGACGGAAGGTCGGCGATCGTTCTTAGATTCTCAGAGCGATCCGCAAAGTTTATTATATCGAATTTTCCGATGGGGTAGCTCAGGTCGTTTGGCATTCAACATATACGGACTGGAAAGCAAGCATCCTTGCTTGCCATTCGGGTCTGCACTAGCAAGCAGGGATGCCTGCCCTCCAGTCGTTATCCTCCAAAATAATTCTCAAACCGCGTGAATTCTTTCAGGAATGCTAGTTTGACCGTGCCCGTAGGACCGTTTCTCTGTTTAGCGACGATCAATTCTGCCAGCCCTTTGTTTTCCTCGGTTTCCTTGTAATAATCCTCACGATAAATAAACGCAACCACATCGGCGTCCTGCTCGATACTGCCCGATTCGCGAAGATCCGACATTAGCGGCTTTGGCGGGTTTCGGGCCTCGGGGGCACGCGAAAGCTGTGATAGAGCCACAACGGGCACGTCAAGTTCCTTGGCCAGCCCTTTTAGCTCACGCGATATCTGCGACACTTCCTGCTGACGATTGTCATTTCGGCGACCCGAACCGCCGCCCATTAACTGCAGATAATCGACAACGATAAGATCAAGTTGCTTCTGCTCAGCCGCCAATCGACGGCATTTTGCCCGCATTTCCAGAACCGAGACCCCAGGCGTGTCGTCGATAAATAAACGAGCCTCCGAGAGCGTCCCGATCGCGTTCGCCAGCCGTTCCCATTCATTTGTCATCAAATGGCCGGTCCGGAAGCGATGAGCGTTAATGTGGGCCTCGGACGCCAGCATACGCGTTACAAGCTGCTCCTTAGACATTTCGAGAGAGAAAATGGCGACCACCGCCTTTGAGTAAAGCGCGGCATTTTGCGCAAGCGTCAGGCAAAGTGCCGTTTTACCCATCGAGGGGCGCCCAGCGACAATGACAAGATCGGTCCGCTGCAGCCCCGAGGTCATGTCGTCCAATTCACGAAAGCCCGTCGAGAGTCCGGTTATTCCTGTGCCTTCGCCGGCCGCATACTCCTTAACGCGGGCCAAAACCCGGTCCGCAACCGGGGCTACCCGGGAAAAACTCTGCCGAGTTCGTGCCTCGGCCAAAGCAAAGATAGCCTGCTCGGCATGATCGAGTATGACCTCAGAATCGTCTTCTTCCGCAAGAGCTTCGCTCGTGATCGCGTTGCATGTGCGTATCAGATTTCGGACAACTGACTTGTCCTTGACGACCTTGATATATTCCTCAACGTTGGAAAAGTGAGGCAGCCCGAAGGTGAGATTCGTTATCGTTGATATTCCGCCCATTGCGTCAAGCGAACCTTCCTTTTTAAGC
>JBGSYT010000011.1:0-3797 GCA_041750855.1 Pyrinomonadaceae bacterium | reverse complement strand
CGCAGAAATAACAGAGCTTTGCACAAAACGGAAAATGGAAATACAGAGATATCGGACGAGTCGTCCCTAGGGTATTGGTGCGAACTATCTCATCATGAAAATCCTCATGCGAGAACCCGGGTGAAAATAACGGAGCGGTTGGATACGACGTATAGCGCGGTCCGGGTCGATTGAACCTTTTTAAAACGTCGAAATCTATTGCCTTTGAAATGTTCATTCTAAACTGCAGCCTGACGCTCTATGGAACTAAGCTCCCTTACGCAGTCGACGAGGTACTTTGCATTCTCGGGCGGAGTCGCCGGTAGTACTCCGTGTCCTAAGTTGAAAACATGCCCCGGCCGTCCACCGACCTCATCGAGGATACGGCTGACCTCTTGGCGAATCACGTCTTTCGATGCGAACAACACACATGGGTCCAGGTTGCCCTGCACCGCTTTCCCGTTTGCCTGCTTTACCGCGTCGGCCATACTTCTCGTCCAATCCACGCCGAGCACATCGCATTTCAGCTCAGACAGAATACTCAGATCGTTGATGCCCTTTGCGAACACGATCACAGGCACTCCGTTGGTTTCAAGCCGTTCGCAAATATATGAGATGTACCGAATGGCAAACTCGTTAACGACGTTCGGTGCAAGGGCTCCTGCCCACGTGTCGAATATCTGGACAGCGTCACAACCCGCTGCGATCTTTGCGTTGAGATAATCGACAACGGCATCCGCAAGGATCTCCAACAAACGGTGGGCTGCGGCCGGCTCGTTGTAGATCATCGACTTGATCCGATCGAAGCTCTTTGAACCCTGACCTTCGACCATGTAAGTTGCAAGCGTCCACGGAGCTCCCGAGAAACCTATTAGCGGAACGCGGCCGTCCAATCGGTTTTTGGTCTGCCTTATCGCCTCCATCACGTATTCGAGCCGATCAGTCACGCCTTCGGTCTGCAGCCGATCGATCTCCGAAGCTGACCGGATCGGGTCGTCAAAAACAGGGCCTTTCGATTCGATTATATCGAGACCCATTCCCATCGCCTCGGGGATCACGAGTATGTCGGAAAACAAGATGGCGGCGTCAACACCGATCAGATCGATCGGCTGAACCGTAACCTCGCTCGCAAGTTCAGGTGTTTTGCACAACGTCAGAAAATCCGTCTTCTCCCGGATGGCCCGATATTGAGGCAGGTAGCGACCGGCCTGGCGCATTATCCAGATCGGCGTTCGTTCGGTTTGCTCGCTACGGCAAGCTCGTAAGAAAAGGTGTTCGTTATTCAAAATTTTTAATATGTCGGGCTAACCCTTCCGCAAAATCCTTCGCGTTCGCCCGTTCGGAAACAAAATCTACTGAAAAACCATACGACTTGACGTGATCAGCGGTCGTAGATCCTATTGTCGCGATCTTAAGCCCAACATCGAGAGGAAGCTTCCTCTTTATGTACGAGTCTACGGCTGACGGACTGAAGAAACAAACCCAACGAAACTCCGCCGACTGGGCCCGACGAAAGACCTCGTCGTCTTTGTCAACAGAAGTCTCCACAGTCTGGTACACAACTGCCTCGGCGACGGCAGCCACTCGGCCTAAACGATCGGGAATAGTTCTGATGCTTCGGTCCCCGCAGATAAATAGTATCTTTCTAGCCTTGAATTGTTCTTCGCCTAACTCTCCAAGCAGTTCATCGGCCGTGTTCGCCGTCGTTCTGTATTCAGTAGCTATATTGCGGCCTGAAAATAGGTCTCTCGAACGTTCGCCGAGAACATAAATTGATGGCAGATCGTTGGTCAGACGCTCTCCTATCTGATCTGCGAAGACGGCGGCCGCAGTGACGCTCGTTATAAAGATCGCGTCGAAATCGTTGATCGATTCGAGGAACCTATGGAATAAAGAAAGGTCTGATAGCCTCTGCGTCGTGATCAAAGGGAGATTAAAAACTTCGAAACCCCGGCGGCGCATCTCTCGACTAAACTCGCAGTCATCTCGCAGGACGAGAATTTGAGGAAGCGTCATCAAACCAGACTCCCTGTTTGAGACTCGGCCCGGGCTTCATCCAGCAAGGTTCCCGCTCCAAGCTCGATCATCTGTCCGGCGAGCCGCTCGCCTAGTTCTTCCGCGGCATCGGCGGCTCCAGATAGCGTCCTTCGGTAGCTTATCGATCCGTCAATACCGCCGACGTATCCCGTAATTGACAGCTCCGGTCCTTTGATCGTTGCGTAACCTCCGATCGGAACCTGACAGCCGCCCTCCAGATACCTAAGAAAGGCTCGCTCAGCCGTGACGCAGGTACGCGTTTCATGGTGGTCCAGACTCACAACCATAACGGCGATATCGTCATGCTCTTCGCGAACTTCGACGGCAACCGCGCCCTGCCCGACCGCAGGAAGCATAACGTCCGTCGAGATCGATTCTGCGATTCGGCTTCCCAGGCCCAACCGCGCAAGGCCTGCGTAAGCCAGGACCATTCCATCCCACGTCGATTCATCGAATTTCCTAAGCCGGGTCGGAACATTTCCTCGTACGTCAACGACCTGAATATCCGGACGAGCCGCCAAAAGTTGACTTCGGCGCCGGAGGCTACCGGTCGCTACGACAGCTCCTTCTGGAAGTTCTGAAAGGCTACGGCCGTCGGGTGAGATCAGAGCGTCGTTTGGGACTTCGCGTTCACAAACCGCCCCGATCTTAATCCCCGCCGGCTGCAACGTCTGAAGGTCTTTTAGACTGTGAACAGCGAGATCGATCGTCCGATCCAGCAACCTGTCCTCGATCTCACGAGTGAAAAGCCCTTTGTCTCCGATCTTCGATAGCGCGACGTCTAAAACTTTGTCCCCGGTCGTTGTGATCACCCTGATCTCAAAATTCTCTTTCGGGTGCAGGGATTCAAGCTCGGCCTTGACGAAATTTGCTTGCCAAAGGGCGAGCTCGCTGCCCCCTCGTTCCGATAACAATAGGACGATTCATGCCGTCTGCCCAATATCCTTCGCCTGCATCGAGCGTAGCCTTTCGACCAAAGCAATATGGCTCTGTAGATCCTGCTGGAAATCCCCGGTTGACCCGACATACAGCTTGTGGATCTCCGAGACATTTGCAGAGAGAAAGTCCTTGATCCTCAAAACCTTTAATTTTTCTTCTTCTGACGGCTTTCCTCCGCAACGCTCGAAATGCGGAAGTAATGGTAGCGTGTAATACCAGCTCAGAAAGTCCACCATTTCGTGAGCGATCAGCTTTTTCGCTTTCGGGATATCGCGAAGCCTGCGCTCATGATTCGCGTTAAGGACAACGTGAACATCGTCGATGTTCCTCAGTGTTACATTTGGCAGGCTCGACACCGCCGGATCGACATCTCGAGGCACGGCCAGGTCGATTAACAGAAGGCGCCGAGATATATCCCTAAGATCGACCGCGCCGATGAGCAGATCTTTCGAACCCGTGGCACTTATAATCAGGTCGACATCCCTAAGACGTTGACTCAAATTCTGAAAGTCGTCGACAATTACGTGATCGCTTTTCGTGTCCAGCGACGCGAGCATCTCCACAGCGTTCTCGATCGTTCGATTGCAAATGGTCAAGCTGCCGACGTTTTTATTCATCAGAGCTTCCGCGGTAAGCCTTGCGGTTTCGCCGGCGCCCAATACAAGAGCCCTCTTTTCGTTCAGCGACCCAAAAAACTCAACTGCCATCTCAACTGCCGCCAAGCTCGCTGAGACCGCTCCGTCATGAATTGATGTTTCGGTGAATGTCTTTTTACCTATTTTGAAAGATCGCTGGATCAACTGGTTCAGCACTTTCCCCACCGAACGTTCCTCGCGCGCCAT
>JBGSYT010000010.1:0-4359 GCA_041750855.1 Pyrinomonadaceae bacterium | reverse complement strand
TGGCGGTGCCTATTTTCAAAGGAGAAAAGGCGGCTTCGGGATTGTTAAAAGAACTTGACCGGTTGGCAGGCGGCGGCGTTTCGTCCGTCATCAAGTCGGAGGACTTTAAGGGCGAAAAGGGTCAGGCGGCCTTGCTCCGATTCAGTCCTAAAGGAAAGGTTAAGGCCCGTTCGATCATGCTTCTTGGTGTTGGAGAAAAGGGCGATTACTCCGTTTCGGAGGTCGCGGCTGCCTCCGGCTATGCTACACGGTATCTTCGTTCGCGCAATCACAAGAACTTTGCGTTTCTTGCGCGGCACGATGGCAATCCGGTTTCGGTAGCTCAGGCAGCGGCACAAGGCTTTGTGTCCAGCCAGTTCGAGCTCGATAAGTATAAGACCAAGGACAAGAAGGACAAGTCCGTCACGAAACTGGTTGTCTGTATTGAGGGAGCAAAACAAGCGGATTTAAGTAAAGGGCTCACGCGTGGCCGCTTCATCGGTGAATCGATGAATTTTACTCGCGACATGGCGAACGAGCCGCCAAATATCCTCACGCCAACAGAAATGGCCAATCGAGCACAAAAGATGGCGCGTGAGACCGGGCTCAAATTCGAGGCTTTAGATGAAGCGAAAATGGAAAAGCTTGGCATGGGTTCGCTGCTCAGCGTTTCCAAGGGCTCCGATCAGCCGGCCAAGCTGATAATACTTCGCTATACACCGGCAAAGAGCACAGGGAAAAAGGGTGAACTGCTCGCCCTGGTCGGAAAGGGCGTCACCTTTGACACCGGCGGCATCTCGCTGAAACCCGGCGAGGGAATGGACGCGATGAAATACGACATGTCTGGCGCCGCCACTGTTATCGGAGCAATGCGAGCCATAGCACTGCTTAAGCCGACCGTGCCTGTACTCGGAATAGTCGCTGCCGTCGAAAACATGCCGGATGGAAAGGCTTCGCGCCCAAGCGACGTCGTAACTGCGAGCAACGGGAAGACGATCGAGATCCTCAACACGGATGCTGAGGGCCGTTTGATTCTGGCTGATGCAGTGGCTTATGCGGAAAAGCAAGGCGCGACCCGTATTGTCGATCTGGCAACGCTGACCGGAGCCGTTATAATCGCCCTCGGTGACCAAAATACCGGCATCATGGGCAATGACCAGAACCTCGTGGACGAGATCATCTCGCTTGGCAAAGAAAACGGCGAGGGATTTTGGCAGCTTCCATTGAGCAAAGAGTACAGCAAACAGATCAAGTCCGACATCGCCGACATTAAGAACATTGGGCCACGCGGCAAGGCAGGAACCATCATGGGCGCCGTCTTTATCCAGGAGTTCATCGACAAGGCAAAATGGGCCCATCTCGATATTGCCGGGACTGCGTGGTGCGACACCGTGCGGCCGCATCAGGCGAAAGGGCCGACAGGCGTTGCGATCCGGACGCTGCTTTCTCTCGTCGAACATTCACAATAGACATAGGTGACTATTTAAGATGATTGCCGACGGATCTCGATTTGTCGGCTTTTATTATTGAATTGACCAATGCTTCCGGCATCGGCTACTGTTAACTGGCCACTAGTTCGCTACCCAAATGCACCCTCGAACCTCTACAAACTTGGCAAACATAGCATTTGTAATGGCCGTTTTTCTGTTCGTGTCCGCATGTTTTTGGAGCAGCGGCCCCGAACCCGAGATCGATGAGCCCGCTGCCAATTTGACCGGGTCAAATCCCGACATCATAGTACCTGCATCCCGGCCAGTTGATCCCGCTCAGGCCAAGAGAAAGGATGAGGGTGATTTCATAGTTCAGCATCTCGAGGTCACGACGCCGCGGTACCGCGAGATCGACCGCCAGGTAAAAGACGCCAAACTTCTGGAAGATGCGGCGAATAAGTTGAACCAGGCACTCAGCCTGCCTCGCGACATCTATCTCAGGACCAAGGACTGCGACGAGGTGAATGCGTTCTATAATGCGTCCGAACGCTCGGTAACGATGTGTTACGAATTGATGGAGCATTTTTATCGGATCTTTCGTTCGACCGGCATTGCAGAGGAAAAGGCCTATGCGAAGATGAACGATGCTGTGCAGTTTGTGTTCCTTCACGAGATAGGGCATGCCCTGATTGATCAGTACAAGCTGCCGGTTGCAGGGAACGAAGAAGACGCGGCAGACCGCTGTTCGGCCTACATAAACCTGAAAGAGCTCGGGGACGAGGGTGTCAGGGCCGTATTTGCGGCGGCCGAGGCGTTCTCGATCGAATCCAAACGGTCTCCGCAGAAGAGGAATCTTGCCGACGAACACCTGCTTTCGGAGCAGCGGTTTTACAATTCGCTGTGTATGATATATGGTTCTAATCCAGAAAAACACGCGAACATTGTTAGCGATGGTTACCTCCCAAAAGAGCGTGCGGTCCGATGCCGAGGCGAATATCAACGTGCGGTTGATAGCTGGGTCAGCCTGTTGGAACCGTGGCGAAAAAACTGATTCACCAAAACCAGGAGAACGTACCTATATGAACACTTTTCTCAAGAAGTTCGTTTTCGGCAAGGATATCAAGCTGACCTTAATTCTTCTTGCGGCGATAATTTTTACCGCTGCATTTGCCTGCAAGAGCGGAGGCGACACTGTGCCGCCGGATGCCGAGCTTCAAGCGTTGATCAAGGAAACGACGGCCGATTTCGCAAACGCGATCGACACGGAGGATTTCACGAGGCTTCATTCCAATGCGTCGTCCGATTTCCAGGCCACCTATACTCCGGCCCAGGCCAAAAATGCGTTCTCGACATTTATCGACAAGAAGCAGGCCGTGCTGCCGAGCCTTCGAAATGCTTCATCGTCGACCGCTAGTTTCTCAAAGGTCCCGTCGATCAGGGAGGAAAAAGGCCTGAACATCCTTGTCGCGGAAGGCGAATTTGACTCAAAGCCATATCCCGTGAAGTTCCAGTATGAATATGTCTGGCGCGACGGCGGTTGGAAGATGCTTAAGCTTTTCGTAAATATGTAGTGGACGATAGCATAGAAACTTTAAAGGCGGCCCGCAAAGCCGCCTTTGCTTTTTCATTTTCTGACCGCTAAAATTGGGCTTTCGAATGTAACGGAGAACACGCTTTCCAGGCGGGTTCTGCTCGTCGCAAGAAACTTCGTTATCGAAGAAATCGTCGTCTTACGCGGCTGCGATCGACAGGCTGGGGAGCCGGTCCTTACCATCTTTATGAAAATTCACGAGTATCAAGGAAAGGCGTTGCTGAAAGATTTTGGGGTTCCGGTTCCTCGGGGCATTGTCGCGAGAACCCCTGAGGAAGCCGAAGCGGCTGCCCATGAACTCGGAACCGACATCGTCGTCGTCAAAGCCCAGATCCATGCCGGAGGGCGTGGCAAAGGCGGCGGCGTCAAACTCGCCAAATCCCCTGAAGAGGCCAAGCAGATCGCCGCTGAAATGCTTGGGATGATGCTCATAACTCATCAGACCGGCCCCGAAGGCCGCGAGGTCAAGACGCTTCTCGTCGAAGAAGGCCTGCCGATCGACCGCGAATTCTATCTCGGCATCACGCTCGACCGCGTGACCGGTCGAAACACCTTTATGGCGTCTTCCGCGGGCGGTATGGACATCGAAAAAGTTGCCGAAGAGACGCCCGAACTGATCCTTAAAGAAACCATCGATCCTTCGGTCGGGATGCGTGCTTTCCAGGCCCGCAAGCTCGCCTTCGGGCTCGGCATTCCCAACGATCTCGTCAATCAGGCCGTAAAATTCATGCTCTCACTCTACGACGCCTACGAGAAGATGGATGCATCGCTGGTCGAGATCAATCCGTTTCTGCTGACCAAAGACAACCGCCTGATCGCTCTCGACGCGAAGGTCACTTTTGACGACAACGCGATGTTCCGCCACAAGGAATACGCCGATCTTCGCGACCTCAACGAGGAAGAACCGCTCGAGATCGAAGCCTCAAAGCATGACCTCAGTTACATCAAGCTCGACGGCAATATCGGCTGTATGGTCAACGGTGCCGGGCTCGCAATGGCAACGATGGACATCATCAAGCTCGCCGGCGGCGAACCCGCCAACTTCCTCGATGTCGGCGGCGGCGCCTCGCAAGAGCGGGTCGAGCAGGCCTTCAAGATCCTGCTTGCCGATGAGAATGTTAAGGCCGTGCTTATCAACATCTTTGGCGGCATCGTCCGCTGCGATATGGTCGCAAGCGGCGTTGTCGCTGCTGCAAAGAATCTCGGTGTTTCCATCCCGATAGTCGCACGGCTCGAAGGAACCAACGTCGAAGCGGGACGCGAAATTCTCGCAAATTCAGGCATCGGCATTATCCCAGCCCAAGGCATGGCCGACGCCGCCGAAAAAGCCGTCTCCGCCGCCAACGCCGCGTTTTGAAA
>JBGSYT010000009.1:0-81675 GCA_041750855.1 Pyrinomonadaceae bacterium | reverse complement strand
AACCGGGGTGGCACATCTGCCGACCGGAGTCGAAATGGTGATGCCCGGCGACAACATCCAGATGGAGATCGAGCTTATTGCTCCGATCGCAATGGAAAAGGGACTTCGATTCGCCATCCGCGAAGGCGGCCGAACGGTCGGAGCCGGAACGGTGTCGGAAATTGTTGAATAAAGTTAAGAGTCCGGGCTTAAGCCGGCGGTGTTAGTTGTACGAATCGCCGCCTGAAGGCGGGACTCAAAACAAAGAGGTAGAGAAATGGCCAAAGGGGCTAGAGACAATATTATTTTGCAGTGCACCGAGTGCAAAGAGCGGAACTACGTGACGACGAAGAACAAGAAGAACACGCCCGGAAGGCTGGAGTTCAACAAGTTCTGCCGTCGCTGCCGCTGCCATCGGCTGCATAGAGAGAATAAGTAGTGATTAGTGACGAGTGTCAAGTGACGAGAATCTTGCTTGTCACTGGTCACTCGTCACTTTAGACAGGGGTATGGTGTCAATGGTTAGCATGGAGGTCTCCAAAACCTTAGGTGCGGGTTCGAATCCTGCTACCCCTGCCAGCTAGGTAGAACGGGCTTTCGGGCCTGCATGGCGGTGACCGAAAGGAGTCGCTAAAGGGATCAGAGATAGTTGGATGGTATCCCTGACGTGAGACGAGGAGCGTAAAACGTGGCGGAAGCTGTTGAATCGAAAAAGAAGGAAGGGGTCGGCGAGTTTATCAGGCACACGCGTGAGGAACTCGACCGGACGACATTTCCATCGTCAAATGACGTTAAGAACACGACGATCATCGTGATCATCGTCGTGATCTTCTTTGCTCTGTACCTTTTCGCAATCGACAATTTGTGGAAGTACCTGCTTGACGGCCTGACATGGCTTGTCAATTGGATCTTCGGTTAATAAAGGAATTTTCATGAGGCAGTGGTACTTTATCCACACGTATTCCGGGCACGAGAACAAGGTTCTTGAAAGCCTGAACGCCCGTATTCGCGATATGGAGCTTGCCGACCTTATCACGCAGGTAAAACTGCCGAAAGAGAAGGTCGTCGAAAAGCGCGGCAACAAAGAGCTTGTCTCGGAGCGGATGTTTTATCCCGGGTACGTGCTGGTCGAGATCGAGTGTGACGACAAGGGAAAGATCCCCGACAACGTTTTTCACGCGATCAAATCGACACCGAAAGTGACGGGCTTTTTGGGCGGAAAGCAGCCAACGCCGCTGACCCAGGAAGAGGTCGACCAGATCGACCGGAACATTGAGGTAACGACCGAAAAACCGAAGCCGAAGTTCATGTACGAGATCGGCGAGGTCGTAAGGATCAAGTCCGGCCCGTTTGCCAGCTTTACCGGCAAGGTCGAGGAAGTAAACGAAGATAAGAGCACGCTCAAGGTTTCGATCACGATTTTCGGGCGATCGACGCCGTACGAGTTGAGTTTTTTAGAAGTGGAGAAAGTTACGTTCGCGGAAGAGGAGTAAGTGGCGAGTGACTAGTGACAAGTGACAAGGTAAGAATTCTCGTCACTTGTCACTTGTCCCTTGTCACTCAAAACAATGGCAAAGAAGATCACAGGTTATATCAAGTTGCAGATCCCGGCAGGCAAGGCCAACCCGGCGCCGCCGATCGGGCCGGCACTCGGCCAGCATGGCGTGAATATTATGGAGTTCTGCAAGGCGTTTAACGCCAAGACGCAGAACGACGACCCGGACATGAAAATACCGGTCGTGATCACTGTTTACGCGGACCGCTCGTTCACTTTTGAAACGAAGACGCCGCCCGCAGGAGACTTGTTGAGGAAGGCAGCCGGTATCCCAAAGGGCTCGGGCACGCCGAACAAGGAAAAGGTCGGTTCTATCTCGCGTGACAAGATTCGCGAGATCGCCGAGAAAAAGATGCAGGACCTGAATACGACGAATATCGATGCCGCGATGCGGACCATTGAAGGCACCGCGAAGTCGATGGGTCTTACAGTTGAGGGATGAGTGAAAAGTGATGAGTGACGAGGAAAACTTGTCACTCGCCACTTGTCACTTGTCACTAGGGAGAACGACAAAGTCGTTCGTTAACACCTGGAGGTAAAATGAAACGAGGCAAGAAATATCTTGCGGCTCTGGAAAAGATTGAGCCGCAGAAAAAGCACACGCTGGAAGAGGCGGTCGCGAAGCTCAAAGAGATCGCGTTTGCCAAATTCGATGAGACCGTCGAGTTGACGATGTGGCTGGGCGTTGACCCGCGAAAGGCCGATCAGCTCGTACGCGGCACCATAGTCCTTCCCCATGGCCTTGGGGGCACGGCCAAAAAGGTCGTCGTCATCGCCCAGGGCGACAAGATCAAAGAAGCAGAAGAGGCGGGGGCCGATATGGCAGGCGGCGACGATATCGTTGAGAAGATCAAAGGCGGCTGGCTTGATTTCGACGCGCTCATCGCCACGCCCGATATGATGGGCAAAGTCGGCCAATTAGGCAAGGTTCTCGGCCCTCGCGGCCTGATGCCGAATCCGAAAACCGGCACGGTCACGATGGATGTAAAAACCGCCATCGAAGAGACCAAGGCTGGTAAGGTCGAATATCGCGTCGATAAAACGGGCGTTATTCATTCGCCGGTCGGGAAGGTGTCGTTTGACCCTGAAAAGCTGGCTGAGAATACGCGTGTTTTGATCAACGCTGTCATCAAGGCTAAACCGACCACGGCGAAAGGACGTTATCTGAAAAAGATCAATGTCGCGGCAACGATGAGCCCGGGCGTTTTGCTGGATGAGCTTGCGTACGTTTAAGTGAGGAGGCGTACTGCAGGCTTTCCAGCCTGCAGCGACTACAGGCTGGAAAGCCTGTCGTACTAAAAGGAAATGAAATCAAGAGAAACCAAACAGAGAGACCTCGAAGCCCTCACGGCATCGTTGGCCAATTCGAAGTCGGCTATGGTCGTAAGCTTCAAAGGGGTTACGGTCACGAAGGATCAGGAGTTCAGAAACAGCATCCGTGACGCGGGAGCCAATTATCAAGTGGTCAAAAACACGCTTGCCCGGCTTGCCGTCCAAGGGACCGCATTTGAACAGGCGAACGATTCTTTCAAGGGCGTGTCAGCTATTGCATGGACCGACAGCGACCCTGTCGTGCTTTCAAAGGCGATCTCGAAGTTCATGAAGGACAACGCCGACATCTACACCTTTAAGACGGGTGTCGTTGACGGAAGATTGGTCGACCTGATGCAAGTCACGGAGATCGCGAGTTTGCCGTCGAAGGAAGAACTTATTTCGAAGCTTCTTTTTGTGATCAATGCCCAGGCCCAGCGGATAGTGACAGTTATCAACGCTGTACCGCGTGACCTGGCCGTGGTGATCAAGCAGATCGGGGAAAAGGCTCCGGACACGCCGTCGTCCGCTAAAACAGAAGAGGCAAAGCCGGCAGAACCTGTGGCTGTGGCCAGTGAACCGCAGCCGGCATCGGCCGAAACGGTAGATACGGAAGCTCCATCGGGCGAGGGCGAATCGCCAGCCGCTGAAGCTGCTTCCGGCGGTGAAGATAATGGTGGCCAGCCCGAAGCGCCGACCGAAGCTGCCGAAGAGGCTCAGGAAACAAAGGAAAACGAACAGGATCCGGGGTCACCCGAAGGCGAGCAGGCTGACGAGGCTGAAGAAAAGACGGATCAGTAAGAATTTGACCGGTACGCGAGTTTTGGCGGTAGTACCGGAAAATGGCCGTACTCAAGGAAAACGGGCGGAGTGATTTGTCAGGTCACTTGCGCGGCTCGGATATGAAAAAGTAGGAGATGCACCCGACTTTTACGTGTCCCGTGGGTTCTAGCGGCGAGTAGCGAAAGGAAAAAGGGGAAAGGACAAAGGATTAAGTACGAACAGAATCCGTCCTTCAGACTCTTCCCTTCGCAGATATAACGGGATCGTCGGAAATTGGTGACAGGATCGGCTTTATCCTTCATCCTTTCTCCTTCGTCCCTTAAAAGAACCCTAATTAGGAGATAGATAAAATCATGGCAATCACTAAAGACGATGTAGTTGAGTATTTAAAGGGGATCACCCTGCTCGAGGCTTCCGAACTGGTCAAGGAGCTCGAAGAGGTATTCGGAGTGTCGGCAGCAGCAGTGGCTGCGCCGGTTATGGTCGCGGCAGCTGGCGCAGGCGATGGCGGCGGTGCCGCAGCAGCCGAGGAAAAGGATGCTTTTGACGTAGTACTTACCTCAGCCGGCGGCAACAAGATCGCGGTTATCAAGGTCGTTCGCGAGATCGTCTCGGGCCTTGGCCTCAAAGAGGCGAAAGATCTTGTGGACGGAGCACCCAAATCCCTGAAAGAGGGCGTTTCCAAGGACGAGGCCGAAGAGATCAAGACCAAATTGACGGAAGCCGGGGCAACCGTCGAGCTTAAATAAAACAGTAGAAAACCGTCGCCTCGCCTGCCGCATCATAACGCGGCAGGTTGAAGTCTCGGTCTATTGCTGTTAATCTGGTACTCAGGCGAAATAGGTCCGTAATCGGTCGCGCGCTCGGTTGCACAAGGTGAAGTTTCCTGTTTGCAAGGTTTACGAGAAGCTTCGCGGGTTATTAAGGCGGTTTTTTCGGAGAAGTGGAGAGTTGGTGTCCCCTATCGGCACACTCGAAAAATTTAACTAACGCATGTTAGCTGCTTCTAAAGCGGTCTGGGCAGACTTTACCCTTGACCGCATTTGCCGTCTTTTTCTTGAAAATATGGGAGTTTCGACCAATTGAGGAATCCTAGCAATTCTGGTCGGATAAATCAACAGTTTTTTGTCCCGTCCTTATACGAATATGATCAACAATCCTCTTCAGTCAAATGCACACGGCCTCGGACGAAGGACCAGCCAGTCACCGGAGCGGGTGGATTTCTCAAAGATATATACCGCCGCTCAGATCCCAAACCTGATCGAGGTTCAGCGTGAGTCGTACGACCGATTTCTGCAGATGGACCTGATCCCGGAGGAGCGCGACAGCATAGGGCTTCAGTCAGTTTTCAAATCGATCTTTCCGGTTTCGGATTTTCGCGAAACGGCAACGCTCGAATACGTTGAATACCAGATCGGTAACTGGCAGTGCAAATGTGGAAACCTGGAAGGCCTGGAACACCTGCGCTCCAATTGTAAGGAATGCGGCCATAAAATAAAGGTAGATCCGTTCAATCCCGCGGAAGTGCTCTGCAATAGCTGCGGCACATTCAACGCCGTCCGCCCAAAGCTTTGTGACAACTGCGGCGAACCCGTGGGCCTTAAGCACAAGCACGATCAGCAGGAATGCCAGGAACGCGGCATGTCATACAGCGTTCCGCTCAAGGTAAAGATCCGTCTGACGGTGTTCGACAAAGACCCTGAGACGGCAACCTCTACTATCCGTGACATAAAGGAAGAGGATGTTTTCTTCGGCGAGATTCCACTGATGACGGACAATGGAACCTTCATCATCAACGGGACCGAGCGTGTGATCGTCTCTCAGCTCCATCGTTCGCCGGGAGTATTTTTCAAGGGCGACCGCGACGAATATCTCGCAAAGATAATTCCGTATCGCGGTTCGTGGGTGGAATTCGAATACGACCAAAAGGGCATTCTTCATGCCCGGCTCGGCAAGCGAAAGCTGTTGGCGACTATATTTCTTCGGGCGCTTGGTATGTGGCTGTCGCCGCAGATCGATATGAAGACGGTCTCGGACAACATTCTCGAAGAGGTCGTCAAGAATGCCGAATATACCGATGCCGACATTCTCCGGCTGTTTTATACGGTCGATACGGCCGTCGTCGAGAAAGGCAAGCTGTTCATGAAGGTCAAGCCGGAGGGTGATTCAAATCTTGTCGGCATGCGGTCCGAACAGGACATTAAAGACAAGAAAGAAGAGGTCACGCGGATAGGAAAAAAGGTCACAAAGTCCGCAATTGCCGACCTAAGGCGAATGAAGATCGACAAGGTCGAAGTTTCGCCGAACGACTTTGAGGGTGCGTTTGCGGTAGCGGACGTGGTCAACACCGAGACCGGTGAAGTGCTTATCGAGTCGAACACCGAAATCCTGCCGGCAAAACTGCAGCAGATAATCGAAGAGGGCGTTGAGGGCTTCGAGGTCTTTTTTCCGAAAGCCGACGTGATAGGCGAGGTGATGTCGCAAACCCTTCGAAAGGACGCGATCTCGAAACCCGTCGACGCACTGCTTGAGATCTATCGCAAGATGCGTCCGGGCGACCCGCCGACCGTACCGACCGCTTATCACCTGCTCGAGGGAATGTTTTTTGACGAGCGAAGGTTCGACCTCTCTCGTGTTGGCCGGCTAAAGTTCAACATCAAAATGGGCCGCCCGGAGAAAGATCGGATCAATGATCCGCTTCTCGTAGCAGCCGATTTTATCCAGGTCGTGGCCTACCTCCTACGAATGAAGCGTGTGAGCGACCATTACACGCAGGATGACATTGACCATCTCGGGAACCGCCGCGTTCGCGCGGTTGGCGAGCTGCTTGAGAACCAGTTCCGCATCGGGCTTGAGCGTATGGAGCGGGCGATCAAAGAGAAGATGTCCATCCAGCAGGATATGTTCACGACGATGCCACGTGACCTCGTGAATGCAAAGCCGGTTACGGCTGCCGTTCGCGAGTTTTTTGGCTCGTCACAGCTTTCGCAGTTCATGGACCAGACGAATCCGCTGTCCGAGATCACGCACAAACGCCGGTTGTCGGCGCTTGGGCCGGGCGGTTTGTCGCGTGAACGTGCAGGCTTTGAGGTCCGCGACGTCCACCCGACGCACTACGGCCGTATCTGCCCGATCGAGACGCCTGAAGGCCCGAACATCGGCCTCATCTCGTCGCTGTCGTGCTTTGCCCGGATCAACGAGTTCGGTTTTATCGAATCGCCGTACCGAAGGGTAACCGAAGGCCGTGTGATCGAATACGTAAGGATCCACAATGGCGGCGACACAAAGTTCAAACCAAACGAGCACGTGCCGCATGAAGATGTTGAGAAAGCGAATCGAAAGGTTGCGAAGGAGGGCGGAAAGGAGGCGGTTTTTGAGCCTTTTCCGTTCTATCTGACGGCCTGGGAAGAGGACCGCTATATCATCGGACAGGCGAATATCGAGCTTGACGCAAAGGGCAACATTGTCAACGACCGCGTGCAGGCGCGTTCGGCCGGCGGCGAGTTCATCATGGCCGACCGCAGCGACGTGCAGTACATGGACGTCTCGCCGAAACAGCTTGTCTCGGTCGCCGCTTCCCTGATCCCGTTCCTTGAGAACGACGACGCAAACCGTGCTCTGATGGGCTCGAACATGCAGCGTCAATCCGTACCGCTGCTTCGTGCCGAATCGCCGTATGTCGGCACCGGAATGGAAAAGGTTGCCGCACGCGATTCGGGCGCGGTGGTCATCGCGAAACGAAACGGCGTGGTCGATTATGTCGATTCGGAACGCATCATCGTCAAGGCCGACCATCAGGTGGACGGCACGATCTCGCGTGAGGTAACGGCGGATATTTACTCGCTGGTCAAGTTCAAGCGTTCGAACCAGAACACCTGCATTAACCAGCGACCGATCGTTCAGGTCGGTGAGAGCGTTATAAAGGGGCAGGTTATCGCCGACGGGCCGTGCACCGACCGGGGCGAACTGGCCCTGGGACGAAATATTCTGGTGGCGTTCATGCCATGGCGCGGTTACAACTTTGAAGACGCGATCCTCGTTTCAGAACGGCTGGTAAAGGATGACTTTTATACGTCGATCCATATCGAAGAGCTCGAGATCGAGGCCCGCGACACAAAGCTCGGACCAGAAGAGATAACCCGCGATATCCCGAACATCGGCGAAAACATGCTTCGCGACCTCGACGATTCCGGCATCATCCGCATCGGCGCCCAGGTAAAACCGGGCTCGATACTTGTCGGTAAGGTAACGCCTAAAGGCGAGACGCAGTTGACCGCGGAAGAGAAACTCCTTCGGGCGATCTTTGGCGAGAAGGCAGGCGACGTGAAAGATGCATCGCTTACCTGTCCGCCGGGAATCGACGGAACGGTTGTTGACGTTCAGATCTTCACCCGCAAGGGCCAGGAGAAGGACGAACGTTCGCTGGACATCGAGCGAATGGAAGAAGAAGACCTTCGTCGCGACCTTGAGGACGAGATCCGCATCCTGCAGGAACAGCGTGACGAGCGCATTTACGAGCTGTTCGATGGGCGGCGTTTGAATAAAGACCTGATGGACGGCAAGGAGGTCATTGCCAAGAAAGGCACCGTTCTTCGCGGCGAGGACCTGCGTGCGATCGATACGAAGGTGCTTAAGAAGGCCGATATTTCGGCGGGAGCGATCGACATCATCGGCGAAATGAAAGAGTACGAGCAGCGTACCGACAGGCAGATAAATATTCTTGCCGACATTTACGATGAAAAGATCACCAAGCTAAAGCAGGGCGACGAGCTTCCGCCGGGCGTGATCAAGATGGTGAAGGTGTTTGTCGCGATGAAGCGTAAGCTTTCGGTCGGCGACAAGATGGCGGGACGCCACGGCAATAAGGGCGTCATCGCCCGTATCCTTCCTGAGGAAGATATGCCGTATCTGCCGGATGGGACGCCTGTCGAGATCGTGCTTAATCCTTTGGGCGTTCCTTCTCGAATGAACGTCGGACAGATCCTCGAGACGCACCTCGGTTGGACCGCTCGCGTACTTGGGCTTCATTTTGCAACTCCCGTTTTCGACGGTGCCAGCGAAGAGGAGATCAAGCAGTATATCGGCAAGGCGAATCGCCGTTACGACGAGTTGAAACTGCCGCCTTCGGTTGGCCCGTCCGGCAAGACGAAGCTGTACGACGGCTTGACCGGTGAGCAGTTCGAGCAGAAGGTGACCGTCGGTTACATCTATATGCTCAAGCTCTCGCATCTGGTTGACGACAAGATCCACGCACGCTCGATCGGGCCGTACTCGCTCATTACCCAGCAGCCGCTGGGCGGTAAGGCACAGTTTGGCGGGCAGCGTTTCGGAGAGATGGAGGTTTGGGCGCTTGAAGCTTACGGAGCCGCTCACATCCTGCAGGAGCTTCTGACTTGCAAGTCGGACGACGTGGCAGGACGTTCGAAGATCTACGAGACGATCGTCAAGGGCGTCTCGAATTTCGAGCCGGGAATTCCGGAATCGTTTAACGTGCTGGTCCGCGAGCTGCAGTCGCTATGCCTGGATGTCGAGTTGATCACGGAAGACGAGATCGATCCTGAGGAAGTGGCAGCGGGTGTCGATGCTCTCGTCGGCGTGGATTAGTTTCGAGTTCCCGGTTCCGGATTCGTTGTCCCTTCATTGCGGGAGGTATCCGGAACCTAGAATTCTCTGAAACTTGGAACTTGGAACTTCAGATTTGGAACTCATAAAGATATGTTTCGATTTAATAACGAGAACAAAACGCAGCTGACGACGAACTACGAAGCGATCCGCATCTCGCTGGCTTCGCCGGAGAAGATCCGGTCGTGGTCGCACGGTGAGGTGACGAAGCCCGAAACGATCAATTACCGCACCTTCAAGCCGGAGCGTGACGGTTTGTTCTGCGCGCGGATCTTCGGCCCGGTGTCGGATTGGGAATGCCTCTGCGGTAAGTACAAGCGGATGAAGCACCGCGGCGTGATCTGTGACAAGTGCGGCGTCGAGGTGACGCAGTCGAAGGTTCGTCGCGAGCGGCTCGGCCACATCGAACTAGCGTCGCCTTGTTCGCACGTGTGGTTTTTCAAGGGGCTGCCGTCACGCATCGGGCATCTGCTCGATATTACATTGCGCGATCTTGAGAAGATCCTGTATTTCGAGACCTACATCGTCATCGATCCGGGCGAAGTGCCTGACCTGAAAGAGAAGGACCTGCTCAACGACGAGCGCTATCGCGAGCTAAGCCGCGACTACCCGAACCAGTTCGTGGCGAAGATGGGTGCCGAGGCGATCAAGGACCTGCTTCAAAAGATCAATATTACCGAACTTGTCGAAGAGCTTCGCGTCAGGATGCGTGAGGAAACGTCGCAGCAAAAGAAGCTAAAGTTCTCCAAGCGTTTAAAGGTTGCGAACTCTTTCATGCGGTCAGGAAACGCGCCGGACTGGATGATCCTCGACGTGATCCCGGTGATCCCGCCCGAGCTTCGCCCGTTGGTCCCTCTGGATGGCGGCCGCTTTGCTACGAGCGACCTGAACGACCTATACCGCCGCGTGATCAACCGCAACAACCGGTTGAAGAAGCTGATAGAGCTTCGCGCTCCGGAAGTGATCGTCCGCAACGAAAAACGGATGCTTCAGGAAGCCGTCGACGCTTTGTTCGACAACGGCCGCCGCGGCCGTGTGCTCCGTGGGGCGAACAACCGCCCGCTGAAATCCCTGAGCGGCACTCTCAAAGGCAAGCAGGGACGCTTCCGCCAGAATTTGCTTGGAAAACGCGTGGACTACTCCGGCCGTTCGGTGATCGTGGTCGGCCCCGAGCTGAAATTGCATCAGTGCGGCCTGCCCAAAAAGATGGCCCTCGAGCTGTTCAAGCCGTTCATTTATAACAAGCTTGAAAGCGACCAGCACGCGGCGACCATCAAACAGGCCCGCGAGATGGTCGAGCGGCAGGAGCCCATCGTATGGGACATTCTCGAAGAGGTGATCCGAGAACATCCGGTGCTGCTCAACCGCGCGCCGACGCTTCACCGTCTCGGTATCCAGGCCTTCGAGCCTGTACTCGTCGAAGGAAAGGCGATCAAGATCCATCCGCTTGTCTGCACGGCATTCAATGCCGACTTCGACGGCGATCAGATGGCCGTTCACATTCCGCTTTCGGCAGAGGCCCAGATCGAAGCAAGCGTTCTGATGCTGGCGTCGAAGAACCTTCTGTCGCCGGCCTCGGGCCAGCCGATCACCGTTCCCTCGCAGGACATTGTTCTCGGCTGTTACTATCTGACGCTTTCGCGTGACGATATGCCGGGCGACGGGAAAGCATTTAATTCGATCGACGACGTCCTGCTTGCCCTCGATGCCGGGCTGGTCGAGACACAAACAAAGATCCGGCTCCGTTGGAGGGGCGATCTTCTTGATCTTACCGTGGAAACGCACAACCAGGACGTGCTTCGCGCTCCGGTCCGCGAAAAGGTGGACCGTGTGATCGAGACCACCGTCGGAAGGGCGATCCTGAACGAGCGGCTTACGCGCGACGGGCTGCCCTATGTCAACGGTACTCTGAAAAAGAAGGGGCTGCAGTCGTTGGTGAGTTTTTGCCACCTCAGGCTTGGCCACGAGCCGACCGTCGCACTGCTCGATGACCTGAAGGCGATGGGCTTTCTCTATGCGACCAAGTCGGGAATGTCTATCGGGATCGATGATATGGTGACCCCTGCAAGCAAGAAGGGGATCATCGAAGAAGCGCGTAAGGAAGTGGACAAGCTTCAGAGGCAATATGAAGAAGCGACCATGACGAACATGGAGCGCGAGAACAAGGTGACCGCGATCTGGTCCGAAGTGACGGACCGCGTGGCGAAGGAAATGTTCAAGGCGATGCATCAACGCGAGGATGAACGCAAAGAACTGAACCCGATCCTCGTGATGGCCGATTCCGGTGCCCGAGGTTCGGACGCGCAGATCCGCCAGCTCGCGGGAATGCGCGGCCTAATGGCCAAACCGTCAGGCGAGATCATCGAAACGCCGATCGTCGCAAACTTCCGTGAGGGGCTGAACGTACTCCAGTACTTCATCTCGACGCACGGTGCCCGCAAGGGTCTGGCCGATACCGCGTTAAAGACGGCCGACTCCGGTTATTTGACCCGTCGGCTGGTTGACGTTGCCCAGGATGTCATCGTGTCCGAGCAAGACTGCGGAACACTCAGGGGTATTTGGGCAGAGGCGATCATCAGAAACGGTGAGGAGGTCGAAAGCCTCCGCGATCGCATCGTCGGCTGCACTTCGCTTGACGACATAATCGATCCCGTCGAAGGCTCGGCCATCGTCTCGGCGAATATCGAGATCAATGAGGAACTGGCCGCTCAGGTCCAGCTTTCCGGCTTGCAAAAGGTCCGCATCCGGTCGGCGCTGACGTGCGAAAGCCGACGCGGTATTTGTGTTAAGTGTTATGGCCGCAACCTCGCAAGTGGCAAAACGGTCGAAATTGGCGAAGCGGTCGGCGTGGTTGCCGCACAGTCTATCGGCGAACCCGGGACCCAGCTTACAATGCGAACGTTTCACGTCGGCGGAACCGCACGGCTGGAACAGGAGACCAAGCACGTTGCAGCAATGGACGGCACCGTCCGCTACGACGAAGATCTCAAGGTCATCAAGAACCGAAACAAGGAAATGATCTCGCTCAGGCGTCAGTCCGAGATCGCACTCCTGGACGAACGCGGCCGTGAGGTGGCTCGCTACCAGGTGGTTTACGGAGCTCAGCTCCACGTCAAGGACGGCCAGAAGGTCAAGGAAGACGACATTCTCGTCACTTGGGACCCGTTCACTTTTGCGATCCTGTCCGAGGTCGAAGGAACAGTGAAGTATCAGGACCTCAAAGAAGGCAAGACCGTCGAGGAAGAGATCGATAAGGTGACCGGACAGAAACGCCTCGTCGTTAAGGATTCTGACGAAAAGAACCAGCCCCGGCTTGAGATAAAGAGCGGCAGCAAGACGCTGAAGACCTATCAAATGCCGATCCGGGCCAATCTTCTCGTCGAGGACGCACAGGTGGTGAAGCCCGGCGACGTGATCGCGAAGATTCCGCGTGAGACGACCAAGACGAAGGATATCGTCGGCGGTCTGCCGCGTGTGGTCGAACTGTTCGAGGCCCGCCGTCCGGGTGAAACGGCGATGATGTCCGAGATCGATGGAACGGTCAAGTTCGGCCCGATCTCAAAGGGCAAACGTAAGATCATCATCGTCGGTGACGACAGTGCGGAACGCGAGTATGACATTCCGCGCGGAACGCATATTAACGTGCAGGAAGACGACCGTGTCCGCGCGGGCGAGCCACTGATGGACGGGCCAGTGAACCCGCACGACATCCTGCGAGTTCTCGGGACCGAAGCACTGCAGCAGTATATCGTGAACGAGATCCAGGAAGTTTACCGGCTGCAGGGCGTGAACATCAACGACAAGCACATCGAGGTGATCGTCCGGCAAATGCTTCGCTGGGTGAAGATCAAAGAGGTCGGCGATACCGAATTCCTTATGGAAGAACAGGTGGACCGCTTCCGCTACGAGGACGAGAACCGGCGTGTGCGCGACGAGGGCGGACAGTCTGCCGTCGGCGAGCCGCTGCTTCTCGGTATCACGAAGGCATCGCTTTCAACCGATTCGTTCATCTCGGCGGCGAGCTTCCAGGAAACGACCCGTGTCCTGACCGAGGCGGCGATCTCGGGCCGCGTCGATTACCTTCGCGGGCTGAAAGAGAACGTCATCATGGGCCGGCTGATCCCGGCGGGCACCGGTATGAAGTATTACCGGAACGTGGAGATCGCTCGTGACGCGACCGAGAACCAGAAGAAGGAGGACGAGTTTGACGAATTAGCCGATATTCGCGGCGGCCTTGAACTTCCGGTCTTCGCTAATGTCCCCGGCGTCGAAGCCAACGGCGATCTCGAAGAGGATGTCGATATTGACACCGACATCGTAGAGCCGGAAGAAGAGTTCGACATCGATGAAGCGATGAAGATCGACGACCTCGACGCTGACGACGACATATAAGGCGTACCGTCAGTTCGTTTTCTTACGGGGCCGAGGGAAGTGATTCCTTCGGCCTTTGCATTTTCGAGCGAGACGACCGATCGGATCGGTCGTTTGCCCCCCAAGCCCGCCAAACCATTCGAATAATACCTCTTTCGGCCCTTTCGTTAACCCGATTTACTTCCGATACTTTGGTTCTGTCCAGTGCTGCTGAAGCTTCTTTGTGCGGCGAAGGTGTGTTATAAGTATCCGTATGATGGCTGAAGATTCGACAGATTGGATGAGGGTGTTCGTCGTTGTTATAGCTATCCTACTCGGCAGCGTCGGGCTTGTGTTCGTTTTTTCCGATCCGGCTGAAGGCTGGCTTCTGCGAGCGACTGTTGCAACGGCGTTTTTCTTCCTCACAGGAGCAGCTATCGGATATGCTCATGCCAATGGCTGGCTGATCGCGATGTTAACCGCGTGGGGCGCGGTGTTGATGGGCGGATTCATCATTCTTATGTCCATTGCCCGATATGGGCGCAACGCGTTTAACGCTGTCGAGCCGCCCTATGTCTCTTCCGGAATTATCATGCTATTTGGCTCTTTGGGCTTAACCTTTTTCGGAGGATTGCTTGGACGATCGCTTCGTATACGAGGTGCTCGAATTCGATAGCTTAGCGCATCCACGATCAATGAACTCCGTAGTTTGAGTAGAACACAAACCACGGAGCTTTAAGATACAAACCCAATCAACCTACCAGATCGAGCACGCATTTTCGCGGACCATTGGCTGGCCGGCTTTACAGCCGAAGGCTTTCGCGAACTGCGGCATGTTCGATAGCGGGCCGTTCACCCGCCATTTCGGCAGCGAGTGCGGGCCGGTCTGGACCTGGCGGCGCTCGGCCTCGGGCGTGTACTTCGACGCCCAAACGCGTGCCCATCCCAAAAAGAACCGCTGTTCCGCTGTGAATCCGTCAATGTTTGCGGGCCGCGGTTTACCTTTGAGCGATCGCTGATAAGCATCGTATGCGATAGTCAACCCGGCAAAGTCGCCGATGTTCTCGCCCAACGCCAGTTTGCCGACCATGAACAATCCCGGCTGAACTTCATAGCCGTCCCACTGTTTCACGACGCAGGCTGCACGCTCCTCGAATTTTGCACGGTCGTCGGCCGTCCACCACATCTTCAGGTTTCCGTCCGCAGCGAACCTGCTGCCCTGATCGTCAAAGCCGTGCGAGATCTCGTGGCCGATCACGCCTCCGATTGCCCCGTAATTGACCGCATCGTCCGCCTCGAAGTTAAAGAACGGCGGCTGCAGGATACCGGCAGGAAAAGTGATGTCGTTGTTCAGCGAATTATACGAAGCGTTGACTGTCGCCGCCGAATAGGGAAATCGCGTCTTGTCGCGGGGCTTGCCGAGGTCAGCGAGATTGCGTTTGTTGTTGAACTTGGTGATGTTTAATAGATTTCCTGTGTAGTTTTCGCCTGAGATCGATAGCCCTTCATAGCCGCGAAGATTGTCCGGGTACCCGATCTTGCGTTTGAAGGTCGACAGCTTTTCCTGCGCCTGCTTTTTCGTGTCCGGCCCCATCCATTCGAGGTTATTGATGCGGTCCTTCATCGCCGCCATAAGATTGTCGATCATCTCGTTCATCTTGGCTTTCGCCGCCGGCTTGAAGGCACGCTCGGCGTATTCCATCCCGAGTGCTTCGCCAAGCAATTGATCGGTCTGCTGAACGCACGTCTTCCAACGCGGCTGGCGTTCCTTTTGCCCGCTCAGGTAGCGGTTGTAGAAGTCGAAGTTCGGATCGGAGTAAGCTTTCGACAACGTTTGGGCCGCGTTATTCACCACCATGAACCGAAGATACGTCTTCCAATCATCGATCGAAACTTCCTTGAGCATCGCGTCAAATTCCGTAAAGAATTTTGCAGGCGAGACATTCAGGTCCGGCACGCTCGGGACCCCACGTTCGGCAAAGTACACGTCCCACGAGAAGTTCGGCGTTAGCTCTTTTGCCCCGGCAAATGTGACCTTATTATAACGGTTATCGGGATTGCGAAGCTCGACGGGTGTCAGCGATGCCTTCGCAAGCCGCGTCTGCAGATCGAGGATCTTCGCCGCGCTTGCCGCCGCATTCGGATCTCCGATCAACTTGAGTATTGTGGTCGCGTATTCAACGAATTTCGTCCGCGTCTCAACCGATTTCGCATCGACGTTCGTGTAGTAATCTCGATTTGGCAGTGAAAGCCCGGCCTGGCCTGCGTTGATCAGCACTGCGTTCGAATCTTTCAGGTCAGGCCCAACGCCGAAGCCGAATACGGCCGGGAATCCGTTGTCGTGCAAGTGCCCGATTACCCGCTGAAGGTCCTCGGACGACTTTGCCGAATTGATCTTCGCGAGGAAAGGCTTTATCGGGTCGCTTCCGGCGCGTTCGATCGCGGCCTCGTCCATACAGGTCGAATAAAAATCGCCGATCAGCCGCTCGTTCGAACCGCTTTTTGCCTTCGACTTTGAGGCGGCGTCCAATACTTCCTTCAACATCGCATTGTTGTTGTCCGACAGTATGTTAAACGTTCCCCAGCGGGCTTCAGACGCAGGTACCTGTGTGTTCTTCAGCCAGGTGCCGTTTGCGTACTGATAGAAATCGACGCAGGCATCAACGGCCCGGTCCATATTTGCCGGGTCAAACCCCTTGCTCTGGCCGATTGCCAAAATTGCCATTGATAGGATCATCGCCGCTGCAGCGGCTGAACGAGCACTCTTTCTTTGCATGAATCACTCCTATGAATTTCGATAAATTTCGTTTCAGATCTTCCGATAATATCCGAACCCGGCCGCAGTTTAGCCAAAAAGGTGACGAAACGGGGCTTCGGCGTGACGAAACGCATTCCCGTCCATCGAAAACGTCAAAGCATCGGCACAAAAACTTCCTGAACTCGCCTTTGCAGCGTGGCGGCGAGCTGCTTACGATCGGTATCGACGATCGGTTCGTCGCCAAAGGTCACGACCGCCGTGAACGACGGAAGCGAGAATAAAAGCCAGAGGTGTTTTAGAAAGCCGGTGTCGTCCCACCAGCATACTCGTTCGCTGGGTGTCGGGCCGCCTTCAGGAGTTACGTACCGCACCGCCGCATAAGAGACCGGCAGGTCCGTCTTGGCTGCAAACTCTAGAAATGACGAGTTGAACGGCAGGATTCCCTCGCCCTTTGTGCTCGTACCTTCCGGGAAAAGTATCACACCCTCGCGCTCGTCCAGTTTTCTTAACACCTCGGCACCCGCACGCGGAATATCACGCCGGTTTTTTCGGTCGATGAAGATGTTTCCCATGTTCCTTATCATCGGGCCGGCGAGGAACCAGTCCTTGACCTCGCTCTTGGCGACGAAAATACCGTTCGCGGCCAACCGCAGCACGGGTATATCGACGTAGCTCACGTGATTAGAGACGAGCAGGAACGGTGGTTTCGGCGGCGGGCCGATCGTTTCCAGCTCCATTCTAGCGATCCGTGCGAAAAGTCCCGCCCACCAGTGAAATGCAACCTGCCGCCAGAGCGTCTTATTCGGCACAAACCACGACACCATCCACCAAAAGGCGTAGAGTGCTATTGTTCCGATAACAAAAGCTGCGAGCCGAAGTGATCCTCGAACAAAGCTCATTTGAAACAAAAACGGCCCAGATAAAGGGTCGCGGTCTGAAATGCGTATTTGACGGCCAAATCAAATTGTACCGCGCCCTACCCTTTCGGGCCAACGTATCGGGAGGCGTTGGCTTACGCGTGATAGAACGAAGCGACCGTATCCTTGACCTCGGCAGGGAAGCAGATGCGATGGATCCGATAGCCTTCCTGAAGCCCGCGAACGGCTGAGCTCACTTCCGAGATCTCTCTGATCTTCGGATGCGAGAACCCGTCCTCGACATAGATCTGGTCCTTCGGCTTTGTTACGTCCTTCGTATAAAAATAGTGCGGGGCATCGCCAGCTTTGTCCTCAACGAAGTAATATTCGGGATCAAAGCCCGCACGTTCTACGGCATTTCTCGCATCGTTTACAAAGCCATCTTTTCGCTCATCTGCCATGTCGAGATCAAATGCCTTGAAGAGCCTGCGGTCGAGAAATCTTGCGGAAAGATCGGCCAGCACGGGGTCGGACGAGCTTCGCCACAGTTTTATGTGAAACATGATGTCGGCATCATCGAGCGACAAGTGCTCGGCAAGCGAGAGCTTTTCGCCGCGCAATATCTTCTCAAAAGCCGACCCCGGCTGGTGCCAGACATCGCCGCCCGCGGCGTAAAGATATAAGGCTCGCCGGAGAATAGAATGAAGGATCGATTCTGCTGCTCGCAGCGTGCGGTGATAATAAACCTGCCGAAACATGTAGTAGCGGGCCTGCAGGTAATCTTCGACGGCATAGATGCCGCGTGCGGAAACGTAAAGCTGATCGGCGGCCTCATTTATCTCGAGCGATTTGATTATCCACTCCAGATCATACACGCCGTATTTGACGCCGGTCATCAGGCTGTCGCGAAGCAGGTAGTCCATCCGATCGACATCGAGCTGCGACGAGACGAGCTGGGCAAGCGCCATCGGCCTGAACGTGCCCCGAATGATCGCCGCCACACGTTCCGGCAGGTCCGCAGAATGTGCCGCCAAAAGCCGGCCGACCTCGGTCGTCGTGCTCAGTACTGCCTCTACCGTAAAATCTTCGTGATGAAACTTGAGGATCGGCTCGATGACGTGTGAGAAAGGCCCGTGGCCGGTGTCGTGAAGCAGTGCTGCGACGCGCACCGCCATCTGATCGGCTTCCGAGATCTCGTGATCAAGCCGGAGTTTCGCGAGCGTCCGCGATGCGAGGTGGAACGCTCCGAGGCTGTGTGCGAATCGTGAATGTTCGCCGCCCTGGTATGCAAAATGCGCGAGCCCAAGTTGGCGCACGCGTCTTAATCTCTGCACTTCGGCCGAATCGATCAGCCGGGCGAACAGCTCTCCCTCGGGCGATCGGGTGTCCAACCGGATAATGTTGTGCACCGGGTCGCGGTATATGCGTTCGCTCGAGGCCATTCGACAACTATTCGTTCTTGTTTTTCAGTTCCGCTATCGATGCGCGCGTCTTTTCCGCATCTGCGGCGTTGGGCTGAAGCTTCAGGTAGGTTTCTAGCTCCTTCGCAGCTTCCCTGTATTTTTTGGCCGACCAATAAATACCCCCGAGCATATAATGGGCCATGCCCGCCTGTTCGTCACCTACATCGATCGCCTTGCGAAATGCCTGCTCGGCCACGTCCATCCGCCCCAGCCTAAGCTGGGTCAGGCCCATATAGTAATGTCCCCGGTACGAGTTCGGACTGGCCACGAGTGCCTCGATCAGGTACCTCTCCGCTTCGGCGTAGGCATTTTCGTTGTAGAGCGCGCAGCCGAGGTTGAGATTGGCCGCCGGGGATCTCGGGTCGTATTTCACCGCAAACCGAAAAGCTTCCACCGCACCCTTCGTGTCGGTAGTGTTCTGCAGCAGCACGCCCAAGTCGTTCCACGCGAGCGAGAACTCGCGGTACCGCGAAAGCGCCTCGCGGAGCTGGACGATGGCCTTCGGCAAGTCCTTCGCTTTGATCGACGCTTGGGCGTCCTCATACAGCTCCCTCGCGGGTTTAGGCACGGCAGCAAGCCTCGCGTTTATCACCCCGGCCGCCGCGAGCGGGCTACCGGCTTTTGGCTTCAGAAAGATCTGGACGCTCGCGATCTTCGATCCGCCCCGCAGCCGCACCGTCTGGCTGAGGTTGCTGCTTCCGGGGTCGTCGATCACCACGCTCTCCTGCACGTCCTCGAAATCTTCGCCGCCCTCGATGCGCACTGTGTACGAGCCCGATACCAGGTTCCTGAACTGAAATCCTCCCGTGCCGTCCGCGATCACCGTCAGATCGTTTGACGCGTAATTGATCAGCCGGATCCGCAACCCGGTAACGTCGGCCCGCCGGCCGTTCTGGATATAGATGCGGCCCTGCACCCGGTGAATGCCGCCGTTCCCCATATCGTTCGTGGCGCTGCCCTGTGCGTACGTCTCTTGGGCGAACACGGAACTGAGAGCAAAAATGGCCAACGCGGCCACGGCCATCAGCCGGATGTTTCGGACCGTAAAACCTGTAAGCATACTGCGTCCTCCGAAAGGCGTTTCGTTTAGGTTAAACCAAAGTTTATGCCGATTTTCGCTGGAATACAAGCAGTTTCACCAACCGCTGTCGAAGCCCGCCCGAACTTTGGGTGCTCGCCTCGCGAGTCATATGCCTTTACTGCGTGCCCGCTCTTGCACGTGGCCATTACGTCATTAAGGTGTCTGGCCGCCCGGCCGCACAGGCGGGCAAAAAAAAGAAACCCGCCGGAAGGCGGGTTTCGCAGATATTGCAATGGTACCCGGGCCACTGCCCGGCCACGTCAGGTTTTCGGTTAGAAGGAGAACTTCGCTCCGAAACGGAAGTGTGACGGGAACTGGAAGATCGTTCCAGTGCCGTAGAAGGGGTTCAGCGGCGGGGCAACGCCCGGCGCACCCGAGTTGATCTGGTACGTCTCATCTTGGCGGATCGCCCGCTGGGTGTTGAAGACGTTGAACCAGTCCATGGTGAAACGCAGCTCCCTGGTCTCGCTCAGTTTGATCGGGTAGTAAGCACCGATGTCCACGTTGGTCGTGAAGGGCGTGCGGGTGTTGCCGGTGAGCGGGTTGACCGCCGTGCCGCGCGGCAGCCCAAAGCCTTCGTTATCGCCGTACAGGAAATGCGGGATAAGCTGGTTGAACGGCATCCCGGACTGGGCACGGAACGAAGCGCTCGTCATCAGCCCGAACGGCCAGCGGTAGCTGCCGTCGAACTTGAGCTGGTGCGGGCGGTGGTTCGGAAGGCGTCCGTACATGTTGTTGAGCAGGCTGACGAGGTCGAACAGCGAAGTGATGTTCGGGTCAGACTGTCCGTTGTCATTACGGAAGAGGCCTTCGTAGTTGCCGATCAGGCTCGAGAAAACGTAAGAACCAATGAACTGCCAGTTGTTCGAGAACCGCTTGGTCGCGGTAAACTCGATCGCCCGGTAAAAACGGCTTGCACGGCCGAAGCAGCCGATGGCCGGATCGTTGCACGCCAGATCTTCCGTCGTCACCTGGCCGCCCGAACCGCGGCGGCCGGGATTGAAGATGAAGTAGTTCGTACCATCGTCGAATGAGCCGTCCTCGATCACGTTATCCTGCGCGCGGTAGATGCCGCGGATGCCGAATGACAGGTCCTGGATGCTCGATGGTCCCCACTCAAGTCCTACAGTCCACTCGTTTACCGACTGCGGCTTTAGGCCCGGATCGATCGGCGTGAAGTGGTTGCCGAGGTTGCCGAAGCTGGCGATACCCACAGCACCGGTACCGGCATTCAGGCGGCTGGCGTTCAGGTGCCAGTCGTTCTGGATGTCTTCGCCGGTCGCACGAACGTTAATGTCGAGCGGGATCGGCGTTTCGACAAAGCGGGCGTAATTGGCAAACACCTTGCTTCGGCCGTTGCCCAGGAAGTCCCAGATGAAACCAACACGCGGCTGCAGGGTGTCGGCCAGGCTATTCAGCGTCAAATATTTGAAATCGTTGATCGAATAAGCCTGCTGAAGGTCCCAGCGGGCACCGATGTTGAACTGCAGATTCTTCGTTATACGCCAGTCATCCTGAACATAGAAGCTCTGCGTATCGGTGAATGTGTTCTGCCCCATCGAATTGAGCTCGAACGAACGTACTCGAACCGTATCGAGAAGAAGGAAGGGGTTTGTTGTGTTGATCGAAACCGCGCCGATGGCCGCGGTGGTCACACCCGTGGGGGCCTGGCCGGCAGTGATCAGGGCGTTAACACGGCCCTGACGGGTGATGTCCGGACAGGTGATCGTGGTCGTGTTCGTGCGTTCGCAGATGGCGAACCGGTTCTCAACGCGGAATGGCAGCGCCGGAACGCCGGCAACGCCAAAATCGATGTTCGGCCCGGTCGTCTGCGTGTTAATGTTGTAAAGGTTACGGGTCCATTCGAAGCCGTATTTCAACGTGTGCTTGCCCCAAATGTTCTGGAGTCGAGCAGCCCACTCCCATCGGTCGCGGTCCTGCTCCGACTTAAGGCCAAAGCCGCCGCGGACGTAATTCCGCTGAATAGTACCGCCCGTGCCGTCGACGTATGCGAGGCGAAGGCCGTTAGAAGCAACGACAGTTGTTTCGATCGGATTCAGGATCGCACCGCCGCGAAGCACGGCGAAACGGTCGGTGACAAGCGTTTCGTCACGTTCCGGAGTCGTGTTCGCACGCTGGAAGTGGAGGCCCGCCGAGAATTCCGCGATGAAGTTCGACGAGAATGTCGAGTTCAGGCGGAATGCATAGTTCGAGCCGCCGGTTTCCGTCGTGCCGCGGAAGCTCGCAAGATCCGCACCAAAACCGCTAAAGCCGAAAATGTGGCCTTCCTGCTTCGTAAAGTCCCCGAAGGTCGAGAACGTGAATGTGTGGTTGTCGTTGATACCGTAGGTCAGCTTGCCCGCGTAGAACGGGGTCGTGATCTTGTTCTCAACTTCCTGCAGGAACGTCTGCGTGAGGAAGAAGTTCTTCCTGTTCTGAGGGTTGAATGCAACGAAGAACCAAAGCTTGTCCTTCACTATGGGGCCGCCGATGTCGAATCCGGCGTCAAGTTCCGAGAAGCCGTTTGCGGCCGCACCCGTTCGGGGGATCGCCGTCGTCTTAACGTCGCGGACGAGGCCTTTGGTCGTGAAATAACCGAACACGTCGCCGCGGAACTGGTTGCTGCCGCTCTTCGTGATCACGTTGAAGATGCCGCCCGTTGACTTGCCGTACTCGGCACCGTATGCGCCGGTCTTGATCTCAACTTCCTGAACGAATTCGAACGGCAGGTTCGCTCCTGAACCGCCGAAGGCCGGGTCGGTCGTAGTTACGCCGTCGAGGATGTAGTTGTTCTCGGGTCCGGACGAACCGGCAACCGAAGGGTCGCGGTCGCGGCCCGAAGCGTCGCGAAGGCCCGAGCGGCTCACCGTCGGAGCGATCGAATAAAGCGACTGCACCGTGCGGCCGGTCGGGAAGTTCGAGAACTGTTCGGTCGAGATGTTAGTCCCCGTCGTGTTGTTGGTTTGATCGATCTCAGAACCAGCGGTTACGGTGACCTGTTCACCAACGCCTGCGGCCGTGAGTGTGATGCTCACCGACGTACTGCGCGAGAGATTGACTTCAATGTTCTCCTGGCGCTGTGCGGCGAAGCCGGTAGCAGCGGTCGTCTCAACCGTGTACCGTCCCGGCGGAACCGCGTTAAAGCGGAAACGTCCCTGGGAGTCGGTGGTGCCTGTTTGGCTGCGAATGAGATTCGAACCGCTGAGGGTAACGGTAACATTTGGTACGACGGCCCCATTGGGGTCCGTCACGACGCCTGTTACCTCACCCGTGGTCGAGGTTTGGGCCATCGTCGCGGTCACGAAAAATAATGATACGACCGCCAGAATGGCCAACGAAAATGTCTTTATTGTACTTTTCATACTTTACTTCCTTACCAAAACCAGAGTTAAAATTAATCGGGATGGGGCTATTCCCGCAGGAATAGAACCCGGCTCCGCTAAAGCAACTCTTATGCCTGTTATTGAAGACTGGCTAACTGTTGGAATTAGGAGGGTTAGTCTTACAGTAGGATCGAATGCCTATCGTGGAATCCAGATTTTTGAAGATTGTGTTACAAAGAAATGAATTACTTCAGAAATTCAGCAAATGTCCGAGTTTTTCTTTCTTAGTCCGCAGGTAATGGGCAGCCGCCTCTTCCGACTTTACTTCAAGTGAGATCCTTTCGACGATTCGCAGGCCCGCATCTCCCAAAGCCTTTAGTTTATCGGGGTTATTGGACATAACGCGGACCTGGCACAGGCCAAGGTCGAAGAGAATTTCGGCACACTGCCGATAGGTTCTCGCATCGATCGCGAACCCGAGTTTCTCGTTTGCCTCGACGGTGTCTGCACCTTCATCCTGCAGGGCATACGCACGTATTTTGTTTATAATGCCGATGCCGCGGCCTTCCTGCTGCTGATAAACGATGGCCCCGCGACCCTCGGCCTCGATCAGCTCCATCGCCTTATGAAGCTGCGGGCCGCAGTCGCATTTGATCGAACCGAACACGTCGCCGGTAAGACATTGGGAATGGATCCGTACCAGCGTGGGCACGTCCGGCTCCATTTCACCTTTATAAAGAACGACAAACTCTTCGTCGCTGGTCAGCGACCGATAACCGGCTATCATAAAATCGCCGACCTCGGTAGGAAGTTTTGCGGAAGCGACCCGCTCGACCGACCGCGTGTTCTCGCTCCAACTATTGCCGCCCGTGGCGCCGCCGATCAAGGTCGGAGCCGGTGAATCTATCGCCATGTCCATGATTATATATCCATCCGAAACCTTTGTGTAATCAAATGTTCGCCCAAAATATCCGTCCGGATGCGCGAAAAAAATTGACCAATCAGACGGTTTCGTTTTCCGCTGAATGGTCAATTAGAAAGGCTTTCGCCGAAACTTAATCCTTGCTGCCGGAGGATTCGTCTTCTTTATCCGGCTGATCTTCCTTTTCGTCCTTCTCGTGGTGAGCGAAAACCGCTCCGTCCGATGTCCCGAAGATCCTCGAAAGCAGGCCGCTCAACACCTCTGAGACCTTCGACGGCTCGCTTTGTGTCGAAACCGGCACCGACGCGGGTGTGTCCGCAAATGCGAGGTCAAGCCTGATCAATTCCGCCGTTACGTGTCGGCAAAACGAACAATCAACCAAATGGCTAACGATGGGCTTTGCCTCCCTCTCCGACAGGTTACCCTCGGTAAACGCTGCCAGCGAATCCTGATCCAGATGCGGGCCTGCTCCGGAACGATTGAGATCATTGCCCGATCGAACCTTTAGGTATTGGCTCAGCAAGTTCTGGATCGCAGCTTCCTGCGGGGTTATGTTAACGTTGTTTTCCATTTGAGTTTGACCTCCCGATTAGCAGACGTAACCCTCTGGAAACATTTGCACTATTATTTCGAAGATTCTCAATTATCCGGACGGCGTGATCTGGCTGCCCTAAGGTATAGACAGATTTTTGAACAGATTATTGCCGGAGAGGTCCTGAGTGGCCAACCCGAGGCAGATCTCGATCTCGTCATTCTTGAGCCCTGAGCTCTCGGAAAGTTCGGCCTTGAAGAGGCTCAGAATTCGCCCGTAACTCTTTTCAAGCCAACGCATTATCGTCGATTCGTGTATCCGCCCTGAGGGATTCTCGTTTCTAGACTGCGACTTCCTCTGAAACCAGCCTCGAAGCGGCGAACCTTCATTCTCGACAAGCCTTGCTATCTCTCTAAGTTTAAGATTTTCAACGTGATAGAACATCAACAACAGCTTTTCGTGGTCTTCCAGCGACGCAAAAGCGGATTCAAGGGCCGAGACCGTCGCTTTTCGGTATCTTTCACGGGCGATGTGGTCGATCATCTCGTCCTCGCCGCCCGGCGCCGCCTCGGCAAAACTCGCGTGTGCCATCCCTTCACCGACGTTCTCGGTCATTTCGTCGAGCGAAACCTCGTCGTGGCTCGCCCGGTGAAGATCGACCAGCGAGTGCCAGATCACTGTCCTTAACCAGCCGCGAAGCGATCCTCGGCCGCTGTATGTCGCGAATTTCGATACACGCTCGCCGTCAACTATCTTCGTCCCGTAAAGCTCCACGTATACCTGATCGACCACCTCTTGTGCGTCCACCTCGGTCTTCGCCAAATGGCGAGCAACGCGCTCGAGATACGACCGGTGCTGCTGGTCAAATTCCCACCACGCCCGCTCGTTTCCGTTCGCACACGCTAACGCCATGAACAGGTCATCCGCCTGTACCTGCGACAGCAGGCTGTCCACGTCGCCAGAGTCGAGAGCACCTTCGGCACCTAAGTACTTGAAAATGGTCTTGGTTAGGGAATCACTAAAGCAATCTGGGGTGACACCGAAGTTGGGCGCGTTCTCGCGGCACCGAGCGTAGATCAAATCGATCATCTCTTGGTTCTCAGCTGAAAGATCCGCGCTCGTTTTCGCTTCTGTCGGCATTGCTAGTCAGCAAGTATAAACCAAACCCTACGTTTTATTCTAGTTAGAGGACGGGAACAGGTGCCGGTGAATCCCCACCCGTAAGTTGCGGGTCGCGATCGGAATACTGCAATTGGAACAATTTCCAATAAAGCCCGCGGTGGGCTAGCAGTTCATTGTGCGAACCGCTTTCTCGGAGTTCGCCGTGGTGGAAGACCATTATCCGATCACATTTCTGGATGGTGGACAGCCGATGGGCAACGACCATCGACGTGCGGCTTTCCATCACGCGTTCCACGGCCTGCTGGATGAGCTGTTCGGTCTCGGTGTCAATGGAGCTTGTCGCTTCGTCGAGGATCAGGATCGTCGGGTCGAACGCCAGGGCACGCGCGAACGATATTAATTGCTTTTGCCCGACGGATAATCCCGCGCCGCGTTCGTGAACCTCGAACTGGTATTGCCCGTCGAGATGCTCTATAAAATCCGCCGCCTTCACCTCATTCGCGGCCCAGCGGATGCGTTCGGCTTCGATGCTATCATTCCCAAGCCGGATGTTGTTCTCGACCGTGCCGCTGAAAAGGAAAACATCTTGCAGCACAACGGCGAAATTCGACCGCAGGTCGTGCAGGTCCCAATCGCGAACGTCCACGCCGTCCAGAAAGATGTGGCCTTTCTGCACATCGTAGAACCGCATCAGCAAGTTCGTGACGGTGGTCTTCCCCGAACCGGTGTGCCCGACGAGGGCCACGCTCTCGCCCGCTTTAACGGTGAACGAAACGTCCTTCATCACCCAGTCATTCTCTTTATAGGCGAACCAGACGTTGCGAAATTCGATATCGCCGCGGGCCTTACCGCGTTTCTTCGGCTGCTCCGGGCTCTTAATATCGATGTCCAGATCGAGCAGGATAAATATCCTGTGCGAAGCGACGATCGCCGCCTGCAGAACGTTGAACTTGTCCGACAGGTCGCGTATCGGCTGGAAAAGCTGCAGCGAATACTGAATGAACGAAGCGAGAATGCCCACCGTCAACGCCTGCCCCGCGGCCGACATTCCCATCAGGTACTCCGCTCCGAAAAAGAAGATGACAAACGCGATCCCGATGGCGCCGATAAAATCGACCAGCGGATAAAACACCGAGTAGTAATAGATCGTGTCGATGTTCGCCTGCCGGTAATCGTCGTTGATGTCGTGAAAGCCGCGCTTCGCCTTCGGCTCGGCATTCATCAACTGCACCGTCTGCGCGCCGGAGATGTATTCCTGAAGATAGGCGGCCAACTTCGCGTTTCGCGTGCGCACCCGGTCAAAGCCTTCGCGGGCGTGCTTGCGGAACCAGTTCGTCGCGGCAAAAAGCAGCGGAACGGTCACGAGCGACGCGATGGCCAGCTTCCAATCGAGCCAGAACATCATCCCGATGATCGCGAAGATCACGACCAGATCGCCCAACACATCGATCACGCCCGACGTGAAAAGCTCATTCAGTGCATCCACGTCCGACGTCAGCCGCGTGATGATCCGCCCTACGGGGTGCTTATCGTAGTAAGCAACATCCTGCCGCTGCAGCTTGGTAAAGATCTCGGTCCGCAGGTCGAACATCACCCGCTGCCCGACCATGTTCAGCAGAACTTCCTGGATGTAGGAAAAGATGAACCGGAAAAGGAACAGGCCAAAGAAGGCAAAAGCAAACAGCCAAACGCCGTCGACCTGCTTCGGCACAATAAAATCATCGACCGCGACCTTCGTAAAATAAGGGTGCAGGCTGACCAGTATGTTCGTAAACAAGGTCAGCGTCAGGGCGACGGCGACCAGCTTCCAATAAGGCCGCAAATAGCCAAGCAGGCGCTTTACGACCCGAAAGTCGTACGTCTTCCCGATGCGTTCCTCTTCGTGGTATTTCTCGACTTCAGTAGCCACGTAATTTCAGGTGTTGCGGCCTATTTCGGTTTTACCACGTGAGGCTTTACTGCGGCGTGTATTGCGTCCGCGACGGCGGCGAGCTGATCAAGGTTCATTTTCAGCTCGTCTTTATCCATCACTCGGATAGTTAGGTCGATTCGTACGAAAAGGTCGCCGTCTTTGTCTATGCCGATCTTCACGTAGTCATATTCGGAATTTGCCTGCAAGAGCTTTTGCATCAATTCCGGCGTCGGATTAAGACTCTTTTTCTCTGCGATGACGCTAAACACCACGAGAATTTCATCGCTGACCGATGCGACAACCGTGATGTTTTTCTGAGTCTCGCCTGAAAAAGGAACGGTCCAAACCGCGTCTGACACTTTAGTGAATTTGTGTCCCGACTCGTTCAGCAGCCGAGCAGCCTTTGTCGCATTCGTTTCCTGCGCAGATGCCGCAACCTGAACGCCCGCGACGAGCACGAGCAGCGGCAGCCAACGGGCAGTCAGCTTAAAAATGGTCTCTTTCATTTCTTACTCCTCCAAATAGCAGTTTTACATAACCTGGTCCAAAGATACGATTTTGACACGTCCTATCGTGCACTGAAAAGCCGCCCGGGCGGATGCCTGCATTTGCCCGGCGTCACCTGTCGTGAAGAAGGCGTCCTTGCCGCCTGTCGGCAATCTCCATTTGATCGCTCTGCTCGCAAGGGCGATCGAAGGGTCGACGAGAACGGTTTGCGGCGAAACAAAAAATCTGATCATGTCCGCGATCGCCGGATAATGCGTGCAAGCCAACAGGAGGTGCGAGCATTTGCGGATCGGCGGCAGAATGCGTGCACATTCCGACCTTAGCTTGGCCGATGACACATCGCCGCGCTCGATCAAGCCGGAAAGCGGCTGGGCGATGCGTTGCTGTACTTCGATACCACGTTTCGCGAATGCTTTTCGATAGACGCCCGAAACAACCGTCCGCCGCCCGCCGATCAGGCCCAGGCGTTTTGGTTTTAGCCTCGCCGTCATCTCGACCGCCGCGTCGATAACACCTTCGATCTTCAAACCCTGCAGGTTAAGGTACGGGATCACCGTGCTCGCCGCGTTACAGCCGATAACCAGATGCGTGACGCCTTGCGATTTGAGAAAACCGATCACGGCGTTAAGCCGAGCAACAAGCTCCATCCGCGACATCTTCCCATAAGGCGTCGCGCCGGTGTCCGAAAAATAAACCACCGAAACCTCCGGCCGCCGCTCCTTGATCAGCTTATAGACACTGAGCCCGCCGATGCCCCAATCAATGATGCCGAGCCGACGACTCATAACCGATTACTTGAGGACCCAATTCGGTACGACAATGTCCGCATCATCCGAAAGGAGGGATTCAAAGATGCCGTCGCCATCTCTGTCTTGGATCCGGTACCCGAAGGGATCCCTGTGATCAAGGTCGTTCAGGATGAGGGGGCCAACAGTAATGGAGTACATGAAGACCTTGCCGTTGCCGCTCATCTCCAAAAAGCCGAGCGATTCTAGTCTCCCTTCCAAATAGTCCAACTCCCGACCATCAAAATAAAACTCCTGCGAAAACGCCCATGGGTTCCTGTAGATGTAATGGATCGTGTTCGTCCTTACCAGTTTCCCGCTCTCAGTTGAGTACATTACATCTCCCTGATCGTACGATCCGTCAATGTACGTATCATTCCTCGAAGGCGTATTCCATCCACTTTTCTTTATATAGTTCTTCCCATCAAACACAACCCTATCCCGAGGGTTTGACGGAGGAGTGCTCTCAGCGACTTCGGATGACTGAGTCGAAACGGGTGTTGGGGATTCGGGTTCCGAGATTTGGACGGTCCCAGTATTGGCGGCCGGATTAGTCTCCTCAACGGCTTTCGAGCATGACATGATCGAAAACGCGATCGCTAGCAAAAATAAAGAAACCTGTACTTTCATCATCGGTCACCTATTTCAATATTAAGAATACTTCAACTTTGCCGCTACACAATTCTCCTCCGGCCCGAAAAAAGACTTTCACAAAATATACCATCTGTGATACAGTGTATCAGCAATTGTGCTCTTTGATAATCTAAGGATCGATTTTTTCAGCCCAAAAGAGGTTCGGCCAAAAGTTTTTGCGTTTTTTCGCAGAATTTACCGAATGACCCAATCTAACTACAGTGTTATCAATAGGTTGCACGTTCCGTCGCCTCTCGGAACGCGAACGGAACGTCGCGGCAAGTAAATTACGCTAACCCCCGTATTATCAATGGGTTATGCGATGCAGGCGCCCGAGCCGTTCCGTGACCAGGGTTAGTCACCGTGCCTCACGGATACGACAACTTCGCTTCGACGCCGCGTTCAACCGGTCCGCTGTCGAAGGCAACGATCCGCGAGTTCCAGGCCATGTTGAGAATCTCCATTTTCCGGCCGGGGAAGCGGCTTTCCAGGTACCATTTCATCTCGTGTTCGGAGCGGATCGGGTTGTATTCGAGCATCTTTTTCCAGTCGGAATGCGAAACGAGCTTTTTCAAAGCCGCGTCGAAGCGTGCATTTGCTTTCTGATTCATCAGGTTCCGCAATTTGTCCTTAAATAATCTGGGATATTCCCTCATCGCCACCGGCACCGTCACCATATCGACGATCAGTAACTTTCCGCCGGGCCGCGTGATTCGTTTTATTTCATGCAGCAGCGGGTCCCAGTCCAGATATCGGAACGACATCAGCGAGATGACCACGTCGAACGAATCGTCCGGGAAGAGAAGTATCGGGCCTTTGATCAATTCAAATTTCAAATTTGAAATTTCAGAATTGCGGGCTCGTGCTCGCTCGAGTATCGAAGCCGATTCATCGACGCCGACGCCGCTGCCGATGCGATCCGTCAAAGCATTGAGTAAGGCACCGTTGCCGCAGCCGATGTCTAGCACGTCGATCTTGCCCGGAGGCAGATGCTCGTTCAGCCAACGCCATTCGTCCTGCCGCACGCGGATGTCGGTGAAGGCTGCGTCGTATAGCTCGGCGACCTCGTTGTATGTGTCCGCACCGTTCACCGCCGACGGCTCGAACGATTTCATCACTTCGGCGGGCATGAAGCCAAGCCGCTTCTGGAGCGAAGCGATGTAACCGTGAGATTTACGGCCTTTACAGCCGATAGTATAGAGCGGTTTTTCCGTGCTCTCGCCGGCCGCGGTGTATTTGGTTCTGCTCCGCGAAAAGGTGGTGTACCAGAAAAAGCCGTTCGCCTTAACGTTGAATGTTCGAGCAAAGAACGGCGCGAACCAGCGGGCTGACCGGCAGCAGTGAAAATAGGCCGAAGCATTCTCGGCAAACGGGATCTCCATCTGCTCCCATTCGTATGGCGAAAATTGTTCGGGAAACGCGACGGTGCCGAACATCGGGCCGTACATTCCCGAATGGCCGACGAAATGAAATTCGCTGATCGTTTGCCCGGCGTCACGGATCGCAGCGATCTCTTTCAGCACGTCTCGCTTGCTCTCGACCGCCCGGCAAACGACATCGCCGCTGAAGCCGTTGCTCCGCCGCTCGTCTGCCAGCGTCTCCGCAACGGCCGGAAACTGATTTCCGCCTTTTCGATATTTGGTCGTGTAAACGATCAGGATCGCCGGTTCATTGGGCATTGGAAAAGGTAGTTTGAGAGGCCCGTGAAAAGCAGGCCTCGATAGTCTCGGCACCAGGTTTCGCCCGGAATGCGAAACCATCAAGATATTAAGCTGTGGCCGTTTCGAATTCAAAGATCGCCGGCGACAATGGTGTTGCGAAAGAAGGCGATTCGTGCTTCATTAACACAGCAGAAAGTGATGCAGGAACTTAGCCTAACCGACCGAGCCGTACCGACCCGTCTTCAGGCGGGGGTGTTTCGGCTGAAAACTCTTCTGCTTCAGATACGCCGGGCTGCGTCCGACGCATTCTCGCGTTCGGCAACACGAGCACCGCGATCGAGTGTTCTTGCTTCAATGCCCGTTATGTCGCGTTCGAGGACCCCGCTTTGGACCGAGATCGACCCGGAAGAACGTTTCCTGGTTGCGGGAAAGATCCATAATCTCCGGCTGGCGGCGCGCAAATTGGACGGGCTTGAGGTCGCTGCCAACCAAACATTCAGCTTCTGGAAGCAGGTCGGGCGGGCGAGCCGTTTTAGGGGTTATGTCGAAGGCAGGGAATTAAGGGAAGGCTGTATCATCCCGAACGTGGGCGGCGGTTTGTGCCAAATTTCCAATGCACTTTACGACGCGGCCTTGGATGCCAATTTTGAGATCGTTGAACGTCATGCACATACACAGGTCGTGACGGGCTCGCTCGCCGAAAAAGGCCGCGATGCGACGGTATTTTGGAATTACGTCGATCTTCGTTTTCGTTCGGAGAAGCCCTTTCGGATCGAGGCCCGTCTGGACGAAAAAGACCTCGTCGTCACCTTCCGCGGCGATAAACTGAACGGTTCGCGGCTTCATCAGATCAAACGGATCGCCGTCCACAACGACACGCCGCAATCCTGCGCGACCTGCGAGATGGGCGATTGTCACCGCGTCGTGGATCCAGCCATTCATCGTGATTTTGGAAAGACGGCGTATCTTGTCGATGAATTCATGCCGGAGTTTGATGCGTTTATTCAGGCCGAGCGTACGAACAAAGACGACCTGCTGCTGCCGCTCGACGGAAAGCGGATGCTAAAAGCGAACTATGCGTGGTCCACCGAGGGCTTTGGTTCGACGAAACAGAGCATTCTTGTGACTGCGGTCCGGTCGTATCGTTCGCGGAAGCTGGCAGCGCAGGGAAAGGCTCATCAGCAAAACCTCCTTGCGATGTATGAGCGGCTTGCCGAGAGTTATGCAAGGCGGCTCAAATATGACGTGCTCCACGTTCTCGTACACCAGAACCTGCTTCCGTTCCTTTGGAAGAACGGGCATCTCGGCGGCCGGACATTCGATGTTCTGATGACGGCACTGCCGATGGCCGAACTGCAGGAGCGGCTGAATCGGGCGGCCGAACTACATCCTGAAAGCCCAACGCTTGGAGATTTTCGTGCCGATGAAAACCTTGTCGCCGCCGAAGCCGATGCGCTCAAGCACGCAAGGCGGATCATCACGCCGCACACCGATATCGCTTCGATGTTCGTTGATCGAGCCCATCGTCTTGCGTGGAATAGGCCGGCCGTGAATCAGGCGTCGGCGCGTGCCAAAGGCTCCAAGCCGGTCATGGTTTTTCCTGCTGCGACTGTTGGGCGAAAAGGCTGCTACGAGCTTCGCGACGCTCTCCGCGGAATGAGTATAAAGCTCATCCTGCTTGGGCCGTTGATCGAAGGTGCCGATTTCTGGGATGGCTTTGACACTGAGAAAGGAGATGACGGCTGGCTCGGTAGGGCCGACCTCGTCGTTCTTCCGGCCCACGTTGAGCACAAGCCGCGCAGGCTTCTCCTCGCCGCCGCGCACGACATTCCCGTCATCGCTACCGCAGCTTGCGGTGTTGACGGGGTTGACGGAATTCGGACGCTCGGGTCGGCCGAACCAGCGGCGCTTCCCTCAGCGATTCAAATGGCCCTTGACAGACAAATTTGAGCTCGGGCGTGCAACTAATTGGACGGTTCCTTTCTCAAAGGATTAACCGGCACCAGCTATGCCGTGGAGGAAATCTTCTTTGCGATTTTTATTTCAAGTCTTGCTGATGACCGTTGCCACGGCAGCTGTACCGATTATGGCCCAGCCACCCGAACCCGCTGAAAACCGCCTGTTCGAGCAGGTTTATCTTGCGAAAGACGACGGAACAGGCAAGCCCGGTGACGCAGCGACGGAGTTTGCCCCCACCGATGTTCCGATCCATTGCGTGGTGGTGTTGAGCAACGCCCGGCCGACCAAGGTGCGTATGGACCTGCTTGTCGTAAACGTAAACGGTGTGAAGCCGGGTACGCGAGTGGTTTCGACGAGCTATGTAACGAAGGACCTGCAAGATAGAGTGTTCTTTAATGGCCGGCCGAAGGGACAATGGACGATGGGAACTTACCGTGCCGACATTTTCATAGACGAGGTCAAGGTTGGCGAGTTTAACTTTCGGATCAACGCACCGTCTGCGTCCGACAAGGCGCCTTTAGGTAAACGCCCTGCGTCTCCGTCGAAACTTAAAAAGGCTGGACAAAAAGGCAATTAGGCAGCGCATAAATTGGTGCGTGCCCCTGGACGACAAATGCCCGGCTAAAAACCGGGCATCCGCATTTCAAAGCATGAGGGGTTGCTGTTACCAACGGTTAGGACTGCCGCCAAAGTCGCTGGGACGTCCACCACCGTATCCGCCTCGGCTGCCGCCACCACCGCCATAGCTGCCGCTGCGACTCTCTTGCGGTTTCGCCTCGTTGACCTTTAACTCGCGGCCGTCAAGCTCCTTGCCGTTAAATTCCTCGATCGCTTTTTCGCCCTCTTCTTTTGACGACATTTCTACGAATCCGAATCCGCGCGACCGACCTGTTTCACGGTCTTCGATTATGTTTGTCGATTCGACCGTACCGACCTGAGAGAAAAGCTTCTCAAGATCCTGGACGTTCGTCTTGAACGAAATATTTCCAACATAAAGTTTCATTGACATAAACGAAAATTTTTCCTTTCCCTACCTGGGAAGTTCAAGAGAAGCTCGATGCGAATTTTTTCAACAAGGATAATGATCCGCGTCTGATGCTCAAAACTTCGAGCGGCTTCTTCTACCTATATCCAACCTGCTCTCAAACTACCCAAAAAGACCATCTTTAGCGGAGCGCATCGTTGAGATGCGAGAGAAGGGCTAACGAACGATATGATGCATTTTTTCGCCCGCAAATGCAAGACGGTTCTCTTCGAGGAAGTACAAACGGTTTATCTACTTGACGGGATATTCAGCGGGAGCGACTAGTAGTAGTTCGCGTACCAAGCAGCCGTTTTTATGACGGGCTTCGCCCTATAATTTGAGGCACAAATGGCGGGCCCGCCGCGCAACTTTTGTGAGCCTAACCACGTATTACCTCGAACGATGTTAAAAGACTGTGAACATTAGTTGAATTCCATTTGAAATACAGTTAGAATCGCTCGAAATCGGACTGCGTTTGGCATCGGCACTCGGCAGCTTCGATCAGGTTTCCCGGGTACGTGGATCTGCTTCCGCTAACCGAACTGTTCGTCGCAAACCGTCTGTGAGATCGGCCATGGCCATGACGCGACCTTACCTTTTCTGGGTTAAAGATCTCGATCTCAGAATCAAAAATTCGAAATACCATTCCTGGTACCGGAGGCAATAGGATGATCTGTCGAATATTCACCTTTACGTTCTTGCTGGCCCTGTTTTCGATCGGCATTTTCGCACAGGCCGGTGGTTCTACCGCTGAGATACGCGGCCGCATAGTTGATCCCAACGGGGCGGTTGTTCGTGGGGCGACCGTAACACTTACCGACACGGCACGCGGGTTCGGCCGTGTCGTCACGACCGACGACGATGGCACTTATCGATTTCTTTCGTTGACGCCGGGAACCTATCAGTTGCGTATCGAGGCGACCGGATTCAGCACGCAGGTCAAGAACAATGTGCCGGTAACAGTCGGGCAGACCTTGGACCAGGACTTCGCCATGCAAATCGGCGATGCGACGGCAATGGTCGAGATCTCCGGCGACCCGCCCCTAATCGAAACCGACCGGTCTCAGCAGTCGACAACAATCAGCGAGCGGTTTATCCGAGACCTTCCGATGGACCGTCGCGATTATCTGACCTTTACTTTGCTGGCGCCGGGCGTTGTCGATTCAAACGCACTCGCCGACAACTCGGATTTCCGAGTCACCCAGACACCTCAGAGCGGTCTCTCTTTTTACGGCAACAATGGGCGCGGTAACAATGTGACGGTCGACGGTTCCGAAGCGAATGACCAGGGCGGAGGGGTCCGCTCCAATCTCAGCCAGGAAGCCGTGCAGGAATTTCAGATCAATCGAAGCAACTATAACGCTGAATTGGGTGGAGCGAGCGGGGGCGTCATCAATATTGTCTCGAAAACCGGGACAAACCGTTTCAGCGGCAGCGTGTTCGGGTATTTTCGAAATCAATCTCTGGATGCCGGTGATCCGTTCGCTATCGTCCTTGATGGCAATAACGTCAGCCGCATCAAACCCGATTCAAATCGTCAGCAATATGGATTTGTTATCGGCGGCCCGATCAAACAAGACAAGATGTTCTTCTTCGGCGGTTACGAAGGTCTGCGGCGCCGCGAATCGTCCGCTGTGCCGCTCTTGACTGATTTGAGTATCTTTCAGCCGACGCCCGGCCAAAATGTGATCCTTCAGTCGCTCGCAAGCAGCATCGATCCGACACCCGTACCCTGTGTAACTGGGGTTACGGTGCCACGGGCCCAGTGTGCCGCGGTGCTGACTGGAGTGCTTACAGTAGATCAGCCGGTTCAGGACCTTTTCCGTCAGAATAGCGGGGTTTTCCCTTTCAACTCCGATTCGCATGCCGCATCGTTCCGGGGCGACTATATTCCCAGCTCTTCAAACACATTTTTCTTGCGGTACAGCTTCAATGACCGCGAGGAATTGAACCAGTCAACTCGGGCCCTGTTGGCGTTCTCGCGTTCGAACAATACGGACGTGCTAGATCACAATTTGACTGGTGGCTGGACACATCTCTTCAGTTCGGGAATGAGCAACGAACTTCGCCTTCAGATCAATTACAATGAATTGACCGTCACAACAACCGATCCCCACGGCCCTGAATTGAATGTTGCCGGGTTTGGTTTCTTTAACCGAGATATCTTCTTGCCGAGCTTTAACATCGACCGCAGGTATGAGATCGTCGACAATTTTTCAGTCGTCAGCGGGAACCACCGATTCAAGTTCGGCGGCAGCTTCCTGCTTCGCGACGGATTCTTCGACTCAAAGACGTTTTTCGGCGGCCGCTTCGGCTTCGGTACCCTTCCCGGAAGCCTTGTCAGCCCACAGCTTGCGACGACCTCAATAAATGCGATCCAGTCGCTCGACCTTGGATTGCCTCAGTCGTATCAGCAGGGCTTTGGTGACGGGATCGTCGGTGGGAAACTGCCTTATTATTCCGTTTATGCCCAGGATACCTGGAAGGCCTTTCCGAATTTAACCCTGAACTATGGCCTGCGATATGAGATTGACACACGCCGCGAACCGCTTCGCACATATTACGGCAACCTTGGGCCGCGCGTAGGTTTCGCGTGGGATCCGTACAGTAGGGGTAAGACGATAATTCGGGGCGGGTATGGGATGTTCTACGCGCAGATCCCATTCGTGATCGATTACGTGGTTCAATCGCTTAACGAGATCGATGGTTTCCGGCAGATCCCTCAGGTGTTGACCACTATCAACACCGCCGGAGCCCAGAGCGCGGTCAACATTTTCCGGACGCTTCGTGCTCAGGGCGTGATCGGAATCCCCAACACGATCCGAACTATCACGCCCGCCGACCTGACCCAATTCGGGATCAATGTTTCGCAGACGGGTCCGCGAAATCCGCTGACGGTCCTGTTCCGGGCCGACCCGACATACCGGAATCCGCGAGCGCAGCAGGGGAGTATCGGGATTGAACAGGAGATCGCACCCGGAATCAGCTTTTCGGCGAGTTATGTTTGGGCACTAACCCAGTACATTACCCGTGCCCGCGACATTAACCTCAAAAATCGTCCGATCGGGCCGCGGGGCATTCGTGAGTGGGGAGCCTTTGCTCCCGATTGTGCAGGTGCCGGCATCTTTAACTGCTTCGTAAATCCGACACTTTTCCAGGAGATAATTTACGAATCAGCGGCGTCGGCGAATTACAATGGCCTTTTGATCGAGTTCCAGTCGCAGTTTGGCCGCAACGTCGCGATCGCCGGCAATTACACGCTGAGCGAAGCTAACGACCAGGTCACTGATTACAACAGTGATTTTCGCGCGTTCGATCAGACATTCGATGATCCGGAATACTCGCTTTCGGCGTTCCACCAAAAGCACAAGTTCGTTATTTACTCGATCTTGACGACACCGTGGAGGAACGCTGCCCTTCGGGATTGGACCTTTACACCCATAATCCGGGCCAACAGCGGCCGTCCATTCAACTTGCTAGCAGGCGTTGATGTAAACGGCGACAGAAGTACGAACGGCGATAGGCCTCTGCTGCGTTTGAACGGGCTTGACCAGGGTGCGATTCCTCGAAACGTCGGTAAAGGGCCGAGTTTTGCGACGGTGGACCTCCGGATCACGAGGCGATTGGGCTTCAGCGAAAATATCAGCCTTGATCTGACGGCGGAGGCGTTCAATCTGTTCAATCGGCTTAACTTCTCCTCGGTGAACAATACAGTCGGGGCATTTTTCCCGACGACCATCGATGTGCGGGGACGCCGCGACGTTGGACCAAGCGCACCTCTCGGGTTTACGTCGGCCTTCGACCCGAGGCGCATTCAACTTGGCGCGAAGTTCCGGTTCTAGTAAAACAACTTTATGAAGAAACGAATAAGGCGGGGCCGGAGCCTCGCCTTTTCGCTATCTTCTCAAGATAATCTCGATGTGGCCCGCAGATATCGTTCCTATCATTGCTTAAGCAATTCTTTTATTAGCGGGATCTTCTCAAGCGCCGCTTTTTCTCCCAAAGCGACAAGCTCATCTCGTTTTGCTATTTCGTCCGGGCGAATATGGGCGATCATCGGCTCGATGACAATATCCGCCCGATAGTGCTGATTTCTGGATGCGGCCTGGATCATTATCATTGCCGATTGAAAGAACGTTCCTACAAGCGTGCTCGGTTTCCCCCAAAACGTCGAACCACAGGAGAGCACATCAACCGCGATCACGAGATCTGCTCCGAGGTCTCTCACCGCCTTAGTTGGCATAGGCGTTGCGGCTCCGCCGTCAATCAGGCTTCGGCCGCGTTCATCGACCATCGGCACAAAAACGCCGGGGATCGCGCAGCTTGCCCTGATCGCGAACGCGACATCGCCCTGATCTCTAAAGACCACTTCCTCGCCCGTCTCCAGGTCACAAGCAATGGCGGCAAAGGGAATTTTCAGGTCCTCAAACCGATTTACCGGAAAGTTAGAATCGATGAATTTCCCCATGGCTCCAGTCGAAAGCAGGCCGCGTGGCGAATAGGAAAAACCTGCCACCCCGAACCAGCTGAACTTCAGCCCGATCTCGATGATCTCATCCGGAGTCAGCCCTGACGCAAGTGCCCCTCCAACGAAGGAACCTGCCGAAACTCCCGAAACTAGATCGATGGGTATGCCATTCGCGACGAGCGCCTTCAAGACACCGGCGTGGGCGAACCCGCGAGCTCCGCCTCCGGACAAAGCGATTCCGATTTTTCTGGATCTCATAGAGCAAAGACTGTCGTGACCGATTAACCGTCTAAGACAGCGGAATTTCAATGGCAACAAATATCGACACATTCAGTTTTCATAAACCGGCATTATTCTCGAGGCGATGAGCCTGAGCCAATGGGCTTGCTTATTGATTTTAGCTGGTCTCTATGGAAAACTTAACCGTCGAAATGACCGTTCACGAATCCCAGCAGTTTCGCAGGCAAACTTTGACGGCCGACCTCGCCGCCGGGGGAAAGGTCTGCCCCGTTTGTTTTCGCGAAACGCCGGACGAGTTTGTCCCGATGCTGGTATTGGCGGACGATCTGCAAAAGCTGATCGTCGCAAACGCTCCTGACACGCGGGAGTTCAAGGCCGTCTGCGCCAGATGCGTCAGATTGTTCGAGAGGGCAAAGGACCATATTGTGCAAGACGCGGCGATGCAGAAAGACGGCTCGCACGTTCTCTCGACGCCGCTTCGGCTTGATGCCGACGAACGCTTCACTGGCAAAGGTGTGACGATCGCCTTTCTCGATTCGGGTTTTTATCCTCATCAGGATCTGACAACACCATCGAACCGCATCGTTGCTTACAGAAACCTCCTCGAGAGCGATGGCGAGCTGGGCTCGCTTTTCCAGCCCGATGTTGCAAGTTGGCATGGGATGATGACATCGGTTGTCGCCGCCGGCAACGGTTCTTTATCCAATGGATTTTATCGCGGAATTGCCTCGGCGTCCGAAGTTGTTCTTGTGAAGCTTGCACGGACCGGGCGGATAACCGACGACAACATCCGCGAGGGCCTCGAGTGGGTGCTCAGGAATCGGGAACGATACGGTATTCGGGTCGTTAACATATCCGCCGGCGGCGACGACCAGCAAAGCTATCTGAGCGATCCTTTGTCGCAAACGGTCGAGCGATGTGCGGCCGAGGGCTTGACCGTCGTTTGCGCGGTGGGCAACGCAGGCCATTTGCCGGATCATCCGGTGTTCCCGCCGGCTAGCTCTCCTTCATGCATTGCCGTCGGAGGGCTTGATGACGACAATTCCCTAAACCGGGCGCGACGGGGAATGTATCGTTCGTCCTATGGGCCGACGTTTGACGGGCTCCAGAAGCCCGAGGTGATCGCTCCGTCGATCTGGGTGCCGGCGCCTATTTTGCCAAATACACCGACCGCACAGCAGGCCGCACTACTCGAGGCGCTGGATGCGGCGCACAATGAAGAGTTGTTCGGTATTTTGGAACAGAATCAAGGGATCGATCCGGAGCTTGATGCCGTGACGGACAGGCCGGCGCATGTCATCCGTCAGCTGATTGTCCTCAAGATTCACCGGGAAAACGTTATCACGCGGCATTACAAGTATGTTGATGGAACGTCATTCTCTGCCCCGATCGTATCATCGGTCGTGGCCCAAATGCTCGAAGCAAACCCATTTCTTTCCCCGGCCGAAATAAAAAGACTGCTTATCTCTTCCGCAGAAAGATTGCCTCACTATGAGGTTGATCGCCAGGGTTGGGGCGTGATCGACCCGCGCCGTGCGGTCGAAGCGGCGATCGCGTTTGGGCACTGACCGCTCAGCTAACGCTGCCTTTGGCCGACTCACCTTTCTCTTTTGTTCGTTTTCGAATAAAATTCTAGGTTTGCACTATTTAAGGGAATTACTTTGGAGTAGAAGGTTTTTATGGCAATTTCGGCGAACGACATCAGAAAAGGGATGGTGATCCTGCACGAAGGCTCGCCCGTCAAGGTGATGGAATTCCATCATCATACCCCAGGAAACTTGCGTGCTATGGTTCAGGCTCGGCTGCGCAACCTACTTACCGGTAATTCGTTCGAGTATCGATTTCGTTCAAACGACACTCTCGAAAAGATAACGCTTGAACAAAGCAAAATGGAGTATCTTTACTCCGATGGGTCGCATCATCATTTCATGAACAGCGAGAATTATGAACAGGTGGCCCTTACCGAGGATGAACTGGGGGATGCGGCCCAATGGCTGATGCCTGGCCTCAAGATCGAGGTCGAGTTTTATAATGGAGCGCCGATCGGTGTTGCCCTGCCGCCGTCGATGGAATTGACCGTTATGACCACGGAGCCGCAGTTGAAAGGAGCGACGGCTTCGAATTCAAACAAGCCGGCCACCCTCGAGAATGGCGTAACCTTGTCTGTGCCTCCGTTCATTCAGGAAGGTGAAAAGATCCGCGTCAATCCAGCCGAAGCTCGCTATATGGAGCGGGTTAAATAAGAACACCTCGTACAACTGGTAACGGTTGATTGCCCTAGTTTCGAGTTTCTAGATCTCACGGTGCTGTCGCTCTGAATCCGTTGCATGCTAGCACAAGGCGTTTTCCGTGGTTTGTTCGTTTTGTATGTTCTGTTTGTTCGATTTCTCGAATGTACTTCCTGTATTCGATCCTGCTCGCCGTCGGCTTTTTGCTGATGCTCCCGCTGTTTATCCTGCGGCGTGAAAAATATGCATCGGGGTTTCGCCAAAGGCTTGGGAATTACCCGACGTTTGTCCATGATGGTCGCCCACTTATTTGGCTGCATTGCGTATCGATCGGCGAAACGAATGCCGCGAAGCCGCTCTTCGACAAGCTGAAGGCCGATTATCCAGGGCATCGCCTGATCGTCTCGACCATTACAAAAACAGGCCAGGAGCTTGCTCATCAGGTTTTTGCGGATACGGCGGATGCGATTTTCTACTTTCCCTTCGACTGGAAATTCAGCGTTCGAAAGGCGCTGGATAATTATAAGCCTTCCGTTGTGCTCCTAATGGAGACTGAGATCTGGCCGCGGTTCATATTCGAGGCGAAAAGAGCCGGAACGCTTGTAGCGCTAGTAAACGGACGACTTTCGGAGAGGTCGTCTCGGCGGTACTCGCTTATTGGGCCGGTGTTTCGCAATGTGCTGGGCTTGATCGACCTCGCGTTAATGCAGACGGAGCGAGATGCCGAGCGGCTGATTTCGCTGGGTTGCGATCGCGGCCGTACCAGGGTTACGGGTAACCTCAAATTCGATCTCGAGTTCTCCGATGCTGACGCGGCGATCAGGGAGGAACTTGGCCGGCGGTTTGGTTTCGTGAACGACGAGGCGGATGGCACAGTCATACGGCCATTGATAGTCGCCGCAAGCACGCATGAACCCGAGGAACGTCTGGTCCTTTCCGCATATTGCTCGACCGCGGAGGGGAGCGGCCGGAACAAGCCGAGGCTGATTATCGCGCCTCGCCATCCCGAACGGTTCGACGCGGTGGAACGTATGGCTCGCGGATTCAGAAGCGATCCAACATGCGAATGGCCGAGATATTCGATCGCAACACGGTCCGGTGAACCATCGCCCGATGACTCGAAGGCCGACGTGGTGATCCTCGATTCTATCGGCGAATTGCGTGGAGTATTTCCGTTAGCGGATATCGTTTTTGTAGGCGGATCGCTGATCCCTCACGGGGGCCAGAGCATTCTCGAACCTGCCGCAGCGGGGAAGGCCATCGTAACTGGGTTTCATACATTTAACTTCGACGATGCTGTGCGGACGTTTTCCGGAAACAATGCCATTTTTTGCCTGCCCGACAGATCCGGCGAACAGATGGTCGATGAACTTTTTGATGTTTTCTCGGACCTGATCGAGCATGAGGACAGCCGCATTACACTAGGCCGGAACGCATTTGCCGTGATGAAGGCAAATCGCGGGGCGACATTAAGGACTATCGAGGAGCTTGCTCCGATCATACGTCGAAGCAGCGAGATGCCTCGAATCCGCCAATGATCTTCGTTTTTTACGCACTTGCGGCTTTACTCGTCTATCTGAGTTACCGGTCATTCCGAGGCGGCCTGGCCTATTTAGCTTTCTTCCGTTCCGAGCTTGCATTCGCTCCAACCGGATACACGCCGCTCGCCACCATAATCGTTCCTTGTAAGGGTTTAGACGAACAATTTGCAGAAAATCTCAACGCCTTGCTGACACAGAATTATCCATCCTTTGAGGTTATTTTTGTGGTTGATGACAAAGACGACCCGGCAGTCAAAGTGATCGAAGAAATCTCCAGCAATGGTGCAGGGAACGCGAAGACCATCGTGGCGCCACGGGCTACCCAATCAAGCCAAAAGGTCGAGAATCTCCGTGAAGGCGTTCTCCACGCGGCGAATGATTCCGAAGTGTTTGTCTTCGCCGATTCCGATGTGCATCCGTCGCCTAACTGGCTTTCGAGCCTTGTCAGACCGCTTCGAGACGAGAATATCGGGGCTGCGACCGGATACCGCTGGTTCATTTCCGAAAGGGCCAACCTTGCTTCAGAGCTTCGGTCCGCGTGGAACGCTTCGATCGCCTCGGCACTTGGGCCGGATGGTCGATCGAATTTTTGCTGGGGAGGTTCAACGGCTATTCGAAGGGATACTTTCGAAAGTCTAAGTGTCCGCGAGAAGTGGGAGGGAACGCTCAGCGACGATTTTGCACTTACCCGGACGCTTAACGCAGCCGGGCTTGCTATTCATTTCGTTCCGGCAGCGATCGTTCCCTCACCGGGCGGATGCACATTCTCCGAGCTCTTCGAGTTTACGAATCGACAAATGAAGATCACGCGAACAAATGCGTCGCGCTTGTGGGTTTTGTCGCTTTTCGGATCGGGCCTTTTCAGCATTGTGATGACCGCATCGATCCTTGTGCTCTTCCTCTTTCCGTTTAAGTCAGTCGAGTGGGCCGCAGCTGCGGCGGCGATCGTGCTAGTTTCGGTTTTCAGCGTCGCCAAAGCATTGATACGAATCGAGGCAATAGGGCTGGTCCTGCCGCATTATCGACGTGAGCTAAACCGGCAGGCCATTTCTCATTCGATCCTTTGGGCGATCACGCCCGCGATATTTCTGATGAATTCGCTCGCGGCATTGTTTTCTCGACGCATCAAATGGCGCGGCATCGAGTACGAAATGATATCGCCCACTAAAACACAGGTTATCCAAGCCCGACAACAGTGATACAATAGGCGATGGCCAGGTGAGCCATTTTCGACGCTGGCCGATCAGTATGTTGCCCTTTTCTGCCTTCCAAGTGCTGAGAACGATAATCCTCCTGCTGGTCTTCCTGCCGCTTGCAGTTGAGGGTATGCAGTCCGGTGGGAAACCACCGGTGATAATTATCCCGGGGCTGACGGGCTCGGAACTCTACGATACTCGCACCGGTGAGCGTGTCTGGTTCAAGCTGATTGGAATGAAAGGCGAGGACATTCGCCTGCCAATATCGCCGAATCTGGATCGAAATCGCGACCATCTGGAACCCCGCGACATTCTTCGCGAGGTCAGTGTCGCAAAGATCCTTCCGGAGATCGAGATTTACGAACGTCTTATTCATGCTCTTGCGACGCGAGGCGGTTATAAAGAGGGAAAATGGGACGCACCGGAGAAAGACGGCTGGCGGGATACTTTTTATGTGTTTCCATACGACTGGCGGCGGGATAATGTCGAGAGTGCGAGCCTTTTGATTCGGCAGATCGAGTCGTTGAAACTGAAACTCGGTCGTCCCAATTTAAAATTCAACGTCCTTTCCCATTCCATGGGTGGTCTAATAGCGCGATATGCGGCGATGTACGGCAAAGCGGACATTCCCCCAACCGGATCGCGGGTACCCTGGGCCGGCGCCCGCCATTTTGACAAGATATTCCTGGTAGGGACCCCGAACGGTGGTTCCGTTTCCGCACTGAACGCATTGCTCAACGGCTATTCTCATCTCGGGGGCGGGCTGCGGCTGCCTTTCTTTCGAAGATTAAGCAGGTTCGATATTTTTACGCTACCGTCGATCTATCAATTGCTTCCGCATGGGGGCACCACTTTTGCGTTTGACGAACGGCTTCAGCCTTTGAATATCGATATCTACGATCCAAAGACGTGGGAGACTTATGGCTGGGGCGTGTGGAGCGATGACGGATATGAAAAAAAATTTAGCCCTGATGAAGTGCCTAAGCTTCGCAGCTACTTCACGAGCGTTTTGAACCGGGCCAAGCGGTTTCAGGAAGCGCTTATTGCGGGCGCGGGCAGGGCGGCGCCGGTAAATTTCATTCTTGTGGGCGGTGATTGCAAAGAAACGTTGAATGGGGTCGTGATCAGACGCGACGGGAAAAAAGACAGGTGGATCACGTCGTTCAGGCCTGACTCGTTCACGAATCCAGACGGAGAGCGGATCACGCCTGAGAGGCTGAAGCCACTCTTGTTCGCGAAGGGTGACAACGTAGTGCCAAAAAGTTCGCTTTCGGCCATTCAGAACGGTGCGAATGGGACCGGCGGTCGAACTCCGATCTCGGCAGAGATCTTTCATTGTGAGGGACATACCAAACTCGTTACAAGTCCCGTACTTCAGGAAAAATTACTTCAACTCCTCAACCCGCCGGTTTTGTGACCTATTATGATCAAGAATCTCCTTGAGGCTGATCAACAGTCAGAACCAAGCGCAGCGAGACCAGCCGCGAAAAGTGATAACCCCCACGTGATCAGCCTTTTCGATCAGGATGTCACCGCACGCGGTGAGTCTGGCGAGGCTGAACCGTTCATCCTTTCGACCGTTGAACCAGATTCGCTCGTTGAGACGGCCCGGAAAAGCGGGCTGGCCTGGTCCATTGGAGTTGTCTTCTTTTCGGCGGTGGTTTCTATGCTAATTCTGGGGTGGGGAGCAGATCTACTATTTGGCAGTTCTCCGTGGGGGGTAGTCACAGGTATTGTCATCGGTGCCCTGATCGGTTTTGTTCAGCTTTTTCGCATTTCGTCGCAGATCTTTAAGAAAGAGTAGGTGGAACTTCCAATCGGATTCCGAACGAAATAATCGCCTTCCAGATCGCGTGCGTCAACCCCTAATGCGGCTTTGCGATGTAGGCCAATTGTTAGTAGAATTTAGGTTTCGCAATGAGCGACGAGACTGAACCTTGCGCGTCTACAAACGAGACTCTTCAGCCTGTGTCGCATAGCCGTATCCTGATGTTCATGGGTGCGATCGGGTTGGCAGGGGGGCTTTTGGGCGGTGTGTTCGTCTCGCTGTCGTTCGGTGCGGGTGTGATCGTTGGGACTCTGCTTGCTTTTATAAATTACTATTGGCTTAAGTATTCGCTCAAAAAGGTCTTTGCTCTCGCGGCGGAAACGGGTGAGCGGCCTCGATTGCTTGGATTAAAATATTTTGCGCGTTACATTGTGATAGGCGGTGTCGTCGCTATCTTTTATGCGACTGAAACCGTTTCAATTGTCGGGCTAATACTTGGCTTAGGGGCTTTCGGATTTGCCGTGGTCCTTGAAGGGATCTTAAAAATTATTCACCGCCCATCAAACTTGGGCGAACATAGATAGAGAATGTTCTTATTTGCTGAAGGCGGCCACCATACGCCGCTGATAGTACAATTCATCAACCATTACCTAGGCGAACCGGTCCACCAATTTCAGGTGAACTACACGCAAAGAATGTGGGACCACCTTGTCTTCCGGCACTTTGGGACCACTGCCGAGCAGGCGTTCGGCCCGTACACGGTCGAGAATGCGATCCCGTGGTATACGATCATGTTTGTGATCGCCTGCCTCCTGACCGTGGCCATCGTTTATCTTTTGAAAGGTAAATTGTCGCAGGACGACCCGTCGGAAGGCCAGTTGACACTCGAAGCAGGCTATCTCGCCGTCAAGGGGATGATCTCCAGCATAATCGGCGAGCACGGATACAGGCATTTGCCGGTAGTTGCGACCTTCGGCACGCTGATACTGGTCTCGAACCTTATGGGCCAGTTCCCCCTGTTCATGTCGCCGACCGCTTCGGTCAACGTGACATTTGCGTTGGGTATATCGGCCTTCGTTTACTACAACTACGTCGGTATCAGCGAGAACGGGCTGTTCGGTCATATCAAGCATTTCGCCGGGCCGAAGCTGCCGCTGCTGATGTTTCCGATCACGATATTGATCTTTTTCATCGAGGTTATAAGCAATTCGATACGGCCGTTTACGCTCGGCGTTCGTCTGTTTGCTAATCTTTTTGCGGACGAGCAGGTATTCCTGGAGATATCGAATCTCTATCCGCCTTTTACTCATTTTCTTGTGCCCTTGGCGATCACCCTGTTGGGTGTATTTGTAGCGTTTGTACAGGCATTTGTATTTACACTGCTGTCGTTGATCTATATTGGCGAGGTCTCGCATGCTCCACATGACGACCACGGCGACGAGCATCACGAACAGGCGCAGTCGTCGCCGGCCGCGGCTTAAAGGCTGTCCCGGGGCCTTCAACAGAAAGACCAGGTTTTCGGCTAACGCCGGAGAAATTCAGAGAGATCGTTTGATAACTTGCAGATATAGAAGTGGCACCCTTCCTGCCGGTCGGGTTTCCGCCTCACATTGCCCGCACGCAACAGGCGCGTCTGACTCTTGGGGAGTATAAAATCAGGCGAATACCGGAAGCGAGGCGAAATAATACACGCAGAACGCAGGTTGATAGAACGATGCCTCCTGAAAGACCGTTAATAAAAACAGAACAGGAGAATATCAGAATGAACAAAAGGAAATACTTTTTTTACGCCACTCTTGCCATTGCATTGATGGCGGTTGTCGCTGCTGCGCAGCCTGGCGGAGCGGGTGCCGCAGACAACGAATCAACCGTAAGCGCGGCAAAAGCGATCGGTGGCGGAATCGGTTTCGGGCTGGCCGCCGGCCTCGCCGGAATAGGCCAGGGATTGGTGGGTTCGCGTGCTGCAGAAGGAGCAGCTCGCAATCCGGGCGCGGCCAGCACAATTCAAACCCTTATGATCATCGCGTTGGCCCTTATCGAATCGCTCGTGCTTTTCGCGTTGCTCATCGTCTTTGTCAAGCTTTAATCGATTATCGATTTGAGGATCGCGGACGCGGGGTGATAGTTTGCCCTCGTCCGCGTTTTTGTCACGTCCATATGCGTTTCCTACTTCCTTTGCGTTCTCTGCGAGCTTTGCGTGAGCTTTTTCGACGATTGAGCGAGTTTCATTCAAAGTCCGCAAAGCTCGAGAAGTAAGATGATCAATTTTTGCAACTCTTACTGTCTTGTTTCGTTCTAATTTTAGATGGCTGAACAGTTAACAGGGACCATTGTTGCCGAAAAATATCGCCTTGACTCGCTCCTGCGGAGCGGCGAACTCGGCGATTTTTACCGTGGCCGGCACTTATTCATGGATAAGCCTGCGACCCTGAAGGTGCTGGCTCGTTCGCTCGCAGTGGATGACGAGATCCGCGACCGCTTTTCGGATGCTGCGCGTGCTGCCGGTGCTCTTGAGAATCCGAACATTCTTGGCGTCACTGATTTTGGCTCCGATAAAGATGGTGTTTGCTTCATTGTGTACGAAGGTTTTGAAGGCGACCCGCTGGTTTACTCGGTGGGGGCGGGCGGGCAATTTTCGATCGAACGGGCCACGTCTATAGCGCGGCAGATCGCAGTTGCGATGGGCACGGCGCACGAGAACGGATTTATTCACGGCAATTTGACCCCCGACAGTGTGCTTGTATCGAATACGCAGGAATCAGCGTCCGTTAAGGTTTTCGATTTTGAGGAGGCGGATGTTGTCCGGTCGCGAAGATCGGACAATCGTGGTGCGGCAAGCGTAGCCTACCTTGCTCCCGAGTGTTTTTCCGGGCTGCGTGCGGTCGATGGCCGATCTGATATTTACAGCCTTGGGATCATCTTGTATCAAATGCTCGCGGGTGAGGTGCCCTTTCGGGGCGAAACGCCGACCGACGTAATGCTCAAGCACGCCGAGGAAGAACCACCACCGCTCAGCGATGTTCGAAAGGATATCAGCGCGCGGATGGAAGACGTTATAAAGAAGGCTCTCGCGAAGGACCCGGAAGGCCGCCATCAGACTGCCGAGGAGTTTATAGAAGACCTCGACCATGCCCTGGCTGAAGGTTCTCGTGCGTCCAGCAGCTTTTGGCGGACGGCAGCCATCGCTCTCGTAGGCATTACCGCTCTTGCAGGCGGGCTTATCTGGGCCACCTGGAGCCGGCAGACGATTCCCGTGACCCGCCTTCAACCTGACATAAACGGCCATCCTGTTCAGCCGCTTAGCCCGGCTACCGGGTCCGAGGAGAAGCTGCTCATCTCTATGCCGGGGTCTATCCCGGGCTCGATGGCCGACAGCGACATAATCGCACAGCCGCCGGCAACATTGCCGGGCGGGGATAATTACAATCCATGGGCGACGGGTGCCCCGCCCCCGGGAGCTCCGCCAACTTATATCCCGCCAGGCGGCCAGTATTATCAGATCGACCCGAACACCGGCAGTCCATTTATGCCAACCGAGGACGGCGTGATCCTCGTTCCCATTCCAGCGAATACCAATACTCAGCCGCGTCCGACGCCTACACCAAGATCACCCGCCGGGAACACCAACACCCAGCCGGTAGGAACAGGTGAACCGACACCAAGGCCGGCGCAGCCGGTACGGACAAGTCCGACCCCGGCTGGGGATGACCGCCCGTCTTCAACCGGGACGTCGAACTCCCCGACAAACGGATCGGCTTCGGTCACCGGTTCATCCGACCAGTGAACTTCCGAAAATATCGTACAGTGTTTTAACGGCAAGCACTGCAACGGTTGAAAGAAATATCCGTCGCAAAAGAACTTCATTCATTCGCGAAGCGTAGTGCGCTCCGACATAGGCGCCGGCAAACATCGCGATCGCCAGCAGAGATCCTAACCAAATGTCCACAAGGCCCTGGACCATAAACACTATTGTCGCGATAAGCGACGACACGAGATTGATGAGCTTGGTCGAGCCGACAGCTTCTCCAAAAGGCATTGCCGAAAAAGCAACAAGCATCGCGGTTAGAATTGTGATGTAACCTCCGCTGTACAGGCCTCCGTAAATTGCAAGGCCGAACGCGAGAATAATCACCAGGCCTGGCCGTTTGAGCGTTGCAGATACGGAAGTAGCCGATGAGTTGCGGTTGAACAGAATGAAAACGGCGACCACGATCATGGCCAGGGAAACTAACAGCTTCAGGCCCTCATTCGTGATAGCTCCGACCAAAGCCGCTCCGAGTGCCGAACCGACAGCGGTCACGACGAGAATCGGCCAAATCTTTCTCAGGTCTATTTTCCCGGCACGAAGAAACGGGATAGAACCGCCGGCCGCCATAAAGGTAAGCCCGAACATATTAGTAGCCACGGCAACTTTTTCGTCGATCCCTAACTGAAACATCACCGGGACTGTGATCAACGAATTACTTCCAGTGACGACGCCGACGATACTCGTTACGAAGAAAAGGGCCGTCAATATAAAAAGCGTGGTCAGTGACATTGGTTATCAAAGTGTAATCGTCCGCCCAATTTTCGCGAAACGAACATAGAAGGGTGATCGAAACGTTGGAACGCAAAAAAGCCCGCTAACCTTTTCGGCTAGCGGGCGAAGTTGCCTCTTGGGCCACTATTAGAAGTTAAAACGAACACCCAGCTGGAGCGAACGTGATTCACGAGTATCCGTGTAGACGCCGAACTGCGGGCTCGAAAGGTTTAGGTTGATAGTAGTGAACTGGGTCGTATTCAACAAGTTGAACGCTTCGAACCGAAGTTCCAGGTTGTTTCGCTCGTTGAAAAGCGCAATTCGCTTGCTCAAGATCGCATCCCACTGGTTAACCGGGTTATCCAGACGGAACTGATTGCGTCCCGTGGTACCGCGACGCCCTGTTCCACCGCAAAGTGCGAAGTTGGTACCGCATGATGCTGCTGCAAAGGCGTTGGCATTAAAGCCGCGGCGATCGTTTTCAACACCGTTCAGAGCAGTGAATGTGCCAGCTCCACGATCAGCAAAGTTGATCAATGCTCCACCCGTTCCATCGATGTCGGTGGGGTTGCCAACACTAAAGACACGTCCCGAAGCATAGGTGTAAATACCACCGATGCTCCATCCGTCAACAACACGTTTTACGAAACCGCCTGTGTTGCGGAAGAAGGGGATGTCATAAATGAAGCTGCCGACAAATCGATGCGGTACGTCGTCATCCGACAAACCACGGCCTGCACTACGATCAAGAAGATCCAATTGTCCACGCTGTGAATCTGAATCATTGATCGACTTCGAGAAGGTATATGCCAGCTGGAACTGAAATCCCTGGCTGTAACGTTTCTGGAAGTTAGCCTGAAGAGAGTCGTACCACGAATTGGAACCGCTCGTAAGCTGAGTTAACCCGATACGAATATCGTCATTCAGCCTTCTTGAGTTCGTGTTACCAGTAGTAGGTGCCGGAGTCACCTCCGGACGCAGCGTCGACGAGAAGAAAGTTCCCAGAGCAGGGTTGATCTGCTCGCGAACATATAGCTTCTTGCCCCGACTTGCGACATAGCTCAAGCCAACAACATAGTCGTTTCCAAAACCACGCTCGAGCGTGATGTTGTACTGAAAGTTATACGGTGTACGCAGGTTCGGATCGATCGGCTGTGACATTTGCCCCAGCGGTGCACTCACGAAGAACGAACTCTGAGCGAACGGATTCGGGACGGTTCCCTGGTCGCCGGCAAAGGCCGGAAAAGGATCCGGCGCAAAAATGTCTGCCAAGGTTCCGCTACCCGGGAATCGGAAGAAGTTCGTTCCGTTAAAACCCGGAGCAGTAAGCTGCTGCAGAGCCGTGTCACCGATAATGGCACCGTAGTAGACACCAAAACCACCACGGATCACGGTCCGGTCCTTTCCGATGATACGATTAAAGAAAGTGTTATCGCTAGAACCGAGTGACCACGCAAATCCGACGCGGGGTGCAAAGTTGTTCTTGTCCGGCTCAATACCGCCGACAGGAACCGTTCCGCCCAATACCGGATCAGGATCACCGACATAGACGAGTCCGCGAGGTGCACGTCCACCCGGCGGGATGACGATCGGCTGGCCTTCGGGTGTGCGCACCTGGCCGCTCGTAAGAAGCTGCGAGATAGCACCCGGCCGGTAATAAGCTACACGGTTAAGCTGATCTTTCAACGGCGAATTGTACTCGTAACGTACGCCGAACGAGAGCGTCAGGTTATTCCTAACACGCCATGTGTCCTGGCCAAAGAAAGCCCAGGCACGCTGACGATAATCACGAGCGCCGGCCGCACCAAACTGGACGGCAGCAGGGCTGTTTCCAATTAAAAAGTCGGCAAAGTCATTACCGGTCGTGTTAGTTACACCAACAAGTCCAGCACCCAAATAGCTGATCAGTGCCTGGTTGATGAAAAGGAAGTCCGTGTCCTGTTTGTATTTGACGTAGTCAACACCAAACTTCATACGGTGATTGCCGGCAACCCAGCTAAGCGAATCCTGGAACTGAATGTTCTCAGTAAAACGGCGTTGTGGGCCTTGAATCGAGTTGCCGAGGATAATACCGCGGTCAAGGAGACGGATCTGCGGAGGACCGACAAAGGTACGGTCGGCCACGAAATCTGCCCTAAATCCGATCTCTTCCGGAGTCGTCTGGTTGACCGGAGCAACGCCCGGCTGTTCGTTGGTTGAGTAGTTAATAAGAAAAGAATTTACAACATTCGACGAGATCACGTATGTGTAACGGCCGATGTAGTTATCGGTCGAACGAAGATCTGACGCCGCAAATCCGGGAACGTTGGCTCCACCAAACGCAAACGGTGAGAATACATCAGAGTCAAAGTAGTTATACGTAAAGTTCAGAATATGATTCTGACTTATGCTGTGATCAAGACGGGTCGTAAACCAGCTGTTACGGGTCGTTTGATTAGCCGATACCTGGGCCTGTCCGGCTGACGTCGCAACCGGAATGAACCCGAGATAATATTGAGCGATCGGCGAGAAGCGGCTCTGCGGGATCGTGTTGTTCGGAAACGGGAGTCCGGTTGCCGGATCCAAGATCTGCATAGGAAAGACACCGCTGCGTTCAGCAGCCGTCGGAAGCGACGGGAGGGTCTGCGACTGACCGAAAACCTGATAACGACGCTCATAATCTACAAAGAAAAAGCTCTTATCACGGCCATCGTAGATCGCCGGCACACCTTCGCCGAAGTTGAGGAAGTAGATCGGGCCGCCGATGTTGAAACCATAATCCTTACGGTCAAATTTACGACGAAGATCGGCTCCCGGAGGCGAACCCGCAGGCGGCAATGCTTTATCGATAAAGCGTGCTGCGGAGAGTTCGGTCGGGCGATAGAAGAATCGGGCATTACCGCTGAAGCGGTTCGTACCCGAGCGAGTCACAACGTTGATGACGGCACCCGTGTTTCGGCCAAACTCTGCTTCGAAGTTCGAAGTGAGGAGGCGAAACTCCTGAACAGCATCAGGACGAGGCGACGAGCCGATCTGCCCGCCGACCGCAACTTCGTTGTTGTTGCCGCCGTCGAGCGTAAGGTTGTTCTCAACGCCGCGGCTGCCGTTTACACGAATGCCAAGGCCGTTGCCAAAAGCACCCGCAGCGGGAGCAACACCCGGCTGGAGGAGTGCGAGTCCGAGAACTTCACGTCCGTTGAGCGGAAGCCCCGCAACGCGGCGGAGTTCAACGGTCGTTCCGAGTGTGGGTGATTCTCTGTCGATCAACTCGACACCGGCGGTAACTGTAACTTCTGCAGTTGCACCGCCGACCGTCAATTCGACATCGGTTGTAAGGTTACGGTTGGGTTCGACCCTAACCGACGAGACAGTGGTTTCGCCAAACCCGTCGGCGGTGACCACGATATTATATGTAGACGGTTCGATCTCAAGAAACTGGTAAACACCTTGCGAGTTTGTCTGCACCGAGCGAACTTCGGCATTTCGTGCCGGTTCGATCAGGCGGACGGTCGCGTTAGGTATGACAGCCCCGGCAGAGTCGCGCACAACACCATTAATGTTGCCGCGGGTTCCCTGAGCGAAAGCTGTTCCAGTTGAGAGTATAAAGACTCCGAGCAGTATAAATGAATATAACCATACCCGAGTCCCCTTTGAACCGATCGACCTAGTAAACAAATTTTCGATCATTTTCAAGACTCCTTGTTAGGAAATTCCCCGCCCCTGTCAAGAGCAAATTCTCAAGAATCAGGTCGGGTTACCTATTAGGTTGCAATAATCGTTCCGCGAAGACGGAGATCAAATGTGACGCAGCCATATCCACCGGGTAGCTGGGTAAATGAAGTGAATAATGAGGTTATTTTTTTTTCAAGTTGGGCAACCCAGATGGGGGATCGTGAATCCGGCCTCTTTACCGCGTTCGACCGTTCATCCAAGAATTCGGATTAATAACCAGAAAAAGGCGATGCTGACGACCAGCAGCGCCTTTGACTGATGTTTGTCCCCGCTCAGTATGACAGGGCGGTCAGGCTGAGTTACGCTTCACAATTAAAATCCTGGAAGGTAGAAAAGCGGTCGGAACCATGATCCATCGCAATATCTTTACGCTCATAATCAAGGTGAAGCACTGACATCAGCAGCGTGGCTTTTGCATCGACAAGCCGCAGGGTCATATCCTCTTCGATGCTTTTGTCTGGCATAAGTTCAGACAGAAGGTAATGCTTACAAGCAAATGCCGGAACCTCACCTAACTCGATCTTTGTCATCAAGCCGCTCGACGTGAACACTTCCAAGATCGGTTTCCCTTCTAAACTTTGATCATCGATGTTTATGATAGCGATGATCTCGTCTCGCGAAATACTATTTCCTTTCCTTTGCAGCCGTGCGCCCGACGTGATGTAGTCCGTCGCCAGGCCCCCTCGCGGGGCTTGTTTTTGATACGCTCTTGCGGCCTGCAATCCCGGACGAAAGTGTGTGAAAGCAAACGCCCCCCACTCTTTCACCGTGACCTCGACTTTCATTAACGTGTGGTTAGAAGCCGGTGCAACTGCGAGCGAAAAGCCTCCGGAGAAGTTCTCGGGGAGTTTTATCTTCGCACAATCAAAAACACAGCTCTGCCTTCCCCCAAGTTTGACCACTCCATTTTCGATCTGCTTTTTCGAGATCGATGACGGAAGAGTAGTTTCCGGTGTGATCTGCCACGCGATGCTTCCCTCTGAATCAGTAACGAATGGGCTGAGCCAGAGATTCTCTTCCATCGGAGCCCCCGAACTCAAATGAAATCGGGTATCGAGCGTGAGGCCGCCGATCTTTCGAGAGCGAAACAACAATGGCGTATAAAGGATGGTCTTTGCCTTCAGCCTCCCCTGTTTATCGATCGGGCGCGGTGCCTTGACGGGATCAAATGGCGGTTGATGGATCGGGTGTTCAACGCCGAACCGTTTCTGGCCCTTTCGCCTGATCAGCAGATAGCCGAAATTCTTGACGGATCCGTTGTTATTCGTTACCGCGATCGAGCCACCGTCCCTGGTCAGGTCTCGCCCATTTTGTCCATTGCCGGGCTCGATAACTCCTGTAAAAGGATTTCGCACATCGGCCATGATCTCGCCGTCTCTCAGACTGAAAATGAGCGACGAATAAGGCCTTAGGTTATAAGGAGCCTCTTTCAGCTTACTACCCAGAGAATTGTAAATTGTGATCGCACCTTTACTTGGGGAAGAGTAAGGGTTAAAGACGCTATAGACACAGTCGTAATCTTCGAGCGGCGGGAAAGGCATCGAATAAAAGAAACTCTTCGCGATTTTCCACTGCAGGGGGTCGGGATTCGCGTGAACATTGTCGAAAGAGCTGTCAGTAGTCCAACGCACAAAAGCTGAGCTGAAAAGATCGCTGGCGTGCATGGGCGTTCGGCCTTTAGGCCGTAATCGCACCACCATGCCGCCAAAAAACTCTTTCCTTTCGCCGATCAGGTCGCGTACGGACAAGACTGTCGTATTCATTGCCCCTACGGTCAGGCTCTTGGCAACGCCGTCCGTGCCGATCGCATTGCCGCCCGCGTCGTAGAGATAGATCTCGTATTCGGTTTCGTCTTCACCCGTAGTGTACCCATCGACCCCGAAAAAGGTATCAGATGTGAGCACGATCTCGGTATGTACTCCGCCGGCGTGATCCTCGAAAATGAACGGGGCACAAACATCGAGCCAGCAGGTCTTTCCGTCATTCGGTTTTGGGTTATATTTCTGAGCCGCTAAATATGCCGGCAGCAGCGGTGGGATTGCGGTAAGGCCAAGCAGGCCTTTGGATATGATCGAGACGAACTTTCGCCTTTCTATAAGAGGGTGATCATCTTGGGGCAGCGTGGGGTCCTGGTTGGTCATTTCTAAAATCAAAAGCCTTGGGAGAGCGGGTGTGCCACTCTCCCAAGGGAGTTGTTAGTCAGTGATCCGAATTAGAAGTTGAATCGGATCATAAGGTCGATCATACGGCCGCCGGGGTTATCCGTGGTCGAAAGATCCTGATAGGCTGAGCCGGCAGGCAGCTGGCCAAAGGTCGTGCCGCCGACACCAACTCCAATTATGTCCCCCGCAAATCCGCCGACGCGGAAAGGAGGCTTGTTAAGCAGATCGAGGAAAGTGGCCTTCAGCTCGATGTTTCGACGTTCGCCCATCTTGAACTTCTTCGCGAACGACATATCGAACATAAAGAAGTCCGGGCCATACATGATCAGGTTGGTAAACCCGCATTCACCGCCGAATCGGGAAACGCAGTTTCCAAAACCTGCAGGTGCAATATATCTGCCTGTCGGAATACCGAATTGGGTCGAATATCCTCCGGGGCCATTTAAGTCAATGTTGAAAGCAGCCTGCGTATTCGCGATGATGTCGTCCGGCAAGAAGGTCACAACACTTGCGCCCTTACGAACCCTGATCTCTTTCTGAAGCTCCTGCTTCGTCATGCCGACGAGTGAGACGTTGCCAAAAGAAATGGGGGATCCGCTTTGCCACCTGATGACGGGCATCAGAGACCATCCGCCGACAAATGCATTCGTGACAGGGCCAACGTCTCTAAAGAGCCAACGGCCCCTACCGATAGGTAGGTCATAGGTTGCATCCATCTTAAAGGCATGAGTTATATCAAACGCCTGAACGTTCTTTGCGAGCGCGAGGCCCTCGGGACGCAGGGTGTAATTGGACTGCTGTGAACCGCTCGAAGAAAACGCATTTGCTTGCGCCTTCGAGAATACATAGCTTGCCTGGATCCTTAGTCCATTTGAAAGTCGCCGCCGCAGTTCGACCACGCCGGAGTCATACCATGTCTTAGCGTCCGAGCTGAGCTGGAAAGCACCAGCGGGAACAGCAGGGTTGACACGGAAGAAATTAACCGGCAAACCATTTGCAATCGCACGTGCACGAGCAGCAGCACTGTTCTCAAAAAGTGAGCTTCCAATGAACCCGAACATATTCGGGGCATTCTGCGAAAACGTCGTTGCAAGAGAAAGATTTGCAAAGGTCGCAGCAGCGTACGCCGCCGGACTGGTCGGATTGTATGTCGCGGCCGTATTAGTGAACGCCATCATTAGCGGAAGCGGTGAAGTGCCAGTCCCGGGCCCATGATATGCAAAATTATTTTGACATGGGTTCGCTGTGGTACCTGACCCACCACCAATACAACGATTAGCCGCCCTATTTGCGTACAGGTTCTGCTGGGCCAATCGCCATTCCGCTGCAAAGCCGTTTTCGATCGTATTGGTTTCATTAACAAAGTTAAGCCGGTGTACGCCATAGCCGCGGTTTCCGACATAACGGACCTCGACAACAGTGTCACGATTAAGCTGACGCTGATAGCCGAAGCTGTAAGAATCGACATGCCCGGTCTTGATGTTAGGATCGACAACAAGAGCCTGGCTAGCCGTCGTCAACGCAGTTGGGAACGTTGGGGTCGCGCTAAACGCCGGTGTTGTCAGATTCGGGTTGTTCGGATCACGGAGGTGTGTGTCAGGTGTCAGGCTTCCCGCAATTGCGGAAGATCTTGTCAGGTTCAGGAATCCGCCCGGAGTATTACCCGTGATAGTTGTTTGCAGGGCGGAGCCTTCTCGGATAAACGACCTCGAGAATCCGCCTCTGAAAACGCTCGAACCCGTACCCCCAAAAAGTCCACGCCGGAAGCCGCTTGAGTATTCAGGGCTCCAAACAAAACCAACAGATGGTGCATAGTTATCAAAATCGTCTGAATAGGCCTTTTCCCCGACCTGATAGAGCACTACGCGAGGATCCTGTCCACCGGTAGCTCCCGGCTTGAAAATGTTGCCCGGCCCCGAGATGCCCCAGATCTGATCGGGATGCTCGAGTTTCCCAAAGTTGGCTGTTCTCATTTCCCATGCCAACTGCGGCTGCCAGCGAATACCGAAATTAAGCGAAAAGTTCGGACGAATTTTCCACTGATCCTGAATGAACAGGCCATAAGTCCTCTGACGCAGATTCTGAGTCAGCCGGCCAAATTCCTCATATTCACCCGATGCGTTCAGGTAAGCATTCGACGCGTAGCCGTTGATCCGTCCAACCAGTGCCGCATACAGATTCCTTGCAGCGGATTGCTGGGCGGCAGTCGAATTCGGCATGGTGGTGGCGTTGAACATCGTGAACGCCGGCTCTGCGCCCGTGATGAATCCAAACGAAATTGTCGGCACGTATCGATTTTGATTTGTGGCCAACGCTCTAATGGTCTTGAACTGTCCACCGAAATTGACCATGTGGTTGCCGGCGATCCATGTAGTCGAGTTGGTCAAGTCGTACGTTGGTGTCGAACGAGTTTGGGCAAAACCTGCACCATTACTGTAAGGATTGTGAGACAAGCCCATAGGGGCTGCAATGCTCAAAAATAATCCGCGTGAGTAATCGAAATCCGCAGCCGACTGAGTGTTTAGGCCAAAAAAGTCAGTCGCTCCGCCAGACTGCGCCCAACGAAGTTCGTTGGTTACACGTGAGCCAAAGCTTGAACGGAGTCCATAAGACCACGACTTTCGAACGCCGCCCTGTCCGTAAAATGGGAAACCTGGGAATACCGGGTCACGAGAATTCAAAAAGTCCATTCCGGGAACAAAGTTCTGCCTGTTGTGCACAAACTCGAAAGTATGATCCTTTGTCAGGTTGAAGTCGAAGCGAAGTGCGAGGTACTTGCGAAGACTACTAGCCGCATTAGTAAAGCTATAGGATTGGATATTCGGGTTGTTGGTAACCGGGGAAAGTGTTCCAGCAGAGTTTATCGCACTCTGCATCTTAGCAAGCAGGCTGGAGATCGTGGGATCGATCGTCGCAAGTTGCCCATTGTTTGACGCTACCTGCAACACGTTTGTTGAACAAGTCATTTGAGTGGCGCTTGTTGCAGCACAATTCGCCGGAGGGCCGCCGGCCGGAAGTGCCGCGATGTATCGATAAACACCTTGCGATAATTGTGGAGTGGGTACCCCGCCTCGGGTTCGCGTCACTGACTGCGGAAACCGCCATTCTTCGTAGTTAATGAAGAAAAACCGCTTGTCCTTTCCGGAACTGAAGGCTGGGACGCCTTCACCAATTCCAAGAAACGGGATCGGGCCGCCGAAGCGTCCACCGTATTGATTAAGCTTGATGTCCTGACGTGCGAGTCCGTCCCTGTTGTTATACCAATAGTTCGAGTTCAACGAAGTGTTCCTGTGCTGCCAGTAAAGGCCGCCGGTATAATCATTTTGGCCGCGACGGGTCACAAATTTGATCTGGACCGCTCCATCCCCGCCGCTCTCAGAACCTGAGGCTGCGGTCGTAACAGTAACCTCTTCAATCGCGTCGATACGTGGACGAACGTATGTGAAGAAGCCGTCCGACGATCGGAGCGTATTGTCCTGAACATCTACGCCATCAATCGAAATATTAATGGCTCCCTTCGGCAGGCCGTTGATAGATGAAGCCCTGGGTCGGCCGACGGTGGCGGTGCCAGGAAGAAGGAGGACGAGATCAAGGGCGTCGCGCGATGAGATCGGCGTCTCTGTGATCTGGCGTCCCTGGATGGTGGTGCCAATCGCCGGAGTCTGTGTCTGAAGTACTTCAGATCCAGTCGTGACGACTACTTCTGAAGTAACTTCACCGACCTCAAGGCGTGCGTTGACGGTAGCGGGCGTGCCAACGTTCACCCTTACGTTCTGAATAACCGCCGTCTTGAAGCCCTGAGCTTGCACGGTCACAATGTACCTTCCCGCCGCAACAGCCGGGATATTGTAGGTTCCTGGGCCACCCGTGGTGGCCGTAAATGTTTGGCCGGCTTCACCGGTAACAGTTACTGTCGCTCCGGGGACCAATGCCCCGGCTTCGTCAGTAACGATACCCGAAATTGCGCCGGTTGTCTGTGCCTGCACTGTTATGGAGCAAAGAGCGCCCATAAACAAAAGTACAAAGCCAAAAATAAGCTTTTTCATAATCGTCCTCCAAGTTAATAAATTCACTAAATAAAGTGCGTTGAGCATCACAGATGAAGCAGACGAGGCGTAAGGTTAATTCCGTCTTAGAGAACGTTGCAGGCCGGTGAATCCTAATGAGGTACGATACTCGATTGACGCCTTGTCTTCGCTCAGTTTTCTGTCGTATTAAGGGTTAGACACTTAGGTCCGCTAGGGAAAGATGCAATCCAAGTGCCACTAACTGGGGAATTTTGAGGCATCGGCCGTAAAAGTAGGTGTTAGAAAGGGGAAAAGGTTGTCTCAGAATCGCGACAAGATTAAATAACTGCGAAATATGCCGATTTTTGTTCGATTTTTTGATTTAAGTTCAATATTTTGGATAAAAGTCCTGAAGGATTGTGGCCCTATTCGCGCGGGTGAATATTGTAACTTTTGATCTTGGAATTGAGCGTGGTCGCATTTAGGCCAAGCAGGCGTGCCGCTCTTGATTGATGGCCGCCGGTTTGATCAAGAGCGCGGCGGATGAGGTCGATCTCAAAACGCTTGACCTCGTCATAAAAATTCACGCCTCGGGCAATGTCGATCTCGCCCGAAACCCCTTCGGTACGCTTGATCATGTCAAAGGCGAGGTCGGGATCACGGACCTCAGGGCGCAAGCACTCAATGGTCAGTTCGTCCGTTGTAGCAATTACGACCGCCCGTTCGATTATATTCTCCAACTCGCGGACATTTCCCGGGTAATAATAATTTTCCAGCAGTGACAGCACTTCCGGCGAAAGCTGTTCCGTGATCGTACGGCCATTCTCGGCATTGTACTTGCGGATGAAGTGCTTGGTCAGAGGGAGAATGTCTTCGGTCCGGTGGCGAAGTGGCGGAAGCTCGAGCGGAACGACAGATAGCCTGTAATACAGGTCTTCGCGAAATGTTCCGGTTTTTACCGCGTCCTTTAAGTCGACATTTGTTGCGGCTATTATCCTTACATCTACCTTTAATGGTGATGTCTCGCCGAGGGGTGTAAACTCGCGTTCCTGTATAACCCGAAGCAGCCGGACCTGGGTTTCAGGCCGAAGGTCGCCGATCTCATCGAGAAAGATCGAACCCGTATCGGCAACCTCGAATAGCCCTTTCTTCGCCGCGACCGCACCTGTAAACGCACCTTTTGTGTGGCCGAATAGTTCAGATTCGAGCAGTTCGGATGGAATATTCGAACAATTGACGGCCACGAACGGCTGCTCAGCCCTTGGGCTAGCCTCATGAATGGCCCGCGCGATCATCTCTTTTCCAGTCCCGCTCTCACCGGTTATCAGGACGGTCGATCGTGCCGGGGCAACGCGATCTACAAGCCTGAAAACCTCTTCCATCTTTTCTGAACGGCCGACGATAGCGTCTCGGCGCACCGAACGAGTGAGTACCTGACGAAGCGATTGCCGCTCCTCTTCCTTCCTTCGTTTCTTGATGCCCTTTGCGACAAATGCAAGTATCTGCTCGTTCTGAAAAGGCTTCCTTATTACCCCCGTTGCACCTTTTTCCCAAGCGGAGATCGCCGTGTCGAAGGTCGCGAAGGCGGTGATCATCAGAATGACCGCCTCGGGGTCAAGCTTGATCAATTCAGAAAGAGCGGTTATGCCTCCCATGCCGGGCATCGACACATCCATTAGTACCAGATCGAACGGCTTTTGAGAGTAGAGTTCGACCGCTTCTTCCCCCGTTTTTGCGAGTTCGACACGATACCCGGCCGTTGCGAGGATCGTTTCGAGGACCTCGCGCATTATTTCTTCATCGTCGCAGATAAGGACGGATCCCTTCTTTGCCATAGTTCTCACAAGGCTTATATAGCCTCTCTTGCAGGATTCCGAGTATAAGATGCAAGCCCGTCAAAGGGCAATCGCCGACATTTCGAACCTTTTTGTCGCGAGGCCTTAGTGCCAGTTCGCCTTTGCGATCCAAACGGCCAGAACCTTTCGCAATAATGAGCGTATGATTATAATTAGGTGTGGCAGCTAAACCGCTTCCCCACGAATCGAAATGGCAACATCAAAAACCGCAAAAGTCCTCATCATTGGCGGAGCGATCACTTTGATCCTCTTCCTCGTCGCAGTTATTGGCATTGCATTGCTAATAACGTCTATGAGCCGTCCTACAGTCGCACAAAATAGTGTTCTGTTGCTTAGTGTGTCCGGCCCGCTGCCCGACTTTACTCCGGACGACCCGGTGGCGAGAGCTGTGGGCTTTGCACAACCACAATCTTTTACCAGCCTGCTCACTCAAATTAGAAAGGCAAAGGTGGACAATCGGATCGGTGCGGTGTTTCTTGACATCAGCTTTCCGGGCATCGGTTGGGGAAGGGCCGACGAGCTACGTGATGCGATCGCTGATTTCCGAACTTCGGGTAAGCCGGCCTATGCCTACATGGAGATAGGAGCGAACAAGGAGTATTACATTGCTACCGCCGCGGACAAGGTTTTTCTGCCTCCTTCCGGAGATATCTACATGAACGGCCTCGCCGCACAGGCGATGTTTTTCAAAGGTTCTCTCGATAAGCTCGGCATCGAGGCTGATGTCATACAGATCGGCCCGAAATATAAGAATGCTCCTGACCAATATACCCGCAAGGAAATGGGCGAGGGCCAGCGCGAAGTGATCGATGCGATTCTCGACGAATACTTTGGTCGGTTCACGGGAGCTATTGCCGAGTCCCGCCAAAAGTCGGTTGAAGACGTGCTTGAACTTGTGAACTCTGCCCCTTACAACGCGCGTGAAGCAAAGGAGCTTGGTCTGATCGACGGCGCTTTGTATCGGGAACAGGTATACAACGAATTGAAAACGCAGCTTGGCTATCAGGAGAATGACACTCTTCGAACGATACGTTCAAGCCAATATAAGGAGATTCCATCAGATTCGCTTGGGTTGAACAACGGCGAGCGTGTCGCAGTTATCTTCGCATCTGGCCCGATCAACATTGGCCGGTCAAATGATAGTCCTTTCGGCGGTGAGGTCGTCGGCTCTGACACGATTGTTCAGGCCGTAAATGACGCAGCGGCAGACGCTAGCATCAAAGCGATTATCCTCCGTGTGGATTCGCCCGGCGGCTCGGCTTTGGCGTCCGATCTAATGTGGTTCGCCCTTGAGAACGCCAAGGCGAAGAAGCCGGTCGTGGTTTCAATGGGTGATGTGGCGGCATCGGGCGGCTATTATATTTCGACAAACGCCAACAAGATCGTTGCCCAGCCATCGACGTTGACGGGCTCGATAGGCGTTTTTATGGGCAAGCCGGTAGTCCGCGGATTTTACGACTGGCTCGGCATCAGCGAAGAATATGTGCTTCGCGGCAAGAATGCCGGCATATTTCGAGAGACCGTAAAATGGACGCCTGAAGAACGTGCCAAGATGGAATCGCAGACGAACAGCATTTATTTCGACAATTTTCTTCCGAAGGTCGCCAGCGGCCGCGATATTTCAACGGAGCGTGCGAATGAACTTGGCCAGGGCCGTGTTTGGACCGGAACGCAGGCCAGATCTAACGGCCTTGTTGACGAGTTTGGCGGTCTGGAGAAGGCGATCCAGGTTGCGAAAGAGCTCGCAAACCTTCCTGCCGACAAGGACGTTCGCAGGATCGTATTCCCGCAGCCGCGTCCATTCCTTGAAACGATATTCGGCGACGACGAAGGAGCTCAGTTGAGTACGGACAAGAAGACACAAAGGGCGATTGCGGCAACGTTGCCAGAGGATGCTCGTCGCGCGTTGCGATTTTCTGCAATGTTCGACCAGGCGAAACGCGGAGATGCCTTGCTAGTGCTTCCTTTCGAACTTCATATCAAATAGTTCGCACCTGGCTTACAGAAATGTGGCCTTGCTTCCAGCTGCATCGTGAATCGGTCTCCGTGTCCCTTTCACGGCCGCCCCCACCGGGAAAAAATGGGTGACGGAATCTATCGAATTATGCTAGTTTAGTAATGTTGAACATTTTTGTTCAGTCTCACGTATGACCCAAGTCGCTGAAATCCCAGGCGTCCCGGTTTCGGAAGTTTCCATAGAATCCGTCCTCCTCGACGCGGACCTGTTCATCAAATACAGCTCGCCCGAAAAGGCCCACGGCCTGCTTCGTGAAGCGATCGACCGAAGTCCGCGCTCGATCCCGCTTCGCGAAAAGATGCGCGATATATGCATCAAACGCAAGAACCTCACAGAAGCGGCAAAGCAGTGTCTCGCGTTGGTAAGTTTGTACATTGCCAGAGAAGATTTCGATCTGGCGTACGATCGCCTGCAGGAGGCAAAGCTACTTGACCCCCGAATATCGGTCGCTCCGGGCCTCGAAGCGATCAGGCGTGCGAGGCGTCCCGATTTTGCTAACAATCGCGACAAATCCCCACAGAAGGTGCGCACCGACGTGACATTTGCCGGCAATCTCGCTTACGTGAGCATTTTCGATGCGGTCCAGGTCACCGAAAGTGCGAAGATGACCGGCCTGCTTGTCATCAAATCGGAACGGCATCTGGCGAACGTCTCCTTTAATGAAGGGAAGATCGTCGACGCCGAGTGCAATGGACATAACGGCGTCGCGGCCTTTCGCGAGATCATCGAGATAAGCAGCGGCACATTCGAATTCACGACCACCGATCATGAATTTCCGGTCGTAATCACCATTACAAGCAACACGAATTTTCTTCTTGACGTCCTTACCGAGCTCGACCAGGAAAGGGCGGAAAAGGAAGGCCTTCGCGATGTTGGGCGCGAAGGACTGTAGAGAGGTTGCTTTCAAACCGGCAGATTTTGGGGGCGGCCTTGAGGGGTAGTTTAACTCCCGGCCGAAAACGAACATTTCTACGAGTTGCCCATCTCGATCAGGGTTGACTTAGCATCCTTGTTACCCCAAAATGTAGTGTCCTGTCCGAAGGGCGGCACTATAGAATGTTTAAGCTCCAGCGCCTCGAAATAACGGGCTTTAAATCCTTCGCAGATCACACCGAGATCGTCTTCACCGGAAACGGCATAACGGCCGTCGTCGGCCCGAATGGCTGCGGCAAGTCGAACGTTTCCGATTGCATTTCATGGGTCCTCGGTGAACAGAGAGCCAAAACGCTTCGCGGCGGCGAAATGAAGGACGTGATCTTTCAGGGGTCACGAAACCGAAAACCGTCCGGCATGGCTGAGGTTGTGCTTCATTTAGAGCGTGATGAAGACGCTCTCGACGCCCTCGACGACGAACTTCTCGACATAGATGAAGCGCTCGGCGAGATCGACGAAAGAACGGTGGATGTCGAAGCACTCGAGCTCGGTCCGACTGTTGGAGAAAGTGTCTCAGCCGTCGAGGCAAACGGTTCGCCAAATGGCCAGAATGGCATTGCAGCACTAGAGGCCGACACCGAGGTAGTCATTGCCGCGCAGGTCGGGTCGGCACAGACAGTTCAAAGGACCATCAGGACGAAACGCCACTGGCGGCCCCGTTCGATAGCTCTCGAATTCGCTCCTGGAGAGGCAGTTTCGGTAACCCGGCGTCTTTATCTTTCTGGCGAGAGTGAATATCAGCTCAACGGACGGACGTGCAGGCTCCGCGATATTCAAGACCTTTTTGCCGGGACCGGCCTATCAGGTGCTCATTACGCTATCGTTGAGCAAGGACGGATCGGGCAGGTAATTTCGGCAAAGCCGTCGGACCGTAGGGTTTTGATCGAAGAGGCTGCGGGGATCTCGAAGTTCCGCACGCGGCAACGAGCTGCCGAAGCTCGGCTTGAAGCGGCCAAATCCAACCTCTCTCGAATTTCCGATATAGTTTCCGAGATTGATAAGCAGGCGAATTCGTTGCGTCGGCAAGCGGCTAAAACGCGACGTTTCGTGGCCCTGCAGGACGACTTCCGTGGCCACCTCCGTAGTCTTTATGCGGCTGAAGGCCGGCATCTGTCGTCAAAGATCGAGCAACTCGGCGAAAAATTGGCACATGCTGAGCAGGCGGAGCGCTCAATGGCAGGGAAGGTCATCGAGAGCGAAATTACGTTCCGCGAGGCAACTGAGCGTGCACGCGCCGCTGAAGACGAACTTGCCCAGGTCAGACAGCAGCTTGCTGAGAACGCCCTTGAACGCGATCGTGCTGATCGCGAACATCGTTACCAGTCAGAGCAGGTCATCGGGCTCGGAAACCGCCTCGAAACGCTCCACGGCGAGAATGTCGCGGTGCAAGAGAGGATAAGGACTGCCGACGCGGAGATCGCCCGTCTACAAAAGGATGAAGAACGCGAGAATTCTGAGGCCGATGCGGCAAGGCTGCTGCTGGTAGAGGCCGAAAAAGTTTGGGGCGACAAGCTTACATCGGTCAGCGAGATAGAGCAAAAGCTTGAAGTTCTTCGAGGTTCGCTCGTTCGCCATACGGCCGCTATCGAGCGATTTAACGAGATTCAACGTCAGCTTACATTGAATGCCGAAAGGGCAACGCAACGGAAAAAGGGGCTTGAAAAGGAACTCGAAAGGGCCGACCGTTCGTTGACCGAGCATAGAAAGAAACTAGAAGACATCACAGCCGAGATTACGGCCGAACAGGGGAAACTAAATGGCCTAAACCATGAAAGGTCGGAGGTGGTGGCCGCATCGGCCGGGGCGCGCCGAACTCTCGAAGAAGTTCAAGACGCCTTCAAACGCCTTGAAAATGAGGCATCGTCCAAGCGGCACCGCCTCGAAGCTCTTCGCGAACTTGAAGAAAAGCGGGCCGTTTATCTTCCTCAGGTTCAGAGATTGTTCGCCGAGCAGGCAGGGATCGGCATCAAGCTTGAGGGCATCCTTGCCGACAAGTTTGCGGTCGACGAAGAGGCGGAGCATGCCGTCGAACTGCTTTTCGGCCCGTTTCTGCAGACCGTCCTGGTTTCCACGGTCGCCGATGCAATTAAAGTCGGAGAATGGGCTGAACGGACCGGAGCCGGCCGTGTTATGACCCTGGTCGTTGGGGATGATATCGGTGAACGCGAAAATTCGGCGCGAAATAATGGAAGAACTGTTGCGGATCGTTTAGGCGTATCCGATCGGCTGCTGTCCGTGCTGCGGACGGTGTTTCCACGAGAATTGTCCGCTGTGTTCGTGGACGATATCTCCGCGAACAGGACGGATAGCGATGAGTTTGTGATCGATGCGCGGGGCCGGGTCGCAATGGGCGGACGCCTGTTTATTGGAGGTGTGCCTGCATCCGAAGGGAAGAACGCATCTCTGCTTGCTTTTAAGCGTGAGCTTTCGGGTCTTGGAAAAGTTGTTTCAGATCTCGATAATGAGATCGAGACGGCACGAAATATGGCCGAACTGCGCGGTCGCGAGCTGGCCGAGCAGGAAGAGCGAATTGTTGACCTTCAGTCTCTAATAATTAAGGTCGAGCGCGGCCTTGTCGGCCTGGAGATAAATGAGAAGGCGTGCCACCAGGAGATCGAACGGGCGGAGAGGCACCGAAGTGTGGTCGAGTCCGAGATCGGCGAAATTGTTACCGAAACAGCCCAAATATCCGTCCGGCTAGACGAAGCGTCGGAAGAAGAAAAAGGCGCCGACGATGGCCGGAGGTTGGCAGCAGCAGACATCGATCTTCTCACAGGGGACTTGATCGAGGCCCGATCGGCCGCCGACACCGAATTTGCCGCGGTCAATGAAAAACGGACGCTTGCGGCAACGTCAGGCGAACGCCGCCGTTCAGTACAATTCGCATTAAAGCGTCTTGAAAACGAAAAAGGGGAATTGGAAACCCGATTGGGCTTGCAGAATCTCGAGATCACCGAGACCGAAGAAAAGATCAAAAAGCTCCATGCGTCGATAGCTCAACTTGCCGAGCGGATCGCCTCGTCAGAGGAAGAGATCGGACGCGAACAAGTGCTGGTCACCGAAACCTTGGCGAAGCTTGAATCAGCTCGGCGGCTGGCAGATTCTGCCAGCGATGAACTTGCTGAGGTAAACCGACGTGCTGCTGATGCGATCAACGAACGCAGCACGATCGAGGTCAACCAGGCAGAATCCGTGACCGAACTTAAGAACCTGAATGAACGCTGCGCACAGGAATTAGGCCTTCCGCTGGTTAACCTATTCGAGGAAGTCGAAGCGGCAGACGACTTCGATTTAGCCTCAGTACGAACGCTGGTCGATGACATTCGTCAGCGGCTTGACGGTTACGGTGCCATCAATATGCTCGCCGTTGACGAGCTTACCGAAGCTGAGGAAAGACTCGATTTTCTAACCTCTCAGCGACAGGACATCATCGACAGTATTGCCTCCGCGGAAGAGGCTCTGAGGGAAATAAAGATACGTTCACGAGCCCGGTTCAAAGAAGCCTTCGAGGCGATCAACAAAAACTTCACCGAATATTTCGCGGAACTTTTTGGCGGAGGACGCGGCGAGATGTCTCTGCTTGAAGCCGACGACATTCTGGAAGCGGGCATTGAGATCGTCGCTCAGCCGCCCGGGAAACGCCTCCAAAATATTCTCTTGCTCTCAGGCGGCGAAAAAGCGATGACGGCGATCGCGCTTGTCCTCTCGATCTTCAAATATCGCCCGTCTCCATTCTGTCTGCTTGACGAGGTAGATGCTCCGCTTGACGATGCAAACGTCGGGCGTTTTGTGTCCAGGATAGCGGAAATGGCAGAGAAGACACAGTTTATCGTGATAACCCACAACAAGCGGACTATGGAGGCGGCCCGGGCGCTCTACGGTGTCACGATGGAAGAGGCTGGCGTCTCCAAGATCGTGTCCGTTAAGTTCGATTGAGTTCCTGCCGCGGTCGTTCCTAATCAAACCTTCCTTGCGGATTGCACATCAAATGATGCTGTATCATTCTGTATCTCTCGCTTGGATTTAGCACTGTCGAAATGAATAGTATCGTTAAGTTTCTGGTGGTATTAACAACCGCCCTTTTGCTGACGGCTTTCGCAATACCCGCCGATGGGCAGACGCGGAAGCGGCGACCGGCGTCCAAACCTCCCGTAAAAAAGGACGCTGCAGAAACAGTGAAGGTAGAACCACCGGTCGCAAAATCCGAACTCGCTCCCCTAAAGCGGAACGAACGGCCTGAAAAGGGTGCTGATGTAGAGGTGGATGGGCCGACAGCGATGAAAGCGCAGATCTCCACCACCTCATATAGATATGAATTTTCGCAGCCCGATTTTTTGATCCGAACCATCGTTATCGAACATAACGAGGCCGGAAACGGGACCATCAGTTTCAACCGACAAAACGACGAGGAATCCGTCACCGAATCGATTAAGTTATCTGCAGCGACATTGGAGAGGATCAACCGAGCGATAGCAGCGCTGAATTATCTCGACTCAACTGAGAACTACCAACACGCTAAGGATTTTTCGCATCTTGGCAATATCAAATTTTTGTTGACCCGAGAGGGCCGTTCACGTGAGATCTTGATCAACTGGACCGAGAACAAGGAAATGAGGACAATCATGGGCGAGTATCGTAAGATCGGCCACCAGTTCATCTGGATCTTCGACATTTCGGTATCGCGGGAAAATCAACCGCTCGAGTCCCCAAAGCTCATGCGTTCGCTCGATTCAATGATCGCGCGAAACGAAATATCCGATCCTCTCCAGCTTGAACCACTCTTAAACGAGCTTTCAAACGACGAGAGGCTCCCGCTTATTGCCCGTAACCACGCGGTAAGAATTGTCAAACAGATAGAAAAGATCAAACAAAAGGCCGCGAAATAAACATTGAAGAGAGACGCTCCGCGCCCCAAGCCACGGCCATCGGACTCCGAGCAACGTCATTCCGATGAAGCCTAGTTTACGCGAGTCGAATACACCCGGGAGTTCAGGCGCTCGCAGGAGCGAGCTTTTCCGAAACCTCCGGCTCACTCGAAGCCGCTATCTCTCCCGTATCCACGATCATCGCATCGTCCATGATCTTTCTTTGCTCAAGTTCGTGGATAGCATACGAGCCTGTCGCAGGCGAGGCCGAAGGAGGCCTGCCGACATAACGCAGCTCCATAGCATCCGGCTTGATCTCCTCGAGACGTGGTTGAACAAACGCCCATCCACCCATATTCTGCGGCTCCTCCTGCGTCCAGAAAAGCTTCTCGGCATTCGGGTAGGCTGCGATCATTTCACGGATCGCTGTTGAAGGGAAGGGATAAAACTGCTCAAGCCTGACTATCGCAACACGGTTGTCGTTCGATTCATCGCGCGATGCAACGAGATCGTAAAAGACCTTTCCGCTGCAAAGTACGATCCGCTTTACCGTTGCCCGGTCGTCGATCTTCGGGTCCTCGATGACTGGCGCAAAGCCTCCCTCCATAAGTTCCTGAAGGGTTGAACTTGCGGCCGGAAGCCTCAAAAGGCTCTTTGGCGTCATAACGACCAGCGGGCGGACAATTTTCTGCATTACCTGTCGTCGAAGCAAATGAAAATACTGGGCCGGAGTGGTGGGATTACACACCTGCATATTGTTCTCGGCGCAGAGCTGGAGAAAGCGTTCAAGCCTTGCCGATGAGTGTTCCGGCCCCTGGCCTTCGTATCCATGAGGAAGCAGCATCACCAGCCGGCAACGCTGTCCCCACTTGTCTTCGGATGCGGAGATATATTGATCGATAACGACCTGTGCACCGTTTGCGAAATCACCGAACTGGGCTTCCCACATTACTAACGCGTCCGGCGAGGTGACCGAATATCCATACTCAAAACCAAGGACCGCGTTTTCTGAGAGCGAGCTGTCAAAAACCTGAAATCGCGCCAGCGGATCGTCCTCGCATCGGATCAAACCCAGAGGCGCCCAGATATCTCCGGTTGCAGTGTCGTACATGATCGCATGGCGCTGCGAGAAGGTCCCGCGTCCCGAGTCCTGGCCGCTAAGCCTTACGCGGGCACCATCCTTGACCAGGGAACCGAAGGCCATTGCTTCTGCAAAACCCCAATCCAACGGCACCTCGCCGGCTCCCATTTTTGCCCGGCGTCCCAGTTGTCCGACCATCTTCGGATTTATACTGAAATTCTCCGGCACGATCGTGATCTTTTCTGCGACCTCAGATAGTGTCTCGCGCGTCGGAGCGGTGTTGAGGATATCCGATCCGTCCTCTTCGACCATCTCAGGCGGGAGTTCTTGCCGTTTAGGATTCCTTGTTGCAACGTCCTTAGCTCGTTCGAGTATCCTTTCGTATTTCCCGACGACCGAATCGGTCATGTCCTTAAGATCGTCTTCGGTGATGACTTCGTCGCGGATCAAATGCCGGGCATAGATACTCTGCACACCCGGATGTGCCTTTACCCGCGCATACATCAGCGGCTGCGTATAGCTCGGTTCGTCGCCCTCGTTGTGGCCGAGCCGTCGAAAACCAACAAGGTCGAGAACGACGTCCTTGTTGAAGACCTGGCGATATTCAAGTGCGATCTGGATAACTCGGTAGGCAGCCTCCGGATCGTCTCCATTGATATGAAAAATAGGGATCTGCGTGATCTGGGCGGCGTCTGTCGAATATATAGAGCTTCGTCCCGCCTCCGGTGTCGTTGTGAAGCCGATCTGGTTGTTGATAACGATGTGTATAGTTCCGCCGGTCCGATAGCCGCGGAGGCTTGCAAGCTGCAGCGTTTCCATCACGATGCCCTGGCCTGCAAAGGCAGCGTCCCCGTGAAGCAGCAGCGGGAGTATTCGGTCGTGTACCGAGTCTCTCCGCGAGGCATCTGCCTCCTCACCCTCCAACAGTTGATCTTGTCGGGCTCTGGCCATACCCTCGACCACCGGATCAACAAACTCTAAATGCGAGGGATTGCTGGCAAGCTCTAGTCGGATCTCCTTGCCTGCCTTAGAGATCCGTTTGCCGCGTGCTCCCTGATGGTACTTTACATCACCCTCGTCAGCAGGGAAGCTCGGATGCAAAGTGCCTTCAAACACAGCGAATATGCGCTCAGCCATGTCGCCGGATGCCGAATCTCCAACGATGTTCGAAAGGACATTTAGCCTGCCGCGATGGGCCATACCCATGTATATCTCGTCAACTCCCCGCTCTGACGCTCCTTCGACAAGCTGATCGAGCATCGGGATGACCGATTCACAGCCTTCGAGAGAGAATCGCTTCTGTCCCAGATACTTCTTGTGCAGGAACTGTTCGAATTGTTCGGCCTCGATAAGTTTTGTAAGGAGATCTTTCCTGACCTGTGCATCCAGAGGTTCTTGATCAACAAAGTGTTCGCGAATCTGATTTCTGATCCATTCTTTCTCTTCCTTGCTTTGGATGTGGCGGTATTCGACGCCTACCTTTCCGCAGTAAGCGTTACGGAGTATCTCAAGGATGCGGCGGAGTGATGCTGTCTTCTCTCCGTGCAGACCGCCCGTTATGAATTCACGATCGAGATCCCAAATGGTCAGTCCAAAATTTTCGAGATCCAACTCGGACGCATGTATCGGCGCCATGTTCAGCGGATCGATGTCGGCGAGCAAATGTCCCCGTGTTCGGTAGGCATTGATGAGCTGAAGAACATTTGCCTGCTTTTCGATGTGTTCCGAGGTGCGGTCAGACCCGAAAAGTGCGGGATTATTGTCCTCACTCCATCGCAGCGGAGCGTGCCTTACCTCAAGTGGGTCGAATATTGTTTCGTAAAAGCCGTGCTTGCCGATCAGGAACTCGTGAATTCGTGCAAGGAACAACCCGCTCTCCGCGCCCTGAATTACCCGGTGGTCGTACGTGCTGGTCAGGGTTAGGGTCTTGCTGATCCCCAACTGCGAAAGCGAAGCTGGCATCATCGCCTGGTATTCGGCAGGATACTCAATGGCACCGGTTGCGATGATCGCGCCTTGTCCTGCCATCAGGCGTGGGTTTGAAGCGACCGTGCCGAGAGTGCCCGGATTTGTCAGCGAGATCGTCGTTCCATGAAAATCCGAAAGCTCCAGTTTGCCCTCACGTGCCTTTGTCACCTGTTCGTTGTAGGCGTCAAAAAATTGCGCGAAATTCATTGCCTCGCAGCCTTTGATGTTCGGGACCAAAAGGTTTCGCGACCCATCTTTCTTTTCGATATCGATCGCGATACCCAGGTTTATGTGATCCTGAAGAAGGCGCGAAGGGGTTCCGTCGATCTCAGCGAAACCCAGGTTCATGTTCGGGTAAACCTTCGCTGCCTGAACAATCGCCCAGCCTATGATATGTGTGAAGGAGACCTTCCCACGCCCGGAAGCCTTTAGACCGGTATTAATTACTAGACGATTCTCTTCAAGAAGCTTTACCGGGACCGTTCGAAGCGAGGTTGCGGTTGGGACCGTGAGGCTTTGCTCCATGTTCTCGACGATCTTGCGTGACGGTCCCGTTATCGCCTTCGCCGAAGCCCCGTCAGGTAAAACTCCTGTTTTCACGGGTTTTACGGGCGTCGGTTGGGTCGAGGCCGCTTTCGGCTCCGCTTTGGGCGGCGTTGAAACGGTCTCCCTTCCGTTTTGGCCGCTTAACAAATCGTCGAAATACTCCTGCCATGAATCATCGACAAGATTCCTGTCTGTTTTGAATCTTTCCAGTAGTCCTTCGACGTACGTCGCATTCGCTCCGAAATTTTCCGCGATGAATTCAGATAAATTCGTGTTTTTCTCACTCACACTGATCCTTAGACCTCACACAATGTATAAATATGCAAAAAATCATTCTATCGCACTCCGAACTAGTTTTATAAGTTAGCGAAATGGTCGGATGTTGGAGATCGAGACTTTGTTGCGTGTTGCGTGGACCCGGGATGAAGTCTTCGGGATGATCTCAGAGCGGCCCGCCTTCGTTAACGGCCAACGCCGATACCGACGGCGGGACTAGGTCGAAGAGGATTGAGACTTTTCTCGTGATAGGGTAGACGGCGTGCCCGATTCTTTCTCAAGATCGAGCTTTATTGCGTCGAGTATTCCGTTTATAAACTGGGTTGCTTCAAATGTTGAGAAGCGGCGGGCGATTTCCAGAGCCTCGTTTATAACCACCGTATGAGGAGTGTCCTCGAAAAGAAATTCGTAAACTGCAAGCCGCAAAACGTTGCGGTCAACGACCGCCATCCGTTCGATACGCCAATGTTCGGCGCGGGTCCGGATCCTATAGTCAATTGTAGAAAGATTCTGCAGGGTCCCGGCAACGAGCTTATCAGCAAATGGCCGTGCGGCGGCCGTAACTACGAGGAGCTTTGAAAACTCAGGTATCAATTCGCTACGAAGTCGGTTCAATGACTGGACGCCGTTAGAACGAGGTTCGGCAAACTGCGACCTTTCTTCGAGCTGGCCTGAAAAAGCGGAACGGCGAAATTGCAATTCGAGGTTCGAAACGAGCGATTCGAACTCGGCAGTGGTTCGTTCACCAGCATGGGCCAAGCCTTCGTCGCTGGGCACTTGAGCGTCAGCCAGCAATCGGACAGCGTCAAGTAAAGCAGTACGGAATTCCTGAACAGAGGCGTTCAATCGCCTGGTCAGATCAGACCGTTTCCCCATTCTTTCCGAAGGATCGGCCTTCTTTAGCCAACTGCGGAAGCTGTCAGATATAGCGGAGAGTTTTTCGATCTCGTCGCGGATGTCGAGTGCAAGGGTGCCTGCTCCTTTATGAAGCTCATCGAAACCGAGTTCGAGCCAATAGCGCGAAGCGGAAAATTCCTGGCGGCCGACCACATCTGCCGCGAACAGCATCTGAAGCGAGCATTCGCGGGCCCTTCGGCGGGAGCCCGAATTCTTACCTGATTTATCAAACGACATGCGGAACTGCCTTTTCCTTCGACCCCATTGTCCCCGCTTCGATTTCGCGATGGAGATTCACCGTCTCAACCGCAGCCATCGCTGCTTCAAAGCCCTTGTTTCCTGCCTTAACGCCGCAGCGGTTGACCGCCTGCTCAACGGTATCTGCCGTCACGACACCGAACATTACCGGCACCCCGGTTTGTATCGAGACCTGTCCGATCCCTTTCGCAGCCTCGCCCGCGACGTAATCGAAATGAGGCGTCTCTCCACGAATCACAACACCCAGAGCTATCACGGCGTCAAACTGGCCACTCTCGGCGATCTTTTTGGCCGCACCGGGTAGTTCGAAGGCTCCAGGAACCATAAAGACCTCAACCGAGTTTTCGTTTGCGCCCAGGCCTTCAAGTGCATCGACCGCGCCGGCGACCAGTTTTGAGGTCAGAAAATCGTTCCAGCGACTTGCCAGTATAGCAAAACGAAAACCGTCCGCATTTAACTTTCCGCGATGGGTCTTTGGATTCACAATCACGCTCCAAACCGAGTTACAGCCAACCGACCTCAAGTATAGAGAAGGACAAAACGGATTGACAAGCAAAAATCGCTATTTTCGCAAACGAAGGCGGGCGTCAAAAGTTAGATGCAAGTACTGGAATTGATTCGCTTGATTATAAGGAAACGGTTGCCAGCGAAAGAAGGACGGCCTTTGTGAACGTATTAGGTTTTGTGATACTTCTTATGAAACCGTCCTGCTCCACCCCGGAAGGTCTGATCAAATCGTGACTGAAAAGAAAATACTGCTCACCGGCGGTGCCGGTTTTATTGGCTCGCATCTTGCTTCATATTTGCTGAACGAAGGCGGATGGTCGCTCACGATCGTTGACGACCTGAATGATTTCTACTCCCCCGACGTTAAACGCTCGAATCTGAAAGAGGTCGGCAATGCCGGCGATTTCTGCTTTGTAGAGGCAGACATTCGATGTGCGGAAAGCCTCGCGGGCGTTTTCGCTGACGGCGCCTTCGACTGCGTCGTTCATTTGGCAGCACGGGCGGGGGTCAGGCCTTCACTCAAGGAACCGAAACTGTATGCCGAGACGAACATCATCGGAACGATGAACCTTCTCGAACTGGCGCGGGACCACGAAGTGCCGCGATTTATTTTCGGATCGTCTTCGAGTGTTTACGGGATAAATGCCAAGGTGCCGTTCTCGGAAGATGACCCTGTCCAGCACCCGATATCGCCTTATGCGGCGACAAAAGCGGCCGGAGAACTTCTTTGCCACACCTACTCGCATCTCTTCGGTATCAGAACGGTGTGTTTACGATTTTTCACCGTTTACGGAGCACGACAAAGGCCCGATCTGGCGATCCACAAGTTTTCACGCCTGATCTCTGAGGGTAAACCGATACAGATGTTCGGCGACGGCACGACCCGGCGGGATTACACATATATCGACGATATAATTCAGGGTGTCAGGGCCGCGATCGACTACGACCGGTCAATGCATGAGGTGTTTAATCTTGGCGAGTCGGAGACGACGGAGCTTTCACGCCTGATCGCGCTGATCGAAGAAACCATGGGCGAGAAAGCGAACATCGACCGGCAGCCGATGCAGCCCGGCGACGTTCCGATCACATTTGCCGACATTTCAAAATCGAAACGCCTTTTGGGCTATGATCCCCAGACAAAGATCGAAGACGGTATTCCCAAATTCGTCGAGTGGTTCAAAGCCGCGAATGCATTGGAGGCTGCAAATGCACCAACTTAAGGCCGGCTAAAACGACACTTCGACCAGATCTGCCCAATAGCCGCCCCCTCAAATAATCCCAATCAAGTCATGCGCCGTCCCTCCCGGCTCGATGATCTCCGGCGTCGTTTCATGGATCCCTTAATGGACGAATACCGAGACGATTACCAAAGAATTGCTGTGAGATAAGATGCACGCAGCCCTCGCGAACAATTATTACACTACGGCCCCTTGCTCGTCTTGACACTCATTATAATTAGAATTATTCTAAAATAACTTTTAGTAGTAACAAAAGAAAATGAAAGAAAGTGGAACCTTAGGGATCACGAAGCAAAGGCAGGCCGTGTTGCAGGTGATCCGCGAGGCGACAGAGCATCTTACGGCGAATGAGGTTTTTGACAAGGCCCGGAAGATCCTGCCCGGCATCTCGTTCGCGACCGTTTACAACTCTCTGCGCTTTTTGAAAGAGCAGGCGATGATCGGCGAGGTTCGATTTGGTAACGACGCGGCGCGATACGACCGCACGCTTGAAAGGCACGATCACGCGGTCTGCAACTCATGCGGTAAACTGGTCGATTTTGACCTGTCGATCCCCGATGACCTGCTGCGAAAGGGCGAGCGTCTCTCAAAGTTCAAGGCTGAGTCGATCGAAGTCGTACTGCGAGGCCTCTGCCCGCAATGCAAGTAGATCGAATTAGCAAAAAGTACGTTTTAAGAAATCCTAAAAACCAGAAAAGAGGAAACAATACACGCGATGGAAAACACTAATGGAAAAGACGGCAACGGATCGGGCAAGTGCCCGTTCACTAGCGGTACTCTGAGATACACTCACGGTACTTTCCGGGCGAACCGGGACTGGTGGCCGAATATGCTGAGGCTCGACATTTTGCGCCAGCATTCGGCTAAATCCGACCCAATGGGCGAAGGGTTTGATTACGCGGAAGAATTTAAGAAGCTCGATTATGCAGGCCTAAAGAGTGACCTCGAGGCGTTGATGACAGACTCGCAGGAATGGTGGCCGGCTGATTTTGGGCATTACGGCGGCTTGTTCATCCGGCTCGCATGGCACGCGGCCGGCACTTACCGCATCGGCGATGGCCGCGGCGGCGGCGGACGCGGACAGCAGCGTTTTGCTCCGCTCAATAGTTGGCCGGACAACGTCAGCCTCGATAAGGGCCGCCGTTTGTTGTGGCCGATCAAACAGAAATACGGCAATAAGATCTCGTGGGCGGACCTGTACATTCTGGCTGGAAATGTCGCGCTCGAGTCGATGGGCTTTAAGACGTTCGGATTCGGCGGCGGCCGAGTGGACACATGGGAGCCGGATCAGGATGTTTATTGGGGAGCCGAGGACAAATGGCTTGGCGGTGACATCCGTTATAAGCATGGTTCCGAAGGAGCCGACCGGCAGGAAGGCACGCTCGTTTCCGATGACGATGCCGATGGAGACACGCACAGCCGCAAGCTCGAAGACCCGCTCGGCGCGGTCCAGATGGGTTTGATCTACGTGAATCCGGAAGGCCCGGACGGCAACCCCGATCCGCTGCTGGCGGCGATAGACATTCGCGAAACATTTGGCCGAATGGCGATGAACGATGAAGAAACGGTCGCACTTATCGCGGGGGGACACTCGTTCGGTAAGACGCATGGTGCCGCTCCGGCAGACAATGTGGGTGTCGAGCCCGAAGGTGCAAGCCTTTCGGCACAAGGCTTCGGCTGGCATAACAAATACGGCACCGGGAAAGGCCCCGACACCATTACGAGCGGCCTTGAGGTGACGTGGAGCAAGACGCCGACACAATGGTCCAATAGCTTTTTTGAGAACCTATTTGGTTTTGAATGGGAACTTACCACGAGCCCCGCAGGTGCTCATCAGTGGGTTGCGAAGGACGCCGAAGCGATCATTCCCGACGCTTACGACCAAACCAAACGGTGGCTGCCGACAATGCTTACGACCGATCTTTCGCTCCGTTTTGATCCGGAATACGAAAAGATCTCGCGTCGATTTCTCGAAAATCCGGACGAATTTGCCGACGCGTTCGCTCGTGCATGGTACAAGCTGACACACCGGGACATGGGACCGATTGTTCGTTATCTGGGGCCGGAAGTTCCGTCGGAAGAATTGATCTGGCAGGATCCGATCCCGGCAGGAAACGCTTCACTTAGCGACGGCGACATAGCTGCACTGAAGGCAAAGATCCTCGATTCAGGACTGTCGGTTTCGCACCTTGTCGGTGCGGCATGGGCTTCGGCATCGACGTTCCGCAGCGGCGACAAACGCGGCGGTGCTAACGGTGCTCGCGTACGGCTCGAGCCGCAAAACACTTGGGAAGTTAATAATCCCGCAGACCTCGCGCAGGTGGTTGGCAAACTACAGGCGATACAAAGCGCATCGGGAACAAACGTTTCGATCGCCGACATGATCGTCCTCGGTGGATGTGCTGCGATCGAGAAAGCGGCTAGAGACGCTGGTTATGATGTTCAGGTGCCGTTTGCTCCCGGCCGCGGAGACGCGTCGCAGGAGCAGACCGATGTTGATTCGTTCCGGTTCATGGAGCCGATCGCCGACGGTTTTCGCAACTACAAGATGCCGCAGTATAAGGTGTCGGCAGAAGAAATGCTGGTCGATAAGGCACAGCAGTTGACGCTGACGCCGCCCGAGATGACGGTGCTAGTCGGCGGTATGCGCACCCTCGCCGCAAATACCGGCGGATCGCAGCACGGTGTGTTTACTGATCGTCCGGGAACACTGTCGAATGATTTCTTCGTGAACCTGCTTGATATGGCCACCGAATGGAAGGCGACAGATGAAGCCGAGAACACCTTCGAAGGCCGTGACCGCAAGACCGGCGAGCTGAAATGGTTAGGGTCTCGCGTCGATCTTATCTTCGGTTCGAACTCTGAACTGAGGGCGATCGCCGAGGTTTACGGCCAATCGGACGGCGGCGAAAAGTTTGTTAGGGACTTTGTCGCCGCTTGGGACAAGGTGATGAATCTGGATCGTTTTGAACTCGCATAATCACAGACTGTGTGTAGTCGAAAAGGGGCGGCTTTCGGACGGCCGCCTTTTTAGTGTTTCTTCGTGTATTTCTGTGGTTAGAGTTTCTAAAACCTTAACCCCGAGATAATAGTTTAGACATGAACTAGGATCGCGGGCGACCGAAGAACAATACGTAACCATCGCCATCCTTGATCTCGAACCCGCGAAGGCCGTCGTGAGTGTCTTTAAGAGGCTCGTGAAACTCGACATCGCGCGATGCAAATTCCAGTGCAAGTTCATCCGGATCCGGCACATAAACATACGCGTCCCAGCGTGCATCGCCTTTTCCGACGTCTCGTGTGCGATTCGGAATCGGCTCCACGCCTATGTCCTTGAACATCAGCATCGCCCAGCCCCGCTGCACGATGCCGAAGAAAATATCGTCCTCTTCCGGTCCTTCGAACGTGACTTCGAACCCAAGCTTGTCGCGATAAAATGCAAGCGCAACGGGAACGTTCCGAACAATGAAAAAGGGAGAAATGCCGCCGATCTCTTCCATTGTCATTTTGTTTCGTCACCTAACCGTTTCATTATAACGTTGTGAGCGTTCCTGAATTAGACAAGAGGAAAAGCCGGCTCATTTTTGTTTTAACGATGTGTCTATCATTCCTTTCAGAACTTTAAGATCGACGTCAGCCAACCTATTGATATAAAGGCATCCTTTACCGGTCTTGTGCTTGCCGAGCTTTGCGAGCGAGTCCGCTTGTTTCTGAATATCCATAGTTAGGTGTAAAGACAGATTTGCTTTACGCGGCGAGAAACCGATCAGAAACCAATCAACCTCGCGCCCGGTAGCGGGACTTTTGTACCTTTTTTGACCAAACCCCACCATCGAAGCACCCCACATTTTCGGCTCTTCGCCGCTCGCTTTTTTCATCATCTCCAAAAGCACAAGACTATCCTCACGCTTTTGTTTGTCCTCGATCGTGTTGATGAAAGCCTCAACGCTCGCCGAGGTTTGTTTCGTCTTGATCTCAACTAGTTTTGATCTCTTTTCAGCCATTTGAAACTCTCCCGCGCACCGGATTCGGTGGATCAAACCCTCAGCGAGCCACGAAACCCGCGTGCCCTGTAATACGATTCGGCGCCGATGTGGTAAAGGAAAACATGGCCGCAACGTATGCCACAAATACTCTGCCGATCGTCATCTTAGAGACGAAAAGTCACGGACAAGCTTAGATCGTCTTTTCCGACCGACACCATTAAATAAATCAAGAGCAGATTATCACATCGGCTCTTGCCCACTGCAAGGTCCCCGCCAAGTGGCCCTGAAGCCAATACAATCCGAATCCCAACGGTGCATCTGCCGCCGAAAGTAGGTATCATTAAGCATAAGCTTAATTAATAGGGCTATTCGGCACGGAAGCACGTCCCGCATGTTCTATCGGCCCAAATCAGGGCCGGATAAGTAGGTAATAATTAACTTAAACAAGGGGAAACAGAATGGGCACCAAGAATAACGTAAATCCAAACCACTACAAAGAAGAAGGCCGCGAACGTCCCGGTCAGGACATAAATCAAGAGATCCACAAACAAAAATTCACACAGGCGGAGAATGCGCAGCGGATACAGAACAAACAAGGCGGCTCGGAGTTTATTCCCGACGGTGGAGCTCCTACGATAAACGAGTCACCGGTCAAGGATCTCGATAAAGACACCGGACAAGCCACGGAATCCGCCAATTCGTCAAGTAACAAATAATCCATCGAAACAAGGGGGCATCATGAGCAAACAGCAATCAAATACCCGCGGAAAACAATCCACCGCGCAGAAACGAGATTCATCAAGGCACGGTTTCGGGCCAATACCGGCGACGAGCAAGGTTGACGGAGCGTCGGGCGGCAATGAGCCGGTTGGACGTACGGCGACCGAAGTAATGGATCATTACACTGCAGAAAAAATGGGCCGGCAAGCGGGATCTCAGAATGCAGACACCGAAGGTACGGATGAAACCACCGCTTTCAATCCGGTCATCGATTCAGTGCCCGAGCAGACAGAGAAGATGGAAGAATAGACAACGGCTGATCAACAGTTTCGAATATTCGACCAATTAGACCATCACAAATTCAAGGGGAAAACAATGCACAAAGATTTGATGCGCAAGCTGGCGGACTTTGAGCCGACAGAAATGCCGGTGTTGAGCGTATTTTTGGATATGCGGCCACAGGAAACTGGCGAAAGCCCTGGCCTCCGCTCGGGCGATACTGTTCTTAAAGACCGCCTGCACGAGATCGAGAAAACTTTTGGGCCGCG
>JBGSYT010000008.1:0-1524 GCA_041750855.1 Pyrinomonadaceae bacterium | reverse complement strand
CCGTGATAAAGCAGAACATTTTCTTTGTCGAAATAGAAAAACTCCGGCGTGACACTGGCTCCGAGCTTGTCCGCCAGAAAGTTTCCTTTATCGATCAAAACGGGGAATTCATAGCCGACTTCCTTTGCGGCAGATGTGACCCACTCGAGCGATTCGGTCGAGTTTGAATTGATCCCGATCAGGTTGATGCCCTTGGCTTTCAATTCATCGGCGACCTCGTTGATCCTTTCGTTGTAGGATTTAACGACCGGGCACTGCGCCGAAACCCAAACCAAAACCGCGCCGTTTTCGCCTTTTAATTTGTCTAAAGTCTGCTCGGCGCCGCTGAGATCCGGCAATGTAAAACTTTCCAGCTTTGCTCCGATCGGAAGATCACCTTCCTCGGAGGCGACACCTCCGGCTCCGCAGGCGATTGTCATTGAAATAAATGCCAGCAGAGCAAGGATCGCAACCAGAGAAATGCTTTTTCGTCTCATACAATTTCGCTCCCTTTTATTAGTGAAAATTACGGAATAATTAGTACGCAGCTCTTGCTTTCAATAAGCATTAGTTCAGCACTAGTGCTTGGTGATACGCAGCTTGTCTTGATAATGTTCCCGATCGACACACGCGTCGGGAAACTTGCCTGTCCGGCAGGATCTTCAGGTTATCGCCGTACCGTGTTCGTCAGCATCCGAAGGGACGCTTGCAGGCGAGGGCGTCTGCGGCCCCCGGCGGCTGAGCCGTCTCTCTGTTTCATTTGGCTGGTGGCATCCGATGATCGATCATTTCCTCACCGTCACATTATTGACAGTCAGCGTGGAGCCGATGGAGCGTTGAAATTCTGAGATCGCTTTGTTGAGATCGGTCCGGGCCTGGAGTTCGCGGGCGCGGGCTGCGGCGAGTTCTGTTTGACGCTGTGAAACGAGATAGAAAGTCGATGTTCCGCCGCGAAACAGCCTTTGTTCGCTTTCGTATAATTCTTCGGCGGCAGCACGGGCGTCGGAGGCAGAAGCGAGGCGGGATTCGGCTGAACGCAGCGTTTGAAGCGCGTTTCGAACCTCGGCCTCGATGACCTGCTCGGTTTGGGCCCGGTTATTGGCAATGCGGTCGCCTTCGACAATCGATTCGCCCAGATTGGCTTTCGCGACCCGGTTTCCCCATGGGAGCGAGATATTGACACCCACCCGGTAGGTCGGGTAGTCGAGCGAAGCCAAAGTACCGAGCGAACTCAAATAACCGCCCACGAGATTTGGCGGTACCCGGCTGAGTCCGGTGGCCGGATTGATCGCGGCGGGTGTCTCGGTTCCGGCAAGGCCCTGTGTTGTGTAGGTTCCCACCAGGTCGATCTGCGGTTTTGTCTGGTTTCGAAAAAATCGCTGATTGATCTGATTGATTTCTGCCGTAGTTTCCCATTGGCCGATCTCGGGCCTGTTTTCCATCGCCTCGGCAATTGCGATCTCGAGCCCGATGGCCGGCACAGCCAGATCGACCGACGACACCGGTGTCAGAGCACGCGACCATTCGGCCGACCGCCTATCGGGT
>JBGSYT010000007.1:0-54919 GCA_041750855.1 Pyrinomonadaceae bacterium | reverse complement strand
GTATCAATAAAACCACCACCGAGTTCGGCCTCATCGCCCTCGCCCACAACCTCCAAAGGTTCAGTGCCAATCACTGAAAGATGGATCCCTTCGAATCAAAATAAAAAGAAGCCGCCTGAAATCACTTTCCAGACGGCCTCGTGAAGATCTTTCGGAATAGAATAAAAACATGAAACTGCGGCTGCGAAAGAACTCGATTCGACTGAGACTGACCCAGGGCGAGGTGGCAGAGTTCGCTGAAACGGGAATCGTCGAGGACTCAGTCCAGTTCGATGCGGGTTCCCGGCTTGTCTATCGATTGAGGACCGCTGCCGATGCGGACGATGTTTCAGCGAGGTTCGAGGGTGAGATTATTACGGTCACCGCACCAGTAGTGGTTGGTAGGAACTGGGCAGGGAGCGGCCAGGTCGGCATTGAAGGAGATCAAAAGGTCGACGGCGACGGGATCCTAAAGATACTTATTGAGAAAGATTTCACTTGTCTCGAACCGCGTCCGGGCGGTGAGGACGACGATATGTTCCCGCATCCGCAAAATTGCGGGGCTTAAAACTCCGAAAGGAGCCAGTTTGGAACGAACGAGTATCTTAAGTACACTGGATAAAACGGTCCATCGAGTTGTAGTAAGTAAATATTATGACGACCGAGCCGAATATAATTCCTACGCATAGGATAAATTATCGACATCCGACGATAATCGGTGTCGCCGCTTCGGCCCTTCTTACAGTCCTCGTAATCGCGGGTTCCCGCAATCTCGAACATTTCGACTCAGCCCTATTCGGCTACACCGTCGCGAGTATCGTTGCTTTCGGAGCCATATTCTTCAGATATGCTCTATGGCTGCAGCGTCCGGCTACGAGAGTGTATTTTCGCCGCGGGCTGCAGCTTTTCTTTCAGCGAAGAAAGCTAGCTCGTAATTCGGCCCAGGCGGCCAAAACGGTAGCTACCAACCTCGTCGAGCAACGTTTTATCTTCAAACGCGGAAAGATGCGCTGGCTTATGCACTTCCTGATCATGTGGGGATGCATTCTTGCCGCCGCAATAACCTTTCCACTAGTTTTTGGATGGGTGCATTTCAAACTGGAAGGGGACATGGGCTATCGGGCGTACCTTTTCGGGTTTCCTACACACGTACTCGAGGGACGAAGCGTACTGGCGTGGCTTCAGTTTCATGCTCTCGATATCTCGGCGGTGATGGTCATATCGGGATGCGCGATCGCTATTCATCGACGGTTGAGGGATCGTGGCGCTATCGCGGTTCAGCAATTCCTTCTCGATTTCGTCCCCCACCTGCTGCTGATATCTATCTCGGTGTCAGGACTGATGTTGACGGCCTCGAGCCTTTGGTTTCAGGGATACATGTATCATTTCATAGCTCTGTCGCATCAGGCTTTGGTGATAATGACGCTGTTCTTCTTACCTTTTGGCAAGCTATTTCACATCGTTCAGCGCCCCGCTTCGATCGGCGTCGAGCTTTATCAGAGGCGGTCGAGCGAGATGCAGCAGGCAGTTTGCCCCAGGTGCGGGTCGATGTTTGCAGGCCAGATGTGGATAGACGACCTCAAAAAGGTGGTAGGCGAGCTTGGTTATGATTACCGGATGTCCAATGGTCAAACGCTTCAGGATTATTGTCCTCGATGTAAACGTATTATGCGCGGGCTTGCATACGCGGGATTGCCGGATAAACGCGAGCCCGTGTTTCACGGAACGAGGACCGGAGATGATGGATGATCCGGCTTCGGAGCCCCGCCTTTTGACCGCCGTGGCGGTTTGATGTTTATGATCCCAAAGCTGATGGATACCCAATGAGCAAAGTAGAATATCTCGACAATGTTATCGACCGTTTTGGTCCGCATCTGCACGACGCTCCCGATGGGGGCTGGCAGTCGGACCGCGTTATCGACAAGGTCGTAGATACGCACTGCCCTTACTGCGGAATGCAGTGCGGAATGAAGCTGCTTGTCGAGAAAAACAGGGTTGTCGGCGTCGAGCCGAGGTACGAATTTCCGGTGAACGAGGGCCGCTTGTGCCCTAAGGGCGTTACCGCCTACCTCCAGACGCATCATCCCGATAGGCTCGAATATCCTCTGATAAAGCGTAAGGGCCTGTTCGAACGAGCAAGCTGGGAGGAAGCCTTTGAACTTATTGTCTCTAAATTCAAAGGCCTGCAGGAAGAGCACGGGAAGGATTCGATCGCGGTCTATTCCGGCTCGTCATTAACCACCGAAAAGACGTATCTCGTCGGCAAATTTGCACGTGTCGGCCTGGGCACGCGGTATATCGATTACAACGGACGTCTATGTATGGCATCAGCCGCGGCCGGCAACAACAAGGCATTCGGTATGGATAGGGCGGCAAACCCGTGGAGCGATATTCCTTTTGCCGAGGTTTTGATCATCGCCGGTGCCAATTGCGCCGAAACCTTTCCAATCATCAACGGCTTTTTGTGGAAGCAGCGTGATAACGGCGGCGTTTGGATAGTCATCGATCCGCGTGAGACGCCTACTGCTCGTCAGGGCGATCTTCACCTCCAGCTCAAACCCGGCACTGATGTAGCAGTATCAAACGGTATCCTCAACGTGCTGATAAACGAGGGACTTATCGATCAGGCGTTCATCGATAGCCGCACCAACGACTGGGAAGCGGCCCGGGAGACAGCCCTGAAATACACCCCTGATGTCGCCTCGCAGATCTCGGGCGTTCCCGCCGAGAAGATCGTTGAGGCGGCGATGCTCTACGGCCGAGCAAAGACCGGCATGGTCATGCACGCGCGCGGCATCGAGCACCATTCCAACGGGACCGAGAACGTGTTGAGCTATATCAATCTCGTTCTGGCCACCGGAAAAATCGGCTCAAAAGGCCGTGGGTACGGGACGATAACGGGCCAGGGGAATGGCCAGGGCGGACGTGAGCACGGGCAAAAGGCGGACCAGCTACCCGGATACCGATCCATTCTGAATCCCGAACACCGGAAATACATTGCGGGTGTCTGGGGGATCGACGAATCAGAACTGCCTGAGGCAGGCGTTTCGGCAGTGGAGGTTTTTGATAAGATCCGTGAGGGCGAGATCCGCGGACTGCTGTCGATCTGCAGCAATATGATGGTCTCGCTGCCGGACACGAACAAGGTCCGCGAATCACTGGAAAAGCTTGAATTCAACGTCTGTATCGACTTCTTTATGTCCGAGTCGTCACGCTACGCCGACGTTGTCCTGCCGGGCACGACGTGGTCCGAAGATGAGGGCACCACCACGAGCGGTGAGGGCCGGGTGATAAAGATCAATAAAGCAATCGACCCGCCCGGAGATGCTCGCCGGGACTGGGAGATCCTGCAGGAAATTGCCCAGCGAATGGGCCGGGGAAAATATTTTCAGTTTACAACCCCACGAGAGATATTTGACGAGCTGCGGCTCGCGTCAAAGGGCGGCAAGGCCGACTATTACGGCATAACTTACGAAAAGATTGTGAAGCAGGATGGTGTATTTTGGCCCTGCCCAACCGAAGAGAGCACCGGTACGCCGCGACTTTTCGAAGAAAAATTCGCCCATGACGACGGTAAAGCCAAATTCCACGCGATCGAGTACAAAGGAGCCGCCGAGAAGCCCGACGATGAGTATCCTTTAATCTTCACCAGCGGGCGGATCGTCCACCAGTATCTCTCGGGCAACCAGACGCGCCGCATCGGTTTTCTGGTCCAGCAGTGTCCCGAGCCTTTTGTCGAGATCCATCCCGAAACTGCGATGAAATATAAGATCAATGACGGCGAACGGGTCAAGGTTATATCGCGGCGGGGTGAGGGCATTTTTCCGGCTTTAGTGGTCAAAACCATCAGGCCCGATACGATCTTTATTCCTTATCATTGGGGCGAGCATTTGGCGGCGAATCAGATCACGAATGCCGCGCTCGATCCGACGTCGAAGATACCGGAGTTTAAGGCGTGTGCGGCCCGCATTGAGAAAATACATTCACGCGAGCTGCCGATACTGGGAAAAGGCAGGAAAGGGGCGAGTCTTAGCGAAGTGCAACGGGGGAAATAATGCAGGAAACCATGTTCATCGACCCGCAGCGATGCATCGGCTGTCGCTCATGCGTGGCAGCCTGCCGCGAGTGCTCGACCCACAAAGGCTTTTCGATGATCTTTGTAGATTACATCGACCGCAGTGAAACGACGGCAACGATGCCGACGATCTGCATGCACTGCAATGAGCCGACCTGTGCCCAGGTCTGCCCGGCGGATGCTATCAAGCAGAATGCGGATGGCGTAGTAATGTCGGCCCTGAAACCGCGGTGTCTCGATTGCCGTAACTGCGTCAACGCCTGCCCTTTCGGAGTGCCCAAATACAATTCGGCGATGCATCTGCAGATGAAATGCGACATGTGTTACGACCGCACTTCCGAAGGCCTCATGCCTATGTGCGCGAGCGTTTGCCCGACAGGAGCCCTCGCTTACGGCACATATGAGCAGATCGTTCCTCTTCGAAGGACAAAGCCCGTAAACTCACATGTTTTTGGTAATCAGCACGTGGAAACAAAGGTCTATCTGATGCTTCCGACCGATGCCGATACCGTCGAGGTTGACGGCTGCGGCGTTTTCGAAGGGCGACTCGGGATCAGCGATCCGGATAACGAATCGTGGATCGATACCCAGGTCGAGGGTACCGATAGGAGTAATGAATTTTGAGGTGAGCCGCTATGGGACGCGGCTTATGAGTCGATATGCAAACCGAGCTATCTGAAACAATTGAAAAGGTCCTCTCGGATGAAACCGATGTCAGGCGGGCGACGGATTCGCACCAAGCCGAGTTTCCCTATGGCCAAGACCCGGAGGCTGAGGTCACCCGAAGGGAATTCTGTACGTTTCTGTTCCTGACTTCGAGTGCACTTTTCGTCGCGGCGGCAGGATTTTCCGCAAAAGCTGCGTACGATGCCAGCGTTAAGAAAGAATACGTGCCGGCCGCGATCGAGGGGGCTGGCTCGCTTGAGCCGGGAACTGCCCTGAATTTTAACTACCCCGGCGAGCATGATTCGGCGATCCTGGTCCGTGCAAAAGACGGCAGCTACTATGCTTTCGGCCAGAAATGCACCCACCTGACCTGCCCGGTTTATTACTCAAAGGAGCACCACCGGCTCGAATGCCCTTGTCATGAAGGCGCCTTCAGCGCCGAGACAGGAAGTGTACTTTACGGACCGCCGCCCCGTCCTCTGGATGAGGTCGAAATAGAAGTGAAAAACGGTGAAGTCTTTGCTGTAGGAAGGAGGGTGCGTGGACACGAAGGATAGCCCTAAAATCTCGGTTGGATATAGTAGCGTTAACCGCCCACAGTCGCGCGGCTGGACAGCCGTGTGGCAGGCGCGGCTGGGCCTGCTGATAATGATAAATGTTGCTCAGCTCTGGATCTTGTCCGCCGCGGTCGAGGCCGCCCTGGCCCATGATTTCGGCCAACTGCTGCCGCTCGTGATCTCATCGGGAATCTGCTGGCTGATCGCCCTGTCGATAATCCTATGGTGGAAACCGGCCGCCAGGCGACGACAATGAAGCAGGCGATCGTAGCATTTGACCAGGATGAAGAATCCCACTGGCGGGCCGAATTGTCGTGCGGACATCACCAACACGTGAGGCACGATCCTCCTCTACGCTCTCGCCCCTGGGTGCTGACTGTGGATGGTCGGGCCTCCATGACCGGAGCTAAACTCGATTGTAAAAAGTGCGACGAAGAGACCTCGGACGATTAAAGAAGATCCGGTGAGAAATTTCGCACTCACATGCCTGATAGTTCACAGTGGACCCGAGAACCACGTCTTTGCGATAACTAGAACTACTGCTCATTACCGTTTTTCGGCCTGTTCCGTAAGATTCGTCACCTCGAACGGATGGCATAGCTGTTGCCCATGATAGGTCTTCGCGATCGCACGTCTTTTTATGGAAACTTCTACACCGAAAGGGGCTAACCGAATGCTGGTGATGAACACTCTGGCATTCACCGTGTGTTTTGCGGCGTGGATGCTCAACGGTGTTCTCGTTACTTTTCTCACCGTCAATCAGGTTTTCAACTGGACCGCGTCGGAGATCGGCTGGCTCCTGGGGATACCGGTGCTCACTGGTTCGCTGTTTCGGCTTCCGGCTGGAATGCTCACTGACAAATACGGCGGAAAGCCGGTAATGACCGTGCTTCTGATAGTGTGTGCGGTCCCGATGTTCCTGTTGTCGTTGGTCGACACTTATTGGGCATTCGCGATCTGCAGTTTTGGATTTGGACTCGTCGGGGTAAGTTTTTCGGTCGGGATCGCCTACACGTCTGTCTGGTTTCCAAAAGAAAAACAGGGTCTCGCCCTCGGCATATTCGGGGCCGGAAATGCCGGGTCGGCCCTCACCACTCTGATCGCCCCGAGCCTCCTTAATTACTTCACTGGCAACGCGACTGAGATTGACGGCTGGCGTAAACTACCGCTCGTCTATGGTTTTGCACTTGTGATCATGGGCGTGGTCTTTTTCCTTTTCACGACAAATAAGAAGCCCAAGGCGGAGCCAAAGACATTCATTCAGCAGCTCGAGCCGCTTAAGAACGTAAGAGTCTGGCGTTTCGGCCTTTATTATTTCCTCGTATTCGGTTGCTTTGTTGCGTTCTCGCAATGGCTGGTCCCTTATTTCGTAAACGTCTACTATCTGCCGCTCGTGACGGCCGGATTCCTGGCCGCGTTATTCAGCTTCCCGTCAGGCGTGATCCGGGCGGCGGGCGGCTGGTTGAGCGATCACTATGGCGGCCGCAAGGTGATGTACTGGGTGCTCGGCTCATCGATGCTCCTCTCATTTCTTCTGATCGTTCCCAAGATGGAGATCACGTCGCCCGGCAAGGGCATCATGGCCGAACGCGACGGTGTGGTCACCGCGGTTACGCCAAATGAGGTTGTCGTCGGCGATCGGTCCTACGCTCTTATACCGAGGCCGGAGCAGGAAACCGTCAGTGACACGGGAATGCTCATATTTCCCACAAAAGATGCCTGGCAAGAGCCGGCAGTCGAAGTGGGTCAGATCGTCAAGCGCCGTGAGCTAGTTGCGAAAGGCGTTACAAAGATATATTTCCAGGCGAACGTCTGGATCTTTGCATTCCTGGTGATGCTTCTGGGCATCGTCTGGGGTATCGGCAAAGCAGCAGTTTACAAACACATACCAGAGTATTTTCCTAACGAGGTCGGGGTCGTCGGCGGCATGGTCGGCGTACTCGGCGGACTTGGCGGTTTTGTAAGTCCGATCGTCTTCGGTTACCTCCTCGAGGGAACCGGCTTATGGACGAGCTCCTGGATGCTGATGTTCTTTCTTTCAGCCCTATGTCTGATGTGGATGCACATGGTAATTCAACGGATGATGCACGAAAAAGAACCCGCGCTTATGAGGAAGTTGGAGAAAAAAGAGTTATGACAAGCAATACCTGGCTCAATAAATGGGTCCCGGAGGATGCTGAATTTTGGGAAACAGAAGGCAGTCGCGTCGCGTGGCGAACTCTTTCGATAACGACCGCAACGCTGATCATCTCATTCGCGACGTGGTTCATGATGAGCGCGATCGTGGTGCGAATGCCGGCGATCGGTTTCACGTATACGCAGAATCAGCTATTCTGGCTCGCCGCAATGCCGGGGCTCGCGGGCGGAACGCTTAGGATCATTCACACATTCCTCCTTCCGATATTCGGCACGCGGCACATAATCACATTCGCGACATTGCTAAAGCTGATCCCGTGCATCGGCATCGGCTTTGCGGTAATGGACCCGACGACTCCGTATTGGGTCTTCCTGATCCTGGCGTTCACCGCCGGTTTTGGCGGAGGCGATTTCTCATCCTACATGCCGAGCACGAGTGTTTTCTTTCCCAAGCGATTGATGGGCACCGCCCTCGGAATACAGGCCGGGTTGGGTAATTTTGGCGTCAGCCTCACGCAGTTCGTCACCCCAATGATAATCGGGGTCGCCTTGGTCGGCAGCTCACAGACCATGACCAAAGTGAATTCGCAGACAAAAGAGGTCGTCGGCACGAGCGAGGTCTGGCTCCAGAATGCCGCGTTTGTCTACGTGCCGCTGCTGATCATCCTCGCGGGACTCTCCTGGTACATGCTCCGCAGCGTCCGCATGAAGGCCAGCGTCCGTGAGCAGATGGACATCTTCACGGACAAGCACACGTGGTTCTGCACGATCACTTATCTAATGACCTTCGGTGGATTCTCTGGCCTCGCCGCGGTGTTCCCTCTGCTGATCGGGACGATATACGGGAAATTCCCCAACGCACCCGATCCGCTTGTTTACGCTTTCTACGGGCCACTGATCGGATCGGCCAGCCGCATATTCTTTGGATTTATCGCGGATAAAGTGGGCGGAGCGATCCTGACGCAGATCTGCGGCGTGGCGATGGTCATCATAACGATATCGATGATCGCCCTCGGGCTCTTCACGCCCGACTCTTTGGACCAGTTCCCGATGTTTGTAACGCTGATGTTGACGCTGTTCTTCTTCACCGGAATGGGCAATGCCGGAACGTTTCGTCAATACCCGATAATCTTCGGCCACAACCCGCGGCAGGCTGCGGGTGTAATCGGATGGACCGCAGCGGTGGCAGCCTACGGGCCGTTTATCTTCTCGGTCGCGATCGGCAGCGTGATCGCGGCATATGGCCATCCGACCCCGTTCTTCTATGTACTGGCGGCGTTCTTCGTTTTCGCCTCCGCGATCAACTGGTGGTTCTACACGCGTCCCGGAGCCGAAAGGCCCAGCTAAAAGAATGCTGAGAACAAGTGGTCGAGATCGACCATGTGATAGAATCCCACGGCGACTTCCCGCTGGCAGGATCACAGAATGCCTAATTCGAAACGACTGAGTTCAAAAACAACCGCTGTACTCTCGCTTATCGCGGAGGGGCACAGTTACTCGCAAATTGTCGATGGCCATCCGGAATTGAGCTATCTGGACATCTTTCACGCGGCCGAGGAAGCCCTGGCCCTGAACGAGTCGGAATCCGATTATCAGGAGCGGCTGGCAAAGATCAAAAAGCAGTATCCGCGGGCGTACGAAAAGTGGACGGAGAGCGAAGATGCAGACTTTCTCAGGATGCGAACCGGCGGATCTAGCGTCGAGCAGCTTGCGCGGCATTTCGAGCGGCAGCCGTCAGCGATCAGATCCCGACTAGCTAAACTCGGACTGGATTAGACCAAGCTGGTTCCCGAACGATGACTAATGACGAACTGAAAGCAAAGGGATTTATAGAGGTCGAAGACGATATCTCTTTTCAAAACCACTCCGAGGTGATGGAGCTGTTCGGGGCCCTGCGGATCAACAAAATGATCTCGTTTTACCGGCATCCCCACGAGCCCGGCGTGCACATTTGGTTTCCCGTCTTTTATCAGGACGACAAAAATGATTGGGAAAACACGTGGGGGCAAAAAGAAGAAACGGCATTTGAACGTCGGAAATATAATAACGACGAATACTTGAATGACCAGTTCGACCAGCCCGATCGACACACCCGGATCCTATTTGCGAAGATCCAGCCGTTCGGTCGAGTGTTCTACAAATTCAAAGGAATCTACAAATTCGATCCGGAGCTGTCGCTGAAAGCAAAGAAGGCCGCTTACTGCCGGATAGCTACGAGGGCTCAGCTTTACCCGGTGTAACCTTTATCTGCGGCACATTGAGATTGATAGTGCGGTACCTTTCCGTTCCCGGGAGGGTCAGGAGCGAGTTGCAGCGGCTTAGCCTTTTGCCGATTCCGTAAATCCCAAAATGCGGATCGTTCAATCTTAGAAGTTGCCATTTCTGCTTCCTCGGCTACTCACTAATGATCATCGCCGAATTCTCGACAGAGAAAGCCGTTTCAATCCGGCTGGCATTCGACAGTTTCTCAACGGGTAGCGATCTAGGCGGCGGGGGGTGGGGGGCACTTTTCGCCTCTTGTTTTATTTCGCTGGAGCTTCCACGCAACGTGAACCAGGGCATAGAAAAAGTTTGGATCCTGCAGTCGGGTCCTTTACATAGACGGTAAGGATTTTCGTCTTTCTGATATTGAACCGCGTGGTTCCCACTGTGAATGTTTCGTAAGGTATCGTCACTGACTTTCCCTGAGGCACGGGACCGCCGGACGTTTCGCCATCATTCCTACCCCATTGGTTCATATTGAACTCGGCATTAACAGAGGTAAAATCTACGGTATCTGTATTGCTGATCTTTACGCCACGGGGCGTAAGTTCTACTGCGGCTCTGAGAGTACGTTGTTCGACTTTGGCTGGGGTGGCGGTAGGTTTCGTCGATTGCTGAGATTGCGAGCATGCGAGAATGACGATCAGAAGCAACATCAGCGGAAGTATTTTCATACCTGATGTAATACACCGAATCGTGCGAGATGCAAAAAGGGAAAATTGCCTTTCTTAGATCGTCTCGGCTGAGATTTTAGGTGAGACCGGCCATTTCTGAATCGGCCCGTCTCTGTAAGTTGTTCAAAAAATTGGCTCCGCAGGTAAGACTCGAACTTACAACCCTTCGGTTAACAGCCGAATGCTCTGCCATTGAGCTACTGCGGAGTGTTGATCGCCCTTTGAGAGGCGAACCTAAAGAGTAGGAATTTCACCACTTGTTGTCAAGTAAATCACAGTGGCTCGTAAAAAGAGCGGAGTAGGATTAAACTTGGGCAAGCGAGAAGGCCATGTCCCAGAACTTGCATACCGTAACGCCCTCTCATCTCTACGATTATCTTCAATGCCCGCATAAGATTTGGCGAGATGTTCACGGACCGCGCGAGGAATTTGTCGAAGAAGACAATCCCTTCCTCAGGCTATTGTGGGAGCGTGGCGTGCAGCACGAGGTTGACGTGGTCGCGAATTTCGGTTTTGAGTTCTTTGACTGCAGCCTTGGCAGCGAGGCCGAAAGGATCGATGCAACGAACGAGGCGTTAGCGAGACGCGAACCGTATATTTACCAAGGGATACTTGCCCACGGCGATTTATTTGGGATTCCCGACCTGCTCTTTTTCAATGGCGAAGAATATCTTCCCCTTGAGATAAAATCCGGCTCTGCCGAAGAAGGCGGGAATGATGATGCGGCCGGGAAACTGAAGAAGCACTATGCTGTCCAGCTGGCACTTTATTGCGACATCCTTCGGCGTCGAGGACTGCACAAATCATTCAAGGCGTTTGTCATCGATTCGAGCGGCGAGCGCTTCGAATACGATCTGAACAAGCCGCAGGGGCCGAGGACTCCTGAGACCTGGTTCGGGCTATACGAACGCGTCCGGCATGAGGTCGTGGCACTGATGTCGGGCGCATCACAAAACGATCCGGCCATGTGCGGGGCTTGCAAGCAGTGCGGCTGGACCGGGTCCTGCAAGAAATGGGCGGAGGAAACGGACGATCTGACCCAGCTTTTCTACGTCGGACGCACCGCTCGCGACACGATAAGGCGCGATCTCGGTTCGGCGGCAATTTCGGATCTGCTCAGGCTCAACCCGGCGGAACTGGCGGAACAAAAAAAGAAGGACAAGGCGTTTCTCCCGAGGATCGGTACATCGACGCTTGAGAAGATGGCCTTGCGCGGTCGGCTGATGAAAGAGGGAGGCGAGCCGATGATCCACGCCGCGTTTGCATTTCCGGAGGTCGGCACCGAGCTCTATTTCGATATCGAATCGGATCCGACCCAGGACTTTATCTATCTTCACGGCTTCTGGGTGCGGGACGGAGCGGGCGAGAGGTTCGAAAACACCGTTGCCACGGCGGTGACTCCCGAGGATGAAAAGAGGGCATGGCAAGAGGCGATCGAGTTTATCCACTCCTTCGATCCTGACGATTCGGCAATCTACTATTATTCTTCATATGAGAAAACGTGTTATAGCCAGCTGCGACAAAAATATCCTGACGTAATATCCGAAGAGGATCTTGCCCTACTCTTCGCCCGGCCGACATGCATCGATCTGTACGAGATCGTGATCAAGAACACGGATTGGCCGCTGGGGAGCTACGGCATAAAGGCGATCGCTCAATATCTTGGCTTCGAATGGCGGGATGAAACGCCTTCGGGCGCGCTTTCGATACAATGGTTTAACGAGTTCATCAAAACCGGCGACCGGACTCTGTTCGACCGGGTGTTGGCCTATAACGAAGACGACTGCCGGGCGACGATGGTCGTGAAGGACTATTTGAAGAAGAGAATGGATACAATGTGACCTATGGCTAAATACGAACTGAAAACCAAGAAGAATGAAGCGAGCGTTGAAGATTTCCTGAATTCGATCGAGAACGAAGAACGCCGCAGCGACGGATTTCGCGTGCTCGAGATGTTCAAGCGGATCACGGGCGAAGAGCCGAAGATGTGGGGCCCGGCGATCATCGGATTTGGCGACAGCAAATACAAATACCCTGACGGGCGGGAGATCGATTGGATGACGGCCGCCTTTTCGCCTCGTAAACAGAACCTCACGCTGTACGTCGTCTGCGGTTCGCCCAAGCAGCCCGCTCTGCTCGAAAAACTCGGCAAACACTCGACCAGCGTAAGCTGCCTTTACATCAAGAGGCTCAAAGATATCGACGAAAAAGTGCTCGAATCGATCATCAAAGATTCTTACCAATACACAAAGAAAAACCGCGGAGGGTGCTAGACGAATTGGATCGTTTCGTTTCGCGGTTCTTTCCGAGTAGTTGTTTCGACCTCTTCGATTGCCTGCGGAGACTTGTCGATAAATCAATCTAGGCCTATTAAGTTATACGCAAATTTTGCGCCCGAGCTACTCTCACCCCTAATCTCCAAAACTAATTTAGGCACATAAAGTTCGACAGCCAAGTCGTCTAATTTGCCAAAATCGGAAGACTTTCGGGCAAGAAATTTGTTGGCCTGCACGATATATTCGGGACAGCACTCTTCGTAGTCAGCGCGACGTTCCTTCAAGACCGACTCATAGAACCGCTTCTGCCTTAAATAGGATTCATCCTTGATCTTTTTAAAAAAGCTGGTTTCAAGAAACCTCTCGAAGCCACCTCGGTCGGCGCAGCCTAGATGCTTATAGATATCTATAACGTTCTCATAATTGTCAAAATATTGCGGAAGCCGTATCACGTTGGTCGTTATAGCGATTGGGGTCCAGCCAGTTTTATATAAAAAATCGAGCGGAGAAGCACGAACATCATCATTGTAATATTGAAGAACTCCGATCTCGAAACTGATTCGGGCGGTCAAGTTTCTCACACCCTTGCTCTCAATACGGACGCTTTTGCCATCGATCGCTTCGTAGAGGCGAGACTTTACAACAGCAGTATCGCCCCGAACTGTCGTCTCATAGTCGCCTGGTTTGATATCCGTGATGATCAGCTTCAATTCTCGAAAGTCAATCACGATCCGGGCCTCTTCAGGTTGCCTACTCTGACCTGAGGCCACTACAACGCAAAGGAGCAAAACTATACTTAACTGCAACAATTTCATCTAAGCCTGATGGTATCACGAGTTCTGTCCCAGTTCTGACAATCTTGAAAAATCTACGTATAATCAGGTCATTAACTTTCCAACCAAAGAACCCAGTCGCTATCGCTCCCGGTTCTGACTTTAGGATGCAGCACGAACTAATAATAATTCTGGATTTTGGGTCGCAGTACACGCAGTTGATCGCGCGGCGGGTGCGTGAGCAGGGCGTTTATTGCGAGATACATCCGTTTCACTTATCGGCTGATGCGATCGCGACGAAGCGGCCGAAGGGTGTGATACTTTCGGGCGGGCCGTCGAGCGTGACGGATGAGGACGCGCCGCGGGTTGCGGCGGATTTTTACGACAGGGTGAACGCGCCGATACTTGGGATTTGTTACGGAATGCAGATGGTCGCGGTCGATCTTGGCGGTAAGAACGAACCGGCGGCACGACGCGAATACGGCCACGCGAAAGTGAAGGTGCTGAGCGGTACGACAAAGCTTTTCAACGAGCTTCCGTTTGAACTCGATGCGTGGATGAGCCACGGTGACCACGTGACCGAGATACCACCGGGATTTCACAAAACAGCAACGACGGGCGAGGTGATCACGGCGATCGAAAATGAGGAACGCGGCATATATTGCGTGCAGTTTCACCCCGAGGTTTCGCACACGCCGCTCGGCAAAGAAGTTCTGCGGAATTTTCTGTTCAACATCTGCGGCTGCACCGGCGACTGGACGCCGGCGAGCTTTATTAAGGAAGAGATCGAACGGATCCGAGCGACGATCGGCGAGACGGACCGAGTGGTTTGCGGGCTTTCGGGCGGGGTTGATTCTACGGTCGCGGCTGTCCTGGTTCACGAAGCGATCGGCGGCCGGCAGACCTGCATCTTTGTAAACAACGGCTTGCTTCGCTATCGCGAATTCGAAGACACGCTGCAGGCATACACGGACAACCTTCATCTGAACGTCGTCGGTGTCGACGCCTCGGAAGATTTTTATTCGGTGCTGAAACATGTCGTTGATCCCGAACTGAAACGCAAAGCGATCGGTGCAAAGTTCATTGATGTTTTCGACGCGGAAGCGAAACGAATCGGCGATGTTAAATGGCTTGTTCAGGGAACGCTCTATCCGGACGTGATCGAATCGGTCTCGCTGCGAGGATCGTCCGTCACGATAAAATCGCATCACAACGTCGGCGGGCTGCCCGAGAAAATGAACCTAAAACTCATCGAGCCGCTAAGGGAATTATTCAAGGACGAAGTTCGCCTGATCGGCCGCGATCTCGGCATTCCGGATGTGATCTTGGAACGTCATCCGTTTCCCGGCCCAGGGTTGGGCGTTCGGATACTCAGCGACATCACGCCCGAAAAGGTCGAACTGCTCCAAAAGGCGGACAGGATCTTTATCGAAGAGCTGCACAACTTCGGCATCTACACAGATGTTTGGCAGGCGTTCGCCGTACTGCTGCCGATACAGTCCGTCGGCGTGATGGGTGATTTTCGCACTTACGAAAAGACGGTGGCTTTGCGAGCCGTTACCTCGACCGACGGAATGACCGCCGACTGGGCACGGCTTCCCCACGATTTCCTCGCGGCCGTTTCGTCTCGCATCACATCAGAGGTCCGCGGCGTAAACCGCGTGGTTTACGACATCACATCAAAACCGCCCGGCACGATCGAATGGGAGTAGAATGAATCACGATTTCGATCTAAAATGAAGGTATGGGTACTTTTAAGATAAGGTGCAAAATCGAAAACATCGCGAACCGAAAGAAGTCGGCAGTGATCCCTCAAATGTTGGTGGACACCGGCAGCGAATACAGTTGGGTATCGTCGCAAACTCTCGAAAAGCTCGATGTTGAACGGGAGAAAAAAGATGTTAGTTTCGTAATGGCGAACGGCCAGATCATAACCCGCAGCGTTGGATTCGCTATTCTTCGTTACGACAAATATTTTACCGTTGACGAAGTCGTATTCGCTGAAAAAGGTGACCTTTTGCTGCTCGGTGCCCGAACACTTGAGGGCCTTAGCTTGACCGTCGATCCTCGGCTAAAAAAGCTTGTAGCTTCCGGACCAATTCCCGCCGCCTAACCGTATAGTCTAAGACATCACCTCGAAACCATCCGGGACGATTGAGTGGGAATCGGGAACAATCCGTCAGCATATGAATCTAAGTAAGAATGATCTATCGATTCTTTCAGTTATGTTTGTTGATCTCGATCTCGTTTTGTTTAGCGTACGGCCAGCGTATGTCGGATAAGGAAGCCGAGAGCTTTCGGATCGCACTTGAAGAAGACGAGAAACTCGCCTTGAAGTGTGAACTGCAGATCCGTAACGAACAAATTAAGGAATTTGGCAAACCGCGTCCAAAGGTCTCTCATTTGTGCACGAACGGTTGTCCAGTGAAAATTCCTAAACCGGCATATCCAGCGATTGCGCGTCAGAGAAAAAAATCTGCATCTGTTACCGTGTCTCTTTGGGTAGATACAACCGGCAAAGTTGTACGAGCAACGGTCGTAAATGGTCCGAAAGCCTTCCGGTTGGCAGCTGTTGAGGCGGCGTACGGTTCAAGCTTTACACCGACGGTGATATGCAACGGCAATAAAGTTCGATTTCGTAAAACTATTCGGTTCGACTTCCGAACGCAGAGTGATTAGAGAGAGTTCGACTTGCGATTGAACCGCCTGGCACCATCGAATGGGAGCAGGTCCGATGGTGACTCGTTTGAGTACACCAACGCACCATAACGTCTGGCTCGCTCGTTCGTAATTGATTAGGGCATTTGTTAAGCCCATCATAACAGTACAGTTACCTTTCTTGGCACACCCATTGCAACTATTCATTGTGCAATACCTTCCAGCATGCTTGTTTTTCTTTAATTAAACAGCAGCGGAAGTATAAGGAGATACGAACAATGGGACTTAAGAAATTTTCAATAATTGCCGCATTTTTTGCAGTACTGCTTGGCTCTACCGCAACACAAGCACAATGGAATCCGCAAGTGAATCAAACGCAGGTCAGGAACGTTCTGAACCGGCTCGAAACACGTACGGATGCATTTCGCACATCGGTCGAGCGCCATTTTGTTAACAGCCGGGTGAACAACACGCGGCCTGAAGACAATGTTTCGGCGTATTTTGATGCCTTTAAGAATGCGACGGCTAAACTCCGCAGAGATTTCGATGCACGTCAGGTCGAGAGTAATGACGTAACAGCGGTCTTGAACTACGGATGGTACCTAAATGATTTTATGGGCCGAAGCCGGCTGAATGCGGCTACTCAGCGACAATGGACTCAGATCCGTACCGATCTGGACCAGCTCGCACGGCTTTATAATGTAAGTTGGAATTGGAACCAGCAACTACCGGCATTTCAGCACAATCAGGCGGAGCAGGTCTGGAACCCTCGCGTCAATGACAATCAGGTTAGGATTATTTTGAGCCGGCTTGAAACGCGGACGAACACATTTAGCACCGCGGTCAAGGGCCGGTTTGACAATAACGCCCGCTGGGACAATACCCGTCGGGATGAGCAGATCGTGCCGTACCTCGACGCGTTCGAGAATGCGACCGACGAGCTTCGACGAAGCTTCAATGATCGCCGCCTCACACAGGCAGAATTGACGCAGGTGATGAACTACGGCTGGTATTTGGATAATTTCATGCGCCAGAATCGGATGGCGTCAAACGTTACGCAGCAATGGACGCTGATCAGGAACGATCTGAACCAGCTTTCGACGATGTACCGGTTGAACTACAACTGGAACCAGACGCTTCCGCCTTTCCCGTCGGATCAGTGGGGTGGCCAGCACAATCGGCTCGACGGAACCTATCGGCTAAACGTTGGTTTGAGCGATAACGTGGCGAACGTTGTCAACCAGGCGATCAGCAATACCTCGGTCCGCGAACAGCAGCGGACGAATCTCGAGCGTCGTTTGAACTCACCGGTGACGATCGCGATCCAGGTCCGCGGAAACGAGGTAACGATCGCATCCGACTACGGTGAACCGGTAACGATGACTGCGGACGGACGTGCGGTTACCGAATCGAATGCACGAGGCCGACAAACAAGGACGACTGTTTCGATGACGGGCAATACGCTCAACATTGTAACGGAGGGCGATCGTGACCAGGATTTCAAGGTTTCCTTTACGCCGGTCGGCGGCAACCGTTTGCGTGTAACGCGACAGATCTATCTGGAAAACCAGAATCAATTGATCACCGCAAATAGCGTTTACGATCGCACGTCGGACGTAGCTTCCTGGCCCACGGTTAATCAGCCGGGCTGGAATACGCCGACCGGGTCGGGTAATTTTTACATCCCGAACGGAACGCGTCTGACCGCTGTGCTGCAAAACCGGATCGCGACAAACGTTTCGCAGGCCGGTGATCGGTTCACAATGGAAGTAACTTCGCCGAATCAGTATCGCGGTGCTGTTATAACCGGACGAGTAGCACAGGTGGAAAGCTCAGGCCGAGTTTCGGGCCGCGCAAACCTGGCGATGGTATTTGAATCTATCCGATTCAATAATCAGACGTACAACTTTGCCGGGATCATCGATTCCGCACGAGAAGCAGACGGCGATACCATCAATATCAACAACGAAGGCTCGGTCCGCGATGGTAACCAGACCACGCGAACCGTCACTCGTGCCGGTATCGGTGCCGCAATCGGGGCATTGATCGGTGCGATTGCCGGCGGCGGCAGCGGTGCAGCTATCGGAGCCGGTGTCGGCGCTGGAGCAGGTGCGGGCTCAGTCTTAATACAGGGCCGCGACAACTTGAAACTCGAAGAGGGCAGCGAATTCACGATAACTGCCACAGGACCGAGCACCGTTGGTGTTCGTTAATTAGACCAATCATGGTTAAGGAAAGGCAGGTCGAAAGGCCTGCCTTTTTGGACGTTCGCATTGCTAATTTACCTAGCCCGTGAAACCGGGAATGTCTTGCCGTCGGCTCGATAAAAATGCCTGTGTGATAGTTCTCGTCGTCAAAGACGAACTTGTTTGCCTCTGATTCTACGGTCGACGAGGCAAACGTCGTCCCTTCCATAAACGAGAAATATTCGACGCCACTTCCTTTGGCCCACTTGACGGCAAATCCCCTATTCTTGAATTCAACCGTGCAGGTCGTGTCGCCGACGCGGTAGCGGCCCTCGAATTCACCGTTGGTTGACGGTTCGCCCGGTTTTTCGGCCTTCAAATTCTCGCGGAACACCCCGAGCAAAGTGAACCCGCTCGAATACTTAATGTCCGCGATCTTATAGGAATCGCCTTGCCGCACTATCTGGTAGGTCAGAGCCTTCTTCTCACCATAGTTCTCGAAACTGACCCTTACGTTAGCTTTGTCTCCTGAAACAGTGGCGGTGCCGATCGAGAATTTCTTGACCGAAATATCCTGTCCGTCGTAAAGCGGGTCAAAGTCGAGCATGCCCATTTCGCCCGGCGGCGTTTGCTGGTCTTTCCAGATCATGTCCGCGAGCGGTTTGGCGAAATACTTGTCAACCACGGCACGCTTTCGTTCGCGGAACGGCCCTTTTTCCGCATCGTGCTGTTTGTACAGATCGGCGATCAGAGGTTCGGCCGCGGCGAAGTGAGACTCTCCGCCGGACGCGTCAGGCGTACCCGATGCCGCCGGAGTTGACTCAACAACAGGCTCAGGCACGGGCTCCCCGTTGGTACCTGCTCTCCAACTGCACCCAATGGCCGCGACAATAATCAGTGAGATAGACAATGCGGAACGGAAAACGTTAGTCATAATTAGGTCGATACTGAGAGTGCCGTCATGACCCGCCCCAGTTTCCCTATATCGTAAGCGAAAGGCCGGACATGTCAACGTCCCTGGGCCCGATAGGTAAGACAGCCGCTGCGATCGGCTCCAAGCGGGTACCTCCTTCACAGGCCACATCGGAACCATCAAAGAATGGGATGTGGTAGAATCTGCCGCAAATGCACATTACTCAGGAACCTGCAGTCGAGTTCCGATCCGTTAATTATGCGGTCGGATCGACTCGTATTCTCACGGGCCTTGACCTGCGAATCGAAACGGGCGAAGTCCTCGTCCTCCTCGGCGAATCCGGCTGCGGGAAGACCACAACGCTTAAGCTTATCAATCGGCTGATCGATCCAACGGCGGGCGAGGTTTTGGTCGAAGGGCGGGCGACGACCGAATGGGAACCGATCTCGCTGAGGCGCTGGATCGGATATGTGCTTCAGGACGGCGGCCTTTTTCCGCATTTTACCGTCGCTGAGAACGTCGGCCTGGTCCTGCGACTTTTGGGCCGTGACGACCGATCGATCAATTCCCGTGTGGGCGAAATGCTCGATATTGTCGGCCTTGCCCCTGACGATTTTGCGGCCCGCTATCCGCATGAACTTTCGGGCGGCCAGCGGCAGCGCGTCGGTGTAGCACGGGCTCTGGCGGCCGATCCCAAGATCGTCTTGCTTGACGAGCCGTTTGGAGCCCTCGATATAATTACCCGCACAAGTCTTCAGAGGGAATTTGCCCGTTTGGTTCGAGAACTGGGCAAGACGGCGGTCTTTGTAACGCACGACCTGCACGAAGCAAAACTGCTGGCCAGCCGGATCGCACTTATGGAGAAAGGCAGAATCGTTTTCGTTGGAACGCCGGCGGAGTTTGCTTCGTCAACCGTGCCGCTGGCGCAGGCTTACATCGACGCGATTGCAGTATGATTGATGATTTTCCCAATAGGTTCGTTACAATGGGCTGAACAATAGGACACACCATGAGCAAGAAAGACCAAAACAGACGCGAGTTTATAAAGAGCGGTGCCGCTGGCCTGGCCGCCATCACGATGTTTAGATCAACGTATGGAAATGTAGCCGGGTTTGCCGCTAGAGATCCATTTCCCGAACTTGTAGAGGTTACGATCAGCGAACTTCAGGCTCAGATGAAGTCGGGTAAGTTGACGGCACGGCGGCTCACCGAGATGTATCTGGAGCGGATAAAGCAGATCGATACAAAAACACGCTCCGTGATCGAACTGAATCCTGATGCCCTTGCGATCGCTGACGCGATGGACAAGGAGCGGAAGAAGGGGAAAATTCGCGGACCGCTGCACGGGATCCCTATCCTGATAAAGGACAACATCGACACCGCGGACAAGATGATGACGACCGCCGGTTCGCTGGCTCTGGTGGGTGCACCGACACCGAAGCAAGATGCCTTTGTCGTAAAGAAACTCCGCGACGCAGGAGCGGTAATACTCGGCAAGACAAACCTGAGCGAGTGGGCGAATTTTCGCGGCAACCGCTCGATCAGCGGCTGGTCGGGACGCGGCGGGCAGACGAATAATCCATATTACCTCGATCTGAATCCTTGCGGCTCAAGCTCTGGTTCGGGCGTTGCTCCGTCGGCAAATCTTTGTGCGGCCGCGGTTGGTACCGAGACGAACGGTTCGATAATCTGCCCGGCGAATACGAACGGCGTTGTCGGCATCAAACCGACGCTTGGCTTAATATCCCGAAGCGGCATCATACCGATCGCGCACACTCAGGATACGGCGGGCCCGATGGCACGGACCGTTGCCGATGCTGCGATAATGCTCGGTGCAATGGTCGGCCGCGATAAACAGGACGCCATCACCTCCGCCGCCGACAAGAATGCGGCAAAGGATTACACCCGGGTTCTCGATCCGAACGGCCTGAAAGGCGCCCGGCTCGGCGTCGTTCTGCAGTTTGTCCAGGGGCGTACCGCCGAGCAGACCAAGGCTTATTATCAGCCATTCATCGAGAAGATCCGGGCTGCGGGAGCAACGTTGATCGATGTTACTTTTGCGCCCGACTACAGCAAAGTATCGGCCGACCGGCTCAGTGTTCTGCTGTATGAATTCAAGGCCGATCTCAACAAATACCTTGCCGCCCGCGGGTCCACCTATAAGACGCTCGAGGACCTGATCAAGTTCAATGATGAGAACAAAGACAAGGAGCTGAAGCTTTTTGGCCAGGAATTGTTCACGCAGGCCCAGGCAAAGGCCGATCTCAACGACAAGGGCTACATCGACGCTTTGGCGAACGTAAAGCGAACAAGCCGTGACGAAGGTATCGACGCTGTCATGGCGAAAGACGATCTTGATGCTCTGGTCTCACCCACAACCGGCGCGACATGGGCGATCGCCGCGACTGCCGGTTATCCGTATATCACGGTACCGCTCGGGCTTCGCGAGTTGCCTGCGTCAACCAATGCTGCCGGCAATCCTGTTCCGGCCTCAGTCGCCGCTACCGGAATGGCCTTTTGGGGCAAGGCCTTCTCCGAGCCCGCGTTGATCAAATATGCCTATGCATTCGAGCAGCTAACAAAAGGCCGCGTCACGCCGCAATTTTTACCTAAATACGCGAAAAAAGCGTAATTGATTCTCGTGAGAGAATTCATCCAATTTCTTGCCGCCAACTGGCCGGAGCTGCTTACGCTCACCCGCGAGCACATCTTCCTTGTGTTCATCTCAACCGGGGCGGCGATCTTACTCGGCGTGCCGCTTGGGATCTTGCTGACGCGTATCAGATCCCTTCAAACACCGGTTCTCGGCTTCGCGAATGTGATGCAGACGGTGCCTAGCCTGGCTCTTTTCGGCTTGCTGATACCGATCCCATTTATCGGCGGCATCGGGGCCCGGACCGCGATAATTGCCCTCGCTCTCTATGCCCTGCTTCCCGTGATCCGTAATACCGTCACAGGTATTCTCGGCATCGACCCAAAACTGATCGAGGCATCGGACGCGATGGGAATGACGCCGTGGCAGCGTTTGAAGATGGTCGAACTGCCGCTGGCGATGCCGGTGATACTGACGGGCATTCGGGTTGCGGTCGTCATTTCTGTCGGCGTGGCGACCGTGGCCGCAGCGGTCGGGGCGGGAGGGCTTGGCACATACATCTTTCGAGGGCTTCGGCAAAACGATAATAATCTGCTCGTCGCCGGTGCGTTGGCGTCGGCGTTGTTGGCCCTTTTGTGTGATCTTGCCCTAGGTCAGATCGAGAGATCTTACAACGTCGGCGAGCGTGCGAATGCGGGCAGACTCAAGGTAATCGGATTTGCGGTGGTCGCGATCCTCGCCGCGGTCGTCGGACTTAGCTATCTTGCGAGCACCAAAACCGAGATCCGAGATTCGAACGATGCGATAACCGCACAGACGGCCGGACGCACAATCGTTGTTGGCTCGAAGGATTTTACCGAGTCGGTGATCCTTGCCGAGATCCTTGCGCAGCTGCTGGAACAGGAAGGCGTAACGGTCGAGCGTGAGTTCGAGCTGAGCGGCGACCTTCCGCACCGGAGCCTGCTTGCCTCTCAGATCGACGTTTACCCCGAATACACCGGAACGTCTTATACGTCGATCCTTAAACACTCTCCCATCACGGATCCGCAGGCGGTTTATGACCGGACCAAGGCGGAATATGTCGAGAGGTTCAACCTCGTTCTCAGCCCGCCGCTCGGCTTTGCGAACGATTTTGCGATACTCGTCCGCGGCGATGTTGCCCGGAAGAATAACCTGAAAACGATCTCCGACGCCGTTCCGCTCTCGAAAGAATGGCAAGCCGGGTTCGGCCAGGATTTTATGTCGCGCGCGGACGGGTATCCGGGGTTTTCAAAGGCCTACGGCTTTAACTTCGCCAAACAGCCGCGCGAAATGGACCTGTCACTTACCTATCGTGCACTGCAATCCAGCGAACTCGACATCATCGCCGGCAACTCGACCGACGGCCTCATCGCTGCGCTCGATCTGTTCCAGCTGGCTGACGATAAACGCTACTTCCCGCCGTATCAGGCCGTGTTTATAGCCCGACGTGAGGTCGAAGACATTCTCGCCCCAGCATTCGGAAAGCTCAGCAATGCCATCTCAACGGAAGAAATGAGGAAGATGAACTATGAGGTGGACGGAAACAAACGGTCTCCACGGGACGTGGCGTCCGATTGGATCGGTCGCAAATAACTTGCAACTTCCTGTAAACTGTTGTAGTCTAATTGTTTGAACTTCCTTCCCTCGCTTGTCGACGGTAATTTCGCCCTCGTTGTGAGTCAGCGATCAGAATTTGAGAGAAGGTCCATAAAGCACTGTCAGAAGCGGCTCGAGTTGTTTTGAGCCTTCTTACGTTGGTCATTCGCTGCTACCGTTACATCGAACGTTTTTACCCACCGTTAGACACTTCTTTAATAGTCACAGACGAACGATACGGGTTGAGGTCCGCCTTCGAGGCGATCAAGGCCAAACCCGAGAAGCATTGCGATTCTTGCGCGTCCGGTAACTTTTGGGTCACCAGGAACGCACCAGCCATGTAAATGGCGTTGGAATTGCGGCCTATGGTTCTTCCGTTCGACGAGAGAAACGATTAATCAAATGAATTTTAGAGAACTTGGCTTGCACGCCGAAATGGCGAAAATGTGCGAGCGTATCGGGTATTTTGAGCCTACACCCATTCAAGTACAGGCTATTCCGGTCATTTTAGAGGGCGGCGACGTTATCGGCACCGCGGAGACCGGCACCGGAAAAACAGCGGCATTTTTGCTTCCGCTGATCCAGAAGATGGGGGCGAAGAACAAGCCGGGAACGACCGTTCTTGTGCTTGCTCCCACTCGCGAACTTGCGACGCAGATCGAGGTTGAATGCCGGAGATTTGCACCGAAAAACATATCGTGCGCGGCCGTCATAGGCGGTTCGGCGTACGGAAAACAGATCCAGGCACTTAAGAAAGGGGTCAATATACTGATCGCGACGCCGGGAAGGTTGATGGATTTCATGGAACAGGGCATGGTCAACTTTAATGGCCTGACCACGCTTGTTCTGGACGAGGCGGACCGGATGCTTGATATGGGCTTTTTGCCCGCGATCAAGCGGATCGTCAAGGCTTGCCCTGAAAAAAGGCAGACGCTCTTTTTCTCGGCAACTATGGCCGGTGAGATCGAGCATATCGCGATGTCGATCGTTAAGGATCCTACATTCGTTGAGATCTCAAAACGCGGAACCGCTGCGGTCACGATCGAGCAGAAAGCTTATCCGGTCGCACATCAGTTCAAGGTGCCTCTCTTGCTGGAATTGTTGAGCAAAGAGGACTTCGACCGTGTATTGGTCTTTACCCGAACGAAAAGGGGTGCTGACAGGATCGCTCACATTCTTGAGAGACAGGAACACAAATCCAACCGGATCCATGGCGACCGTTCACAGTCACAGCGTGAAGCTGCGTTGGCGAGTTTCAAGACCGGAAAGACGCAGGTGCTCGTGGCGACGGACGTTGCCGCACGCGGTATCGATATCGACGCCGTCTCACACGTGATAAACTATGATGTGCCCGTGGCGCCCGAGGACTACGTCCATCGGATCGGCCGAACCGGGCGTGCGGGCAACAAAGGCCAGGCGATCACACTGTTCACACTGGCTGAGGAGCATTCACTTAGGGCGATCGAGAAATTGACCGGCCAGCAGGTCGAACGGGTGTTCCTGCCCGATTTCGGCGGCGTAAAGCCGGTTGAAACTTCATCGGGTCTGAGACCGCGTTCGTTCCGGTCATTCGGCGGGCGGAGACGGCGGTAAACGTTAGGGAGGAGATGTCATGAAAACTGAAAAATTTGCAGCCGGCGATACTACCTCAATGCCCTGTTCGGCATGTGAGGATGAAACGGACCATACCGTTCAGACAGTTACAAAGTTGGGAAAGATCTCGGCTGCGGTCTGCGCTACTTGCCAGACGGCAAGTACGTTCAAGGCCGGTGTTAAAACCGGCGTTACGGCGGGACGGGGCAAAGTTGCCGATGCTTACGATCGCAATCGGCGGTACAAAAAGGGCCAGGCGATGACGCATTCGCACTTTGGCCATGGCGAGGTTACGGCGGTACTTGAGCCGCAGAAGATCGACGTATTGTTTGACGACACTACGCGGCGACTGCTTCATGCACAGGAATAGGATCAGGCATTAAACGATTAAAGGCGGCCCGAATTTTCGAGCCGCCCTTTTTTGGCCTTCCGAACCAAAAAGGAAGCGTGTTATTTGCGCTTCAATAGAAAACCGATCACCAGGCCGATCGCCGCGGAAATGAGGATGGTCTGACCCGGCTTCTGCCGCGCGAACTCCTTCGCGTCTTCGACCAATTCCTTCGGGTCCTTGTGTTGCAGCTCTTTTAGCTTGTCGCCTGCCCATGCGACCTTTTCTTCCGCAAATACCTTTGCCTTGCCCGCCGCATCCTGTAACCTCTGTCCATATTCCTGTGCGTGCATTTTCATATCTCCCAAAAACTCGTCGTCCAACTTGGGATCGTTCGCGTCAGGCACGAGCGGTACCAAGCTCTGCTCCAATTCTTTTTCGGCCTTTTTGACCTCATTCTCAAATTCCGACATTTCTTGCTTCCTCCTATTTCCGGGTTTCTTCAAAATACCTGATCCGGTGCGCTACGGTCGTTTCTGATGAATCCCATCGCCGATTAGTTGTTACGAAATTTCCGTCGAAAAGTTCCATCCCGTGATCTATTTTGAGCTAAAGCGATGTGCGCTGCCGACTTTGCTTTCTCCCAAAAGTTCGGCTGCGGCTTGGGGCGATCCACAATCTATAACGAGTTTCGGGAACTGCTGAAGGCTCCGTGCGTTAAATATTTGTTACCCGCCCATCCTCCGCTTGACACCCCCCGCGGCGAAGTGCGAATCTAGGTTCGTTTCGAAGTAAGTAAGCACTTACTTAACAAATCTAGGAGACCAATTGATACAAGATCTTTTCAAATGTGACCCCTCTGGAAGAATGACCGGGGACGAACGCCGGGAACAGATACTTCAAACAGCATTCGATCTTTTTTCGAAGCGCGGATTTAGCGGGACGACTACCAAGGACATCGCTCGCGGCTCCGGTGTTTCCGAGGCGATGGTGTTCAAGCATTTTTCGTCCAAAGATGAGCTTTACGGAGCGATCCTTGAGGCAAAGAAATGTGCCGACGGCCTTCACGAGTTTCCATGGGAGCACAATGAAGCGCTCTTGAAGGCGATGGCGGAAAACGACGACGAAGGTGTGTTTTACCACTTTGCCTTGCAAGCGCTTGAAAAACACCAGTCTGATATTGCTTTTATGCGGCTGCTCTTTTACTCGGCCCTTGAGGAACATGAACTCGCTGAACGTTTCTTCGGCGAGTTTGTTGTCGAGATCTATAAATTTTTGGGCAGTTATATTGAAAAGCGGCAGGCAGACGGAAGATTTCGGAATATCGATCCGCGGATAATTGTCCGGTGTTTTCTGGGGATGCTGATACATCACTCACTTAACAACATTCTTTGGGACAAGAAGCGGCGGATCCTGGATATCAGCAATGAAGAAGCCGCCCGGAACTTTGCGGAAATGATTCTCGTAGGTGCGGCTGTAAAGTGATTCAGCAGCCTCGGCAAGGGCGGAGGGACTATCTTGATGCGATCAAAACAATTTTTGTCATTGGCGGGCTTGGTCATTGCGGCCGCAGCTGGCCTGGGTTCCTCGGGCTGCGGTTCGTCGGCCAACTCGGCAACGGGTCCTAATTCGAACAACCAGCCGGTGATCGTGGACGTAACAACGTCGCAGGCAGTTGTAATGCCGATACCGACCTACATCGAGGTTACCGGAAACCTTGCAAGCGACGCCCAGACGGATGTCGCGCCGGCGGTCGGCGGCAAGATAACGGAGGTCAACTTCGACATCGGTAGTTACGTAAATCAGGGCGACGTGTTGATCAGGCTCGATCCACGAGATGCCGCGATACGGCTTGACCAGGCTAAGGCCCAGTTGGAACAGCAGCGGCAAGCGGTCGGCCAGGCCGAGGCCAATGTTGATCAAGCGATAGCGACCCTGCGGCAAACTCAGGCGAGGCTCGGCGTTCGAGACGGCGAGGTATTTCAGATCCAGAATTTCTCACAGGTAAAGTCGATCACCGCACAGCTAGAGCTGGCGGAAAAGGAACTACGCAGGGCCGAGCGTTTGCTCGAGACAGGCGATATTTCGAGGTCTCTCTACGACCAGCGAAAATCCCAACGCGATTCGCTGCTCGGCCAACTTGACGAGGCCCGATCGAACGCCGCTGTGGCGATCCGGGCAATCAACTCTGCTCAGGCAGCGGTGGACACGGCAAGGGCGGCCGCCGCAACATCTCGGGCCGCGATAGCGACGCTGCAGGCGCAGGTTTCACAGGCGGAAAAAGGAATAACGGACACCGTGGTCCGGGCGCCCATAAGCGGATATGTTTCAGAAAAAGTCGCCGATGTCGGCGAATACATCTCGCCTAGCGTGCCAAATTCCAAGATCGCGACCATTGTTCGGACTTCGACCCTGCGCCTCAGGATCGATGTCCCGGAACAAGCCATCGGAAGGATCGCTACGGGCCAGGGGGTCTCGCTTCAAACAGCGGCTTATCCGGACCGGAATTTTGCGGGAACGATCGCCAGAATTTCGCCGAGCGTCAATGCGACGGCCCGAACATTGGTCGTTGAGGCGGAAGTGCAAAATACAGAGGGCCTTTTGAAGCCGGGACAGTTTGCAACCGTCAGGATCACTCAATCGAAACCGGAGCCCGCTGTAATGATCCCGGTAACAGCAATTAGGACCGTCGGCGAAACGAATTCAGTTTTCGTCATCAAGGACGGTGCGGCACGAGAACAATTTGTACAGCTTGGGCTGTTGGAAAACGACATGATCCAGGTAAAGAGTGGCGTGATCGAAGGAGACACTATCGCGGTGGGCAACCTCGCGGCGCTGACGGATGGCGTTTTGGTTCGGCAGTAGCGAACAAACTAGAAAAGTATGCAGTGGTTAGCAGAAGTTTGTGTAAAGCGTCCGGTCTTTGCGACGATGTTGATCCTTTCGTTGGTCGTCGTGGGCCTGTTCTCGTTTTTTAGTTTGGGCGTCGACCTTTTTCCAAAGATCGATTTCCCGACCCTGACCATTACGGTCGTCAACCCCGGTGCATCGCCCGAAGAGGTTGAGACCGAGATCACCGACAAGATCGAAGAGGCCGTAAATACGATCAGCGGCATCGATGAATTACGATCATCCTCGATCGAGGGTATTTCGCAGGTCTTTGTTCAGTTCATACTCGAAAAGGATGTTGAGGTCGCATTCAATGAGGTCCAGCAAAAGGTCCAGCAGGTAATTCCGAACCTCCCGGTCACGGCCGAGCAGCCTACGGTCTTAAAGCTTGATACCGATGCGGCTCCTGTCCTTCGCATCTCTGTTTCGGGCCCGGTCGCCCGGCGGGAAGTTACGCAGGTAGCCAAGGACAAGATCAGAAAACGGATAGAATCGATCAGCGGCGTCGGCCAGATCACCATGATCGGCGGCCAGGAACGCCAGATCAACATTTGGGTCGATCCCGACAAGCTCCGTTCTTACAATGTAACTCCCGCTGAGGTTTCAAACGCTCTTCGTCTTCAGAACGTTGAGTTCCCGAGCGGCCGGCTCGACGAGGGCCAGACGGAGACCAGCGTTCGGACCATGGGAAAGATTCTCAAGCCCGAGGAATTCAACGATGTCGTTGTCGCCACGCGGGGCGAATATCAGGTAAAGGTCAGGGACCTTGGCTTCTCGGAAGACGGAGCCGAAGAGGTGCGGTCTGAAGCTCGGCTTAACGGCGAGTCGGCCGTGACGCTAATCGTTGCAAAACAGTCAGGACAAAACACGGTGGCGGTCGCCCGCGATATAAAAGAGCGTCTTGCGGAGATCGAGCCGACCCTTCCACCCGGTTTCCAGATGCGGATAATCGGGGACAACTCCATTTTTATCGAAAACTCGGTGGCCGCTCTCGAGGAACATCTGATCCTTGGTTCGATCTTTGCGTCCATCGTGGTCTTCTTTTTCCTCTGGAGTTTTCGTTCGACATTTATCGCGGCACTTGCCATTCCAACTTCGATCATTTCGACCTTTGCATTGATGTACGCGATGGGCTATACGCTCAACTCCATCACAATGCTTGCGCTCACGCTAATGGTCGGGATCGTGATCGATGACGCGATCGTGGTCCTCGAGAACATTTTTCGCTTCGTAGAAGAAAAGGGAATGGACCCTTTCCAAGCCGCGATCGAAGGAACACGTGAGATCGGGCTTGCGGTCATGGCGACGACCCTTTCGTTAATGGCCGTTTTCGTCCCGATCGGGTTCATGCAGGGCATCGTCGGCCGGTTTATGTCTAGTTTCGGCCTGACCGCCTCGTTCGCGGTCGGTGTGTCATTGCTTGTCTCATTCACGTTGACGCCGATGCTCGCCGCCCGACTGATCAAGCGAAAGAAGGTTCGGCAGGCCGACACCGAAGCAGCTGCTCCATCCGGCATTCTCGCCGATGAATCGATGGAGAAAGGGCATGATAAGGCCCCTCCCACTGAACATTTGTCAAAGGATGCGGGCTGGTTCCGGCATCTCGACAGTTTTTATACCTGGCTGCTCCAATTTGCGATGGGCCACCGATGGTTGATCGTAACCATTTGCGTGCTCGTTTTCCTATCGATCGTGCCCTTGTTCATGTTCGTCGGAAAGAACTTTTTACCTGTGGATGACCAGTCCCAGTTTGAGGTACAGGTTCGCGCGCCGGAGGGATTTAGCCTCAGCGCTTCGTCGCAAGTATTAGAACGAATTTCGTCGCGGATCCGGCAGATGCCCGGTGTTACCGACACATTGGCGACCGTCGGCGGCGGACAGGCCCAGGTAGTCAACAGCGGAACTATTTATGTAAAGCTGACGGACATCGGAGATCGAGCCAAGTCGCAGGAAGAGATCATGTCGGACGCTCGCGAGATTCTGAAAGAGTATCCGGATCTGCGGACCGGTGTTCAACAGGTCCAGGCTTTCTCCGGCGGCGGCTTTCGCAATGCAAACGTTCAATTCCTTATCGCAGGCCCGGACCTGAAAAAATTGGAGGAATATTCTGAAAAGATCCTCGAACGCATGAGATCGATCCCAGATGCTGTTGACGTTGACTCAACTCTGATCGCGGGTAAGCCCGAAGTACGCCTTGAGGTTGACCGGGCGACGGCAGCTGATCTGGGGGTTCGCATTGGCGACGTGTCTCAAGCGCTGAACACTCTGGTGGCCGGCCAGGAGGCGACGACATTTAATGAGGGCACCGATCAATATGAGGTGCGTGTGCGGGCGATCAACACCTTCAGGACCGACATTGAGGGACTGAAGAGGCTGATCGTACCCTCGACGAAGGTCGGCTGGGTCACGCTCGACAGGCTCGTGAAAGTTACCGAGGGGACAGGCCCAAGTTCGATCGAGCGCACAAACCGACAACGGCAGGTAACCCTCCTGGCGAACACGAGGCCGGGCGGTTCGGCGGCGAGTATTACCTCTGCCATTGACAGCTATGTGCGAGAACTTCAGCTGCCAGCCGGATATCGTTCTGGGTATGTCGGGCAATCAAAAGAAATGGGCAAGGCAGGATTTTACTTCATGCTTGCGTTCGTACTGTCGTTCATATTCATGTATATCGTTCTTGCGGCCCAGTTCGAATCGTTCATCCATCCGGTCACGATCCTGCTCACGCTTCCCCTCGCGATACCATTCGGGATTGTCAGTCTTCTTGTCGCAGGGCTGACGGTCAACATCTTTTCCGGTCTAGGCCTCCTTCTGTTGTTCGGTGTCGTAAAGAAGAACGCTATCCTGCAGATCGACCACACGAACAATTTGCGGGCTCAGGGAATGAATCGTCTTGAGGCGATTATCCAGGCAAACAGAGACCGCCTGCGGCCGATCCTTATGACGACGATCGCATTGGTCGCGGGGATGATGCCGCTGGTCTTGGCAAGCGGCGCGGGCGCGGGGACTAACCGGTCGATCGGTGTGCTCGTGGTGGGAGGACAATCCTTGTGTTTGCTTCTGACATTGCTTGCGGTGCCTGTGTTCTATTCCATCTTTGATGATCTGAGCGAGATGCGCCTGTTCCAATATGTGTCGCGATTTTCTGAATGGCTTTTCGGCGGCGTCAGGCGAAAGTTTGCCACGGCAACGAGTGCGTTCTTCAGTAAGCAATGAGTTCTGTTCCCGGAGACTGCGGCACAAAGGGAAGAAACCAATGCGGTATTAGCTTTAGGGTATTAATTATGCTTTTGCGATCATGTTTAGCATTATCAATCGCATTGTTCGCGGGTTCTGCGGCGACGGCCGCACAGGTTCCGACGCCAACGCCGTCACCGGTTCCTCCGGTCAGCGATACGCAGAATGTCGAGCCTGATAAGCTTCAGGGAGTGCCCGCCATCAGCCCGAACTACCGTTCGGACGACCGGACGCTGCCTGACCTTGGGCGCGTCGGCGTTGATATGGCCGACCAGCAATCCTTGACGCTGGCCGATGCGATCACCAAAGCTCTTGAGAACAACAAGGATATCGAGATCACGAGGAAAAACGTAAGGATCGCGGAGTTCGACCTGCGAGCCGCCCGAGGAGCGTATGAGCCGAGGTTCACGGGGCTCACCCAGTTCGAACGAACGACGGTACCTAACGTCAGCATTTTCAGCTCTAACCAGAAAACGACGCAGGGAGCGCTAGTCGGGAACGCCACGCTGCAGGGACCACTACCAAAGTTCGGAACGGTGCTTAACGCCACCTTTTCCAACCAGCGGCTTACCACAGACAATCCGATCTCGATCCTAAGCCCGCAATACAATGCGAGCCTGACCTTTGGGCTTACACAACCGCTCTTTCGAGGCCGCAGCTTTGACCAGCCGCGACGGACGATAGAGATAGCGAAACGCAATCTTTCGTTGACCGATTCGCAGTTCCGGCAGCGCACGATCGAGATCGTCGCAGCTGTCCAACGGTCATACTGGGACCTGGCGTATTCATTGCGGAACCTGCAGGTCCAGCGAGACGGTGTTCGGGATGCGAAGGAGCAGCTTGAGCATAACAAGAGGCTTGTCAACGAGGGGCAATTGGCGCCGATCGACATTGTCGCCGCTGAAACTCAAGTGGCGAACTTCGAACAATCGGTCTTCGATGCCTTGAATATCGTCGGTATCGCCGAGAACAACCTGAAGAATTTGATCGCCGCGAACCGGAACGATATTCTTTGGGGCCGATCGATCACGCCGATCGATCCCGTCGATCTTGACCCGCCGCCGACAACGCTTGCGCAAGCGATTGACGCAGCGATGACAAATCGTCCGGAGCTCGAGATCAATCGGGCACAGCATGACCTGAACGCGATCGACCAGCGGTATTACAAAGAGCAGACGAAACCGCAGATCGATCTTGTCGCGAGCTACTCGACGTCCGGAATCGGGGGCTCTGAAAATGCAAATTTTAGCCCGAACTTTCCGACAGCCTGTTCGCAGGATCCGACTTCAGCGGCGTGTCAGCAACAGCGGGCAAATCTTGCCGCGCTGACCGGCAGTCCTTACAGTGGCCTAATCGACGGCCGATATCCTACCTTCAGGTTCGGGATCCAGTTCAATCTTCCGCTGTTGGGCGACAAGACAGCCAGGGCCCAGTACGGACGCTCGCTTGTCGAGAACGAGCGGCTCGAGACGCAAAGGGAACAACTCGAACAAAATATCCAGGTTGATGTCCGAAATGCGATACAGGCGATGAGGACCGCTGAGGCACGGCTGCGTGCTGCTGCGGTTGCGAGAGAAAACTCCGTAAAGCAGTACGAGTCTGAACAGCGAAAGCTCGACAACGGGCAGTCCGATATTTACAAAGTGCTCGAACGGCAGACTGCCCTTACGAATGCTCGTTCCAACGAGCTAAGAGCTCAAACGGAATTGAATAAGGCTATCGCCGATCTGCAGCGTGCGACGGGGAACTCGCTTCGTGCAAACAATATTGAAGAGAAGCTTCGGAGGTAGAGTTTTTTCAGATCATTTATGGAGTAAGCCTCCTGTCGAAAGGTTTGGCTGAATGCGAGTGGGTTCAGCCCGGCGGTTAAGTATGAAGGCAGTATATTTTCGATCATTTGGAGGGACCGAAGGGATCGCTATCCGGGGCGTGCCCGAACCGCCCGAGCCGGCTGGCCAGCAAGCCTTAGTGAGCGTGAAGGCCGCCGGGCTTAATCGAGCAGACCTGCTTCAACGCCGCGGCCTTTACCCACCGCCTAATGGATATTCTCCGAACATTCCGGGACTCGAGTTTGCCGGTGTGGTCGAAGTAACCGGGCCCGACGTCGGCGACTTTGTTTACGGTGATCGGGTTTTTGGTATCACAGCCGGCGAGGCCCAGGCGGATAAGATCCTGGTCGATTCCCGTCTTCTGATGAAGATCCCAGATGACCTGTCTTTTGTTGAGGCTGCCGCCATTCCGGAGGCATTCATTACCGCTCACGACGCGGTTTTTACGCAAGGAGAATTGAAAAAAGGTGAGACTCTGCTGGTACATGCGGTGGGCTCCGGTGTCGGGCTCGCGGCCGTTCAGATGGCACGAATGGCTTGCGCCCGGGTGATCGGTACCTCGAGGACCGCAGATAAATTGGAACGGGCACGTGACTTTGGGCTCGACGATGCCATCCTCGCAGGCGAGGGTTCGGGTTTCGCGGCGGTTCTGCGATCGAAAGACAGCAATGGAGTAAATGTGATACTTGACCTGGTCGGCGGCGGCTATTTGAAGGAGAATTTGAAGTGCCTTTCACCCCGCGGACGGTTGCTGCTGGTCGGCCTGACTGCGGGAAGAAAGGCGGAATTTGACTTGGGCATTGCGATATCGAAGCGCCTCAGGATCTTCGGTACAAACCTGCGGAGCCGCAGTGTTGAAGAGAAGGCCGAAGCGACCACGCGGTTTGCTCGCGACATCCTGCCCTCGATAGCGGACGGGAAGATCAAACCGAATGTTGATAGGGTTTTCGGGATTCAAGACGTTCGCGAGGCCCATGAGTATCTCGAATCGAACAATAATTTTGGCAAAATCGTTCTTGAGATCTAAGTATCCAGTCGTGCGGCGGCATCGTCTGTCACGATACAAAGGCCGGTGATGCCGGCCCGATCGAGGTCTTGAAGTGTCGCCGCCGCCTGCTCGTAGGTAAGTCCGCTGGCTTCGCAGCGTTCGAAGGAGATCACGGCCCATTGCGGAGCCGAAAGCTCTTGCGGTCCAATTCCAGCCGATGCTGGGCGTATTTGTTCGCTCTGGTCCATAGAAATGGTGAATGTTCGGTCTATACGGAAATCTAGCACAATGTTCTGTCTGCCTTAAATGAAGGTCACACAAACCATATTTCTGACAGGTTTTCCCGGCTTTATCGCCGAGCGTCTAGTTGAACGTCTTGTAAGGGAAGAACGCCAGATCCTCCTGCTTGTCCAGCCGCATTTCGTCGAAAGTGCCATCAAGAAGATCGAGGCGATCGCCCGAAAAACCTCGATACCCCTCGAAAACTTTGCCGTTATCGAGGGCGATATCACTAAAAACCACCTTGGCATGTCCGATGAAGACCACGAGTTTGTGCGGGAATCGACTACCCATGTCTTTCATCTCGCCGCGATCTACGATCTTGCAGTTTCGCGGGAAGCGGCATTTGAGATAAATGTCGAGGGAACAAAGAATGTCAACAACATCGCTGCGTCGATGCCTGAACTCCAGCGATATTCATATATTTCAACATGTTATGTTGCCGGAAAGAGGCCCGGCCGGATAAGTGAGAATGAGCTTGAGCACAAATCGGGATTTCGCAATTTTTACGAAGAATCGAAATATCTCGCAGAATGTGAGGTCGAAAGACTGAAAGCGGCCCTTCCCGTTACGATATTTCGGCCATCCGTTGTTCTCGGGGACTCACGCACAGGCGAAACGTCGAAATACGACGGGATCTATTATTTGATCCAATATCTTAGAAAATTTCCCGGTCTGCTTCGACTGCTCAATGTCGGGAACGACAAAGTACGATTGAATCTGGTGCCAGTGGATTTTGTGGCAGACGGAATTGCGGCTTTGGCCTTCGATCAGGCGGCGGAAGGAAAGACCGTCGCATTAGCGGACCCGCGCCCACTCACGACACGGGAATTGTTCGACCTGATCGCAACGGCGCTTTCGGGACACAGTTCGATAATGGCCCCACCGCCTTCGATCGTAGAAAAGTCCCTTATGTTTCCGTTTTCGCCCGGAATAACCGGACTTCCCCATTCCGCCGTTCCTTACTTTTTTCTCGAGCAGGAGTACGATACAGGTGTTGCCGACCGGCTTCTTGAACGTCACGGTATAGAATGCCCGGCGTTTGAAAGCTATGTTCGAAACCTCACGGACTACGTTAACAAGCATCCGGTCCTATAGTTTTCATCATCCTAGTTAATTATCCAGTCTTGGGGAAAGGTTATGGAGAAACGAACAAAAGCTGCAATTTGGATCGTCGCACTTTGCTGCCTTTTTCCTATTAATTCGCTTGCCCAGAGTGGTCGCGTTCAGCCAACGCCAACGCCTGACGATGTCCCGATCCGGATCGTGACCGAAGAAATTAAGCTGAATGTTCTCGCGTTCGACGAACAGGGACAATTCTTTGCCGATGTGGCCGAGCAAGATCTTGTCATTACAGAAAATAATATTCTGCATCAGCCGACGAGTGTGCGACGGCTTCCGGCAAACGTACTTATCGTGATGGACCACGGAGGCGAGCTGCGTTCTGCAAAGAACCTCGACCGGACACGCAGGGTTGCCGCCGCTCTTGTCGCGTCGCTGAAGCCCGAAGACTCTGTCGCGATAATTCAATACAGCGACAAGGCCGAAGTGGTTTCAGAATGGACGAGCAACAAGGCCGAGGCCCTTGAGGCGATCGGAAGAACCAAGTTCGGCCGGCGGTCCGCTCTGGTCAAAGGGCTTGAAATGGCAAGAAATTTCCTGATAAAAAGCGGATTTGATAACAAACATCTTGTGCTCATCTCCGATGGGACGGATAGTTTTGTGGACAATTCCACGAAGCAGCGAGCATTTCGCTCACTACTCGCAGGCGATTTTACGGTTCACGTCCTTAGCTACACCCGTATGGAAGTGAACGAGATCGAGCCTCGTACGAAAGGCACCTCAAAATTTCCTCCGCCAAAGGCCATGCCCGATGAGGTAGTCGCGGGACTTCCCAATGGGGTGCGTCAAACCGCCCAGGCTCCCAAGATTGGGCCGACCATCATCGTGGACCGAGAATTTCTCCGTTTGATGCGGAACCGAAAGGCCGATCTCGAATATAGTGAGGAACAGCTGTTGGAGCTTACCGCGAATACCAACGGTGAGATGATTATCCCGCTCGATGTGGACGAAATGATCGAAAAGACAGCGCTAGTGGCGAAAATGATCGATTCATCGTATGTGGTAACTTATACGCCCAAGATCCCGTTTGATGAGGTCGCCGGTGAACGCGACATTTGGGTCACTTCAAAAAGGGAAGGGTTGATCGTGGATTCCCGAAGAAAGGTGGTGATCGAGAGATCGCGACGTTGAACCAGATCGGGAAATAAAAGTATTTACAAATCACAGGTTCAGGCTTATCATCAATTGTCGCAAACACTTGATGAACTACGGTATTGGGTCGCAAACGGTCGCCGCATTCGGGCCCGTCTCGATATTTCAATACCGAAAGGGCGAGGGACCCTATGAATGTGCATTGGGAAGAGTTCACGCAGAAGTCGAATTACCGATCCGCAATGCTTAGAGTGTCGCTTAATGCCCGCGGCCATTTCGTTCTAAATCAAAAAACCGTCGAGGAACTCGGCAACCCGGATGCAGTGGTCCTCTTGTTCGCTAAGAGCAGCAAATTGATCGGAATGAAGGCCAGCTCGGCTGACGTGGAACATTCATATGAACTCAAGAAACACGGAACATCGCAAAACCATTCGATCCGAGCTAAGTCGTTCTGCAGCTATTACAACATTACTGTCGGAGATACCATCGTCTTCCACGAAGTTGAAGTCGACGATGGAGTCGTGATACTGGACCTTGCTAAGACATCCGAAGTGATCCGTCGGGCGCGAATGGCTGAGTTTCCCACTCCGATCTCGGAGCAGGCCCGCCCGGCCCAACCCGCGAAATTCAGTACTCTGCTTCGCATGCGAAGCCGGAATGAAGAACAGCAGTAGTATTGTTGCCGGAACACAGGCCGTGCCCCAATACGTCGGCCGTGCACTCAACGGCCCCGCTACAAAACCTTTTTCAACCGTCCAGCGTATTTTTATACCATTGAACGCAGGCTCTGTAACCGAAAGCGTCGATTAAGCGTCAATCTACTAGGCGAGCGCTTTCGAAGGCACGTCAGATGAGCGTTATTCAATCAACATTTCAAAACGACAGCCTGGTCGCGTCTGCCGAGGACGAAATTTCCGGCATTGCTGGCGTACGCTCGGAACGGACGGATTCCCAACTCGTCGAATGCGTACTCGCCGGCGACACGAATGCCTTTGAACACATTTTTGACCGGCATAAGCGGTTTGTCGCCGGTATCGCTTCCCGTTATTTCCATCAGCCGGACCAGATAGAAGAGGCCCTGCAGACCGCTTTCGCCAAAGCCTTTGCCGATCTCACTTCGTTTCGCGGAGATAACGCGCGATCGTTCGTTAGCTGGCTCGCCCGGATAACGGCGAATTCGTGCCTGGACATACTTCGCCGACGAAAAAGGCGCCCTGAAGATCTTGCAGACGATATTGGCGGGTTCGAATCGCTCGGTGCTTCAACTGAGAAAGGGCCGAACGCCGAGGACGATGTGATCGGGCGTGACCTTGCGGCAAAGTTGCTTGCGCGGGTACCCGCAGACGACCGAGCTTTGCTACATATGCTTTACGCGGAAGAGATGACCATCGCCGAGATAGCAGGATTCTTTGGGTGGTCGATCTCAAAAACAAAGATACGGGCGTGGCGCGCTAGACACTATCTGCGTCGTGTCATGAAACAGCTTTTGTAACCGCGGCCAAGATCGCGGCGTCTTAGTCAGTGAGGCCATGAAAGGAAGAAAGCCTACAAATAGCGACCTCGAACTGCTTGCGGGGAGAATACTAAAAGCCGGGCGGAAAACGCCGGTCGAGATCGACAGTATAGTCTCGGCACCGAGGCTGTTTGACGGTGTGCTTCAGAAGATCTCGAACACACCATCGAAGGCGAGCACAGGCTGGCTTCGCATGAATCGACGAGTCTTATTGGCAATGTCAGGGATCTTGATCGCGGTATCCGTGACGATGGTCGGCTTTTTGCGTTCCGGCAGTGATCTTATCGTAGCTGAAATCGGTGCAACGACGGACGTTTTGCTGTTCTCGCAGCCTGAGGGCGAACCCTTATTAACCAAAAATACTGCAGAGCCGTCGTTAGCGGAGAAACGTCAGCCAATTCGAGCGTTCCATAGTGACAGGCCTCGTCGGCCAAAACAAGAAAAGGCCATCCTTGCCGATCCGACGCCGATCGAGGCGGAGTTTTATGCTATCGGCCTTTCGAGCACTGCACAGGATGCGATACTCGATGGCCGCGTGGTTAGGGTAGAGCTCCCCCGCTCCGCATTGTTCGCAATGGGAATTGATATACCGCTAGAGAACGGGACGAGATCGGTTCAGGCGGACCTTCTCGTCGGAGCCGATGGTTCGCCGCGAGCTATCCGCCTTGTGGAATAGAATTTTCAGGAGAATTTTTATGAAATTGATAGGAATAGTATTTTGTTTTGTGCTGATGCCCACTTTGCTGATCGCGCAGCAAGATGTCACATCGAAGATCTACGCCGAGACCACCGCTCTGTCGGAAAAGATAGTAAAGGGTTCACCGTTTTCGGCGGACGCGGTCAGTGAGAGCGTACAGGCCCTTGCGGACGGGAACCGTATCGTTCGTTCGTCGACAAACAAGTTATATCGCAATAGCGAAGGACGTTTTCGCCGCGAGCTGTCCGGCGGATCAGGCGGGGCACTTGGCTCGTTCTATTCGGTCGGGCCCGGTGTTACGATCCTCGATCCGGTTGGCGGCCATCGCTATTTGCTTGATTCTGAACTCAGGACCGCCCGTGTAGGATCTTTACCCTCAGTTCGCGTGGTAACATCCGGTGTCGGGCTCGATCCGCAGGCGCCGGCTCGGGTGGCCCTCACGGAGCGAATGAGGGCAGAGTTGGCCGCTGCAGGGCAGTCAATCAAACCTGGTACGACAGTAATTTCTCCTTCGGCCAATGCGGAACAGGCAGCTATGGTGGCAACAGAGAGGGCTGGGGCCGTTATGGCCGAACGGAGTCTTTTCGGTCAGCTGACCAGTGCGAAGCCAAAATATGACGTCCGGACGGAGCAGATGGGAGTTCAGATCATCGAGGGTGTCGAGGCCGAAGGCGTGAGAACCGTAACGACGATCCCGGCCGGCGATATTGGCAATGAAAGGCCGATAGAGATAATTTACGAAAAGTGGTACTCGAAGGATCTGCAGCTGATTGTGATGTCGCGGCATTCTGACCCGCGGTTCGGCGAGCAGACGTATCGTTTGACCAACATCGTTCGATCCGAACCGGATCCGTCTCTGTTCGAACTGCCGACCGGATTCAAGGTAGTGAAAAGTCCGGCAGCCGCATACACGGTGAGCACGGGCAGCGGCAAGGGGCAAAGCTATGTCTATACAACGGCACCCACTCCGCTCAAGCCCGCAACCCCAAAGTCAACACGGCCGTGATCTAGGTCTTAGTTTCGTGCGTCGTATGCTCCTCCAAGGGTAAACCACGCAGATGCCCGCCGGTCCGCCAACCGGTGGGCATTTTCGTCGAAGGGTGAGACTTTATCCAGCGACGTAAGCTTTATCGCACGACGATCAAACCTCAACTTCAGTGGCGAGACCTGCTTTTTGCTCAAAGTGCTAAGTTATTCCCCGGCCCTTCCAGGCCGACGCAATCATCTCGTCAATCGATAAGAAATCTGGTTCCCATCCGAAAATTTCCCCGGCCCTCGTCGGATCGCTCACAAGCCGGCTCGCGTCGCCCGGACGACGAGGTTCGATCAAAAGATCTATCTGCCTGCCGGTTACCCTGCGTGCCGCTTCAATGACCTCGAGCACTGAAAACCCGTGGCCGGTTCCAAGATTTGCAAATACTGAATCTCCGGTTCCCTCAAGATGGCCAAGGGCGAGAACATGCGCGCGGCTTATATCTGAAACGTGGACATAATCGCGGACCGCTGTTCCATCCGGCGTTGGGTAATCACTTCCAAAGACCGATATATGCGGACGCTTGCCTTCCGCAGCTTCCAGCACGAGCGGGATCAGATGCGTTTCCGGATCGTGCAACTCCTGCCGTCTCTCCGTTGCACCGCACGCATTAAAATATCTGAGCGACACGAATCGAAGTCCATGGCTTCGGTCGTAGTCCTTTAATACCTGTTCGACAAACAGCTTTGACCAGCCGTACGGGCTTTCTGGCAATTGCGGGTGTTCCTCCGCTATCGGTACCGACTGAGGCTCGCCGTAGGTCGCACAGGTCGACGAAAACACAAATCTGCGAACGCCGCAGGCCAGAAGTTCATCGAGAAATGTGATCGTCTGGACCGTGTTGTTGTTGTAATAAAGCTCCGGGTGGTCCACGGATTCTCCAACGTAGGCGAACGCCGAAAAATGCATCGCTGCGGTGATCGAATTTTCCTCACAGATGCGGTGGACAAGATCCCTGTTCCCGATGTCGCCTTGATAGAACCGCGCCTTCTCGTTTACCGACGAGCGATGGCCACGCGAAAGATTGTCGAGAACGATCACGTCGCGGCCTCGATCTATGAGATCGTCGACCGTAACACTTCCTATGTAGCCCGCGCCTCCGGTAACTAGTATAGCCATGCTCAATTCTGTCATTCGCTGACCTAAGTTCGGTCCTTCGAAATTCCGTTTTTTAGGATACGTCCTCGCCGGTTCCGATATCAAAACAATCTATGACGAATGGACGGTTTTGTACAATATCGGAGGTTGGTTGAGGAACAGGGTCGTCCGCGCCGAACCCCTATGCCGCTGTCCGCCGGAAATTGGGGTGCTGGGTCAGTCTGAATTTCTCGGTGCCCTTTGTGTCTTTATCTTTGTGCGCTTTGTGTTGACGAACTCTCTTAACACCAAGGGCACAAAGAGTTGACACGGAGATCGCATAGTAGAAGATCGCTATTGATATTTCATTTTAGCACCCTACCGAAATTGGCAGTTTCTTGACTTGAACTACCAATTCGCGTACAACAATAGCAGTTTCTCGTGTACAAAATTTTTCCCGGTAAGTGTCCGTAAACCTGTGCGGACAACGGCGCCGGGTATTATTTCGACATCTAGTTCAGGAAGATCATGGCGAGGGTTTGATGGCTTCGAATCTTGTTTCCATTACGCGGCGCGGTTTTGGCGAAACGTCTCGTCGGGGTGCGTGGTGGCTGCAATCGCTTCTGACATTTCTCGGTTTTGCAGCGTTCATCGCCTATTCAACTTGGGCGGCGTTGCAGGGCGAGCATTACACATTCGGGCCGTACCTTTCGCCGATGTATTCGCCGCTGATCTGGGAGGCGGCCGGACAGCCGCTCTCGACCCATTCGTGGCTCGGCGCGTGGCCGGCGTGGATGCCGAGTCTCATCCTGCCGATCACTCCTGCGTTCCTGATCCTCTGGGCTCCGGGCGGATTTCGCTTCACCTGTTATTATTATCGCGGGGCATACTACAAATCCTTCTGGGCCGATCCGCCCGCCTGCTCGGTCGGCGAACCGCGGCACGAATACCGCGGGGAGAAGAAGTTCCCTCTGATCTTCCAGAACATCCACCGGTACTTTCTGTATCTCGCGATCGTCTTTATCGCTATTCTGAGCTACGACGCCATAGTCGCGACACAGTTTGACGACGGCTTCGGCATCGGCGTCGGGACGCTAGTGCTCGCGATGAATGTGATCCTGCTCGGCGGATACACGTTCGGCTGTCATTCGCTGCGGCATCTGGTTGGCGGGGGATGCGATGTGCTTTCCACGCGGCCGGCCCAGCACAAGCTGTGGCAATGGGTAAGCAAGCTGAACAAGCGGCATATGCTGTTCGCGTGGATGAGTTTGTTCTGGGTGGGATTTAGCGATTTCTACGTCCGTATGTGTTCTATGGGCATCTTTACGGACTACCGTCTGTTGTAGGCGGTTGGCAGCAGCAGTTGGCAGTGATATGAGCGGTCACAAGGATCTTCGAGTTTTCCAGTTGGCATACAAGCTCGCGATGGAAGTCTTCAATATTACAAAGACCTTTCCGAAAGACGAGCGATATTCGCTGACTGATCAAATCCGACGCTCATCGAGGAGTGTCGCTGCGAACATTGCCGAAGGTTACAGGAAGCGACAGTATCCAAATGCCTTCTCGGCGAAAATGGCCGACGCAGACGGCGAAGCGACCGAAACTCAGTTCTGGCTGGACGTCTCAAACGATTGCGGATACGTAACCGGCGAAACGCACGATCGTTTGGTTTCTGAATATGCTGAGGTCGGGAGAATGCTTGGGCACATGATTCAGAACCCAGGAAAGTTTAAGCCCAGGCCGTCGACACTGCCAACTGCTACTGCCAACCGCCAACTGGATCCATGACTGAATACACAACATACGAACACGACGTTCTCGTCATCGGTGCTGGTGGTGCGGGGCTGCGGGCGGCGATCGAGGCGAGCGCGGCGGGCGTGACGGTTGGGCTGATCTGCAAGTCGCTGCTTGGCAAGGCGCACACCGTGATGGCCGAGGGCGGAATGGCGGCGGCGATGGGTCATAACGACGACCGCGACAACTGGAAGGTCCACTTCTCTGACACGATGCGCGGCGGTCAGTATGTCAACAACTGGCGGATGGCTGAACTGCACGCCAAGGAGGCCCCGGATCGCGTCCGCGAGCTCGAGGGCTGGGGCGCAGTGTTCGACCGGACAAAGGATGGCCGCATTAATCAGCGAAACTTCGGCGGGCATCGCTATCCGCGGCTCGCACACGTCGGTGACCGAACCGGGCTGGAGCTGATAAGAACTCTCCAAGACCACGGCATTCATCAGGGCATCGACGTCCATATGGAAGTCACGGTGATCTCGCTGCTCAAAGACGGCGACCGCATCGTCGGCGTCTTTGCATACGAACGCGAGCACGGGCGATTTCGGGTGTTCAAGGCAAAGGCGGTCATTCTAGCGACCGGCGGCGTCGGACGCGCTTACAAGATCACATCGAATTCGTGGGAAGGTACCGGCGACGGGCACGCGCTTGCCTATCATGCCGGTGCCGAGCTGATCGACATGGAGTTCATCCAGTTTCACCCGACCGGAATGGTCTGGCCGCCGAGCGTCCGCGGCATCCTCGTCACCGAAGGCGTTCGCGGCGAGGGCGGCGTGCTCAAGAACAGCGAAGGCAAGCGGTTCATGTTCGACGACATTCCGGCGAACTACAAAGACCAAACGGCAAGCGATCCCGAGGAAGGCTGGCGATACACGCAGGGCGACAAGACCGCGAACCGTCCGCCCGAACTGTTAACTCGCGACCACGTCGCACGCTGTATCAATCGCGAAGTAAAGGCCGGACGCGGATCGCCACACGGCGGCGTCTATCTCGACATCGCGTGGATCAAGGAAAAGCTGCCGAACGCGGCCGAGCATATCAAACGCAAGCTGCCCTCGATGTATCACCAGTTCATCCAGCTCGCGAATCTCGACATCACGACTACACCGATGGAGGTTGGGCCGACGACGCACTATATCATGGGTGGTATCCGCGTCGATGCCGACACGCAGGCTTCGACGCTGCCCGGGCTTTATGCTGCGGGCGAATGCGCGTCGGGGATCAACGGAGCTAACCGTCTTGGCGGCAACTCGCTGTCCGATCTGATAGTCTTCGGCAAACGCGCCGGCGAATACGCAGCTCAGTTCGCACAACAGAACGGCCACGGCACGATCGACAACGCACAGATCGAATCGGAAGCGAAGCGAGCGCTCGAACCCTTCGACCGTGAAGGCGGCGAGAACCCGTTCAACATCCAGCACGACCTGCAGGAGATGATGCAGAAACTGGTCGGCATCGTCCGGCTCGAAGATGAGATGAAAGAGGCACTCGAAGGGCTCGGCAAATTGAATGAACGTGCATCCCGATCTTCCGTAACGGGCAACATCGACTTCAACCCCGGCTGGCATACGGCACTGGACCTTCGAAATCTGCTGACAGTTTCCGAGGCGATAACACGCTCCGCCATCGAACGCAAAGAAAGCCGCGGCGGGCAGTTCCGTGAAGATTATCCGGACAAAGATCCCGCGTTCGCGAAGTTCAACGTGGCGGTAAAAGAGGTAGACGGGCAGATGCAAATATCACACGAGCCAATCCCGGAAATGCCCGCGGAGTTGAAACAGGTGATCGATGAAATGGGGTGATATTTTAGCCACGAATTTCACGAATGGCACGAATCTGGGTCAGTAATACTGAGATACTTCGATTACTTACGATAGTTTGTTTTGGAGAAAACATTTGTGCAATTCGTGTAATTCGTGGCTAACTTCTCTTACGAAAGATGAAAGCAACATTCACAATCAGACGAGGCGGACGCGAGGGCGGGGAGATGGTCGATTACCAGACCGATGTAACCGAGGGCATGGTCGTGCTCGATGCCGTGCATCAGATACAGGCCGAAACGGCCCCCGATCTGGCCTGCCGCTGGAACTGCAAGGCCGGCAAGTGCGGTTCGTGTTCGGCGGAGATCAACGGGATGCCCAAGCTGCTGTGCATGACGCGGCTGGACACGATAGACCTGACCGAAAAGGTAACGATCGAGCCGATGCGTGCCTTTCCGCCGGTGAAAGACCTTATCTCAGACATCTCGTGGAATTACGAGGTCAAAAAACGGATCAAGAAGTTCAAGCCGCGTGAACCCGATGCCGCGGACGGCACATGGCGGATGCAGCAATCGGACATTGACCGTGTGCAGGAATTTCGAAAGTGCATCGAGTGCTATCTTTGTCAGGACGTCTGCCACGTGCTCCGCGATCACGTAAAGCACGACGAGTTTATCGGGCCACGCTTTCTGGTTTACGCGGCGGCTCTTGAGATGCACCCGCTCGACACCGAAAACCGCGTCGATGAGCTAAAAGACGAGTTCGGCATCGGCTATTGCAACATCACCAAATGCTGCACGAAAGTTTGCCCGGAACATATCACGATAACCGACAACGCTATCATCCCTCTCAAGGAGCGTGTCGTCGATGAACATTACGACCCGCTGAAGAAGTTGGTTCGGATATTTAGAAGAAAGTAGCTGACGGGAGTTTATATGGATGACGAACAAAAGACTATCAACGCACCTCCGTCCCTTTTCCGTTTTCTCATTGTGAATGGCATATTCTTTTTCGGCGTCCCGGTTGCTCTTATCACCGCTGTGTTTAGAGCTTGGACCGCACCCGTAGCGTGGCAGGAATATCTTTTTTCTACTCCGGTAATTTTGTCATTTCTGGCCCAGGCGATCGTTGGCGGGCTCGCCTTCGGTCTGATCGTGTGGTATCTAAAGCGTCGTGCCGGAACGGCGAGATAGGCAAGCAAGAATGTTCGCTCTTAAATCACTTCATCCTGATGCGATCCCAGCCGCTCTTGAAAAGGCGAACAGATATCGGCTGCTCAACGAACCGGGTGCGGCCGAAAGCATTTATCTCGACATATTGGCGGTCGAACCTGACAACCAGGAAGCGCTCAAGAACATCGTGCTTGCCATGAGCGACCGTTTTGGCAAGGATTATGCGGTCGGCGATGCACGCGTGACCGAATATTTGACCAGGATCAGCAGTGATTATGACCGGGCCTATTATTCAGGGATCATGTACGAACGGCGTGCAAAGGCAACACTTCACAAGGGCGGCGTTGGTGCCTATGAATTATTTCGTCAGGCTATGGACTGCTTCGAAAAGGCCGAAGCAATGCGCCCGTCCGGAAATGACGATGCGATTTTGCGTTGGAACGGCTGTGCCCGGATAATCAACAGGAACAAGCTTGAACCTATAGAGGCAGCAAGCGATTTTATCGAGTGAACTGGATCCGCCGCTCGTTGCCTAATGCGGGCGATTCCCGGATGACAGTCGAGAATTGTGATCCTTTCATCTATCTATCTCATTCAAAATCAGGAGTGACGTATGCCAGGAAAATTTGAGATCAAAACAGGAAAAAACGGGAAGTTCCACTTTAATCTGAAAGCAACCAACGGCCAGGTTATCCTGACCAGCGAGACCTACAACGACCGGAAGGGTGCGGAAAAGGGCATCGCGTCGGTCCGCAAAAATGCGGCTAATGACAAGCGATTCGAACGAAAGACCGCAAAGGACGGCTCTCCATATTTTGTACTTACCGCCTCGAATGGGGAACCAGTAGGCAAGAGCGAGATGTACAAGAGCGTTAAGTCGATGGAGAACGGTATCGCTTCGGTGGCAAGGAATTCGCCCGATGCACCGATCGTCGATGCCGCGGCTAAGTGAGTTCCGATCATGTAATATATCGAAAGGCCCCGCGGATCGTCGCAGGGGCTTTTCTTCTTCAACTGGCCGTTTTTCGTGAGAAGATGTTAGCCGAAAAGTCGATAAGAACTAGTACTGCTCATCCATCAATATGACAATCACAGCAAAGAGGATCCGTCCCGGTATCCAGGTTCTCCTTAATGACAAGCTAGATATGATCCGCGGACAGCGTATCGGACTTGTCTGTAACCAGGCCTCCGTTCTGCCTGATCTGCGACACGCGGCAGACGTCTTTTTTGAACATCCCGACATAAACCTGACGACGCTCTTCGGCCCGCAGCACGGTATTCGCGGCGACCTGCAGGACAACATGATCGAGACCGATCACGCCGTCGATTCGCACACGGGCTTGTGGATCTACTCGCTCTACAGCGAGACGCGCGAGCCGACCGAGAAGATGCTCGAGAACGTGGACACCATCGTGTTCGACCTGCAGGATGTCGGCTGCCGCATCTACACGTTCGTCTACACGATGGCGAACTGCATGCGTGCCGCTAAGAAATTCGGCAAACGCGTAATGGTTTGCGACCGGCCCAACCCGATAAATGGCGTTGCGGTCGAGGGCAACGTGACCGAAACTGAGTTCACATCCTTCGTCGGACAGTTCGAGATACCGACGCGGCACGGAATGACCACCGGCGAACTTGCCAGGATGTTCAACGACCATTTCGGCATGGGCTGCGACCTTGAGGTCGTCGCGATGGATGGATGGCGACGTGACATGTGGTTTGAGGACACGGGCCTGCCTTTCGTGATGCCCTCGCCGAACATCCCGACAGTAGACACATGCGTCGTTTTCCCCGCGACCGTTCATATCGAGGGCACAGAGATAAGCGAAGGCCGCGGGACGACCAAGCCATTCGAGCTTAACGGCGCGCCCTATATCGATCCCTGGGCGTGGGTCGCAGAACTGGAGAGATTCAACTTTCCCGGAGTTACGTTTCGACAAACTTACTTTCAGCCCACATTCCAAAAGCACGCCCGCGTCACCTGCGGAGGCGTGCAGATACACGTCACCGACCGCGAAGCGTTTACACCGGTCATCGTCGGCATCGCTATGATCAAGACAGCCTATGATCTCTACACCGACCAGTTCGAATGGAAACGCGACGCCTACGAATATGTGTTCGATAAAAATCCGTTCGACGTCGTCACCGGCACCGACAAGATCCGGGAGGCGATTGAGAATGGCGATCCATTGCGACAGATCGAGGAGAGTTGGAACGGTGGATTAGTTGCATTTGGTGACGCTAGAAAAGCGTACCTGCTCTATTGATCTCCCTATAGTTCTTTGTAACTGATAATATTTTCCGCCATTCCGCGGAATACGAAATGGTGGAAAGGCAGGACCGAGTACCAATAAAGTCTGCCGAATAGGCCTTTAGGCCGAAACGTCGCGGTCTGTCTCAGAAAGTGTTGCCCGTCTTTATTCGTGATCTCAAATTCCAGCCATGCTTCGCCCGGAAGCTTCATCTCGGCGTAGAGCAGCAAGCGTTTATTTTGACGGTCAGCGAACAGGACGCGCCAGAAATCGAGCGTGTCGCCGGTATTGATCGTATTCAGATTTGTACGCCCGCGGCGAAGCCCGACTCCGCCGACCATCTTGTCCATCACGCCCCTGATCGACCATAGCCAATTCCCGTAGTACCAGCCTCGGCTGCCGCCGATCGACCAGATATTATCGACGACCTTATCGACGTTGGTTTTGATCGGAATCATTCGCTCGTCGGTTAGGCACCCGTTCACCGGCACCTCCAGGTGCTCCTGCAGCGAACTGTTCCTGAAACTCGAAACGAGCGAATCTTTCCAGCTTGACGCGACGCTGTTCTGCTCGATCTTTTGAAACGCCATCGTTACGGCTTCTTTGTAGGTTAGAAGATGGATCCCGAGCCTTTGGCCGAGATCGTTCGGCTCCGCGACGACCTCGACCTTCATGCTTTTCACCAGATTGACGGCGAGCCGGTATGAGGTGCTTGTCACAAAGTAAAGCCAGTAAGATGAGAGTTTCGGTGTCATCACGGGCACGGTATGAATGCGTCGTCTAAGGCCTCGAACGTCGGCATACTGCTGAAGCATTTCCTTGTATGTCATTACGTCCGGGCCGCCGATATCGTACGATCCGCCGTACGTATCCGGGCGAAGCAGGACGCCGGTCAGGTAGTCCAGTACGTTGCGGATGGCGATCGGCTGGGTTCGCGTGTCCAGCCATCTCGGGGCGATCATTATCGGCAATTTTTCCACAAGATCGCGGATGATCTCGAACGACGAACTGCCCGAGCCGACAATAATTGCCGCCTTAAGCGAGGTGACCGCAACCGGGCCGGAGCGAAGCACCTCGTCGACCTTCTTTCTCGATGCCAAGTGGGTCGAGAGTTTATCATCATTTGTGATGCCGCCGAGATAGATGATTTGCCTTGCAGATGTTTGGCTTACCAGCTCGACAAAATTTCGTGCGGCAGTGCTCTCGAGCTTTTCGAAACCGGACGCATTGTCGTCGCTCATCGAATGGATCAGGTAGTAGGCGGCGTCGATGTCTTTGAGCCTGGGGTCAAAGGAAGCGTCCTTCAGGAAATCGATCTCGACTACCGACACTTTCGGATCTGCATAAAACCCATCCCGTGGAAACCGGCCCTTATCGCGAACAGCACAAACTACCTCGCAGCCCCTCTCGATCAAAAGGGGTAGAAGCCGCTTCCCGATATAGCCATTGGCCCCAGTTAGTAGAACTTTCACTAACGGTAGTTTACTACCAGACTCGTTCGAGCAACCGATTTTCGACGAAATTGACGGAGACCGCGGCAAGAAAGCCGGGCCAAAACAGGCAGACTAAGAATTCAAATGATCACCGGGTCTTTCGAAGTTCGCTTAACACCTTTTCGCCTCTTGGAGATAGCCGGTAGCCGGGGCGGAGGGATTCGGTCAGGCCGAGGGCTTTTAGTTTGCGGACCCAGGGTTTGAAGGTTGGGATATCGAGGCCGATTGATTCGGCGAGGATCTGTGCGTGGATGTTGGGTTGGTCGTGGATCATTTGCAGGTACAATTGCGTCCACGGCCCGCGTTTGCTGCCCGCATCAAGCTTTCGGAGCTTTGCGATGACCTCGTCGATCTGCGATTTCGATAACTTGTCGTTCGTCCGAAGTGACTTTCGCGGGTCCTCGCCGAACCAATGAACGCCGATGCGGTAGATGTCTTCGTCACGGTCATAGAGGTAAGCGAGGAGTTCTTTTTTTGAGGTGAATCCGGCGGCCTTTGCGTCCTTTTCGGTGATCTGTTTTTCGGTAACGACCTTGACCGAATCTATCCCGATCACGCCCCGCTGCGTCATCTGCGTTCCGCCTGCCTTTACTCCTGCTCGTTTCCAGCGGCGGAAGATGAGCGAAATATTTCTAGCTTTTATTTCGTCAAGTACTTTGTTTTTTATCAGCATGAGACACGTGCGGACGTGGGCGTTCCGGTTCCGCTACGGCGCAAGTCCCGGCTCGTATTGCATAATGAATGCGAGGAATCTCGAAACCTCGATCATATCGCGGCCCTGGAAGCGGATTGTGCGGGAGTCGGTCCGTTCGACCGTTGATAGATAGCTAAGCACCTCCGCCGGGCGATAATTCTTGAAACGCACTTCCAGCTGCACGGGGTTTGTGACCTTGTAGGGCTTGAAGTCGCCGATCCGGCCGATCGCCCGTTTTACCTTTTCGCGGATAAGTTCATTCGCGGCCTCGGGCATTATCGTCCGGGCTGAGTGAAAGCCATAGCTCCACTTTACGACGGCTCCCTCGATCGGGCCCAGAAGATCGGTCGTCTCCTTTATCGCCGCATCGTCACCGGAGATCATTATGACCGGCACATTGAAGTGGCCAGCAATAGCCGCGTTTACCCCGGCTTCCGGCATTGAGATACCGTTCAATTTTATATCTGCAAAGTTTGCGCTCGACATCGTGTGTGCACGGACACCTTCGGGATTTGTCGTGCCGGAATGATAGCCGATAAAAATGGCCGCCGCGAATGTTTCGTCGATGCCCTGCATCATCATCAGCGGCCGCGGCCACGCACGGACCAGCGTGATGTTTTTCGGGAGTTTCTCGATGAGAAGGTTCTGGCCGTTGCCGTGCGAATCGCTCACGACGATCTCGGTAGCCCCGGCGGCAAACGCGGCCTCGACGGCGGCATTGACCTCTTGCGTCATGAATTCCCTGAACCGCTGGTATTCAAATCCCTGTGGTGACAGCTGCTCACCCGTTACCACTCCAACGACGCCTTCCATGTCCGCAGATATATAGATCTTCATCTTTTTTGCTTGTGCATTCGCTGGGATCGCGATGCAGATCATATTGACAATCAGAACCCCAAAGAAATAGTTACGAAGCCTCATTTGTCTGTCCTTTAATATTGTGAGAGCGATGGTCGAACGCTCACCCGCCGCTCACGGCATTGAAGATGTGAAGTTCATCCGAACTCATTACCGTCGAAAGTCCGTCAAGGCGCTTCACATCCTTCGAGCCGTCGAAGATGTTCACATGCGTCCGGATCTCTCCCTGGTCGTCGAGGATGCGATCGCGAAGCGCCGGGTGCTGCTTCCAAAGTGCGTCCAGAACTTCGGCGACAGTTGCAAAGTCTTCATCAAGCCTAGACTGTAATTTACCACCGGTAAAGCTTTTGAGATGCCCGGTTAGAAAGACCGTTACTGCCATAATTCAGCACATTGCGGATTTTGCGTCTTTGCGAGAGAGCCTTTTCACGCAAAGCCGCAAAGCTCGCGAAGAGAAAACAGGAATTCCTACAATGTATATGCCTTGACGCAGCAGATCTCGGGGAGCGAGCCTTCGATCATTTTCCACGAATCGCCGTCGTCCGATGAGGCGAAAAGCTTTCCGTTCTTCGTCCCGAAAAAGATGTCGTTCCCGGTGGATGAGACCGCGTCGCGGAGGATCACTTCATAGGCATTTTTCTGCGGCAGGCCTTTTGTCAGCGGCTGCCACGACTTGCCTTCGTCGCGAGTTCGATAAACGCGAAGCTTGCCGTCGCAGGTGAATCGTTCGGCATCTTTCTGCAGCGGCACGATAAAGGCAGAGCCTGCCTCGCTGACCGTCAGGCCAAAGCCGAAGTTCGACGGCAATCCGGTCTCGATCTCTTCCCACGTCACGGCACCGTCGCGGCTGCGGTAAACGCCGTGATGATTCTGGAGAAAGAACAGCTTCTTCTTCGAAGGGTGCCGGGCGATCTTGTGGACGCACTGGCCGAACTCGGGATATTTATCCGGCATAAAATAGGCCGAGACTCCGGTGTTCGTCACCTTCCAGGTTTCGCCGCCGTCGGCCGATTGGTATACGCCGCCGGTGGAGATCGCGATCTTGATGTCTTTCGGGTTTTTCGGGTCGGTGACGATCGTATGAAGGCAAAGCCCACCAAATCCGGGCTGCCATTGCTTACGGTGCGGATGCTTCCAAAGGCCGCTGTTCAGTTTCCACGTTGCGCCGCGGTCGTGCGATTCGAACATCGCGGCCGGGGCAAGGCCGACATACAATGAATCGCTATTGCCGCCCGCCGCTATCTGCCAGATATTCTCGAGCGACTTTTTCGTGTTCGCGGGCATCTTGATGCGGCGTTTCTCGGGCTGGTCCCAGGTCTTGCCCATATCGGTGCTCTTGCAAAGCTCGGCACCGAAATGCCAGCTCGCCGGTGCCGCCCACATCTCATTTCGTCCCTTTCGCTGATCCAGAAATGCCGAGTAAACCGCAAGCCCTGGAAAATGCGGACCGTCGATCGACCATTTCCCATTCAAGCCGCGAAGTATGAACAGCCCTTTCGCTGTCCCCACCATTAACAAAATTTGGTTACTCATAGCTCAATGCAGAAGCCCGCGCGTTAGCAAGGGCGTCATCTTGACATTATAAATTCGGTTCGATCGTCCAACAGTCTTCGTTGTTATGCGTTGCTTGTTACGCCCTTACTCACGTGCGGGCTTCCGCATTAAAACCAGCTCGATTTTTTCTTTGACGAACCGCCGAAGATGCTTCCGAGGACGCCGCGGACGATAGTGTTTCCGATCTGGCGGCCGATCGAGGTCGAGGCGGAGCGGGTGGCGCTTTTTATTACGGATTCGACCATCGAATCCGGCGCACGTGCCGCGGCACGTTCGGCCTTTGCTTGTTTCTCGGCTTCTTTCTGTGCTTCCAGTTGAGCCTTGGTTTCGGCCTCGGCATGCATTCGTTCTTCAGCCCGTTTGCTCAGTATCTCGAACGCAGATTCGCGGTCAACGGGCGTGTCATAGATGCCCGCGACCAGCGACGTCTGGATCAACTGCTGCCGCTGTTCGGGAGTGATCGGCCCGATCTGGCTCGCGGGCGGCACGACAAAGGCTCGATCGACCATCGTCGGGACGCCTTTTTCATCGAGCGTCGAGATCAGAACTTCGCCGACGCCAAGTTCGGAGATGGTCTTGAAAGTGTCGAGATCGGGATTTTCGCGAAAGCTTTTTGCCGCAACCTTTACCGCCTCTTGCTCCTTGGGCGTATAAGCTCTCAGGGCGTGCTGTATGCGGTTGCCAAGCTGTGCAAGCACCTTGTCAGGTATGTCCGCCGGGCTCTGCGTCACGAAATAAACGCCCACACCCTTCGAACGGATGAGGCGCACGACCTGCTCGATCTTTTCGACCAGAGCACGCGGAGCATCACTGAAAAGCAGATGAGCCTCATCAAAGACAAAGACCACCTTTGGCTTGTCGAGGTCACCGGCCTCGGGGAGTATCTCGAACAACTCGGAAAGCAGCCAAAGGAGAAATACGGAATACAGTTTTGGCGAATTGATCAGTTCGTCGGCCGCGAGAATATTGATGACGCCTTTGCCGCCGAGAGTCTGCATAAAATCTTCGAGCCGGACTGCGGGTTCGCCAAAAAAATCGTGGCCGCCCTGCTGCTCGATCTGAAGCAGCCCACGCTGGATCGCGCCTATCGACGCTTTTGAGACATTGCCGTACTGCGTGGTGTAGGTGTCGGCATTCTCGGCAACGTGGATGAGCTGCTGCTGCAGATCCTTGAGATCGAGCAGAAGCAGGCCTTGATCGTCAGCGACCTTAAATGCGAGCGTTAGCACTCCTTCCTGCGTTTCGTTTAGCTGCAAGATACGTGCAAGTAGCAGCGGGCCCATTTCTGAAATGGCGGCACGCAGCGGATGCCCTTCTTTGCCAAATACGTCCCAAAAAACAACCGGGCTTCCTTCGAATGTCGTATTTTCGAGGCCAAGCATTTTCAGGCGCTCCAGTATCTTGGGATGGTTGCCGCCGACCTGGCTCACACCGCTCAGGTCGCCCTTGATATCGGCCACAAAGACCGGTACGCCGCGTTGGCTAAATCCCTCGGCCAGTTTTTGAAGCGTTACCGTCTTGCCCGTTCCGGTCGCACCGGTGATGACGCCGTGACGGTTTGCCATATTCATCAAGAGGTTAAATTCTGCCTCGTCTCGTTTTGCAACTAATATTGGTTCTGCCATAAGTCAGTTGTCAGTTTTGCGCCGGTACTTTCCGTATATTGTTCGGACATCTGGTGTCGGTTGGCCATTGTAACGATCACGTACCACCGTTGTCTGATCAGGCTGCCGCTGATTTGTCCGTGTCATGCGGAACCTCGCAATTGACCATCCAGTTGATGCCGAATTTATCGGTCACCATTCCGAAGGCCTCAGCCCAGAATGTCTTGTCGAGCGGCATCGTCACGTTCCCGCCATCGGAAAGGTTTGCGAAATAGGCCTTTGCCTTGTCCACATCGTTGAGGCCGATCGCCAGCGAAATGTTACCGCCGGTCGAGAAATTCTCCGAATGAAGATCGTCGCACATCATCACGGTAGAATCGCCGACTTTGAGCGTCGCATGCATGATCGCATCGCTGCTGCCCATGTCCGGCATCGGCGATTCGCCGTATGTCTGCGAATATACCTCTTGGGCCCCGAGGGCCTGTTTGTAGAACTCAATAGCGTCCCGGCAGTTTCCGCTGAACGCAAGATACGGTTGTACTCCTAACATATTTACATCTCCTATGATGAATTTCTACTCCATTAGCAAAGTTTTCACTCTGCCAATTCGAAATTGTTAAAGTCTGCGAACACCCAGTTGTTTGTTAAGGTGCTGTAGATTATTTTCAAAAACTTTCTCGCCAGTGCGATTTTGGCCTT
>JBGSYT010000006.1:0-41209 GCA_041750855.1 Pyrinomonadaceae bacterium | reverse complement strand
CAGCGTCTTGTTATCGCCTCCTTTCACCGACCACGCGATCTGGCCATGCTCAAGACCAAGCGGTATGACCCCTCCGAGACGATCCGGCGTCTGCGCATCCCGGATCTCGCGAAAATCTATCGCGATCGTCTGACCGGGCTTAACCTCTGTCAGGCCGATACCGTAGCTGACCCCGTCATAGTACAGGTCCGCCGTAATTTTCCTTGCCGTGTCGGTCTCGTTCTTTATATACACAAGCGTCCTGAAATCCCCGTCGGCCTTCCACGGGAACCCGCCCGCGCTCGCAGGCATCTTTTCCGGATCGAACATGGGCACCTGGAACACGTGGTTGCCGTCCTGACTCACGCTCTGAACCTGCGTCAACACAGTTCCCTTTGGTGCATCGTATTCAATCTCGATGCCGCCAAACGTTACCGACGCCGGAAGATTCGCGCTCGCGATTCGGCCCTGCAAATTGATAATACGAGTGGAATTGGCAGGAAGAGGTGCATCAGGGATGTTTACAAACCCCGCCTCGCCGTCCGGCCGGGTATAGGGAATACGGCCGCGGATCCGCGTCAATTGATCGGTCGTGTTTCGGGCAACGAGAATAGGTTTTAGGGCTTGTCCATCAAGGTTCCGAAGGCGAAAGCCGTTTCCATGCCATTTCTGGGATGCCGTATTCTCATGATCGACGAACGGTATTGCCGTCGAATAACCTCGGTTCGGTTCGGCAACAAACATTCGGGCGAGGACGGCTCCAGGATTGCCCGTGTGAACTATCGAAATGCCGCCTATTGTGTCAAGAGTGCCGTTTGGCGACCCGACCAGATCGGCCATTATGTCAAGAACACGGGTCTCGCTGCGGGCAAGCGTGATCTGAACAGGAGCGGACTGCTGCGGCGCTGTACCGTCAACCTCGATGGTAAGAGTGATGGGGGAATAAGTTGTATTCGAAACGACAAGGTTGGTTTGGGTGTCATTCCCCGGCAGCCACCACACGTTTTCAAGCCGGTTCGAGACAAACTTGGAGGTATATACAAACTGTTCGGCCCAGATCAGGCTGTTCTGCTGGTCTACCATTTTTACCTGCACGCCGAGCTGATATTCGCTGCCCTGATAGGCGATCTTCACGCTCCCTTCACGAAATTCGGGACCGGCTTCGGCAAGCAGTGTGTGCATGTCCACATCGATATATGATGTCGCCGGAACCGTAATGGGTGCAAGCTGGAGTTTCACACCGGCTAGGCTATAAAAAGTAGGCGTCGTGAGTATCGGCTGCGGCCCTTTATTGTTAAGCATCAACGTTGTCGTCAAACCTCCGTTGAAACTGTAATAAGTTGCATGAACGCCGTAGGTTTCGTATTGCGGGGGTACCGCCAGCCCAAATTCGCTGTAGCCCGCAGCTATCCTGCTTCCATCACAACAGCCGCCCTGGGTCTTTCCGCCAAAAACCTCCGGCAACGCAGGCTGGTTGTCGGTCCCGAGCGAATCTATCCGTAACGGGGCCGAAACGGAAACCGATGTAAGAATAAGAAATGCCAGTAGTACCAGCGTGGAAATACGGGAAAACGTGGGAACCGAACTGAACATTTCAGCCTCCGTGTGTGTCGGGAGAAAAGGCCTTCTCTCGTCTGGGATAAACGGATCGCAGCTCAACGCCGAACTGCACTGCGAAAAGAAAGTACGAAGATCGTACCCCCCCCCTCGATCTCTGTCAAGATATTTTTTCTTCGAGGTCCAATGAACCACCAAACGTTCAACGCCGTTCGCTAAAGGCAGAAACCCGACCCCCTGGGGAGCGTACCCGATCACACCCCAGCTCCCCTCCCTACGAAGGAGGGGTTCGGCTTCAGCCCGGAGGGTGGTTCTCGCTTCCTGCAGAAGCCCGCACATAAGGCAGAAAAACGGCCCAGTAGGGAGTGTGCCCGCCGGTAAATTAAGATCCAATAAAGCAAAAAATTCCTTTACACTGCGTCCGATCTATGATATTCTGTTGCATGTAGAACACGCTGCCGCGCTCCCGTGTTCAGTTCCGAGGCTCGTGCGATCTTTGAAAAGCTGGGATATTTCCTGTGACCGGGCGTCATACTTTATCTCAGAGCGTTCCACTTTAGGAGGCGAGTTCCAAATTTAAGTGGAACGACGTTTCGCGGCAATTGTTGCGATCACAGGGCTTAAGCCGTTCCACTTGAGGACCCCTTAAGTGGAACGATTTATGATCGTTTCCGGGCGACTCGGTCGGCTAGCTCGTCAATCGCCGATAGATGTTCGGCATTCGCTCTGGCAGCGACAACACATCGTCGATGATCGTGTAACCGACATCGCCGTAAAGGTCCTTTAGCTCAGCTTCGGACTCGCGGTCGATGGTTATACAAAAGGGTGTGATGCCGTTCATCTTCGCCTCGGTCAGCGCTTCGCGAACATCCTCGCGGGCGTAGCGGGCGTCGCCGTAATCGTGGTCGTAGGGTCGTCCGTCCGTCAGGATGATCAGAAGTTTCGTCCGATTTTCCTGACGAAGAAGCTTGTGGGCCGCATGACGGATCGCGGCACCGAGGCGGGTATTGTTTTGAAACGTGATCCCGCCGATACGCCGCTCCGTTTCTTCCGAATATTTCTCGTCGAAATCCTTCACCACGTAAAATTTCACGTTGCGTCTTCCCTCGCTCGTGAATCCGTTAATCGAATAGACGTCGCCCACCGCCTCGAGTGCCTCGCTCATCAGCACCAATCCTTCCTTTTCGATCTCGATGATCCGCCTCCCCGGATAGGTATACGGCTGCAGCGGATTGCGGGTGATGGTCCGCGCTGTTGACGACGACTGGTCAAGCAGGATCGAGACCGCAACGTCTCGCTGGCGACGCAATCGTTTTGTGTAAATATTTTCCGACTGGCGTCCGTCGGCCTTTCGATCGATGACGAAATCGACGAGTGCATTCAGGTCATAATCCTCGCCGTCCAACTCACGATTGATCTTCGATAAGTTTTCCGGCTTCATTAACTGGAATTGATGGCGGATCGATGAGATAACACCGCGATATCGTGACCGTGCCAGTTCAACGAAACCACGGTCGCCCTTTCGAACACGCTTTTCGACAACACGGCTCCATCCGACGCGGTAGTCGTTCAACTCGCGGTCCCACTCATCGTATGCAAACACCTCATCGCCGGCCTCGAGCGGTTGCTCGGGCATATCATTCTGCGACCAGGCTTCAGACCCACTCAGGTCGTCGGGCTCGCCTTCTTCTTCGACGCTGTTCCATGCATTAAAAAGGTCTTTGATATCCTGAGCAGTGCCAAGGACCTTCTCATGTGTCGGGCCCTCATCTGCAGATGTTTCTTTGTTCGCACGTTCGCTCCGATCATCGTCAAGCTGCTCATCCGTTTCCGGCTCGGCCTCGGCCTTAGATTCGTGCGTGATGTTCTGGAAAAGATCAAAAACGCGGCTTGTCGCGATGATCGAATCGGCAACGCTTGAGTGTGCATCCACAAGATGCCGGTCGATGACACCCTCGATCTCTGAAACGATCTGGCCATAAAACTGCCTCGCGTCGTCGGTGGCACCGCCGCACAAGGTTATCTGAAACAATAACTCGAACGGCACCTGCGCCATTGGCACGTCGAAGATGTACGGTCGGTTCTTCCTCAAGATCGAACGCATCAGATCAAGGTCTTTCCGCAAACCGCGGTAAGTTTCCCGAAGCCTTCGGTCGATCCTCGCGTTCTCCATCGTGCCAAAGATCTTGCGTGCGAGGCGCGGCTCGGGAAAGAGTTTGATAACCGCACGGTAATCGGAATCCTTCGGAAGACTCGACTTCTTAAACTGATCGGCCGTCTCGCCAATCCCGGCCCGTTCGCCCTTTTCAACTTGCTCGATATATCCAGCAAGTGAAAAGGCGTCACGTTGATCGGCAGATGCCTCGAATCGGTATTTGATCTCATCGTAGGCAGCAGCGAGGTCGGCCGTGTCTTTTGCGAAGGTCCCAAATTCGATCTGTCCTGCACCGTGCGCGGCCAGCACTTTGTACAGTCGGAAATTCATCTCCTCGTCATCGAATTCAGAAATGACCGATGGAAGATAGATCACCCGCCCGTCGCCGATCCGCGACTCCTGCGGCATAGCCGCCAGAGGAGACACTTCGACCTCCTTTCCTGTTAGCCCTTCGACATAGATGCGAAGCACGGCCTGGATAGTGTCAAGCGAAAGGCCATCGCCGCCTTCGCGAAGGAACGCATTCGATTCGCGGGTCTCGAGAGCGAAATAGCTCCGTCGGGCCCGAGCCGAGCCGCCATATTTTTCCTTCAGGCCGGTCTCGATCCATTCTTCAAACTGTTCGAGTGAAACTTTTCTAAGTGCTGCCGAACTCGACCGAAACGCGGCCAGGGCGCTTTCCGCATCTTGCTCGGCGATCTCTGCCGTTAGGTTTAGGACCCGTTTTATCAATGCGGTGTTCTTGTCATCGTTTGTCTGCGAGTGCCGGCCCGATCCGGCAAGGCTGGCAAAAAATCTCGGCGTCGCCCTGATAAATGCGATCAGCACTGCATTTCCCTGGCCTGAGATACTGACAAGGACATTGAACCAATCTTCGAACACTTCCGGTGCGCTCCGCAAAACGTCGCCTCCTGAAGAGAGAAAATGGAGAGCGACGCTCGCCCCGTGATCAAGCATCTTTCCGCAGTGGACGAAAAGGCGAACTGCCACTTCCGCATTGAGCTCTCGAAGCGTCTTAGGTATTGCCGCCCAGAGGTCTGCCGTCATCCCGCCGGTCCGTGTGGCAAAGAGAAAGCCGAGATCGAATGCCGCATCGGCCACCCTTTCCGACGAGTCGCCGAACGCCTTGATGGCCTCAGCGGCCGGGACGGCGCTGTTCAGGAAATCGGCACTGTGCTTGGCAGAGCGATTGGCTATCTCGGCCGCAAGGTTGTAGGTCGATGTCGTCAACTCCTTGTCTCCGATCTCGCTTGCAAGGCCGGGGGCTCGTTCGAACGTTGCAACGGCCGTCGAACTTGAAAGCACAAGCTGCCGGGAGCAAATGCTGAAAACAAATGCCCTTGCTTCCGTCGGGACCAAAGCGAACGCGTCCGCCCCTCGCGCAAAAAACTCCGTTCCCAGGTCCACGCTTCCCATCGAAAGCCGTCTGCCTAGCTCGCCCCAGCTTTGAATGTCGGCAGCCGAAAGTACTTTTGCCGCCTTCGGAACGGCCTCGACAAATGCCCGGCTCGCACGCAGGCTCACGCCGGCAAGCGAAGCGCTCACCTCAAGCGCCACGCGGCGTTTATCCGCCGGCAATCGACCCAGTCTCGCAGCGATACCGGTAAATGTTTGTTTCCGCGCTTCGTTTTCGGCCACATCAAAATTTTAGAAGGTAATCGGGGAAGGTACAACGCCACCGCGTTATTTATAGGAAAGCTGTCATATCACCCTGAGTTTTCAGCCTCCGGGGAAACCTAGTCAGTATTTAGGCCAGTAGCGAGGCGGCCGATCTGGTAGTTCGATGACGCTACATTTTCGGAGCGACGCCGTCGTTATAAATGAAGACGTGAAAACAGGCGTTGGCACCGTACTCGATCAGCGCGTCAAGCTCGCCCGCCCTCTCCATTTCTGCAAGTTTTGCCATCACGAAATTCTGTTCCTCAACCGGCATGTGCTTTCGCGCAAGGTCGAATGCACATCCGGAAGTGTGCGGCGGGAGGCTTCCTTCGCCGCGAACCCTGAACGAATTCGCATTGTTAGAGTTGAGCAGGATCTGATAGTCCATCGACCGTGTGAGCGACGTCACCCTCAACGGGCGGCCAAATCTTTCGAAATAAGCTCCCGCCAGCTTGTAAAGGATCGGACGTGCATTGGGGTGGAACATGCGAAGCAGGCGCATTCGCATCTGCTTTCGGTCTGAAGGGTTATTCAGGTCGTAACGCTGGCCCGAAAAATCCCCGGCCAGCCGCGAAAGTGTGCCGTATTTCGGGTCGCCGACCTTTATTTCGGTGATGTTGTTCGGGAAAGAAAACGATGTAAACGGCCCTTCGCTGGCGCTTCCGCCGACTTCCAGGTAAAAACTGTTCGTCGCCATCGGCATCTCGATCAGCTCGCGGTTCAGCCGCTTTTCCGCGAGGTCGGCAAAGTCCATCGGCTGCCGATATCCCTTCGTGTTCATCTCTCGCAGTTTCTGTTTCTGCTTAATGACGCCATCGCCAAACAGCTCGCGCGGCACGATAAGTCCCGCAGGCCGAATGCCCTTTTCGCCAGGCCTCTCCTCAAAAGCTTTTCGTTTCTGCTCGGCTAGAAATGCGGCCGTGACGGTCAGCTCGGCCTCTTCTTCGACGCTCGATAAAACAGATATATCGGCGACATTCTCTATCTTTAGTTCCTCTTCCTCTGTTTCCCATGAAGCGATCAGGTCGTCTAGGTCGTCTTCGTCCTCTCTACCAAGCGGATCGATGACGCGAACCGGGATACGGGCCCCTTCGCGTGGAGTACCTGTCGGTCCTGGGCCGTCTCCGCCGCTTGAGGCCACGAGCAATGCGATCCCTCCGAACACCACGATCACCAGCGTCATCGCGACCGCCGCGATCAACATCACGGGCATTTTCTCGCCTTCAACGGGCAACGGGGCGTGCGGCGGTATGGGCCGGGCGACAGGGAACGGTTGCGGCACGTGGGGCTCATTTGCCAAAAATTCGTCGCGACGCATCTCGATCGGGGCCTCTACCCTGCCGCCCATTTCGATGCGGATCTCGGTGAGGCTTCCAAGCTTGAGGAGGTCGCCGTCTTTGAGAAGCCGCGGACGTCCGGCAATGCGTTCGCCGTTAATGAAAGTACCATTCGTAGAATTTTCGTCAACGACGAGGACCTCGTCGCCTTCGCGAAAGATCGTTGTATTCACTCGGGAAAGCCCTTGATCGTCAAGAACGAGCTGTGCATCCGGCGTGCGGCCGATGGTAAGCTCATCGCCGAGTTCGACGGTCTTTGACTCGTACCCGCTCTTTATATGAAGGGAAACTTTCACGTACTAATGATGGTGTTCGTCGGCGACTTCCTTCAGCTTCATCGGGTCCATCAACTTTGAAAAGTCGTCGAAGTGGAACATCGATTCGTCCTTGCAGTGTTCGCAAAAAAATGTGACTTCTTCACCCAGATACATATCCTTGAGGTGATAGGCGATAAAGCAGCCATAACAACGCTGTATTCGCTTTCCAAAGACCTTTAATATTTCTTCGTTGCTTTCTGTATCCATTTCCAGAAATGAATTTTAGCATAGCCGATCTCCCCGCCCCGACTTGCATTTCTTCTTCCCGTATGTTTTCAATATAGGAACGATGTTATCTGGCTTGTTCCACATCCATCATCTGCATCATCACGCGCACTCACATTCGCGCGTGATCTAACCTTCTTTTTTTTAATTTTTCGGTTTAGGTAATCACCCGGCGCGGACCTTGAAAAGGCTTCGAGGGCGTCGTTTTGCCTTTTTTTTTAGATATGAAATTAAAGATCGCTATTCAAAAACAAGGAAAACTGGCCGACGGCTCGATCGGCCTTCTGCGCAAATGCGGCATTACATTTGCAAACGGCCTTGGCAAACTCAAGGCCGAAGCCGCTGATTTTCCGCTTGAGATCTACTTCCTCCGCGACGACGACATTCCCGACTACGTCGCGGACGGCGTCGCCGACATCGGCATCATCGGCGAGAACGTCCTTGCCGAACACCCGAAATCGGTCGAAACGATCGAAAAGCTCGGGTTTGGCCGCTGCCGGCTATCGATCGCTGTACCGAAAGCCGGCGGCCTAAACGATTTAAAGACGCTTTCCGGCAAAAAGATCGCGACCAGCTACCCCAATATCCTCACCTGTTTTCTGCGGCAGAACTCGATCGATGCGGAAGTTCACGAGGTAAATGGCTCTGTCGAGATCGCGCCGTCGGTCGGTCTGGCCGATGCGATCTGCGACCTGGTCAGTTCCGGCAGCACGCTCTTTTCGAACGGCCTGCGTGAGGCTCATGTTGTGATGCGGTCCGAGGCCGTCCTTATCGCCCGCACCGGCCTGGACGGCGAAGCCTCGCAGCTGCTTGAACAACTCTTGTTTCGCATCCGCAGCGTCAAAGCTGCCGAACAGAATAAGTACATCCTTTTGAACGCCCCGGCTGAGAGGGTGCCGGCAATCTCGCGGTTACTTCCCGGAATGCGAAGCCCGACCGTGGTCCCGCTCGCCGAGTCGGGGTGGGTCTCGCTTCAGTCCGTGATAAGCGAGCACGAGTTCTGGGAAGTTTGCGATGAATTAAAAAAGGCAGGTGCCGAAGGAATCCTGGTCGTTTCGATAGACCAGATGATCGTATGAGAGTGATCAATTACCCTAACGCAGATCAACGTGCAGCGTTGTTGAAAAGGCCGGTTTTCGAGCGTGGTCAGATACAAGGCGATGTGAGCGTTATCATCAATTGCGTTAAGTCCGGCGGCGACAGATCCCTCGTCGAATTAACGCGCGAATTGGACGGCGTCAAGCTGGATCGACTCGAGGTCACTAATGAAGAGTTTGAATTTGCCAATGACTCAGTCCCGCAAGATTTAAAGGATGCTATCGCAGTTGCCAGCAGGAACATCGAGAAGTTTCACGACGCTGAAGATCGCACGGGTTATCGGGTCGAGGTAATGCCCGGCGTTTCGTGCTGGAAAAAATGGCTTCCTATCGAGCGGGTCGGGATCTACGTTCCGGCAGGTTCTGCCCCGCTTTTCTCAACAGTGCTGATGTTGGCGATCCCTGCACGCCTCGCCGGGTGCAGCGAGATCGTTCTTTGTTCGCCGCCGGGCCGCGACGGATCGATAGATGCCACAACCCTTTTCGCGGCAGGATCGTGCGGCATAACACGCGCATTCAAAATAGGCGGGGCACAGGCTGTTGCCGCCATGGCGTTCGGCACTGAAAGCGTACCAAGGGTGGACAAGATCTTCGGTCCGGGCAACCAGTTTGTGACCGAAGCCAAAATGCAGGTCATGGGTACAGGCGTTGCGATCGACATGCCGGCCGGCCCATCGGAAGTAGCCGTGCTGGCGGATGATACGGCCATTCCGGCATTCGTGGCTGCCGACCTTTTGTCGCAGGCCGAGCACGGCCCGGACAGTCAGGTTCTCCTCGTTTCTACGTCGGGCGACGTAGTCGAGAAAACGCTTTCGGAATTGGAAAAGCAGTTGAACGTGCTCCCGCGTCGCGAGTTCGCCAGACGGTCCCTCGCAAACTCATCGGCAATCATCGTCAGCACGCTCGAGGATGGCATCGAGTTTCTCAACGAATATGCACCCGAGCACCTGATCCTCGCCTGCCGTCGTACGGATGAACTCGCCGAAAAAGTTCGCAACGCAGGGTCGGTATTCCTCGGCAATTTTTCTTGCGAAAGTGCGGGCGACTATGCCGCTGGCACAAACCACACCCTGCCGACGAACGGTGCGGCCCGCGGATACAGCGGCCTTTCGGTCCTTAGTTTCATGAAGTCTGTGACGTTTCAGAGGCTGACAAATAAAGGCATTCGTTCATTAGGCCCGGTGATCGAGACGATGGCCGCCGCCGAGGGTTTGGAAGCTCATAAATACGCTGTCTCGGTCAGGCTGCAAAGCGCGGGAGAAAACTGAGATGAGATTCGATCTACAAAGGCTCGTTCGCCCGAAGATTCGTGACCTGAGGCCCTATTCGTCAGCCAGGTCCGAATTCTCGTCCTCGGCGGACATCTTCCTTGACGCAAACGAGAACTCGTTCGGTTCACCGGCCGGCCTTGATCTCAACCGATATCCCGACCCGCTGCAGGCCGAGCTGAAGAAAGAGATCGCCGAGCTCAAGAAGATTTCGGCCGATAATATATTCGTCGGCAATGGCAGCGACGAGGCGATCGATCTTCTCATTCGTATTTTCTGCGAGCCGGGCCGCGACAACCTGATCGTATGCCCGCCTACTTACGGCATGTACACGGTATCTGCGGCGGTCAACGACATTGCTGTAGTGAGCGTTCCGCTGACATCGGATTTTCAGCTCCGGCCCGACGCAGTACTGGCCTCGGCTACGCCGAAGACGAAGATCGTCTTCCTTTGCTCGCCGAATAACCCGACCGGGAATCTGATGCGGCTCGATTCGATCATCGACATTGCCGAGGGAATCGAAGGAGTGGCGATCGTTGACGAGGCATATATCGACTTCGCCGACACACCTTCTTTGATCGACGAGATCGGTCGTTTGCCGAACCTAGTCGTCTTGCAAACATTATCCAAAGCGTGGGGATTGGCCGGCGCACGTCTAGGGATAGCCTTTGCCTCATCAGAGGTAATCGGCCTTTTGACCAAAGTAAAGCCACCCTACAACGTCGGCTCTCTCGCACAGCGGGCAGCCTTGGCCGCGCTGACGTGTAAAGACGAAGTCGATAGCTGGAGAGCGGCGATAGTCAGTGAGCGTTCGCGTTTGGCCGACAGGCTTGCCGCCATCACGGGCGTCGATTTCGTTCATCCATCGGATGCCAATTTTCTTCTCGTGAAATTTGAGCGCGCCGACGCGCTTTACCAATCGCTCATCGCTAAGGGAATAGTGGTCCGCGACCGCAGCAAGCTCGAACTTTGTAGTGGATGTCTTCGGATAACGGTCGGAACACCCGGCGAGAACGCCCGGCTTCTCAGTGCGATCGCCGAGTTCTATTCGAATAGCGAGGCTGAGGCAGTTGCCCCACGTTCTGGAAAAAACTTATGAAAAGAATCTTGTTCATCGACCGCGACGGGACCATTATCCGCGAACCCGCCGATCGCCAAATTGACAGCCTTGAAAAGCTCAGTTTTGTGCCCGGTGCGATAACGAATCTCGCCCGCATCGCCGCCGAGACCGACTTTGTTCTCGTAATGGTCACGAATCAGGACGGCCTCGGCACCGGGAGTTTTCCCGAAAGTGATTTCTGGCCGCCGCATCGGTTAATGCTCCATACGCTTGCCGGTGAAGGCGTCGAGTTCGAAGACGTGCTCATCGACCGCAGCCTGCCGGAAGAGAACATGCCGACACGGAAGCCCGGGACGGCAATGCTCAGCAAATATCTGACCGGCGAATTTGACCTCGCAAACTCTTATGTGATCGGCGACCGGCCGACCGATGTTCAACTCGCAAAAAACCTCGGCTCGCGAGCTATCTATCTCCGAAATCCCGATTTTCCGATCGATGGGGCTGTCGAATCCGAGACTTATATCGTCGATTCTTGGGCTGAGATCTACTCTGTCGTCGCGACGCCGCCTCGACGAGTTTCGCAAAGACGGAAGACATCAGAGACCGACATCTTCGTCGAACTCAACCTCGACGGGATCGGTACTGCGGACGTCGATACAGGCATCAAGTTTTTCGATCATATGCTGGAACAGGTCGCACGACACGGCCGCTTCGATCTTGCGATACGGGCAGCCGGCGACCTCGACGTCGATGAGCACCACACCATCGAGGATGTTGCGATAACTCTCGGCGAGGCCTTCGATAAAGCACTCGGCGACAAACGCGGCATCGGGCGTTACGGCTTTTGCCTCCCGATGGACGACTGCCTTGCACAGGTCGTGGTCGACCTCGGCGGTCGAAGCTGGATCGTTTGGGACGCGGAATTCAGACGCGAGATGATCGGTGGAATGCCCACCGAAATGTTTTTCCATTTCTTTAAATCATTCTCGGACCATGCTCGCTGCAATTTGAATATCAAGGCGGAAGGAACGATTGAGCACCACAAGATCGAAGCGATCTTTAAGGCTTTCGCCCGAGCTCTTCGAATGGCAGCCGACCGGAACGGCAGCAGGCTGCCGACCACAAAGGGTGTGTTATGAATGTCGCGATAGTGAAATATAACGCCGGCAACGCGACATCCGTCTGCATCGCTCTGCAGCGTCTTGGAGTCGAGCCGATGATCTCGGATGATCGATCGGTCCTCGCCTCTGCCGACAAGGTAATTTTCCCGGGCGTCGGCGAAGCATCGGCGGCGATGAGGTACTTGCGTGAACACGGCCTCGACGAAAGCATTCGTTCCGTTCGCCGTCCTTTTCTTGGCATCTGTCTCGGTATGCAGCTGCTTTGCGAATCATCGGAAGAAAGTGCGACCGAATGCCTCGGCGTCATCCCTAACCGGGTCCTTAAATTTCCCTCGAACGGCCTGAAGGTGCCGCAGATCGGATGGAACACCGTCAGCGGCCTTCGCTCAGCCCTCTTCGATGGAATTGACGAAGGGACATATTTTTACTTCGTCCACGGTTATTACGTTGAGCCGGGAATCGACACGATCGCTAACGCAGAATATGGCGTCGCGTTCAGCGCCGCGATCAATCGGGCGAACTTTTACGGCGTCCAGTTTCATCCCGAGCGATCCGGCCAGGCAGGCCGGCGTGTATTGGAGAATTTCCTAAAACTATGATCGAGATTATCCCGGCCATCGACATAATCGGCGGAAAGTGCGTGCGGCTGAAACAGGGGGACTTTAATGAGCGGACCGACTATTCGGCCTCGCCGGCCGAGGTCGCCGCTCGATTTCGCGATGCCGGGGTCCGTCGGCTGCACATGGTTGACCTCGACGGTGCAAGAACTTCCAAACCGTGCAATCTTCGTGTCCTTGAAGAAGTTGCGGCCGTTACGGGCCTTGAGATCGATTACGGCGGGGGCGTCCGCACTGAACGGGATGTCGAGAACATACTCTCGGCCGGTGCCTCGATGGTAAATGTCGGCAGCATCATACTTCGCGAGCCCGACACATTCTACGGCTGGGCGGACAAGTTCGGGACCGAAAGATTTCTGCTAGGCGTTGATTCCCGCGACGGTTTCGCAGCCGTCCAAGGCTGGACAGAATCAACCGGCAGGCCGGTCATCGAGGTGCTTTTGGAGTTAACTACTCGCGGTTTTGAAAGCTGTTTCGTCACCGATGTCACCAGCGACGGCATGATGCAGGGCCCTGCGGTTGAGTTCTATGGGGAGATCAAGGAAAAGCTCGGCGATCTGCGGCTGATAGCCAGCGGCGGCGTGCGTTCTATTGCTGATATCAATGCACTGGAAGCCGCTGGATGCTCGGGCGTCATCATCGGAAAAGCCTTTTACGAAGGGGTGATAGATCTTAAGGAGCTTGCGAGATATGTTGGCTAAGAGGATCATTCCCTGTCTGGATGTGAAAGACGGGCGGACGGTTAAGGGTACGAATTTTGTCGGGCTTCGCGATGCGGGCGACCCGGTCGAACTTGCAGAACGATACTCCAACGAAGGCGCGGACGAGCTTGTCTTTCTCGACATTTCCGCGACCGGCGAAGGCAGGAAGACCTTTATCGAAATGGTCGGCCGCCTCGCTCGCGTGATCGACATTCCATTCACGGTCGGCGGCGGCATATCGTCAACTGCCGACATCGCTCGCCTGCTCGACGCAGGAGCCGACAAGGTGTCGATCAACACCGCCGCGGTAGTTCGCCCCGCCTTTCTCAAGGAATCTGCGGATGCGTTTGGTTCGCAATGCATCGTTTTGTCGGTTGATGCGAAGCGTATGAACGGGTCGTGGAAGGTCTTTACCCACGGCGGAAAAGTCGAGACCGCGCTCGATGCGATCGAATTCATTAACGAAGGAATTGAAAAAGGTGCCGGCGAGATCCTCTTGACCTCTATAGATGCCGACGGGACGAAAGCAGGCTTTGATCTGGAACTGACCCGCCGCGTGTCCGGTTCGATAGCGGTGCCGTTGATCGCTTCGGGCGGTGCCGGACGGCTCGAAGATTTTGCTGCCGTTTTAGGCCGCGGACGGGCCGACGCAGCCCTCGCCGCGAGCGTCTTTCACTTTGGCGAGATCGCAATTCCGCAGCTTAAATCCTTCCTAAAAATGCGAGGGATCGGTGTAAGAATATGAATATCGATTTTGCAAAATATACGGACGGCCTCGTTCCGGCAGTCGTCCAGGATGCCCGAACCGGCTGCGTGTTAATGCTGGGCTTTATGAATGAGGAGGCGCTGACCGCGACCCGGTCTTCTGGCAGGGTGACATTTTTCTCGCGTTCGAAACGTCGGCTTTGGACAAAAGGTGAAACGAGCGGCAATCACCTCGAACTCGTTTCCGTCGCCGCTGATTGCGACCATGACACTCTCCTCGTCAAAGCCACGCCGCGCGGACCCGTCTGCCACAACGGCGCCGACACGTGCTTTGGGGAATCGAATGCTCCGATCGATTTCCTTTACGAATTGGAGGCCATCATCCGATCGCGACGAGATGAAGCCCCGGCGGGATCTTACGTCGCGACGTTGTTCGAAGGAGGTTTGAACCGTATCGCGCAGAAGGTCGGCGAAGAGGCCGTCGAAACGGTAATCGCTGCCAAAGATGAAAACGACGAGGCCTTCAAGAACGAAGTGGCCGACCTGTTGTTTCACCTCCTCGTTCTTTTGGCAGCGAAAGGCGTTTCGTTGACTGAAGTGGAGCAGATACTACGCTCGCGACATTCTGAAAAGAGAACTATTTCGGAATAGTGAATGCTAGGAAAAACTATACGCCGTTCTTACCCTACCGAGCCGATCGCGTCCTTCACTTCACGACGCCTCGTTTCGAGGTCTCGATGAATTCAACCAAGAGGTCCACCTCCCGGCAGTCACTTATCTCTTCACGGATCCTCTCCACCGCCTGCGTGGTGTTAAGCTTTGCGGAAAGCAGCAGATGGAAGGCGTGGCTTAACTTCTTGATCGTCTCGGGCGAATAACCGCGGCGTTTCATGCCAACGCGGTTCAGGCCATAGCATTTTGCGTGATTCCCTTGAATGATCGCGAACGGCGGGGCATCTTTGACCACTACCGAATACCCGCCGACGAAAGCTTCAACTCCAACCCGGCAAAACTGATGCACGCCGGAATAGGCCCCGACATTAGCACGGTCGGCGATCTCGACATGGCCGGCGAGAGTTGCCGCGTTAGCCATGATCACCTCGTTTCCGATGGTACAGTCGTGGGCTACGTGGGCTTGCGCCATCAGCAGGTTGTCGTTGCCGATGCGGGTCACGCCGCCGCCGCCCGAAGTACCGCGATGAATCGTAACGAACTCGCGGATCTGATTTCGCTTGCCGATCTCGGTCGAGGTCGGTTCGCCGGCATATTTCAGGTCTTGCGGTGCGAGGCCGATCGAAACAAACGGAAAAACTCGTGTCTCGTCGCCTATGGCGGTGTCCCCATCGACCACTACATGCGAATCGAGCACAACAGCGTTGCCGAGAGAAACGGCTTCACCAACAATGCAGAACGGTCCGATCCGGCAATCGCTGCCGATACGTGCGGAAGGCGATACAATCGCTGTTTCGTGGATCTCGGAGGCCATAAGAAAGGCTCAGGACACCGGGGGGCGGTCTGCGATAACACTCATGATGTCGGCCTCGGCGGTGACCTGGCCGTTCACGCGGGCAATGCCGCGCATCTTCTGCACCCTCGTCCCGACGCGAAGTGCCGTCACCTCAAGCACTAGCGTGTCGCCGGGAACCACCGGTTTGCGAAAACGCGCATTCTCGATGCCGCTGAAATAGGGGATCTTCAAATCTCTGTCCTCAAGGTCCCGGAGCGCAAGTATCGCTCCGACCTGAGCAAGAGCCTCGATCTGCAAAACGCCGGGCATCACCGGCGCACCCGGAAAATGCCCCTTGAAAAAGTGCTCGTTAGCTGTAACTTGTTTTATGCCGACTATCCTGACGCGAGGTTCAAGTTCGATAATACGGTCAACAAAGAGGAAGGGAAAACGATGCGGCAGTATCCGCTTGATCGCTTCCGAATCGTAGATGATCTCGGTGCCGTGCATAAATCAAAAGTCAGAAGCCAGCAGAGGCAAAACCTCAACCGGCCGCTGACTTTGAAACTTACTGAATTGACCGACTATCGCGGCGCGTTGGTTGCGGTTCCGGGGGGCCGTGCATTGTAAAATACGATAAAGTCCCGCGTAATGTCGTACTTGTCGTCGAAACCAAGAAGAATCTCAGCCTGCTCAAGCCGTGCACCGTCCAGAATCACGGCGTAGCCTTTCTGCTTGGCATATTCATTCATTGCCCGGAGAATATCCGAGAACACGGGGCCGACCACCACCGGATAGCGCCGCTCCTGGAGGGCTTTCAGGTCCTCATCCTTTCGCTTCATATCGGTCTCGAGCTTCTGAAACTCGATGACCTTCGCATCGTAGTTGCTTCGGTTGATCGGAACGGTTGTCCCCGTTCCAGCGGCCGCCAACTGTTGCTGCATCGTCTGGATCTCTTTGCCAAGGTTCTGGCGGCGGGTCTCCATCGCAGTCAACTCGTCAACAGAGGGCTTTATTTCGTTGTTAAAAGCCGCCAACGCGGTCTTGAACCTGGCAATGCCACCTTTTTCGTCGGCGAACATATTCAGGTTTACTAAGCCGATCTTGCCGTTCCCAGCCGGTGCCGGATTTGCGGTCGTCGCTCCCTGGCCGAGAACACTCGATGCTGCCAGCGTTAAGCAAATGACTAAAAAACTCAATCTCTTCATTGTAAATCTAACTCCTCGATCATGCCTTGAAAAATGATTTCGTTAATGCGGAACAATCTATTTGAAACAATTTTCCCTAAAACTGTTGCCTGAGGATAACAAAACAACCTTGAAAGACGAGAATATTATGTTATCAGGTCGTCAATGTCAATTTCCTCACTCTCCGCAAGTAGCTGTTTTACAGGGACTGTTCGGGCGGAAGCCGCATCACGATGCCCGCAAACTTCGCACCTTGCACTGCGAAAGCCTGTAAGATCACTTCAAGCGAACTTTCGCATCGATCACCCATTTCGGGCAATTTTCCACCTAGAAGGTCCTGCCAACCGTGAACCTGAACCCATTCCTTTTGCCGGGAAGGAAGATACCGGGAAGATCTTCGGTAATGCCGAGCTTGGCGTTCGGATTGTAGTAATAAATAAGGCGAAACGGCACATTCACCACCGGTACCTGTACGCGGAACTCTACGCCTATGCTCGACTTAAAATCGCCAAGCTTGCCAAATGCCGCGTCGTCCACCCGAAGAAGCGAATTTTGCTGAACCTCTCCCCGCAGGAAAAGCTGCTGTACCTCGGGCGAAAGCGAGGTCGGACAACCGAATCGGTTGCCTCGGCAGAACTCGTTTATAAAATCCGTCTTCGTCATCACGCGGCCGCGATAATAGAGAATGCTCCCAAAACTGCTCTCAAGTGTGGGCGTATTGATCAAGGAAAGTGCGGTCAAACGGCCAGCCCCAAGCAGTTGCTCGTCTGGCAGAAATTCTGTATTGATCCTCTGGGTGCCCGTCTTTCTAAGGTTAAAAACGCTACCGATATCCGCAAAGACCGCCATCGTTGCCGGCCCAAAGAGCGGGATACGATATTCGAAATTGCCTAGTATTTGTGTGTCCCCGCCGATGAATCGATAGTTTCGCGAAAATAAGGCCGGATTCGCGCCGTCCGGACCGGTCAACAGCCCGATGCCCGCCAGCTCGATCGGTATCTGCGGGTTCTCAAATCCATTCTGAGGAACGGGCGTGCCGAACGAGTTGGCCGTGACGGAAACGTTTCTGCTGGTCACATATGTGTCAAAAGGCGAGATCGGGCCGATGCTGCGTGTGTTATATCCGCGAATATCGTTCTCGCTTCCGAGAAAATATCGTTCGTAGGCAGGCACGCCTCCCACAAAGGCGATCGAGTTCGCGTTTCTGACCGTATCGGTCAGGGCAAACGAGCCGATTGTACCGGCCTGTATCCGGAAAGCGAACACTTCCGGGTTCTTTGATGAACGACGCCGAACGGGTGTGAACCTGGAATAGGTCACGTTCGGCTGATAAGCGCGGACGTCGCCGCCGAGTCCGGCAAGGGCGAAGGAGGCGGCAAACTGGCTTCCACGAAGTGTGTCGATTCCGTTTGCGGCAGGCTGCCGCGTATCGTAAACGAACGATCCCGTGATGCGGCTGGTGATTATGTTCGGCTGTTCGTAAATGACGGGAATTCGCTGAGAAGGATCGGCCGACTGATTGACCGGCGGGTCCTGTATCGAAGTTGACGTGAATTGATAGGTCAGCCCGACTCGCGAAAACTGCGTGAATTGCCGCTTCCGAAACGCAAGCTCGGAAAGCGGAGCGGTAACGAAAAGCGTACCGCCGTAAGTATTCTGTGTAAACAGGTTGCTTTCGTCAGTAAGTATCTGGCCCAACGGGTTGAAAAGGTCGCTCAAAACATCCTGGTTTTGCGTCAGAAATGTTCCTTCACCAAAAAACTTGTAGCGCGATGCAAACAAAGAAAAGCCGACCGAAATGGGCCTGTCTCGAAAATATGGTTCCTGATAGGTGAACTGAAGGCTTTGCTGGCGATTTCCTGCACCCATCGAAAATGAAAGGATCTCCCCGCGTCCGGCAAGGTTATTCGTCGAATATTCCAGCCCGAAAAAGTTTCCTCCGATGCCTGAAACGCCGCCGTTGAACGATATCTGTTGCCGGCCCCGCTCCTTGACGCGAACCAGCAGGTCAACGTCACCCTGCTCCTCATCCGTTCGGGTCTCTACGTCCTGCTCTTTGTCGATCGGGTCGAAATATTGTGTTTGATTCAACCGCGCGACCGAGATCTCAAGAAATCGAGAATTGTAAATATCGCCCTCGTTCAGCAAAAATTCCCTTCGCATCACGCGGTCCCGCGTGAAAGTGTTCCCGACAAACTCTAGCCTACGCAGCGAGAACTGCTTGCCTTCATCGATCCTGATCGTGATATCCACGATTCCCTCGTTCGGGTTGCTCGGGCTGTCCTTAAACTCCGGCTCGAACTCGGCCGTGTAATTCACAAAACCCTGCATTCCGTAAATGGTGTCCAGGTCTTCATAGACCGCTTTCTGGAGTCGTTTTCCATCGGCTATCTCACCTTTCTTTAGGCCGACGTAGGACAGGATCTGCTGTTCCGAAAAGATCGAGTTGCCCTCGACCTTCAGCTCGCCGACACGATACACCGGCCCTTCCGTGACCGGGACCACTATCCTTAGGGTGTCGTCCTTTGATGAAAGAAGCGGAATAGGCAGAACGATAAATGGCGTTATACCGGTCCGTTTCACCCCGAGACCCACGATCTCCGGGTCGCCGATGCGCGCCTGAAAGTGGCCTTTGGACCACATATAAGATCGGACGTTTCTCTGGAGGTCTGCTTCGAGTGCCCGGAGATTGAGAATGTCCTGCCCCTTGAATCGCGCAATAAGGCCGGTTTCCCGCACATATTCCATGGCCCCGCGAAGTTCACTGTCCTTGAATTTCTCGTTGCCTTCAAAAGCGATCTCGATGATGCGGGAGCGGTTCCCCTGCTCGACTTCGAAGGTCAAAGCGATCGATGTCGCCGACACCTCTTCATCCTTTACCGTAACCGTCGCATTGGGAAAGCCCTTTGTCGCAAGCATCTCGCGAAGGATGCGCGTTGCCACCCTCGCCTTAACAGGATCGTAAATTGACTCCTTGGAAATTCCGGCACGCTGCTCACGAAATGCCTTAAGGATCTCTGATTCGGTTATCGCCTTCGTCCCTGTAAACTGCAGGTCACGGATTATCGGCCATTCGCGAACCTCAAAGATCACGTTTACGCCGCCGCGGATCCCGTCTGTCGTGATCACACGCGTTGCGGTCTTGTCGAACCAGTTCAGCGAAAGCAATTCTCTGAGGTCTCGTTCCAAAGCCGCCGGGTCGAAAACATCTCCCGGACGGGTCCTTACGTAATAAAGAAGGTCATCGTCGCGGAGCCGGCGGTTGCCCTGGATATCAACGGTCTCTACGATCTGTTGCTGAACAAAAGATGAAAGTTCGTTCGCATTGGCGGAAACTCTCGCCTGCCCCGCACCGGCCAAAAAAGCTATGGCCAAGAGTGCAAGCCCGAATGCGCGAAATTTGAACATAAATGCGTTATTCCCTGAGATCGCGGCATTTAGGGCCCAAAATTCCCTAACTACCGTTAAATCTATCAATTACACCAACCAAACTCGGGGGAAACAAGGCGGTTTTTCTGCGTCGGAAAATTACTCAACCTATGATTCAGTGAACCATCATGAGGTTGCCCTTTCCGAGCCCGTTCCACAAACTTCCGAATTATACAGGTAAATAATGGAAAAAAGAAAAGCTCCGCCGGGGTGCTCAGCGAATCTTCATCCGCCGGGCACCAACGAAAGCCTTCTGAGGCTGCTCACTATATATTTGGGAAAACAATACGAAACTCGAAGCAAATGCCCTACTCTAGCTTCGCACGAAACGGGACGATCGCCCGTCGCACTTATCGTATCCACGACCCCTTCAACCTACTCGTCTGGCACGCACTGTTGGCTGGCCGGGTCCCAATGCGTCCCTTCTGGACACGGCTCATGCTCGGAATCGACCCTTATGGGAATGCACTGTTTTGAGCCTGGATCCCAGATTGTGCCGGGAGGGCATTGTACTGGTGCTTCGTTCGCAGTCGCATCGCCAGCGGCTTTATCTTCGGGTGGGTTCATTTCACTATTCGGATCGTTCATATAAAAAGTCTCCTATCTAGTTTTCCGAGATCAGCGAAATCTGCATTCCGCCGGTTTGTTTGCTGTAAAGCAACCTTTTTGAATCGGGTGTCCAGGTCAAGCCTGAAAAGAAAAGGGTCGAGTCGTCGTTTCCGGTGACCCGCGTCGCCCGGCCGCCGCGGACGGGCACAACGAAAACATTGTCGATGTTCGCTCTTCGTTCGGTGTAAGCGATCCATTTCTGGTCGGGCGATATCCTGATACCGTTTTGCTGGGCACCCGGCAACGTGACCACTTTTTCCTTTTTGCCAGACTCTGTGGCCGGAACAAAGTAGATTTCCCAAAGGCCGCTTCCCATTTCCGCAACGAAGACACCGGCCGCATCGTTTCGCCAACCAAGCAAACGAATCTGTGAATTGAATTCGGCCCCTCGAACGGAGCTGCCTTCCTCGAGAAAGACAATTCTATTTTGTTTGGAAAGGGTCGCCGGCCCCGGGCTGATCGCCTCGACGAATGCGACCGTAGTTCCGTCGGGCGACCACATAGGCGAAAAGGCTTTGCTTTCGCCCTCGCGAAATTCGGTCAGCGGCCGCTCGCCCGATCCGTCTGTAAATGCATACCAGACGTTATGATTCAACTCCCGCCTTGCTGTAAATACGATCCGTGTACCGTCCGGCGACCACTCAAACATCGAAGCCGAAAGATCGTACGGTGCGATCGAGTGGCCTGGCATACTGATACCTTCCCTCGTCAACCGGATCTCACGTTGATCGTTTATACCAAAGCGCCAGATGTGGTGGTCCGTCCCGAACGATTTCACATATGCAACGTGTTCACCATTCGGCGACCATTTCATACAGCAGCCCGTCTCGTTCAGCGAGACCGGCGGCAGTCCGCTTTCCGGATCGGTCGGCGAAACGCGAAGCTGGCTGGCAAACAACTTTGCTCCATCGTCAGTTATCTGATAGGCAATTCGGCTGCCATCCGGCGAAATGGACGGGAAAAGCTGCATGTTCACATTTGAGGTGAACACGGTCTCGGTTTTAGCCGCGATATCGTAATAATAGATATTCGCCTCGTCCGTATAGGTCGTAAAAGCGATACGCTTGCCGTCGGGCGCGATGGCCGGGCCGGTCGAATTGAAATTGCTGAAGGTTAATTGTCTCGACGAACCCTCCAGATTGCGGATGTAGATTTGAAAGATCCCATTCTGGTCGGAGCAATAGGCAAAATTTCGCCCGTCGGGAAACCAGGTCGGCGACCAGCTGTGGTGCTCGGTCTCGGAAATGCGTTTAGCTTCGCCCGTAACCAATGATTTTAACCAGATCTGCTCCCGGTCGTTTTCCACCGACACAGCCAGAACTTTTGAATCGTCGGCCGAGATCGAAAAATCACCTGAGATGTCACCGCCGACACCTGCCAGGTCCACCGCCCTTGTCTCACCCGTTTCTATGATTATTTCTTTGATCTCACTTCCGGATCTGAAAAAGATCCCCTTCCCGTCCGCGCGCCATTTTTTTAGCTGATAACTGCTTTCCAGCCCGTCAAGAGTGTGCAGCAGGGTCGGTGCCCCGCCGAGATATGAAACGGTCCAAAGGCCAGTTTTGCCGTCGCGGTTCGAGATGAACCCTATCCGCTGGCCGTCCGGCGACCATACGGGATTCTGATCGGTGAATTTCCCGTCGGTCACTCGCATCGGCCCGCCGCCTGTCGGTTGTTTAATATAGATTGTGCTCTTTCCCTCAGCGCTCAGTGCGAACAACAGCAGCCTGCCGTCGGGCGAAAAACTGAGGGAGGTCAGAGCTCCGCCGATCTGCCTTTTCAACCCATAGATTGTTGCAATGCGCAGGTTGCCGGCATTCGCGGCCAAGAACGAATCGACCAAACCATTTTCCGAAGCGAACTGCCAGTATGTAAGGCCTGCTCCCGCAGCTGCCATGGAGAGCACGCCGGCGGCAAAAGCCAGCCATGGACGTCGTCGGCTCAAACTCCTGGCACTCTTGCCGCCCCATCCGGCGGTGACAATGCCTTGCCGATCGGCATCGGCTGAAGACGCGCCAAACATTGAGGCCGTCCGTTTTGCGTCGCTGCTGTTGGTAATGTGGGTCGGGCCGTCCCGCCGCGAGATCCGTGGGAGTCCGTCCTTCCCAAGGGATCTCTCCAGTCGGCCGAGCACCTGTTCGAATTCGGTTATGCTCCGAAACCTTTGGGTCCGGTCCTTGGTAAGCAGTCCGGCAACGAAAGCGTCCAGTTCGGGCCATGCTTCTTCGAAGTAAGATGACGGCGGCCGGACATCTTCGTTCAGGATCGCCGCCATCAGATCCGCCCGCGAATCTCCCTTGAATGGAAGCACGCCCGTGAGCATCTGATAAAACACCACGCCCAGGCTCCAGATGTCGGTCCGGGCATCGAGCTCGCCGCCCCGCACCTGTTCCGGCGACATATACGCCGTCGTGCCGGCGACGATCCCCGGCATGCTTAGTTCGGTCTCAAGCCCGCCGGTGTCGAGCGCCCGTTTTGCAAGGCTGAAATCGACGACCCGAACATGTTTGCTATTGCCTGCGAGGATAACGTTGGACGGCTTGATGTCGCGGTGTATCACATCCCGCGAATGTGCCGCACCGAGCGCCGAACCGATCTGTTTAATGTAGGAAAAACATTCCTCGATGGATAAAGGCCGTTCTTTGAGGCGCTCGTCAAGGGTTTGTCCCTCGACAAACTGCATAACGATGAACGGCCGCCCTTCGTGCTCGCCGACATCATAGACCGAGCAAATGTTCGGATGGTCGAGGCGGGCCGCAGAGCGCGCCTCTCTCAGCAACCTGCGCGACGCGTTCTCGATCCAACCAATTTGGTCATGAAGCAGTTTTATCGCGACGGGCCGGTCCAGCGTTTCGTCGGTGGCAAGATAAACCTCGCCCATGCCTCCGCGGCCGAGGAGCCGAGTTATCACATAATGATCGATACGCTGGCCTGCAGCGAGAAGCTGCGATTCGGGGACGATCGCCCCCGCCATTGAGACGATCGCGGGCTTTTCCAGGAATTCGCTTTCGTACGACCCTAGCAGGATCTCGACCTCGCTCCGAAGATCGGGCCTGCCCTCACAGGTCCCGTCGAGGTACGAAGGCCGTTCGACCTCGGGCAGGTTAACCGCCTCATAGAAAATGTTCTTGACTGATTCCCAGTCGGCATCAGGCATAGATCAACCTCCCGGCCTCAACTGATGCATTAACCAGGCCTTCGCGGCGGCCCAGTCTCGTTTGACGGTCGCTTCCGAGATCCCGAGCGTTTCCGCCGTTTCACCGATACTGCATCCCGCAAAATAGCGCAGCTCGACAACCTTGGCCTGCTGCGGGTCTTTCGCCGCTAATTTTGTCAGCACCTCGTCGAGCTCAAGTAGGTCGAACGCCGGGCCGGACGAAGCCGCGATGGCGGACGTAAGTGTTGCCGCCTCAAGGCCGTCGCCCCGCTTCAACCGTTTTCGCCCTCGCGCATGATCGACAAGCACGCGTCGCATCACTTCTGAGGCAATCCAAAAAAAATGTGCACGATCGGCCCAATCGACCTGCCGTTGCTCCGCCAGCTTCAGGTATGCCTCGTGGACGATGGCGGTGGTTTGAAGAGTGTGGTTCGCCCGTTCGTTTCTGAGGTGCCGCCGAGCCTGCTTCTTCATATGCTCGTACACGAACGGCAGCAGGTCGTTCAGGGCAGTTTTATCACCACGACTCCATTGTGCAAGAAGGTCGTTGATGGGCTTAGGCTCAACCGAAGGAGAAATCATATCAAGCAGTTACGGGCGTTGGGCCGTTCGGATTGGAACGTCGATTACGACGAGCATAGCCAAGTCCACGATGCGTGTCAATCGTTTTTAAGATGGGGTGAGGCTGGCACGTCCATCGCCCAGCACTATCAGGCGATCAAATGCCAACCATCAGTGTTATTTTTCGACACTAGTGATTTGAGACAGAAACCCGTAGGAAATTTTTCAAAACTTTTTTGAGCCGGTTTGGGCTCAATCGACGCGATTAATAAGTGAAGGCGAAAAATTGGTGATCGCCCGATCACGTGAAATAGAGATTCTCTGTCAACGACAAAGACAGGATGGATTTTCAGTGAAGGTGTTCGCTTTGGCAAAGGCGCAATTTAATAGTTGACGGCCATAGCATAGAGGCGTGGCTCCCTGGCTCCCAAAAGGTAGATGCCCGTCGCGGCCTGCAAGCAGTGCAACTCCTGCCACATTTATGCTTGCGGGCCCTTTTTTGCCCAAAATTTGGGGCCCTGTGAAATGTTTTGTAGAATTTCTCCCACACCCCTCCACACTGCATTATGCGCCCGAATATGGGTGTGACGGGAGTGTTCGCTGAAAAGCCCTCGGCCTAATTTCCCGTGAACGCCTTTTGAAGTTCGTCTGAGATCAGGGTTCGGAAGGCGAGCCGGTCGTCCTTGAGGTAGATCTCGATCGTACACTCTTCCTGCACGTGCCCCTGGATCAGGGCTTCGGAAAGTTCGTCTTCCACGTATTTCTGAAGAGCACGCTTCAGCGGGCGGGCGCCGTAATTGCGTTCGGAAAGGGTCTTCTCGATAAGCCATCCGCGGGCCTCGTCGTTGAGTAGAACGGCCATCGAGCGAGCGGCAAGAATGTCGTTGAGCTTTCCGACCTGCAGATCGATGATCTGTGAAAGATCGTCATCGTTCAATTCGTCGAAGATTATGATCTCGTCGAGCCGGTTGAGAAATTCGGGGGCGAACGTCTGCTTCACCTGCGAGAGAACCTGTTCCTCCATCCGCTCCCGCGAAGCGTCGGCATTTCCCTGGAAGCCAACCGTCGTTCGCGTCTGGATAAACTTTGCTCCGATGTTCGATGTCATTATAAAGATCGAATTTCGGCAATCAACGGAATTGCCCTGTGCATCGGTCAGCACGCCATCTTCAAAGACCTGGAGCAGCACATTGAACAGATCGGGATGTGCCTTCTCGATCTCGTCAAAAAGCACGACCGAGTATGGCGACCTCCGCAGCTTCTCGGTCAATTGTCCGCCTTCTTCAAAGCCGACATATCCCGGAGGCGACCCGATGAATTTTGCAACGGCGTGCTTCTCCATAAACTCGCTCATATCGAAGCGGATAATGGTCCGGTCGCTGCCAAAGAGATACTCCGCAAGTGTTCTTGCGACCTCGGTCTTGCCGACGCCGGTCGGGCCGAGGAAGAGAAACGAGCCGACGGGCCGTCCGGGATTCTTCAATCCGGCACGCGAACGGCGGATCGCCCGAGCCAGAGCCGAGATGGCAGAGCGTTGGGAGATGATGCGTTTGTGAAGCTCGGATTCGATGTTCAGCAGCTTTGCCGCCTCTTCCTGCCTGATCGACGACACCGGCACACCTGTCCACCGGGCGATCACTTCGTCAACATCGTCCTTCGTGACCTCAACGGCGAAAAACGAACTCTCAAGCGATTTCAATTCGTAAGAGATTATCTGGTCTTCGTTCGCCGAGGCACGTTTCCACTGCGCGACTGTCTCTTTCCACGACGGCTCGCCCGAATTCTCGTTCTGGTATCGAAGCTTCGCACGCGCTCCGGCCTCGTCCAGCACGTCGATCGCCTTGTCCGGCAGGAACCGGTCGGGAATGTAGCGATTAGCCTGCGAAACGGCTGCTTCCAACGCCTCTTTGGTATAGCGGATCTGGTGGAACGCCTCATAGCGCTCGACGATCCCGCGAATTATCATCAGGGCCTCTTCTTCATTAGGCGGCTGCACCTTGACCGGCTGGAAACGCCGTTCCAGCGCCCTGTCCTTCTCGATGGTCTTGCGGTATTCGCCGGGCGTTGTCGCACCGATCACCTGCACCTCGCCCCTAGATAACGCAGGCTTTAGTATGTTCGCAGCATCGAGCGTTCCCTCGGCCGAACCGGCACCGACCAGCGTATGAAGCTCGTCGATGAAAACGATGAACTCTTCGTTCTCCCGCAGCTCGACCATTATCTTTTTCAACCGCTCCTCAAATTGTCCGCGATATTTTGTTCCGGCCACGATCAGCGAAAGATCGAGCGAGAGAATGCGCTTATTCTCGAGGAACGATGGCACCGAGCGGTCCACGATCTTTTGTGCGAGCCCCTCGATGATCGCGGTTTTCCCAACTCCGGACTCGCCGATAAGCACCGGATTGTTCTTCGTCCTCCGGCAGAGAATCTCTATCAGCCGCTCGATCTCGGCCGCGCGCCCGATCAGCGGATCGAGCTTTCCGGCCGCAGCATCGTCGGTAAGGTCACGGGTAAATTCGATCAGGTTTGGCGTACGCGAAGCCTCAGCCGGCGCCTGCTGCGGAAGGGCCAATCCGTGCTGGCGTCCAAGCTCGTCCCTTACTTCGTGAATACGAAAGCCGAGCTGAAAGAGTATTTCCGCAGCGACCGATCGCTCTTCGCGGGCCATGCCGAGCAAGAGGTGCTCGGGGCCGATATTCCGACTCTTTAGTTGACGGCTTTCTTCGCTTGCGTAGAACAGGATCCGTTTGGTTTCCGGCGCTAGGTGAAGTTCCGCGGACTGAGGAATGCGGTCGCGAAGGACGATGCGGCTTTCGACTTCTTTTCGTATCGAATCGACGGTTACACCCCGGCGGCCGGGAAAATAGCGCGGTGCGAGCGTTTTGTCCTCGCGCATCAGGCCGAGCAGGATATGCTCAGGGGCGATGACCGTTGAACCGTACTGAAGTGCCTCGTAACGGGCGAAAAAAATAACTCTGCGAGACCTTTCAGTATATCGTTCGAACATAAATTCAGCGCCCCGTTGTCGCAGGATAAGAACACGACAACCCCGGCATAGACCTTACGGTTAGTCAAAATCGATAAAAAACGAACTTGGCTAACTAAATAAGCAAACGGGAGAGAAATCCAAAAACCCGCGTCGGTTCGGGTCAGTTCGTCATTTTCGAACTTGTGTCCACCTCGATCTTCTCCGGTTGGGGAACCTCGACGAGCAGCGGTTCGCGATTTTTCTTGATGCCCTTCAACACGCCGGCTGCCGAGCCCAATTCGACCTTTGACGAAAGCACACGCGAAACTCGCTTTGGGAGAAGCATCGGGGCGATGCCCGCAACGGAGTCGGCAAGCGCGACGATGTCACCGCCGCCCGACCAGTGCTGGCGGACGACCGTCGGATCCGACCGGTTGATCAGGCGAAGCAGGGTCAGCGCAACAACGTAGATATCATCGACCTGTCCGATGAAGGGGAAAAAGTCCGGAATGAGGTCGATCGGGGAAATAACGTAAACGATGGCGGCGAGAAAAAGCGCCTTCTCAGCCGAAGGCACCCGTGCATCCTTAAGCAGCCTGCCCAAAAGAACGACCATGTTCGGCAGGAACATCAAAAAGTTCCGCATTCGGCCCTTCGCCCCACGCTTTGCTCTGCGAGGTCGCTTTTCCTTGACGCTGCTGGTTCGGTCAATTTCTTCGTTCTTCATTCGTTTGATTCAAGTCTAAGAACAACCTGACCTTTGTGCAAGTTTCGCGGCGCAGCGTTGTATGTTAAATTCTGTTCGGAGTCCCTGCTTCAGCAGGCCTTCGGCGACAGAACGCCGGCTCGAGCCGGGACTCTATGCTTATGATCCTCAAACAGATCCGCGAACGAGCGGCGGCCGACCCGCAGCACATCATCCTGCCCGAGGGCGAGGACCCGCGGACCGTTCAGGCCGCCGAGGCATGCGCTCGCGACAAGATCGCGCGGATCACTATAGTTGGAAACGAGGAAAAGGTCCGGGAGGCGGCGGCTGAGGCCGGTGCGAACCTGAACGGCATTTCGATCATCGACCATCGAAAGACGGACGACTTTGGCCGGATCGCAACCCTTTATTACAGCCTTCGCCGTGCAAAAGGCACCACGCTCGAAGAAGCGGAGCAGGCCGTGAAAGATTCGCTTTATTACGGAAACCTGCTGGTTCGCGAGGGCAAGGCCGACGGTTCGGTCGCAGGCGCGACAAACACGACCGCCCACACCGTCGCCGCGGCCATTCGCTGCATCGGCGTCCGCACAGGCTTCAGGATCGTGTCGTCATTTTTCCTGATGGTAGTGCCCGACAAGAAAATAGGCGAGAAAGGCGCGATGATCTATGCGGATTGCGGTGTCGTGATCGACCCGGACGCGGGCGAACTTGCCGAGATCGCCATCGCATCCGCCGATTCTTGCCGCGCGCTCCTTGCAGCCGAACCGCGCGTCGCGATGCTCTCGTTCTCCACAAAAGGAAGCGCGAAACACAAATTGATCGATAAGGTCGTCGAAGCGGTAAAGACGGTCCGGGCCCGTATGCCCGACTTGAAGATTGATGGCGAGTTGCAGGCGGACGCGGCGATAGTACCCGGCGTTGCCGAATCAAAAGCCCCCGGATCTGATATTGCCGGCCGTGCCAACGTCCTGATCTTTCCCGACCTCAACGCCGGCAACATCGCCTACAAACTGACCGAACGCCTCACGGGCGGCACGGCGATCGGCCCTATCCTCCAGGGCCTCGACCACCCCTGCAACGACCTCTCCCGCGGCTGCAAGGCCGAAGACATCATTGACGCCGTAGCCATTACCGCTGTTCAGTCGCAAGCTCGGAAGCGCGGAAACCTTTGATCTACCTCGTGTAGAAAATGATGCTCCAGGGGCTTTTGAAGCCCTCTATCCCCTTGGAATCCAGCGCGACCACTCGCCAACGTCCCGGCTGAGCCCCGACAAAGTTAAAGTCGAATGAATAAACGGACGTGTCGGGTGTCGCCGGAACCGATCCGACTCGCCACGTTTGCGGGTTGACGCATCCTTTACCTGCCGGCTCGCCTCCATAACAAATATCCACCTCGACAAAATAGCTCGCGGCTTCCGCAACCGAATTCCACTCCAGTCTCGTAGATCGCGGAAAGATATCGATCTTTGCTTCATCCGCGGGAGCGATCTGATCGGGAGCGGGCAGATGGACCCCTTCTCGTTTTTCTGACTCGTGCATCGCACGCCCCATGAACTCGGGCTTTCTTCTGAGAACGATGGTTCGGTCGAGAACATCACCTGACCTTACCATCATCGAGGCTCCACCTTCGCTGCTCGACCAGATTTCATAACCCTTCGCTGTAACCTTGGCGAAAAAGGAAACATGGGGAGCAGGCATCCGGAAATTTCCATCTGCACTTTTTGCGTCTGTTGAGTGGCAAATTCTTGGATTCGCGACATGGCAAAGTTGAAAGCGTGCGTTGTCAACCGGCAATCCGGTCGGGCCGTCCACGACTTTGCCGGTCAAAAAGCCGTTCTTGGGCGGAAGACGGACAATAACGTCCGAGTTAGACTCCCCCACGCCAAAATTGACCTCTGTAAGGCCAACCGAGGGATCGCGAAAAAACGGCAGCCAAGGTGAGATGTGATCTGCCCTCCTTTTTTCGGGTACAAGAAAGGACGATCCCCTACTGTCCGAGTTAAAATCGAATGTGCCGTCGGGCCTGGAAACTACACAAGTATTGCGCATGGAATTCCGCCCATACGCACACACAAGGACACCGGCCGCCCTCTCTCCCCTCTCGTCGATGACGGTGCCGGAAACCGAGCTACCATGAGATGTCTGGGCCACGCCGCCGACTGCGAAAGTAACAAGAAAGAAAAATATCAATGTCGCGATACGCAACTGGAAGTTCATATTTCACCTCGCTGGCTAATTTTAACCCATTCACGATATAAATCAGGAATTTGTTCCCGAAATATCCTGTAGACCCGAGGTCTTGGCGAGGGCAATCTTGCCTGTTTCCTTAAAGGCATCCATCGATATTCGATAGGAACCACCGCCGTAGCTTATTCGTGCAACGCCCAGGTCAGCGAGTTGCTTCGACGTCGGCACACCTGGCCAGACGAGTATGTTGACGGGGATGGTTGATTCGGTGCAGAGACGCTCGATGAAATCGGCGTTGATCAGTGCGGGTGCAAAGAATCCGCTTGCCCCTGCTTCGGCGTAAGCGTGTGCCCGTTCGAACGCTCCCTGCAAATGCTCTTCGGTGTGTTTGGATGTGTCGCGAGAAAGGAAAATATCCGTGCGTGCATTTATGAAAAGCGGGATCGAGAGTTCATCCGCTGCCCTTCGGACCGCCGCAATACGGGCGACCTGCTCCTCGACGCAATAGATCCCGTCGCCGGCGACAATGCGGTCCTCAAAATTGATGCCGACCGCTCCTGCTTCGACGACCAATTTGATGTTCTCGGCAAGCGTGTCTTGTTCGCGGGCGTATCCGCCTTCGAAATCGAGCGACACCGGCAGATCGACTGCACCCACAATTCGTTTCAGATTGGCCAGCACGAGTTCGAGCGGAATTTTCTCGCCGTCGTCAAATCCGTTCGCTAGGGCAACCGCATAGCTGCCCGTTGCTACGGCCTTTACGCCGATCTCCGCCGCGACCTTCGCCGTCCCGGCATCCCAAACATTGAAAATAATTACCGGGTCGCCCTGTTGATGAAGCGCCGAAAACTCCTTCGCTCTTTCAATTTGTATTGAAGTGTTTTCCATATGGTAAAAGTTTAGGGCCTCGGTCAAGACCTCGGCTGTAAGATCCCTGCCCATTTCGCTCAATTTTGAATAAGTACGGCGATCCGGACCGGGCCGCCTGAGCCGCCTCTTATCTTCATTGGAAGGGCGACGACGTGAAATCCTTTGGCGGGGAGTTTGTCGAGATTTGCGACGTTCTCAAAAGCCGGGATGTTGTTCGTCATCAAGTTTACATGCGCCCGAAAGTCCGTCGACTGCCCCCGGTCGATGCTGGCCGTATCGATACCGACGGCCTTGAACTTCCGGTTCTCGACCAGCCACTTCGCGGCGTCCGGATGGAGCCCCGGAAAATGGAGGTCTTTCACAGCGTCCGACCCTTTTTGGTCGGTACCGAGATAAAGCTTTGCGTCCGGCCAGTGCTTTCCAAAGCCGGTCTGGAAAAGAATGATACTCCATTCAGGGATCTTGCCGTTCGCAGTCTCCCATGCCTTGATGTCGTCAATTGTTATCAGGTAATCGCGGTCGGCGGCCGCCTTCGGTGAAACATCCAGCTTCACCCCGGGTGCGAACAGGTCGCCGATCTCGAACTGGTCCACCGTCCTCTTGCCTTCGGCAAAATGTATCGGCGCATCGATATGCGTGCCGCCGTGCTCGGCTCCGGAAAAATTGTACGCAGAATAATAAAACCCCTTGTCGGTGACGCCCTCGGCAACCGTCGTCCGCTTGAACGGTTCGGCCGTTACCCAATAAAGCGTTTCGTCAGAAAAATCGTGTGAAAGATCGATCCACTGGCCTTCGGGAAACGTCGCTGCCGGCTGGGAGCAGGCCGAAAATATTGCTGCGGTAAGCAGGTTCGCAAGGATAACCTTTATCTTCATCGTTGCCTCCGGACACAATTCTAAATGCAACTAATCTCGTTCAGAATAAGTGATAGCTTAGATCAGCAGTTCCCACCGATCACGTTTCACATAAACCGGGGTTTATCTCGCGGTTCTAATAAATCGCTTCTTTCTCAAGTCAAACCGCTCGCCTGCCTTCAAGAAATGAAGCATATAAGGGTTCCCGCCTACGCGGGAATCTACTTTTCTAGCGTGCCGCGTCCGCGTTTTCGGGGATCCGCGTCGCCTGCCAGGCCACTACCCGCCATTCGCCCTTTCGCTTTACAAAAACACCCGTGTTAAAAAACCGTGCGACGGTCACTTTCCCCGCGTTGTTCGTCGTCCCCACCAGGCGAAACGCCACAACCGCCGCGTTCCCGTAGAGCTGGATGCGCACGTCCTCTGCGGTATAAACCGTAACCGGATCGCCGGGCTTCGCCGCCGGGGCCGACCTAACGCTTGTCATAATATCCGGCTTGCCGACACGCTGGCCGGTGCCGCGCGTGTATATAAGATCGTCGGCCCAAAAGCGGTCGTGAACCGCTGCATCGTTCCGCCCGGCTCCGGCCAGGAACTCGTCAAGCATTTTCCTCAGCGTGGCCGCGTCGTTGCTTTGGGCACCTGCCGTGACAGTACACAATGCCAACAGCGCGAATATCAAAATATTGACCTTCATTTCTTTCACCTAATTACTACTTACTGGGTTGCCGAAAGCTCCTCAAGGCATTTTCGGCACAGGCACTTCTTAAATTTTGATCGTAGTTCTTCTCGTGTCCCTTGAGTGAGTTCTATCTCGGTGCACCAGCATCCGGTAACGGCGAACCCACAAGCAAACTCGTCGCCGCACGACTCGCAGACCGAAGGAGCCCTGAGCCGTGGAGACACTATACCCAACAAATCGCGCAATTTCATATCAATAGATGGGCGGCTCGCCAGGCGGCCTGGTTTTCCAGCGTTTGTGCATCCACAGCCACTGGTCGGGAAATCGCCTGATCAATTTTTCAACCTCCGCAGTGAACGCCGCGGTCGTCGTCAAGACATCCGCTCGTCTGTCGCCTGTTGCTGCCGGAAAGATCATCGGGCCGTGCACGCCGATGTAGCTTCCTGCCTCGTCGTCCCACGCCGCACACATCGGTAGGATCGCTGATTTCGTCCGGATGGCGAGCAAAGCTGGGCCACCCGATGTGCATGCGAGTATGCCAAAAAAAGAAACAAAGACGCCTTCTTTGGGATGCGCGTTTACATCAGCCAGGATCCCAAGCAGTCCTTCGGCCCGCAATACCCGTGCTGCCGCCATCATGGAATTCGTTTTGTCGATCGGGCGGTTGCCGAACTTCGTCCGCAAGTCCACGGTGAGCTTCTCAACCATCGCATTGTCCAGCGGACGCGCCAGATAGCTCATCGGAGCGTCGTAGGTCGCCCAGCCAAACACCAGCACTTCCCAGTTGCCAAGATGCGGGCTGACGATGATCACTCCTCGGCCGTCGGCCTTCAGCCTTTGATATTCGGCATAAACCTTCGGCTCGATCCGAAATTCGATGACCCCTGACAGGCTTTCCGGCGTTGCTTTTGGGAACTGGCTCATCTCGCCGAGCACGCGCCCGATGTTATGGAAGGCTCCTTTCGCAAGCCGTTTACGCTCCGCATCACCGAGATCCGGGAATGCGATGCTTAGATTTTTTTCGGCCACGCTTCTTAATCCGCCCGCAAGGTAATAGCCAAGCGACGTGATGCCCATCGCCAGCCGCACGGCCGAACGTCGCGGCAGCACGCCGAGAAGTGCCAGGATGCCGCGAACCAAAATGAATTCAAGCCAGGCCTTTGACCTGCTCTTTTTTGCCACAAGGAATTTTTAGCCTTGCGGACGCGCGAAAGCAAGCGAGAGAGCGCGTCCGCCGGCCTAGTGAAGCTGTTCCGCCGTTTCCCCGGTATCAACATCCAGCCACCGAACAGCTTCATCCAGCGAGGGGAAAAACCCGACCTTTACCCCGCGATTTTGGGCAACGGTCTGGAAAAAGGTTGAAAGTTCGTCGGGCGTGTAATTCTGATGACATAGCGCAACTTTTACCCCGGCGAGATTTTCCGCAAGCGTTCGCCCCGAATCGAAAACGTCGATCGTGTCCTGTCCCTCTTCGGGCTCGAACGACTCGATGATCAGCTTTCGACACGAGTGTTCTCGGCAGATCTTGCCTACAGAGCTCCAGTAATCCGCTATCTCTGCAGCTGCGACCTGAAAGCCGGGCGGGTGCTTTAAATGCAGGTGGGTCGGTTTAACCTTAAGTTCAAAGGAAACGTCCATTGCTTACACCAATCCGAAGCGCGTTTGAGAACACGCGGGCGATAGAATTTTCCTTGGACTTTAAGTTAAGGTAGTTTTTGCAGCCGGCCCACACAGTGCCGGTAAGTGTCACGAATATATAACAACCACGACCCGAATGCAAATAATTGCATATCAACTAGGCGAACTGCGGCCCCATCATTTGAATTTTAAAGTCGCGTCTTGTTCGGACGACAAAGTTGCCCTTTTTTCGATAAAGTCGACGATGTTTCACAGATTGCGACGGAACTGCATTTGCTCGCATCCCGCACGCGGTTAAAGGATGTTGGTGACCGTATTGCAACCGTGGTCTATTCCATTCGGAAAAACTGAAGTAAACTAGGACATCAAACAAGATCGGAGGCCCTATGGATTTCTATTTCCTTTTATTTTCGCTTTTCTTTCCAAGGATCGTGATGGTGGTCTTCTTGATGATGTATCCCGAGAACTTTCCGGCCAACAGCGTTCCGCAGTGGGCCGACATTCTTCTCGGCGTCCTTTTTCCAAGGATCCTGATACTGATCTACATCTATCAGAATATGGGCGTCGAAAATGTCTGGTTCGTCGCTCACCTCGTGGTCACGATAATCGCTTATTTTGGCGGGGGCCGCGAAACACATCGCCGACGGAACCGCCAGAGCGTCGATTAAGCCGTCTTTCGAACAAGTAAACAGGAACTGATCGTCGGAATCACCCGGTCTCGTGGTTCGTGTAGCCTTTCCGCACCTCGCCGCCGCCAGCAAGTTCCCCTCCTTACAAAGGAGGGGTGGCACCGGCTTCTGGTTCTCTCTTTGAGTGTTCGTCGGCGACCAGATCTTCGCCGAACGCAGAGTAGTCCTTGCGGCTCAGCACCTCGCCGTCCCTGCCCGTGACCATCCTCGCCCTTCCGAGACGGTTCTGTGTCAAATAGCTCACCTGTGCGGTCTCGACCGACTGGATCTCGGTCGAATACTCCGCCACAAGCGTCCCACCAGCATTATAAACAAATACCGTCACCCCGGTGCCAAGAAAATATCTGCCTCCGTTTGCCCTTTTTTGATGTGCAGGACGGCTTTTACAAAACTCTTACAATCGCCCGCCGCCAAACCTGATAGCCTTGATATATGGCAATATGCCGAAAATGAGCATTGATTGGAAGAGGAGAATAATGAACGAAGCGATCAAGAGGGAAGCGGATTCTAATAAGATCAATTGGGGAACGGTGTCGGGAGTGGTCATATTTCACTTGCTGGCGGTCGCGGCCCTTTTTAATTTCAGTTGGGCGGCGCTCGGCGTGGCGGTCTTTGTTTGGTGGATCGCCGGCAGTTTGGGCATCGGCCTCGGCTATCACCGGCAATTGACGCATCGCGGGTTTAAGACACCCCAGTGGCTTGAGCGGCTTCTCGCCGTTTTTGGAACTATCGCGGTCCAGTCCGGCCCGATCACTTGGGTCACCACCCACCGTGTGCATCATGCGTTCACCGACACCGACCGCGACCCGCACAGCCCGCGGCATGGTACTTATTGGTCGCATATGGGATGGATCTTTCGCGGAACGGCACAAAACAATTCGCCTGAGGTTACCGCGCGATATTCGCCCGATCTGCTGCGTGATCCTTTCCTGGTTTGGCTCGACAGATACTACTGGGTCCCGACGGCCTCGCTCGCGCTCGTTCTGGTCGCTTTCGGCGGCATCCCGTTTCTGCTCTGGGGCATTTTCTTTCGAACTGTGGTCGGCTGGCATTTCACGTGGTTGGTAAATTCCGCGACGCATCTTTGGGGCACCCGGCGTTTTGAAACACGCGACGACTCGCGAAACAATCCCCTGATCGCCGCCGTCACTTTTGGCGAAGGCTGGCATAACAATCACCACGCCTATCCGCGTTCGGCACGCCACGGGCTTCGCTGGTTCGAGTTCGACATAAACTGGATCCAGATCTGGCTGCTCGGAAAGCTGGGCTTGGCCAAGGATATCTACGCCTATTACATCCAGAAAAGTGAAGCGGAAGAAGCGGTGGAGCTGACACCGGTGCACGACGGGGCATAGTACCCGGGCAGGCTTAGAAGGATCTCAACTGGCAGGGGCGACCGCGTTCGCCTTTGCCTTTTTTCATTCCAGCCCATACTTTAAGACTCATGCGGCGAAAGAAGACGGCCATTTTCTTTCTTGTCCTGGGCATTGCACTCAGCATCCTGGCAATCGCGCTGAATGTCGGCTGGATCCTGCTGAACTTGCGCCAGGTCGTCATTCTAGTTCTCGGCGTCGTTTTCTTCGCGCTCATTATTACGGGCCTCATCCTGAACACGATCTTCCTGCTCCGGGAGATCCGCAGAAACGAGCAGCACGATACGTTCATCAATTCGATCACGCACGAACTAAAAACACCGATCGCCTCGATCAAACTATATCTCGAAACACTAAAGACGAGGGACGTGACGCCCGAAAAACGGCGTGAGTTCTATGAAGTGATGCTTGCCGACAGCGATCGGCTGCTGAACACGGTCGATCAGGTGCTCATGGCCGGCCGAGCAAAGGAAAAGGTCCCGCGGCCAGAAACCACAAATATCGAACTGGCCGGCCTGCTGAAAGAATGTATCCAGACAGTCCGGACCCAGCGAAACCTGGAGAGTTCTGTAATACGCTTCTCGGAACCCGGTGAAACGGTCACCGTGCTCGGTGACGAAGCTGAGTTGACGACCGCGTTTACCAATTTGCTCGAAAACGCGGTGAAATATTCGCGGGATGAACCAAAGGTCTCGGTCCGGATCAAAAAGACGGCCCGGAACAAGCGGGTTGAGGTATTTATAAAAGACAACGGCATCGGCATTCCGCCGGGCGATCTAAAACGTATTTTTAAGAGATTCTATCGGGTACCTGATGCCACCGCGGTTCAGACCCGCGGAACCGGGCTTGGGCTGTTCATTGTAAAGTCGATCATCGAACAGCATGGCGGCCGTGTCTCGGCCCAAAGTCGCGGTGCCGGAACCGGCAGCACGTTCATCGTCCGTCTTCCGCTCGTATGAGGAGAAAAATGCAGTCTTTTGAAATATCTCGAAAAATGAAAAAACTGATCTCTTGCAGCTACTAAATTAGCCAATGAAGATACTTATCGTCGAGGACGAAGCACACATCGCGGACGGCCTGCGGTTCAACATCGAGGCCGAAGGCCACGAGGCTGAGATCGCCGCGGATGGCGAATCGGGCCTGGAGCTTGCCGAAACCGGCAATTTCGACGCGATAGTTCTTGACGTAATGCTGCCGGGGATCGACGGCTTTGAGGTCGCACGCCGCCTTCGCGAAAAGCAGAAATTCGTACCGGTGCTGATGCTCACCGCCCGCGGCCGTCCCGAGGACGTACTCAAGGGCTTGGAAGCCGGGGCCGACGATTATTTGCCGAAACCTTTCAACCTCGATATTTTCCTCGCCCGCCTCAACGGCCTTATTCGCCGCAGCGAATGGTCGCGCCGCGAGACTTCAAAAGAACGCCTCGGCGACACATTCGAGATCAATGGCAAGACCATCGACTTCGCCAATCTCGAACTCCGCTCCGGCGACGAAACCATCCATCTTACGATGATGGAGATCAAGCTACTACGCTACCTCATCGAACACGAAGGCCAGACCGTCTCACGCAGCACGATCCTCGAAGATGTCTGGGGCCTTCAGGAAGACACCGACACCCGGGCGATAGATAATTTCATCGTCCGCCTGCGAAAGTACCTAGAAGACAAGCCAAACGATCCCCAAGTCGTCAGGACAGTTCGGGGGGTGGGTTATAAGTTTGTGTACAGGGGCGATGAAACAAGATCGAGCTGAATGGTGCGTCAACCAGAAATTAGTTTCAGATCACCATCCACCAAGGAGCAGCCAGCACGTTGGGAGCGAGCCAGTCGATCGTTGTTCCGTTGTGCAGACAAAGACCTGATCTCGATTGCGTGCCGTATTCGGCACAGAAGGTTCTCAGGTGCTTTATATCCTCGTACTTCGGCTTTTCAGTCGATTTGATCTCGATCGGCAGCAGTCGCCCGCCGGTATCAATTACGAAATCTACTTCTTCATTTGTTCGGGTTTGCCAATAAAATATTTCGGCCTGATTAAGGTGGCTGTCGCGCCAAGCCAACAGATCGCTTAGAATAAGATTTTCGAGATGTTGGCCGCCCGGTTCGTTCATCTCTGCAAGATGCAAAGCAACGCCGGTATCGCCCCAGTATAATTTCGGTGATTTGACCAGGCGCTTCGTCCGGTTCACTGAGTATGCTGGAATTCGCACCAACAGGAAGGATGTTTCCAACAGATTCATATAGCGATGTACCGTTGATTGAGTCAGTCCTGCATCTCGTCCTATCCCTGCTTGGTTGACAACGCCGCCCAGTCGATGACACAGCAAGCGCATTAGTCGGCGAAAGTCGGGCAAATTTTCGATTGCCGCCAAACTCTGGAGATCGCGTTCAAGGTATGTGCGAATGTAGCCATCGAACCAGATCGCACGTTCCCGGTCCGTTGTCATTTCAACGGCTGGTGTCGGGAACCCACCCTCCCGCACGAGTTTCTTCCAGTCTTCCGCTTCCGAACATTGATCAGATAATAGGTCTATCCAGTTCTTTTCATCAGTTGTCAAAAGTTCTTCCCAAAAGCCGCATCTTCCTTCCCCACGCCGCTCCTTCCGTGTCATTGGCCAAAGGTTTAGGTAACTTGCCCGTCCGGCCAGGGATTCGGACACCTGTCCCATCAATAGCAGGTTTGCCGAACCGGTCAGAATAAACTGTCCGGGCCTCCGTTCGCGGTCTATCGCGCGCTTTACCGCCAGCAATATCCCAGGAGCCCTTTGGACTTCGTCCAGAGTGACAGGAGTATCCCCAGAAACCAGGGCGTCCGGATCACGTCGGGCTGTTTCCTGCGTATCCAGATCATCAAACGTGAAGAACCGTCTGCTTCCGCTAAGCAATTCCTCGACTAATGTGCTCTTCCCTGATTGCCGAGCACCAGTGATTACAAGGGCAGGCATCACAGCCAGCCGTTCCTGCACGCTTCTAGTAACCGCTCGGGGATATGTAAATCTATTCACTACGTGAATTATATGTATTCACAATGTGAATTACAATACATTTTCACTCAAAGTAATTCCGCCGTGCGATCACTTTGATCTCCTCACGCCAGTTCTCGTGGAGTTCGAACCGCCACAGCTCGATCTCGGGCGTCAGCATGCGTGCGAAGTATTCGAAGTCGCGGTGGAAGCTCAAAGCCGGAGCGACGGCATAGACTAAGGCGGGTTTGTCGATGATCTCGAGACCGTCGAAAACGTTTGCTCGTTTTAGTTCGCCTCGCCGGCGGAGGTGTTCGATCTTTCGCCAATAATCGGCTGCCTGAAACGGGGTTTCGCGGTCGGGCGATGCCTTTATTTCGATCACGACGAGGCGGCCGTCTTTTCTTAATGCCAGGAGATCGATCTTGTCGGCGAAGGTGCGAAACTGGTTATAGATCGGGGCGAGGATCAGGTTTGCGTCGAGCAGCTTGATGTTGCGGCGGAGGACGGATTCGAGCCACGATTCAGGCGAGTGCCGGTAGAATTCGTGCCGTTTCGAAGCGGTCGCCGCCGTCCGGTACGCTTTTAGGCCCTCGACCAGCCTTTCCATTTCGGGCCGGGTCACATCGTTCAGCGGACGCTTAACTCGGTCAATGCCGAACCAGGCTGACTCCCTTCCGGCAACCCTACGCACGCGGGCAAAGGCCATCCCGTTGAACCGCAGCGTCTCGCCGTTCCGCGAGTGAATTATGTCTATTACGTCCGGTGCACGCTCGATGATCCGGCTCGCCGTTTCGCTAGGGGCGATCTCGTCCGGGAGGTTTAGCTTCTTTGGCTTCTCCCGCCACAGACGACTGACGGAGAGTTCCGCTCGCGACCGAATCTCTTCTACGCCGCTTTTTCTGTTGGTCTCGAAGATCCTGATAGGCGCCCTGACCGGTCCCTTCAAAAGGGTATGAAGCTTTTGCAGATTTGCTGCGGCCCGTTTATCGACGACTATGTGCAACTCGCGGGCCGGCCGTTTTGACCGAAGTTTAAGGCGCTCGAACCAACGTATAGCTGAAGTCAACATCGACTCAGCCGTTGCTCCGCCGGCGACATCGGCGAAAACCCCAAACCGCTTTGGCCCCGCGTCGGCTATGATCTGCGCGAAGCGTCCACTTCCGCTGCTCAGCCCGACGCGCACAAGTCGTCCGCCTCGTTCGAAACTCTCGATCAATGTTGCGATCTCGTTGGCTCGTGCAAGTCTCGCCAGTTCGACGGTCGCGGCCATCTCAGATGCGGCCACGCGAGGCACCAGCCTCATCGTACAGACCTCGCCGCCAATCGACTGGATCGACGTGACCAACAGGCCGCCGTCGGTTTCTGCTTCGACGCTTACTACGCGGCGCGCCCGAAACCCCTTCTCTTCGATCAACCCAAAGAACGATCTCCCGCGATGCATCGACAATTCGACCTCGCTTCCGTTTATGGGAAACGTCCTGCCGTTTTCGCTGACCAACAGCCATTCGGGATGGCTGTCAAGCAGTTCGCGGAATTCGCTGGTCGATAGTGAAGCGTTTACCATTGCTGCCGTGTGTCGAAATGCCGCATCATCGCTTCTGCCCAGTCCGCGTAACCCTGTTCCGAAGGATGAATGCCGTCCGCAAAAAAGCCTTCAATCTCGACATCCACCGGCTGCGGGTAATAATGCACGCGTTCCATCTCAGCCGTGAACTCGCGAATGTTCGCGTCGTGCAACTTTGAAAGTTCCCAGAGCAGGAACTTGATCGGATGCGGGATCACGGGCGAGTAAACTATCATCGGGCAGTTCGAGATGAAGATTACGGCTTCGGGATTATCGCTCCGCAGGATTCCGAGCAATTCGAGCATGTCCCGCCGCCATTTCTTCGGGCTGCTCAGCTTCATCACGTCGTTACCACCGATGCCGAGCAAGATGTAATTAAAGGCTCCGCCGGGCACCTCCGGCAGCAGCTCGTCGATCGTCCGGCGGGCCGTCACACCGTTCCGGCCGACGACGGTCCACTCGATCGGGCGGCCGATCCGTTGGGCCAGCTGCAAGGCAAACTGCCCGGCCAGTGCCTCTTTGTGCGTC
>JBGSYT010000005.1:0-23051 GCA_041750855.1 Pyrinomonadaceae bacterium | reverse complement strand
GTCCGAGCAGTGAACCGGGTGTAGCGAACTGTGATTTCGTCATCTTCCCTGACCGCTGGCTCGTGATGGAAGACACCTTCCGTCCGCCCTGGTACCACCGCAACTATATGTCGGAATACATGGGGCTGATCTATGGCCAGTACGACGCCAAAGAAGAAGGCTTCGTCCCCGGCGGCGGTTCGCTTCACAACCAGATGTCGGCACACGGCCCGGATCTGGACGCTTTTGAAAAGGCCTCGAACATGGAACTTGTCCCGCAAAAGCTCTCGGGAACCCTGGCTTTCATGTTCGAGTCGCGTTACATCATCCGCCCGACGAAGTACGCGATGGAGACCTCACAACTTCAGCCGGAATATTTCGAGGTATGGCAGCGTTTGAAGAAGAATTTTGTGCTCTAGCGCCTTTGTTGGGTCGAATAATTTGGCTTGGGTGCGTATCTGAAATGACTGTAATGATGCCTTACGACGATAAGTTAAAATTGGGGGACCATTTGGATCGCAAAACAGTCCAGCAATATAAGATCACGCTATTAGGGATCGCTCCCGAGATCTGGCGGAGGGTCGTTGTTCCCGAAACATATACTTTCTGGGATTTTCATGTTGCCATTCAGGATTCAATGGGATGGCTTGACTACCATTTACACCGGTTCGAGGCCCTTGATGTTGATGGGGTCAAAATTGACGTCGGAATCCCGGACGAAGACGATGAGTCAGATAAGACAGAACCTGGTTGGGAAGTGGTCCTTCCTGAGGTTTTCCTTGATCCAGGGGATCAAGGGCGCTATGTCTACGATTTTGGAGATAATTGGTCTCATGAGATCCTGCTTGAAGGGATATTCTTAGCCGAAGACGGGGTAGATTATCCGTTATGTATTGGCGGCGACCGAGCTTGTCCTCCTGAAGACTGCGGCAGCATTCCCGGATTTTACCGCCTTGTCGAAATCCTGAAAGACGAAAGCCATAGTGAGCATTTTGAGATGGTGAGGTGGTTGAAAGAACACGCAAAGAATTATTTTCCTTACGACCCTGAACATTTCTCACCTAAAGATGTTCACTTCTCCGATCCCGAGGAACGATGGCGTATGAATTTTGAGTTCGTTCAAGATTTGAATGGACACTAAAGTCTTGATACTGGGTTCCTGTAGATTATCGGCGAATAGCGTTAGGCATTGTTCGATTTATGATGCAGGTGGCTTTGACAATACAGACCGGGAATGAGAGTTTCGGCGACAGTGGCAGATGAGCGAGTAGCTTCGGTAGAGATTACACAAGACGAGATTGTCGTTAGCCTGATGGACGATCGGAGTATTTCAGCGCCGCTTGCAACCGCTGAACAGCTTCAAAACAAATGAGCAAACGACAAGATACAAAGCTCGAATCCGAAGGAGCGGAGTTCCTGGTCTTAGGTCATTCGTTAATAGCAGGAATTTCTTGCTTCAAGGCATACGTGAATTTTCCTAGTTATGACCTTGTTGCCGTAAATCCAGAGAAATCGAGAACTGCAAGAATTCAGGTGAAGAGCAGATGGGCGACGAATTACGATAAAAGCTTCCCAATAAGAAATTTCGACTGTGACTTTGTGGTTCATGTGGCTCTTAATCGAGGATTTCGTTTTGGAAGGCTCCGGAAAGAGGGCGAGATTGACGTTAAAGCCCCAGAAGTTTATGTCTTCCCGACGGACGTAGTTCAGAAGGCTCTCGTTTCGCAGGGCGGGTGGGGAAAGGTTACAATAACAAAAATTGAACGGTATCTCGATTACATTGATAACTGGAAGCTGATTTCAGACTTTCTAAATAGTTACGAATAGGTTGGTGAACGATCTTAGAGAAATGTATGTCAATAAAAAGAACAGCAGAAGCGAAATGGAGTGGCAGCATCACCGAGGGCAAAGGCAGCGTTAAGCTTGAGAGCGGTGCATTTGAGGGGCCTTATTCGTTCAATGCACGGTTTGGCGATGATACGACGATGACGAATCCCGAAGAATTGATCGCTGCGGCTCATGCCGGATGTTTTACGATGGCGTTCTCGGGCTTTCTCGGACGTGCCGGCTTTGAAGCGGCTAGCATCGAGACAAAAGCCGTCGTCCACGTGGAAAAGGAAGAGGCCGGTTTCTCGATCCCCCGCATTGACCTAATCACTGAGGCGGTCGTGCCCAATATATCGGACGATGAGTTTCAAGAAGTTGCGAAGAGCGCGAAGGAAAAATGCCCAGTCTCTCGCGTGCTCGCCGGTGCCGAGATCACGCTTGACGCTAAGTTAAGGAGCTAGTCGCGTTGGTTCGCCGGTATCGACCGATGCCCAACGAAGGTTTCGTCTATTTCGGCGAGACCATTTCCAGCTTTGTCTTTGCGATATCAACCAGTGGCCCTAGTTCGTAGACGTTTCGATAGCCGTAGCTATACAACGATATATAGGTCGAAATGTTGAGCGACGCCGTGGCCATTTTCTTGGGAAACGGCTCTTCGGCATTTTCAAAATTGTTGTTGCGATAGATTAGAATCCGCATATTCTTGTTTGGAAACAGGCGGTCGAGGCATTCGATCGCGATGTCAGGAAAACTCAGGTTTACCGCGCCTTTCACGTGCATCTCTTTGTACTTCTCGGTGCTGCGGGCGTCAAGTATCACGGTTCCTGGTTCGCGGCTCATTCGGATGAACTCTTCCTCGGTCAATCTTCGCGTCGCTCGATGCTTGGCGGCCTTGCCTGCCACCCGCAGATAGCCCGTCATGTCGATCGCCGGGTTCGGAATATCGACGCCCGTCTGACCTAATACTGACGCAGTGGCAAAAAGCAAGCCCAGTGTTAATGCTATCGTTTTCATTTAGATCACCTCTCTTTGAGTTGGGAACGGAGATTTGATGCCCGGCTTGCAAACCGTTCGCGATTTTTCTCCGGCCACGCCCTCGATGAATGCCTGGTGAGCGGGCATAATTGCGCTACAATTCTTGACACCAAAAAATTTATGCTCTTCCTTCAAACTTCAAAGAGGCGATCTATGAAAACAAACATATTGGCGGTCGGGCTTATTCTAGCGGCTGCGGCGTTGGCATTCGGGCAAGCCCATGGAACTCACGCCGGGGGGAAATCAACGGGCAAGGTCGATCTTGGTGAGATCAGCTTTCCAAACTCGGGGCCTGCCGCCGCGCAAAAGGATTTTATCGAGGGCGTACTGCTCCTTCACAGCTTCGAATTTGCAAGGGCGCGGCGGGCGTTTCAGGAGGCTTCGAGAATTGCTCCCGAGTTTGCGATGGCATATTGGGGCGAGGCGATGACGCACGACCATCGCATCTGGGGCGAGCAGAATCAGCGAGCAGGTAGCTCCACTCTCTTGCGTCTCGCTCCGACCGCAGCCGAGCGACGGGCGAAGGCCCCGACCGAGCGCGAGAAGCTTTATCTCGATGCGGTGGAAAAGCTCTTTACGGAAGGCGACCAGAAACAGATCGCCGAGGCGTATTCGGCCGCGATGGGCGAGCTTGCGCGGCGTTTCCCCGACGATGAGGAAGCACAAGCGTTCTATTCGCTATCGATCCTTGGTCTTACCGGCACCGTGCGGAACACTGAGAATTACATGCGGGCAGCGGCGATCGTCGAATCGATCTACGAGAAGAACCCGAAACATCCCGGCGCCCTTCATTATCTGATCCACGCTTACGACGATCCGACACACGCGCCGCTCGGGCTTCGGGCTGCGAGGCTATACGGAACGGTCGCTCGCAGTGCATCGCACGCGCAGCATATGCCGTCGCACATCTTTTTTGCTTTGGGAATGTGGGAAGATTCGATCGTTGCAAACACCGCATCGATGAAAACCGCCCGCGATGAAGGAACAGGCGGCTACCATCCCCTGCACTGGCTGATGCACGCCTACCTTCAGGTCGGAAAAAATGAAGAGGCCGTAAAGCTCCTGGGGTTGATCGAAGAAGACATGAAAACAAACCCGTCGCCCTACGCCCGCACCCATCTTGCGATGACCCGCGCAACCTTGCTTGTCGAGACACGCGGCAACGGGCCTGCCTCGATAATGGAGCGGGTCGATTCGGCGGGCATGACGACGTTCGGGGTATTTTCGGGGCACGACCTAGCGATCGGCCTAGAACAGGTTCGGGCGCCGGATCTTGAGGCGGCGCGTCGGACGCTTGATGGAATGCGGGCCAGAAATGCGAGCTTTAAGACAGCGGGAACCGGCGATGCGGCCTCGATCAGCCGATATTCGACGGTTTCACAGGCGGATATCGATGCCGCTGCAGTCATGGAACGCATGCTCTCTGCCGCGATTGAATATGCGTCTGGACAGAAAGAAACGGGCATTCAGGAGATGATTGCTGCCGCTGAAGCTGAGGACAAGCTCGTATTCGAATACGGGCCACCGGCGATCGTCAAGCCCGCCTGGGAGGCGGCCGGTGAAATGCTCCTTTCTGCCGGGCGAAAGAGCGAGGCAGCGGATACATTCCGTAAGGCCCTGAAGCGCTATCCGAACCGGCGACTGTCCAACGAAGGATTAAGGATGTCAACAGCTCCGGTCATCCGGTGATATTATGACTTTTGAGGGATCTATTGAACAGGCTTAGCGAGCGCGAGTTCGTGTCGAATCTTGAGAGTTGTTCAACGCTAAGCGATCCGAAACCAACTTGAGGAGTGAAGTCTATGTCGTACAAGAGTTTTGTCGCGTCACTGTGTCTATTAGTCACCATTGCGTTGCCGGTGGTGTCTCAACCCGACATCGGCCACCCGCTGGATCCTCTTGATGGGGCCGAGATCGATGCTGCGGTTGCCACGCTAAAGGCGGAAAAAAAAGCGACGGAAGAAAGTAGATTCTACGCCGTGGTGCTGAACGAGCCGCCAAAGTCTGAGGTATTGAGTTACAAGCCGGGAGCCGCGTTCCGTCGAGAGGCTTTTGTGATTGTTTACGATCGGGCAGCAAACCGGACGTCTGAAGCGATCGTCGACCTAAGAGAGCGAAAGGTCGTCTCGTGGAAAGAGGTCAAAGGCGCGCAGCCGATGATGATGGGCGAAGATTTCGAGCTCGCCGTGAAGATCGCGACCGGCGACCCTCAATGGCGAGAAGCGTTGAGAAAACGCGGGATCCTGGATCCTGAGAATGTACAGATCGACCCATGGGCTCCCGGCTGGTTCGGCTTTCCCGACGAATCGAATATTCGTCTCGCACGAGGGATACCTTTCTACCGTGGGACCGGGGACAATGCCTATGGCCGTCCTATCGGAGGCCTCACTGCCTATATAGATCTTACAAATAAGAAGATACTCAAGGTCATTGATGTTGGGGTCGTCCCATTGCCGCCTGATACCGCCCAGCTTGATCCTGATTCGAATAAACCTCTCAGAGCGGCGCCGAAACCGCTCCAGATCATTCAGCCCGAGGGCGCGAGTTTTGAGATCCGGGGCCAGGAGGTCCGCTGGCAGAATTGGCGTTTTCGATACGCGATGCATCCGCGTGAAGGACTCGTCCTTTACACGGTGGGATATGAAGATGCGGGCAAGATACGCCCTATCTTGTATCGCGGATCGCTTTCGGAAATGGTCGTGCCGTACGGCGATCCGAGCGTGGGGTGGTTCATCCGCAACGCGTTTGATGAAGGGGAATATGGTGTCGGGATAAATGCCGCGATGCTCGATAATAATGACGTTCCGCCGAATGCGACGGTCCTGCCGGCTTTGATCGCAAACGAGCGCGGAGAGGCTCAAGAGCGTGAACGCCTGGTCGCTCTGTTCGAGCGCGATGGCGGCGTGTTGTGGAAACACGTTGATTACGTCTCGGGCAAGAATGAATCGCGGCGGGCTCGCCAGCTGGTTCTTTCAATGATCGCGACCATCGGCAATTACGAGTACGGATTCAACTGGGTGTTTCATCAAGATGGAACGCTTGAAATGGAGGCCCTGCTGACAGGCGTTATGTCCGTCAAGGGAGTGGCCGCCCATAAATCTGACGATCATAAGCATAACGCGAGCTATGGACATCTGGTCGCGCCGGGGATCGAAGCGGTTCACCACCAGCATTTTTTCAATTTCCGGCTTGACCTCGACATTGACGGCGCGAATGGAAACAGCGTAGTCGAGCAGAACACGTCGGCGGCTCAGGCTGGCCCGAATAATCCGCACAACAATGCTTTTACGATGACCGAATCTCTGTTCAAGCGCGAGAATGAAGCAAAACGGGGATTGAACCTAGCTTCGTCCCGGCGCTGGAAGGTGATTAATCCTTCCGTTAAGAATGCCCTGGGGCAGTCAACCGGATATCTATTGATGACCGGCGAGAATTCGCTTTCTTTTTCCGGTGTCAATTCATTTGTCCGAAAACGAGCTGGGTTTGTCGATCATCATCTCTGGGTGACGCCGCACGTGGCGAACGAATTGTATGCGGCGGGAGATTACCCAAACCAAAGCCGAGGCGGTGACGGCCTGCCCGCGTGGACAAAGGCGAATCGCCCGATTGAAAACCAGGACATCGTTTTGTGGTATTCGATGGGCATTACACATATTCCAAGGCCCGAAGATTGGCCGGTGATGCCTGTTCACAAGACAGGTTTCAAGCTGAGTCCCAATGGATTCTTCGGCCGGAATCCGGCTATGGATGTCCCGAGATAGGCTCGAATCTGTCCCGGGTATTTTTCGTCTTGGTGTTCATTCCAGTAAGCACTCGAATCAACATGTGTAGAAATATCAAAACTCTTTTCAATTTCGAACCACCCGCGACTACCGACGATGTAAACGCCTCGGCGTTGCAATTCGTCAGGAAGCTTTCGGGAATGAACAAGCCGTCGAGGGCGAACGATGAGGCATTTTATCTGGCGGTCGAACGGGTTGCGGCCGCCGCGCAGGAGATGTTGAATTCGTTGGTGACAAACGCTCCGCCTCGCGAACGTGATGTGGAGGCTGCCCGAGCCAAAGAGCGAGCGAGTCAGAGCTTTGGGTAGTTACTTAGTTGTTACATTATGGAAAAGAAAGCACTACTCGATCGCATCAGCCGCGGACGGACCGATCTGGTCTTTGAATTGCTCTCGCTTCCTGATTGGAAAGATGTTTTGAATGAGGGCGATGTGAAGCCGCTGCAGTGGTTCGTCTATTACAACGACCCGACTGCCCTCAAGGCGATCCTGCATGCCGGCGGTGACCTCGCGAGCTTAGACATCAACCAGGAACTCGGCAACGCAGCGTTCTTCGGCCATTGGAAGGTCGCGGACTTTCTGATCAAGCATGGGGCTGACGTGAATCACGCAATGCCCGACACGGGCGAGACGCCACTTCACAGCGCTCTCTGTAAGGCAGGACGGCCTTACTTTCTTTATGTATTGAAATTACTGATCGGAAACGGGGCCGACGTAAATGCTAAGACCGTACCCGGTAAAGAGACCGGAGGCTTTATGCGCGATGTTCGCACCAAGGGCGAAACACCTCTGCATCGCGCCGCGGCATATGGCGATGAACAGATGATCTCGTATCTTATCGATCACGGGGCCGACCGTGAGGCCCGAGACGCGAACGGCGATTCACCGCTAACCTGGGCTAGCGAACATCTCAGGCCCGGCTCCATCCTGAAGCTGCTGGCCTTTCCGCCACACTTTGTCAGCGATGCCGGAGCGGCAAGGATTACGAGCGATCACGGCTGCGGTTGGGGGAATGGAATGGAGGGGCATTTCCTCGGCGATTACCTTCCGGAATCCTGCAAAGCAGATTAAGACAGCGGCAAATTTTTTCCGGAAGGATGTTTAATGAACGTCATACCACTTTTGACGCGGCTCGGTAACAAAAAACGATGTCTATTCAAATAACTTACCTAACGCCGTTGATCGAGGTATTCAACATGCGCCGGTCGCTGGAATTCTATCGTGACATCCTGGGCTTTGAGGTTCATATGGATTCGGGCGACGGCGACGATTCAAGCTGGGTTTGGATCACGAAAGACGGTATGCACCTGATGCTGAACGATCAGTACGAGCCGGGAAAGGTCCCGGCCGAATGCCCCCCGGAACGGGTCCGCTGGCACAAGGACACGTGCCTTTTTTTCGGATGCGCGGATGTGGACGGAGTATATGAATATCTTCGCGACAAGGGCCTTGATGTTGCTGAACCGAAAGTAGCCCCGTATGGAATGAAGCAACTGGGGCTGAAAGATCCGGACGGGTATGCCATCTGTTTTCAATGGGGTGTCGAGAATGAATGACCTTTGGACATTAACGCTCTTTCATTTAAACGAAGGAAACTTCACTGCCCTTGAAGATGCTCTCGGCGGCCCCGAGAGCTTTGATCAAAAGATTGTCGAGTGGTTCGCGGCCGGTAAATTCGACGGCCACGACGAGATGCTTTCCGAGGTGTTGACGTGTGCGTGCATGCTCGGACGCACTTCGACGGCGAAATACCTCATTGACAACGGCGTCGATCCTTATTCGGGAATGAAGACGTGGCTCGCGGGGCCGCATTATGCCGTAAGCAGCGGCCACCTCGAAACTGTTCGTTTCCTGATCGATAAGGGAATTTCTCTTGAAGTCGAAAACCTACATGGCGGCACTTTACTTGGTCAAGCCTTGTGGTCGGTTGTCAATGAATACAGGCCGGACCACGCGGCTATCATCGAGAGCCTGATCGAAGCAGGTGCCAATATTAAGCCGGGGACCCTTGAGTAGTGGGACACCCAGGAACCTCCATCAGCAACCATCAAGCAGCGCGTGGCTGATGCTTTGCGTAAGGCTGCAAACGACCAATAAGAAGCGGTGGGGGCGGCAAAGCGTTCCTTCGCGCGAAACGTAAGAGCGTGTCGGCGCAACATTAAAGCGTCACGGCTCCAGCTAAAACAATGTCCGACGAACACGGAAATCTTCACCCCGAATTTAACCTTAAACTCTCCGCGGCCCGACTACTCGTCTCGGCTGCCCGAGCTAGCGGTAGCAGCCCTGCACTTGCGACCGCATTAAAGGAGTTGGGAAATATTGAGCGCCGGTCGCCCCAGCTGCGCGAAGACGCAAATCGGACGTATGACGAAGCAGTCGAGCTTTACCGCGAGCTAAATATGCCACTCGAAGCCGCGTGGGTGATCCGGCACATCGGGATCAACGAGGAATACGCCGAGCGTCTCACCGAGGCCGAAAAATATTATGACGAATCGCTCGCGCTTTTCCGACAGCATGCAGGCGACGATGACCGCAATTATGCGAATACCGTTCGATATCCTGCGGTGATCAAGAACCGACTTGGCAAGCGTGATGAATCAACGGCACTATGGGAAGAGGCGGTGAGACGCTACGACGAGATGAACCAGCCACACGGTGTCGCAGAAGGGGCAGCATGGCTAGCTATTTTTGCTATGGAAAAAGGCGATGCGGCCCTGGCATCAGACTGGTTTTCAAAGGCCCAAACCGCCGCTGCAGCCGCCGGGGATGGAGATACCGACAAATGGATCGCGGAGGTAAAGAAAAGGATGCCTGCGGCATAAAATCCGCCGACGGCAGACGAAAAGTCACCGATCATTCCATCTCGCTCTCGTCGATGTTAAGATTCGCACTAACCTTCTGGTCATTATCGCTTTTCGTTTTTACAAAGGCTTAGAGTTGAAGCCGCCGATAGCCACGTCCTACGGAATGACGCAATTATCTCTTAAAGATCCGGACGGTTACAATATTTGCTTTCAGTGGAGCGCCGCATAAGTTTATGAGTGTTGAACGAAATGTTATTCATACTCGTCATGTCCTTGCCGTAAAGGACCTATCGATCTCAGCTGCTTACTTCAAAGACAAACTGGGTTTTGAGCTAGACTTTACCGCTCCGGGTTGGAAGTTTTTGTCGTTCGGTATATTCAAGGTCATGCTCGGCGAATGCAAGGATGCACTTTGGGCACACGAGACCGGCGACCATTCGTGGTTCGCTCACGTGCTGGTCGAAAACGTCGATGAAGTGTATGAAGAGTTCATGGAACGCGGAGCGGAGATATTATCAAACATCGGGAACAAACCCTGGGGAATTCGGGAATTTAGTACCGTCACGCCCGACGGGCATCGGATAGCATTCGGCCAGTTGATCGAGCAATAACAAATACGAAGCGGCACCCAATGCAAGGATGCCGCTCCATTATGGATCAATTTCGATCCGATTAAATTGAACTGTCTCCAGTTTTATTATTTATCATAATATCACCCCCAGTGGCGACATTATCTCACGTACCACGGCGGTCGAGTCAAGTTCTTTTTCTATTCCATCTCGCTCTCGTCTATGTCGAAGTTCGCGTAGACTTTTTGGACGTCGTCGTTGTCGTCGAGGGCGTCGTAGAGTTTCATCATCGTCTTGGCGTCGCCGGCTTCGAGCTTGATGTAATTCTGGGGGATCATCGAGACCTCGGCGGCCTGCGGTTCGATGCCGGCCGCTTTTAGTGCATCACTAACTGCCTCGAATGTATCGGGCATGGTGAATATCTCAAAAACATCGCCCTCGTCCTGCATGTCGTCGGCGCCGGCTTCGATGGCGATCTCGAAAAGCTCGTCCTCGCCCTTTGCCGCCTTATCGACGACAATGTAACCCTTTTTATCGAACATCCATGCGACCGAGCCCGCTTCGCCCAAATTCCCGCCGTTCTTCGAGAAAATATGCCGCAGTTCGGCAACGGTGCGGTTGCGGTTATCAGTCATCGTCTCGATCAGAACCGCGACACCGTTGGGGCCGTAGCCCTCGTAAGTGATCTCGTCATAATTCACGCCCTCGAGTTCGCCCATGCCGCGCTTGATCGCCCGGTCAATGGTGTCGTTCGGCATGTTGACAGCCTTGGCGTCTGTGACCGCTTTACGGAGTCGGGCATTAGAGTCAATGTCGCCGCTCGCACCGGTGCGGGTCGCGACGGTGATCTCCTTGATCATCTTTGTAAAGATCTTGCCGCGCTTCGCATCCGTTGCGCCCTTTTTATGCTTGATCGTGTGCCACTTGGAATGTCCTGACATTTATTAACCGTCCTTGAGATGTTCGAGATTCTGAAACGGATGGGGCACACTCCCTACCGGTCGTGTTTCCGCCTGTTTGATCGAAACTGAAAATATATCACGGGGATTTTCGGTCGGCCAAATCGCACGCGTTTACGGAACGATGCTTCGCAGCCGCTCGGGCGTAATGCCATCGATGCGCAGCTTTTTGGCACGGGAGGTCGCGCCGGAGAGGATCTCGATGCTAGTTTTCGGTACATCCAGATGTTTTGCAAGCAGCTTGATCAATTCCGCATTTGCCGCTCCTTCCACCGGCGGCGACGCGATAGCGACCTTTACTGCCCCGTCGTGGTCGCCCAATATCGCCGTCCTCGATGCGCGCGGGACTACGCGAACCTTAAAGGTTATGCCGTCGCCGTTTTCCGAGATCTCGATCATTGGCCTCCTGGGGAAACGAGTGAATCTGATGGGGCCGTTCAATTTCTGACAAAGATGTTCAGCACGACAGCCTGGAGCAGCCCGATCACGACAAGAACGATGATGGCCGATATGTCGAACATCCCGATCGGCGGAATTATTTTGCCGACAGGCCGCATGATCGGATCGGTCACCCTCATGATAAAGCCGAGAAATGCATTCCTTTTAAAGGCCATCCATTGAGAAACAAACCTGATGAAGATAGAGAGGATCAGCAGGCTCAAGGTCCCGTAAAGGACAAAACCGATGAACATCTTCGGATTGCCGGTCATTATGCCAGCGTTCAGACCATCGATAATAAAAAACGTATCCCGAAAGATACCTGAGGCAAAGAAGGTGATCACAAGGCCTATGAAAAGCGAGACGAGAGGTGCAAGCCGCGTATCCACGCGAAAGTTGGCAAGCAAGCGTGCGGCCGGGTAGACAAACCGTTCGGTCATCTTGCGTATCCTAAATCCGAACCGACCAACTCGTCCGAACGGGTTTGGATCCGCATAATTAAAAATAAGGCGAAGGACAAGCAGAACAACAAAAACCAGGAATGCAGCCCACAGTATGGTCCAGACGATCGGATAAACAATTGCGGATAAGTATCCTGTTGAGGTCATCGTTTCGATTTTACCCTATCCACGCTCGCCGAATATAGCCGTGCCGACACGTACCAGTGTCGCCCCCTCATCCACCGCAACCTCGAGATCGTGGCTCATTCCCATCGATAGCTCGCCGGGCCCTCCCGTGAATGCACCTTGCTTCACCAAATCGTCGCGGATCTCGCGGAGGCGGCGGAAATAGGGCCGCGCGTCTTCGGCATTCTCAAAAAAGGGCGGGATCAGCATCAGCCCGTCAAATCTCAAGCGCCGCAGCCCTCCCAAAAATGCGGCCAACTCCGGAAGTTCGCCTTCGGGAATCCCGGACTTCGTTTCTTCGAGGGCCAGATCGGCCTGGACAAATACCGAAAGGCTGTTTCGGCCTTCTTCTTCGCATATACGCTCCAGCCGACCGGCCAGATCGACAGAATCAACGGATTGGATGACGTCGAACAACCGGACGGCCTTTCTCGCTTTGTTCGACTGAAGGTGTCCGATCAGATGCCATTCAGCAACATCGCGACCGATCTCGGCGATCTTTTCTTCGGCTTCCTGAACCTTGTTCTCGCCAAAAACACTGACCCCTGCATCGATAGCGTCGCGTATGGCCGACACCGGATGCACTTTGCTCACAGCAACGAGCTTGATCTCAGAAAGATCGCGACCGGAACGCAAGCATGCGTCGCCGATACGTTTTCGCACTAGATCAAGGTTCTCTTGTAGCACACGATTACGATAGCAAAAAGCCTTCCGAATAGCTGATTGAGAATGAGTGAAAAGTGAGAATTATAACTTTTCAGTTGTCGGATATCCCTTATTCCGAACGGGCTGTCTTGAAATTGAGCTTCGCGGGCGCGTATTATCAGAAGTTCGACGCGTGCGGACGTGGCGGAACTGGTAGACGCGCGGGTCTCAGAAGCCCGTGGCCGCGAGGCCGTGATGGTTCGATTCCATTCGTCCGCACCATTTTTCTGGTATCAAGGCTGTCCGAGAGGCAGCCTTTTTCCTTTTATACTGGTCCCTCTGCAAACGCCGCCGCGGCAACTCCCCCACGATCCAAAACCTTCCAGGTTCGATCGAGTACCCCGCGAGATTCAGATGATGGCCGCGGGTGTTGTCATCAGCTCTTAAGGTGCGCATGCCCGTGTCCTTCGATGGGAAGAAGAATCTCGAATTTCACGAAGGTCACAACTCTCGTAATTGTCGCAGGCCTACGTAAAGCAGCGGGAGGCGTTGCTGATAGGTTAAACTTGTCAGATGACGTTTCTGGCGTGGATGGGAGTTGTGGGCGGTCTGCTGCTTCTGATGGCTCTCTCATCGGCGTTTCTTCGCCGGATCCCGCTGACCACTTCGGCAATTTATCTAGCGATCGGTATTGCGATCGGGCCGATCGGCCTGGGATTGATCGAGATAAATTTTATTTCGTCGGGCGTTCTGGTCGAACATCTGACCGAGGTTGCGGTTATCGTCTCACTTTTCGTGGGCGGCCTTAAGCTCCGTTTGCCCCTGAAAAGTCCTGAGTGGGTAGCCGCCTACCGGCTGGCCGGGCCCGTCATGCTGGCCTCGATCGCCGGCGTTGCCGTCTTTTCGCACTTTGTATTTGGCTTTAGCTGGCCCGCGGCTTTTTTGCTTGGAGCGGTTCTCGCACCGACCGACCCGGTATTGGCCGGCACTGTTTCAGTCAACAATTCGGCCGATCACGACCGAATGAGATACGGCCTGTCCGGCGAGGCAGGTTTTAACGACGGAGCGGCTTTCCCGTTCGTGATCTTCGCGCTGATGTGGATGGAATACGACCGCCTCGGCGGGTGGACGACCGAGTGGGTCCTGCACCGGCTGGTCTGGGCGGTCCCGGCAGGGTTGCTGATCGGGTACGTGTTTGGTAAAGGGCTCGGACGGCTGGCGATCTGGATGCGTGCGAAATACAGCCACTCTGAAGCTCCTAACGATTTCCTTGCGATGGCGTTGATCGCTCTTGCTTACGTCGGTGCCGAGACGATCGGTGCGTGGGGATTTCTGGCTGCTTTTACCGCAGGGCTAGGATTCAGAAGGGCTGAGATCCAAGCAGTAAGTGAGAGCCCCGACCCTAGGGACAAACCATCGGCCGCCGACCCGACCCAGGAGGAAGAGAAGGAAGAAGAGGAAGAGGACCATACCGCGCGGCCCGCTGAAGAGCGGATCGGGAAAATGGGTCTGGACAGTGATCAGCAAGACCCGGTCCAAGCGGCCGGAGTAGTGATCTCAGACATCATCTCATTTGGCAATACCGCCGAACGAATTCTCGAAGTGATGCTTGTGCTGCTGGTCGGCGTCTGTATCGCCGTTTACTGGGACTGGCGAGCCGTACCGCTGGCGGCGGTGTTGTTTCTGGTCATTCGGCCGGCCGCTGTATTCTTGTTTCTGGCAAATACGCCTGTTGACAGGACCCAGCGGCTGCTGATGGGCTGGTTCGGGATCAGGGGGATCGGCAGCATCTATTACCTCAGCTACGCGATGAACCACGGGCTGAACGAGAATCTGACCGATCTAGCCTCGATGACGCTGACGGTTGTCGCGATCAGCATCGTAGTGCATGGCATCTCGAGCAAACCGATCCTTGATCGCTATGAGCGATCAATCTCAGAAAAATCATGATCGCCTGGCCATAGGGAATTGCATTTTCCAATTTACAACTACAAACTTTTCAGATGCCCTCGGAACTAGCAGCCGCGATCTGTAAACATCAGGCCGCCTTTGGCCTTGAACTCTCGTCTGAGAGCCTTCGTCTGTTCGATCTGTATTACGAACTGCTGCTTGAACACAATCCTATTCTCCATCTTACAGGCCCGATGAACGCGGAGGAATTCGCGATTCGGCACATCTTGGAATCGTTGATGCTCCTGAAATACTTGCCTGAAAAAGCGAGATTTGCGGATGTCGGGTCCGGCGGCGGCCTGCCATCGATCCCGTGCCTGCTCGTCAGGGAAGACCTGTCTGCGGTGATGATCGAGTCCAAAGCGAAAAAGGCCGAATTTCTTAACGCAGCCGCGGAAGCGCTCGGAATCAGAGGCCGCGTGAACGTGGTCAACCAACAATTCGAGGAAGCACTCGGACTCAGTTTCGACGCGGTTACGTGCCGTGCGCTAGACAAGCTGACTCAAAAGTTGCCTAAACTCGTAAAATGGGGCCGCGGCAGCGAAATGCTGCTGTTCGGCGGCCCTTTGCTAGCGGATAAACTAGCTGAGCTTAATTTGCGGTTCGAGGCAGAGCTGTTGCCGCTCTCGCAAAGAAGATACTTATATGTTGTTGGGAAATAGGGGTTTAGCCGACCGAATCGAGCAGGCCTCGGATAGCATCCTTCAGTGCGGCGTTGCAGTCACCGGAAAACCGGCCGGTTTGAATCGTTACGCTTTTTGCCGTGACGATCTTACGAAGGTCGCTCCCGCCAATGCGGTATTGCAGCATTTCCTGGGCCGTTGAACCATCTTCGCGATAGAATCGCTGGCCGATGCCCAGATCGATCTCAATGCCGTCGGCAACTATGCGGCCGTGCGTGTTTCCTTCAAAGCTGTGGCTGCGCGCCGTGGCTAGCAGAGCGATGACGAATGCCGTGTTCGGTGCCCGTGGCCGGATCTCTCCTTGAAAGAAGATAGCCCTGATCTCGACCTCGAGCAGTCGCTCGTCACTGGCGATCAACTGAGCAACACTTGGCGTTGAAGTGTTTCGGATACGAGTAACAGAGTCATAACCCCAGAATAGCGTGCCGGCGGCGTTCTTCTGCGAGAAAGGCTCACCGCCCATCTCGATCCACATATCGAGTCCCGGGCGTACGGCCTCGTAGTTCCTGATCATTTTGCCGAAGGAGTTCCTCGATACGATCCGCTGATAGCCAGCGTCCGTCATTCGCACGCCTCTCTGCGATCGAAACTCCCAGGGCGGCGTGATACCCTCGACCGCCCAAATACCGCGTCGTTCGGCCTTCGCGAGTTCCTGAAGGCGAAGGTAGGCAAGGCTTTCGTCCCGGTCCTGCCCGGTCCGAACCTGTGGGGCGTGCCAGGCGGCGCCGTCTCGCAACAACTGCTGCCCGAAGTCCACGCCATTGAGGTACGCACGGCCGACGACCGCTTGCGGCGAAAAGCCGGCCGGAACGAAGTTTATGGTTCGCGAAAGGGCGAGGTTTGCCAAGTGTTCCCGCACTAATCTGCTCAGCGGCTGTTCCGGTTCGGGAACGTCGACGAACTGGATCGAAGCGGTAAGCGGCCCGTTGGCCGTTTCCATAACAAGCGTTCGGCCATCGAGAACATCAACGACCTTTCCCGAGATCGTTCCCTGTGAATACATGGGTGCGACTATGAGAAAGGCAACGAATATTGCAGAGATCGTTCTGTTGGTGTTCATTTCGGATTCACAAGCAGTTTAACGGCTAAACTGCGGAGGCGGGATCATTCGGCAAGTTTTAACATGTTGTAGAGGAGAAGTTGAATTCCGGGCGTCGGGTAAAACGTGTAGCTGCCTATTTTAACGTGAACTTCGGCTCCATACGCAAGCCTTTCCATGGTCGCCTTCGGGACCTCATAGGTCAGCTTTTCGACCATTTTCCCGTTCTGGTTCTCGGCGGAACGCTTAGGTTTTCCGACTGCGAACTTCTTTTCATCGGCTACGACGGTCAGATCATTGGCCTTGAGAAATCGCCATTCATCGGCGGCGGAGTGCAGGTTCACGATAAACTTTCCGGTTCGACCTTTCTGCTCGTCCTGTATGTAAACGTAAGTTATATCGACGGCGGTCGACTGGCCAGCCGGCTGGCCGTCGGCCTCTTTAACGCCCATCACCGAGGTACCCAAATAGCCCGTTTTGCTTGCAGCGTTATAACCGTGGACCAGCGGACCCGGATCGGCCAGGAACGGGTTTCTGTCGGCCCACGGCCCAAGCGGTTTGGGCTGCGTTTTTACAGCCTGCTGCTTTTCAGAATTGTCGTTTCTGGACGCAACTGCGGCATTTTTGGACTCGGTTTCTTTCTGGAGAGCCTGCTCGATCTTCTGCGCACGAAACTCCCACGCCGGCTTCATATCCTTTACGCCCCATACGCCGCGGTTCTCGACGCGCGCCTGGTTTTGGTGATACAGGTACGCCGAACTTTCATCCGGCTTCTGCCCTGAACGCTCGGCGGGTATATGCCAGGCTGCTCCGTCGCGAAGCATCTGGACCGCGACATCGACCGGCCCGATATACAGTCTCCCGATCGCCCGGCCAGGCGATATCCCCTGCGGATGAAATTCCGCAAGTTTACCCAGAGTGAGTTTGGAAATGTGTTCGCGAACGGTTTGATGCAGAGGCTGTTCGGATTCGGGGACCTCAATGAATTGTATCTCGGCGATCAGCCTTCGGCCGTCCGTGTCGATAACGACGGTTTTTCCGTCTACAATATCAACGACCCTGCCGGACATTTTTGACTGAGCCGCGGCGGAGGTCCAAAGAGTCGCCAATGCGAATAGAAGCACACTAAACTTGATGATTCTCATATAGATCTGTTTTATCTCACTTCGAGTTCGTATTCGCGCAGGCGTCGGTACAGTGTCGACGGCGAGATGCCGAGCAGTTCGGCAGTTTTTCCGCGATGCCAGCCCGTCTTCTCAAGTGCGTGTATGATCTGCTGGCGTTCGGATTCGCGCAGCTTTGTTGGTGACATATTCTGAAACGAGCTGACCGCATTTTGGCCTGGCGATGCGACGTTCACGGAAACACCGGGCTTTTCGAGTCGATAAATAACCTCCGGAGGAAGCTCCTTTACCGTGATGCGTTTGTTGTCGCCAAGCAGCACCGCACGCTCGAGACAATTGCGAAGCTGACGAACATTGCCCGTCCATGCAAATGCTTTCAAGGCATCGGCCGCCTGCGGGGTTATTTCCGTGACACCGACACCGGATATTTTGTCGAGCAGGTGCCGGGCGATCGGTTCGATATCGTCGACGCGCTCCCGCAGCGGCGGTATATTCACTTCAAAGCTGTTCACCCGGTAAAGCAGGTCAGCCCTGAACTGGCCGTCGGCGACCGCGCGTTCCGGATCTCGATTGGTCGCCGCTATCAGGCGAACATCCACTACGACCTTTTTAACCCCGCCGACCCGGAAGAAAGATCTGGTCTCAAGAGCACGCAAGAGCTTCGATTGAAGCTGCAGGGGCATTTCCATGATCTCATCGAGAAAGAGCGTCCCACCGTCAGCCAATTCGAATAGGCCGAGCTTCCGCGTCCTTGCGCCTGAGAATGCACCGGCCTCGTGCCCGAACAGCTCCGATTCGAGAAGTGTGTCCTGCAGTGCTGCACAGTTGAGGTCGATGAACGCTTTGTCGGCTCGAGGGCTGAGTTGATGTATCGCCTGGGCTATAAGCTCCTTGCCGGTCCCCGACTCCCCGGTAATTAGCACGGATGTGTCCGACGGTGCCACCCTTCGTGCAAGCCGCAGGACCTCTTTCATTTGCGTCGATTCGGCAACGATGTCCGGCGTGCTCTTACTGCTTCGCTCGATCTGCGCACGCAACCGCTGGTTGTCGATCTTAAGTCTTTGTTTCTCTTCGGCTTGCGAAACCAGCGCGCCTAACTCGTTCAGCCGATATGGCTTTGTCAGATAATCATAGGCGCCTAACTTCATCGCCTCGATAGCCGATTCCACCGTCGCCTGGCCCGTCAGCATGATCACTTCAGGAGCGGTTTGGCAGCGTTCGCGCACGCGGCGAAGCAGGCCGATGCCGTCAAGACGCGGCATATTGATATCACAGAGGAGCACGTCGAAGTCGTCAGCCTCGATCGCCAGCCACGCTTCTTCTCCATCCGAAGCGGTCTCTACCTCGTGCCCCTGCCGCCCAAGCTCTTTCTGAACCACGAGCCGGAGGTTCTTTTCGTCATCAACAACAAGTAATTTTGCCATAGGGGTCCTTATGCTTCGGTTCAGGTGAGCGGCGTCAGCGCGGCTTTGAGGAAAGAGGGAGCAGGATCGTGAAGGTAGTGCCGCGATCGACGTTCGATCTAACGCTTAGTCGACCGCCGTGATCGGTAATGATGCCGTAGCAAACGGCAAGTCCGAGTCCGGTCCCCTCGCCGACCTCTTTGGTTGTAAAAAAGGGCTCAAAGATCTTTGAGAGATTTTCAGGCGGAATGCCGACGCCGGTGTCTTCGATCTCGATCTCAACACGTTTAGGATGTGCCTTTGCCCTAAAAGTGAGAGTGCCGCCGGAGGGCATTGCGTCGATCGCATTTGTAGCCAGTGCAATTATCGCCTGCTGCAGTTGGCCACTGTCTGCCTTTACCTGTGGTATCACCGCGTCGTCCTCGACAACGATCTCGATATTCTCGCCGCGTTTTTGGTGTGAGATCAGATTTGCCGAGGACCGCAGGACCTCCGCTACGTCGAGAGGATGCCTTTCACCTGTTCGAAGCCGGCTGAAGTCAAGCAATCCAGTAGTTATCGATTTGCAGCGAAAAGTCTCGCTTTTTATTAGTCCAAGGTATTCCTCGAGGTCTTCGGCGGCGTCGGAACCGACAAACGAGCCCTCATCGACGCGGCGCTCAAGCGCTTCGGCGCACGCTGAGATCGTGGCAAGCGGGTTATTGATTTCATGTACAACACCTGCCGCTAGTCGGCCGACCGCAGCAAGCTTTTCTGCCCGGCCAACCGCATGGATCGCTTCTACCCTCGCGGTTACGTCTTCGCCGACCGTTATGACGTGAGTGACGTGCCCGGTTTCTTCGTCGAGCATCGGTACCTTGCTGACCATCCAATGTTTTGTCGAGCCGTCCTCATCGACCGTCTGCTGTTCGATCCTTTCGATCTGGCCTGTTCGAAACGCCCGCTCGAACTCTTCGCGGACCCGTCCCTCGGGATAACGCGACAATACCTTGAAGACATTTCTCCCGATCGCCGCGTCACGCGGAATACCCTGGGCCCCGACCTCACGATGGCGGTTCCACGTGACGATGCGAAAATCGCGATCGACCACGTATAGCGAAACTGGCAGCGCATCAAGCACCGCCTCGGTAAAACGCCGGTGTTCATCCCTTGCGCGGGTTATGGAACTATTGATAGCTGCCTCGTAATGAGCGGAAAGATTGATGCTCATCGCGGCCATTTGGGTAGCGGCGTCGATCAGGCTTCCCTTTTTGTCGTCGAAATCCCGCTTTGATGAAAAGGCTGTGACGATCGCTCCTTTGATCTCGCCATTGATGTGGAGTGGCGATACATACTCGAGTTTATGCGGCAGGCCAACGATCAAGAAATCCTCTGGATCTTCCTCTTTGTACCCAACCTGAGGCGGCAGAAGATCGAGCCATTTTTCGAAGTTCGCTTTCGGAAAACTTCGCGGATCGATCTCGCCCTTTTTGTCGAAGGCGCAGCTTACGATGCCTATATTTTCAAGCTCGGCCACAAACGCACAGGCATCCGCACTCAGCTTTCGCTGGAGCGCGCCGGCAACACGGCTTGCGACCTTCTTCGGGTGCACCGTAAAAAGCAGGCTTCGGCCGAGATCGGAAATGAATCTAAGCTCGGGCGGAATTCCACCGCATTCTTCGGTGAACGGGATCGGCCTGCTGTTTTTTTCTGCTGCAGACGGGATTGTCATCTGGTTGGGTGAGGAGCCGTAAGGTGCCTTTCTACAACGCTTTATGCTGGCAGGACACTGAGAATGGCCTTGTGGGCGCGCAGTCGCGCGATCATCTTATTAGAAAACTTTTTAAACACTTTGTCAACCGTTTTAACTATCGGTCACAGGGGTTGACGAAGGCGGCTTTAGACATCAGAATCGAGATCATGAGGTTTATGGAGGGAGCAAAACGGAACGGGAGCTTAATTCTGGGGGCGGTTCTGGTTTTGACAGCGCTTTTGCCCAGCGCTCGTGGCCAGATCGTGGTCGATAAGACTGTAGCCACCGTAAGTGATGGGCTTCGCACCGAACTGATAACGTTGTCAGACCTGAAATGGGAGCTAGCCCTGCAGCGCGGTGTTCCGATCAGCCCACCTTCCTCGAATGACCTGAAAGCCGCCCTTGCGACGCTTACTGATCAGAGGATCTTTTCGCTGGACGCCGACCGGATACCCAGGCCGGAGCCGACCGAACGGGAGATCGAAGCGGAGATAAAGAGACTGCTCGGCGTTTTCCCAACGACGGCCGAATTTGAAAGGCGTCTGCGCGCGGTTGGTTTCAATTCAGTTCGAGACGACAATTTTGAGGCCCTTATATCAAAGCGGCTGGCCATCGAAAAGTACATTGACTTCCGCTTCAGATCATTTGTGGTCAACACGCCTGAAGAGGTCTCGCGGCACTATAACGAAAATTTTGTTCCCGAATTTCGCAGGAGGTTTCCAGGTGTGTTGATGCCAACCCTAGAGGAAAAACGAAACGACATCGAACAGGAACTGACGGAAGATAAGGTCCAGCTAAGCATCGAGGCGTTCCTGGATGACGCAAAGCGCCGCGTGCAGGTGGTTATCCTGAACGAGGTTTGAATGCCGTCCTGCAAATCTCCAAAAAAGATGCCGCTCTGAATGTTCCTTGACCTCGCCAGGCCCAAATCGTATCATTCTACATTTCGTGCCGGAGTGGCGAAATTGGTATACGCACCAGACTCAAAATCTGGCGGGAGCAATCCCATGTCGGTTCGAGTCCGACCTCCGGCACCACCTTAAAGTTCCCCTGATCCCCATTCGGTGTCACGACGTTCCCGGCTGAGATTCACTAGTCAAAGATCCTATTGCCGTGAGCAATGTTCTCGTGATGTTCGGCCAACGAGAAAAGGCCGGTCATAAACTCGGCCCTTTCTGCTTCATGTTTTAGCTTTCCCAGAGCGGCTCGCGGTTGTGAATGGCCAGAAAAGCCCGAAATCGAAAACCTCTGATCACCGTCGATAATCGATCGTTAATCCGCCGTCAGTGCGTGCCGTCCTTATTCCCCTCGGAAGGGCGGTAACGCGAGCAAACGCCCCATCGATCGACAGAATGTTGCCGCGGGTGAAGGAACCGTATAAGGTCCTCCCATTTATATTTGCTGTCACGTCGCCGTTAGCCTCGATGGTCAGTGTTATGTTCGCTCCATCGGGAGCAACGCCGTAAAACGTGCCGCGTGCCCAGTTTGGAGGCCTGATCTGCTGGCCGGTGTTCCAGCCATCGCCCGGGCCGCCACCCGAACCGGACCGTGTGTAAACTATCCGTTCGGAGTTGTCGCTCGCCGTCGTTAGAATTCCGTTGCCCTGGCGGGTGACTCTCGAAGTCGCCCCGTAAATATTCAGAATGTTTCCGCGGGTAAATATCCCGTACGTTACCCGACCGGCGATAACCGCATTTACGCTTCCGTTGGATGCGATCGTCAGCGTGATCTGTGAGCCGTTCGATGCCGTACCATAAAAGGTTCCCTGCGCCCATGTCGGTGGTGTTATCGTTTGACCGCCCCATCCGCCTCCGCCTCCACCGCCGCCACCGGTCCAACCGCCTCCGGCAAGACCGGCAAGGTCGTAGGTGTCCGCAAGCCGGTTAACGTCATCACGCAATCGATTCCACTGCCTCTCGATCTGCCTACGAAACGGAACGGCATTCATCGTTACGTTCAGAGGGCGGGAATCCGCAATAAGGCTCTGCACCTGTGTTCGGCTGTTCCACCAGTTATCGTCGCTGTCAAATCGGCTGCGAAGGCGATCTGTCGCACGCTCAAAACTGTCGACCTGATTTCTATAGGTCCGCTTTTGGCTGTTGTTCAGGTTGCTGCGGTCAAGTGCGTTCCGGAAGTTGCTGCGGAAATCATCACCGCTTTCCTCAACCCGTCGAACTATGCCGTCGACATCGGCCCTTGAGAGTTGGCCTACGTACCTGCCTTGCGCGGCAGCATCTCCATGAAACAAAAGCACCCCAAAAAGTACCATCAATAAGGCTGACAAACCTGTTTGTATCCTGTATGTTCTCATATTCACTCCTATGATGAATTTCTACTCCATTAGCAAAGTTTTCACTCTGCCAATTCGAAATTGTTAAAGTCTGCGAACACCCAGTTGTTTGTTAAGGTGCTGTAGATTATTTTCAAAAACTTTCTCGCCAGTGCGATTTTGGCCTT
>JBGSYT010000004.1:0-15076 GCA_041750855.1 Pyrinomonadaceae bacterium | reverse complement strand
CGGTCAGATCAAGCGAAAAGTATCGCAAAATTTGACGGAATTTCTTACGAGAAATTCGGGCACGCTTGAATATGTTGTAACTACCTGTCATTACTAGCTTTATCTTATATAATAAGATGTTTAACTAGTCATGACCCTTTTTTTTTCTTTCGTTGCCTTACTGTAAGCAAAGTCGGTGTGGGTTTTGGCGAATCGGCTTCCTTTGGAAAACTCCATAGTGCGGTTGTAAAGTTCTGGCGAAAACCACCGTAACGGAGATCAACTCGATCCATTGGAAAGTATCTAAAAAGAAGATGGTTCTTATAGAATCGGAGTAATTCCCGAGCTAGACCAACTTCCGAGCGAATGGACTTCAGGCCTACCTGTCGACCTTGTTTGTCATACTTGGGCAATTCGAGATTGCCATCATACACAATTATCGCTCCTCTGGAGTCCGGGTTCTTTTGCAAATCGATAAGAAGTATGTCAATTCTTCCCCTGTAATCGTCGCAGTTTGTCACGCCGTACTCGTCGACTAATCGCGCAACATTCTCGGTCTGCGACCAAGCGACCGCGGTTCCGACCGAAAGAACCAAAACAAAGGTGAGCCCAATTTTGAGTAATAACTCCATCTTCCGCTATCTCTGCTCGGGCCCGCCCACGTAGGGGAAAAGGACCCAGTCGCTATCGCTCCCGGTTCTGACTAGTTGACCCAATCCGCGATGAACACATTCGTGTCGCCCGGGGTCGCGGCGTTCCGGTTTGAGGCGAAAACGAGCTTTTTGCCGTCAGGCGAGAACATCGGGAAGCCGTCAAAAGTCACATTGTATGTGATTCGCTCAAGGCCGGTGCCGTCCACATTTATTACAGCGAGGTCAAAATTCGGCTGACGGCGGGGTGCACCCGGTGTCTTTACGTCAAAATGATCGGTCGAAAAGATTATCGCTTTCCCGTCCGGTGTGAAAAACGGGGCAAAACTTGCCGCCGCCAAATGGGTGACCTGCCGCTTGTTACTGCCGTCGGCGTTCATCACCCAGATCTCAAAAACATTAGGTTCGATGAGATCTCGTGCCAAAAGTTCTTTATAGCGTGCGAGTTCGGCGTCGCTCTTCGGATAATAGGCCCGATAAACGATCTGCTTTCCGTCAGGCGAGAAGAAGGGTCCGCCATTGTAGCCAACCTCATTTGTTAACCGCTTTACATTCTTTCCGTTGATATCCATCGAGTAGATATCAAGGTCACCATCACGAGTCGATGTAAACACGATCGTTTTGCCGTCGGGCGAGATCGTCGCCTCGGCGTCGTAGGCATCGTTGTTCGTCAGGGCCTTGACCTTTGTGCCGTCTGCATTGGCGACGTAGATCTCGTAAGTTGGATAGACCGGCCAGAGATAACCCTGCGAACGATCGGGCGTTGGCGGACATTCATCACCGCCCTTCTTGGTCGATGAATAAACGATCTTTTTTCCATTACGATGAAAATATCCACAGGTTACGCGGCCCTTTCCGCTCGACACCTGTTTCACATTCGAACCATCTATATTCATCGTGTATAAACGATCGCAACCGTGGCCGTCTCGTTTCGATTGAAAGATGAGCTTTTTCCCGTCAAATGAAAAATAGGCCTCGGCATTCTCTCCGGAAAAAGTGAGCTGCTTAATGTTCGAAAGGCGCCGCTCGCCCGGTACTTCTAAAGATACAGCTTGCCCATAGATGTTGACAGTAAGGGCCAAAGCCAAGAAAATGAAACGAAATTTAAATCTCATATTGGTCTAATGGTATTATCAAAATACCGCTCAGGTCGAAAAGGGAAAGATTAGTTTATCGAATCCCGCTACTGAACAAAAGTCGTTTTTACTAGGTTATCAAGCAGTTTTCGGGTCGAATAGTTGCCGGAACACAGTATGGCGTTCGAAACAAGCAAAGAAGTTCTCGACTGGTACGAAAAGCAGGACCGCTCGCTTTCGCCGGAGTTTATCGAGTCGCTTCCATGGAACACGGTAAGGGAAACGCCTCTGGATAAAAAGTTTGTTCCCGTCCTTCTTTACATGCGCGATGTCGAGGTCTTGACGGATATGTACCATCGCGAACTTATGCGAACGCCCACCGGCCGCGACCCGATCATTGCAAAATTTATGGAGCGATGGGGCATTGAGGAAATAACCCACGGCCAGGTGATCAACCGTTTCTTGAACGAGTCTGGCTATGAAACACCAGCAAACTGGCAGGACCAGACCCATAAGAACGTGACCGCCGGCTACCACGTTAGCACCTATTTTTTAACCTCGCTGACCAATCTTCTCGGCAGCAGCTTTACGGCGACGCACATGGCCTTCGGCGCGATCCACGAAATGTCCACTGCCCAGGCCTACCGGCGGATGAAGGACATTGCCGGGCACCCGGTCCTTTCGATGATCCTCGAAGCGATAATTCGCGAAGAAGCCGCTCACACCCACTTTTATTGGAGCGTCGCAAGGCTAGAGCTTGATAAGAGCGAGGCCGCTCAAAAGATAGCACGTCGGGTTGTCGAGACATTTTGGCGGCCCGTAGGCCAGGGGTCGCTGGCAAAAAAGCGGACCGAATATTCGATCGCAACGTTGTTCTCGGGCGACGGCGGCGTCGAACAGCTTGACCGCACCGTTACCCAACGCGCCCGCCAGCTTCCCGGCTTTGAAGGCCTCACAAAGGTAACGACCCGCATCAGCGACATTTGTGACAAGTTGCAGCCCAAATATGCCTCAGCTTAAAACGGGTCCGCTCGCGTTTAGGCGATCGACTTCATAACGTCCCGTGCCTCCGGTAAACCTCGACCTCGCCGTTCTTTTCCAATTCGATCTTTCCTTCTTCGTGTGCCAGGTCGAGATGTGCGATCGCTTCCGAGACCGCCAGAAAGCGGTGAACGCTGTTTCCCGTTGCGTTGGGGAACAATCGCTGCGAGAGTTCAAAAGCTGTCGAGCCGCTGTTTTCTATCAGCGAGATTGCCAACTTTTGTCGTTCGTCAATGGCCGTCAGGTATCGTTTGAAGATCTCGTCAAAATCTGCGATCGGCTCTCCGTGCCCTCCGAACGACAGGGTTGGCCGAAGCTCCCGCAGCTTCGCGAGGCTGACGAGGTATTCACTGAGCGAACGAAACCGCATTGTCGGATCCACCGGGTCCGGCGACAAGATCGGGTTAGGCGTGATCCGCTTTAGCACGCAATCGCCGCAAAAGAGCGTCCGGTCGGCCTCGCGAAGGAACGAACAAGAACCGGGCGTGTGTCCGGGCGTGTGGATCACCCTGATCGAGCCGGTCGCAAATTCAAGATAGTCGCCATCCACGAGCGGTTTCGCATCCTCCTCCGAAAGAGAGTCCGTCAGCAGGCTGATCTCTTCGTACAACGCACGCATTTCGGCGAAGATACCCTCGGGAACGCCCGAGCGAAGCAGCAGCCGCCTGTTCGTTTCATGTGAAAGGCGGCCGACCAGGTGGCCCGATTCCCACTGATGGATGAATATCTCCGCATTTCCGGCCTCATCGCGGACCTGTTTTGCGAGGCCGCAATGGTCCTCGTGCGCGTGGGTCAGAATGATGCGGCGAACGTCGGCAAACCGCACACCGTGTTCGGCAAGGCTGCGGCGAAGCGCGTCCGCAGCTTCAGCAGTCTTAGGTCCCACATCGATCAGCGTCAACGGATCTTCACGTATCAGGTAAACATTGACGCTGCCGACATAGAACGGCGTCGGTATCGGTAAACGAAAGATCTTCATTCTTCAATTTCACGAGCTGGACGAACGAGTTGTCCCGGCAGTTGATAATGTATCACCTTTCTTTCCGCACGCACCTCGGGCCCGTTCCACCAACACGGTGCCCATCATCGGTCTGTATTAATGCCGCGAATACTGTAAAATTTTGACCATGGACGCACGGTCGCATCTTACGGGCTATTCTCGCGGGGAGCTGGCAGAATATTTCGCCACCCTCGACGAACCGCGATACCGAGCCGACCAGGTTTTCCGCGGCCTCCATCAACGGCGTTTGGAGGCATTCGCGGATATGACAGACCTGCCGAAAGCCCTTCGTGAAAAATTGTCGGCAGAGGCCGCTGCACGGGTTCTGACACTGGAATCGAAATACGTATCGGTTGACGGAACTCGACGCTATTTGATGAGAACGGCTGACGCCCGCCCGGTCGAGACGGTTTTCATTCCAACAGAGGGCCGCGACACGATCTGTTTCTCGTCGCAGTCGGGATGCCCGCTTAAATGCGATTTTTGCCTGACCGCGAAGCTGGGACTATTGCGGAATCTGACGGCGGGAGAATTGGTTGAGCAGATCATCGTTGTTCTCAACGACGTATACGGGATCGGAGTAGAAACACCTCACGGGACAAACCTCGTTGCGATGGGCGAGGGCGAGCCGTTTCTAAATTACGATGAGCTATTGAAAGCGATCAACCTGATGTCTGATGTGCACGGGCTCTTCATCGTGCCGGGACGGATCACCGTCTCGACGGCTGGGATAGTTCCCCGGATTCACGATTTCGCGGCACTGGACCGCCGGCCTAATCTGGCGATCTCGCTGACAACGGCCAACGATGAATTGCGCGACCGGCTGATGCCTATAAACAGGCGATGGCCGATTGCGGAATTGATGGCAGCGGCCAAGGCATTCGAGAAGACCCTTGCCCGCGGAGAGCGGTTCACGTTCGAATACGTGATGCTCGGCGGTGTGAATGATTCGGAAGCCGACGCCGAAGAACTGGCCGACGTGCTGAGCCGCCACGATATCCGAAAGGCGAAGATAAACCTGATCCCGCATAACCCGGCTGAACCGTTGAACTATCGTCCGTCGGATCCCGGCGATGTTCGCCGGTTCAAAGAATTGCTCGAATCGCGCGGAGTGCCGGCATTTATCCGCACTCCGCGTGGCCGCGACATCTACGCAGCCTGCGGCCAGCTGGCCGCGGTTGACTCCGTCCTATTACGGCATGGATAGAGCGATCATTCCAACGAGATCGAGTTGGTGATACAGTGTAAAACGGTATGAAGACTAATGTGGAGACAATGGTCGACGCGGTACGACGACTCCCACTAGAAGATCGTCAAAAGCTGGTTCAGGCACTTCTTTCCGAACGCACGGAGAATGCGCCCACTCTTCATCGTATCACTCAGTTGCGCGGCCTGGGGAAAGACATTTGGAAAGGTGTCGATGCCCAGGATTATGTCGATACGTTGCGTAATTCGTGAAAAAGTTTAAACCACTTATCGCTGGCAGGCTTAAGATTATCGTAACGAACGATGACCGATGGCGTCGGCTGACCGTGATCGAGGTCTCAGTCCTGCAGAACCTTATCGATCGCTGATCTTTAGATGGAAATACTTATTCCAGGCCTCATTCTTGTCGGCTTTATGGTTTGGGCATCGACGCGGATAAAACGAAACGCCGCTCGGGCATTCGAACGCGAGGATATCGACACCTCCGACTTTTCTCTGATAAAACCGGATGGCTTCCTCGCGGTGGCCGAACCGCCGGATGGGCTTTTGTTCTCGGCCTATTCGAAAGAGTTCGGCACGGGCGAGGCCGAATCGATTCGACGGGCAACGGCGGAGGTTATCAAACTTCCCGCGGCATCGATCGGTGATGTTATCGACGGTGAAAGGTCTGACGCATCGCGGATCGTCGAAGAAAGTTCTGGCATCGTTAATGAGATGAAGTATGCGTACGTGGTTCTCGAGGAAAGCAGGAACGGCGTCGAATCTCTAGTTTACACAAAGAGCTATTTCACCGGAGACGCCGTTGTCCGGCTTTCCGCGACCTGCCTCAAGGAGCATGCAACGGATTTTACCCCAAAGCTTGAAGGGATGCTTGCGAGTTTTATCGTTAAGTAATGGGTGCGCCAGCCAGAGCTTTCCTTCCGATCACGGCCATCAGCCGGCCGGTCTTGCCGAGGCGTGCATTCTCGGCCCGGTATGAAAAGAACAGGTCGGTTCGCTCCATCGTGCAAAGCGGTGCCTTGAAGATCTTGTCCTTATCTAAACCGGAGCCGACGAGTTGGTCTTCGTTCGCGAGATGAAGGTCAACAAGTGCATGGCCTTCCCTTGTTCTCCTGAAGTATTTGTCGTGTTGGGTAAACCGATCGGCAAACGCCTCGATCACCTCATTTCCGATCTCGTAACAGCAACCGAGGGCCGCCGGGCCGATGGCACACAGCATATCCGAAGGGCTGCTGCCGAATACGTCGCCCATTTTCGCCACGGCTTTCGCGGCTATCGACCTCAGCGTGCCTCTCCAGCCCGCGTGGATTGCGGCGAAGGCTCCGGTCACCGGATCGGCTATCAGCAGCGGAACACAATCGGCGGTCTTTACACCTAGAAATAGCCCGGAGAGATTCGAGACCAAAGCGTCGGAGCGGTCGTCAGAATCACCGGCATCATCCAGCGAACGGACTATCTTTATTCCGTCGCCGTGTACCTGCCAAACCGTCGCCAGCTTGTATTGCTCGTTAAATGCAACAAAAAAACGCCTGCGGTTCTCAGCGATATTTTCCGCGAGGTCGTCCTTAAAGCCTGCAAGATTTAGATCGGTGCCCGGGCCACGGTCCCCATCCGTCCCAAAATTCGAAACACCGCCAGATCGCGTCGAGAACCCGTTGGCAAAGCCGGCCGCGTCGAGCGGGCGGCACGTGAGGACCTTAACACCTCCGTGTCCTCGCCAAAAAAAGCCGGCATCGTTTAGAATCGAGTCTTCCGAGATGATCTTATCGATCGGCATCGACATCGTTGAAGTTTATCGCATACGCGAGGCCATGAACAGGACCCCGCGTTTTGCCGAACGTGTGTTCACCATGGCCGAGCGCGAGTATTGCGAAAGCAAAGGGGTCGTGTCGTTTCAGTCCTATGCCGGACGATTTGCCGCAAAGGAAGCCTTTCTCAAAGCACTGAAGACAGGTTGGCGGGGAAAGCTTGGCTGGACCGATATCGAGATCACGTCGGATGATGACGGTGTACCCTCATTGATTCTCACGGGCGAAGCCGCACGCATCGCTAATGAAATGGGCGCCACCGATATCCACATATCCATCTCACATACAAAGGATCACGCGATCGCTCAGGTTATTTTGGAAGGGAGGTGAGGTCGTCCATCGTAAAATATGCGACCGCCGGGTCATGGTCTGAGAATCGTTCCATCCGGTTCCCGTCGTTTCGGAGGATGTCCGGGTAGTCGGCGTTTATGCGTGCATAACCAAAGCCGCTCGTGTGCTTTCGCAGTGTTTCGCTGATAAGGATGTGGTCGAGCACCTGGGCATTCCCGTCAAAAATATAAGAATATAGTTGGGGTGCGGCGATCACATCCACGAGATTTATAAGGTCGGGATTGACGAGATCTTCCGATGCCATCATCACAACATCGCGTCCCGCGGGTTTCCCGATGATCGTTCCCATCATGTCCATTATCCCATCCGCAAATTGATATGAATTAAAATCGCCGAGCACGATTATCCGCTCCTTTGGATCTGACGACTGCCTGGCCTGAACGAGCCGGGCGAGAAACTCAGCCTGCAGCTTTTTCTTCAGCCTGACGTTGTCCTGCTGCTTCGGATCGTTGTACCCGAGGTACGATTTCATGTGATTGACGACAACGGTGATCTCGAACGGCTGGCTGGTCTTTGTGTCGTTCAGCGAAGCTCGGATCAGCAGCGGCGGCCGGTCGTTCAAAAAGTTATCCTGCTTCGTGTTGGGGTTCCTAAATTTGTCTTTCTTGCCGAACTGGGCCGTTTCGACGACGCGAAGGCGCGTAGTCTTAACCAAGAAACCGTTGTCGATGCCTCGCCCGTCATTGCCCTCGATCAAAAATGCCTCATACTTCGGGTCGGGCCTACCGGCCACGACCGAATCGGCATTCAGTCTCGCGGCAAGGCGTTTGAGTGCTGCAAGATTTTCTACCTCCACGACACCGATCACATCAGGTGCGTGCATGAATCCGACGATAGCCAATGACATCTTTCGCAATCGCCGGGCAAACGCTTCGCTGGTCAGTATTGGCTCATTGATCGACGGATCGTCCTCGTCGTCAAAGAAATTCTCGAGGTTCATTCCGACAACGATCAACTGTCGCTCGGTCGGCACCGGAAGCGGGTTTGGCCGCGTTTGACGAGATACCGAAATGGTTTCCTCGGGGTCGGTCAACAAAGTGTATTTGCCGAATGAGTAATGAAGAACGCCGACCAGATTCCCGACATCCATTCCGGCGGCGACATTCAGCGGCGTTCCGAAAAGGGTGTTCGAGCCGGTTCCGGAAGGTCGTCCCGCTGCCTCTTCCGCCGGCCGGAGCATTTGTTCATCGGTATCGACACGCACTGTTTCCGGGTTTGAATCAAAGATCTCTGCCTTTGGATGGTCCTTTTGAAATCTTTCCTTTTCGGCCTTATCGGCGATCTCCCGGATATCGCGGCCCGGCTCGCGAAAAGGGCGCGGCACCGGCTTTATCACAGCGTAAAATGCACCATCGGAGACCGCGATCTGCGTCCTGCCGTCAAGGCGGCCGCGGGTCGGCGAACATACAGTCATCTCGTCGAACCGGACCCGCATCCCTTCATATTTTTCAAGATTGTCAACGGAATTCGACATAAAATCGGACGCCGTTATCGCGATCGCTGCAGGAAGGGCGTTGTTTCGCGAGATCACGCGAACGTCGTCACGTTCCTGGCGCATCGAGATCTCCGTGATGGTCAGTACAAAAGGTTCGTTATCGCGCCGGAATTCTTCGATCGAGCCGGTAACAGAGACGAGGTTGCCGACCGCCGCATCCGAAGGTGGTTCGGTTCTCGTAAAAACAAAAATCCCCTCTGACGTGTTCTTGTTCTGATCGATCTTGTCATCGGGCGTCTGAACAAAAAATCCCGTCCGGATCCTGGCCGTAACTATACCGGTCACCTTCACATGCTGGCCGACAAACGGCGAGATGTTGCCTTCGCCCTGGATCTGTGCGATCGGGAGTTCGCGCTGGGCCGCGGCGGACGCGACGAACAAAAGAATGCTGAGGATTATGGACGTTCTTCTCATTTTTCTGAAATGGCGGGTGCCGGTGTTTTTGATGCACTTTGGATCGACGTAGTTACTGCATATCCCGACGCCTTTCCATCAATGCCTGAGTATTGGCCGGCACGAGGCTGAAGAAATCGTAACCGGTCCGGCGTTCGACCTCGTCCACGGTCACGCGGAAATTTCGCCACGGTGCATTGATATCAAGCGGTGCCTGATTCGGCACGATGATGCCGAACGCACGCGTCGATTTGGATATTCGCTGCAAGTCATTCGAACCGTTCGGCAGGACCACCACAACCTTCCACGTCGCGGTCGGAACGACGATGCGGCCCTGCGCAATCGTTCCCGCATTTCCGATCGGCCCCGTAAATATGTATAGCTCATTTCCCTGCGAGGCGAGAATCCGGCAATAGCTCTCAAACTCCTCCCACGGGCCCTGGTTGTTGGCAGCTAATTGCGGTATGAAATTGGTCATCAGGAACGTGGCCGAATTGTTCGGCACCGAATTTGTCCTGTCGCCTGAAGGGCACATGTGGCCGCGGTCATAACCGGAACCCGAGTAATCCACATCGCTCACCTGATACCAGCCGGCCGGGAGGGTCGAATCCGGACGATAATCGTCCTGGCGTGGTGTGCTTCCTATCCAGCCGCTGTCAAGCCGCCATGCCACCCAGTTCGGAGTTGCCTTGCTCCTGTTATACGACAGGGAATATTGCGGCTTCTGCATTAAGTAGTTGTTCTCGTTCGCTATGTCCGGCGTCGCACCGCTTGGGTTTCCGAGGATGAGCGGGTCTTCGTTTGCCAGTGGAGCATTTATGGTGATCGGAACGTCGACGTTGGCGGACCTTGATTGCTGGTCGGCAACGACGGCCGACAGGATGCGAACACCTCCGTTCGAACCTCCCGGCACGGTCGCAATGAACGAAAAGACATTATCTCCGGCCGCGACGTCGCCGTTCGTCCCGTTATCGAAGAATTGCTGGGCCGCATTTCCTCCGATCTGCGTAAGGTTGCCGTTTACCGTAATCCCCGTACTTGGCGGCGACGTGGCGGGAATGACCGTGACGGTGAGCAGCATGTTGCCACCGGGCGAGACCACGTTCGGACTTGCTTGAAATCCTGCCTGCAGGATGCTGCTGAGGTCGCATGAATTTGCCGAGCTCGACGTGTTTCGCGGTGCCGGAGCACCCGTAATAAAGTCCGCTCCGTTGTTGTCCGTATCGGAACAGCCGTTGCCGTTTCGTTTTGCCGAAGTCGAATTCGAAAGGTCTGGTGCCCGCGTTCCCTCAAAACAGCTTGCAGAACCGCCGTAGCCTACGAGATCAACGATGCTTGAGTCAACGGGACATGAATTTGCCGGAAGCTGGGCCGTTGAATTTACGAGAGCAAGTTTTCCGGTCGTGCCGGACAAGTTCGGAACAAATGTATTGGCGCCGACGGTCACCGCTGGGGCGATCAGGTCGGGGCCTTGAAGGGCGGCACCGTTCGATCCACCCGACGCATACTGGATCAGATAATACTGTCCCGGCTGAAGCGTGACGTTCGAGAGCGGCGTCACCAGCCAATTCGTCCCGCTCGCCGAGGCGTATTGCGTGGACCATCCGCTGAGATTCACAGGCTGGTCGCCGCGATTAAAAAGCTCGACGAAGTCGTGGGTATAGGGTGAGCCTGTGGCGTTGCCGCCGCCGCCATAAAACTGGCTCATCACGATGTTCGGCGAGACTAACGTGGTGCTGAAGGCATCGCATTTCGGCAAACTGATCAGCGCCGCACCCGAGAGAAGAAATAGAAAAATGCCAATTACGGTTCGTTTCATCAGCCTCGAAGTGATAGCGCCGCAGGTGCTCTGCATCGAAAACGCGGTCCCCCTTTTTTACCACACAGTAATTAGGATTGGAATTAAACGTCGATGTCGAAAGGCAGCAAGCGGTTTGGGCCCCGGCCATAGAATAGACCAAAGCCCAATTTATCTGCGACCGTCAGCATCTGGGTTAGCCGCTCTGGTTCGAAATTTATCGAACCGGCCGAGGGAAGCTGACCGGGCTTCGGTTGCCGTACTTGTCTACCGAACGCACGCCGAAAAAGTAATTGTCCTTCGACCTGCCTTTAGCGACGAAGCTCGTGACGTTGCCGACCCAGGCCGAATCTGTCCACTCCGCTGCAGACGTGTCTCGCCAGACGATCTCATAACCGGCCAGGTCGGCTTCCGTATTTTGGTCCCAACGCAGCTCCGTATCATTCGTCAGCCGTCCGGTCACGATTCCGGCATTCTTGGGTTTTGCCGGTGCGTTAGCAAGGCTGGCGAGGCTTACCAAATTTACACGTGTAACATTCGCCGCGTACTCGAAATCGACAAAGTCAGGCGTGTCTCCATAAAAAACGCCGTTCTCGGTTCGGACATTCTGATGCTGATGCGTGTAGTCCTCGTCCGCCTCGGTAAATCGAACTGCCGCGTACCCGCGTTCAAGGAAAGGAATGTGGTCGCCGCCGCGGCCGAAGCGGTCCCGCCGATATATCAACCAGGCCTTAAAGTTCGGCAAATATCGATCTGATTGTTCCTTTACATATCTGGCCAGCTGGCGCGAGGGCGAATCATTCTCGCCGCCTACGCTTCTTCGCGTGTTTGCCTGCTGCTCGGTTTCGTTTGACGGTACGCCCTCGCTGAAAACGCGTACCCGGTTTCGATGGGTCGAATTCTTCTGTGTGGTGACGCCGCCGATTATGTCATTGGTGAACATCGCCTCAATATTCTGGGACTTTTGTTTTGCCTGCTCCGCGTAATGGGCCGCACCGAGCAGTCCCTGTTCCTCTCCGGCGACCGCCATAAAGACTAGAGTGGCATCGAACTTCCGCTTGGACATCACACGGGCGAGCTCGATGACCGCAGCCGTGCCTGATGCATCGTCGTTGGCTCCCGGCGCGTCGCATTTGCCGTCGGTCGGCGACGAGCACATCGAGTCGTAATGCCCGGAAACAACATAGTACCTTTCCGGGTCGGCCGTGCCTCTTAAGGTCGCGATCACATTTGTCAGCGTGGTTGGTTCGGGTATCCGTGCAGCTTGCGGCTGAACAAAGCTTTGCTTTTCGACGATAAGGCAGTTGCTGCATTCGGAGCTTATCTTCTGAAACTCGCTGAAGATCCAATCCCGGGCGGCCCCGATCCCGCGAGCCGGGTTATCCTGTTCCGACAAAGTATTCCGCGTCCCGAACGAGACAAGTTTTCTGATATCCGACTCAATGCGGCGTGCCGAAACTTCGCGGACCATCTGCTGGATCTCGCTATTCGCCGAAGTGGGCGGAGCTCCTGCCTGTCCCGCCGCCAAGCCCGAAAGCAAAAGAAACAAACCCGAAACCGCGAGGGATATTTTCATCATTATTGGCTAAGCTCCTCTATTTGACCTCAAATTTACGCGATTGTCGGCCCGGCGTGCAAATATCCGGAACATGTCTCCTTTGCCTCGATCGTAGGTATTTCTTAGGCATCCCCCATGCCCGGTCCTGATCGAAGCCTCTCCGCGCGGAGGTATTATGGCGATTTTTTGTTGCCAGGACGAGGAAAACCAGTTAGAATATGGCTCCTCTAGGTTTTTTGAGAATTCAGCGTGGTTTCAAGGTGGGCCTGAACAGATGGCCTCACTCTCCAATTGCTGTAGTTCCCCAAAAGAAGGAAGAAAAGACAATTTAATATGAAGAGAACGGAAACGAAACCGTCATGGTTTTCGCGTAGGAATATATTCTACCTCGCATGCCTTGCCCTTGTCGCGAGCATAATCTTTATCACATTTGACCAAAGAACGACTGGCCAGTCGATATCGGACTTCAGTTCTGATGCTCTTTGGCAGCAGATTGAAGAAAGGGCCGCAGTAGACACCGGAAAGCGCCAGATCGTTCCGCAGGCATTTCGCGTGTTCAAGCTGAACGAGGTCCTGATGAAAGACCTGCTGCGTCAGGCCCCGGCTGAATCAGAAAAAGACAGCAGCGGGCAAATGGTGATCACTCTTCCGATGCCGGACGGCACTTTTTCGCGGTTCAGCGTTTTCGAATCTTCGATCATGGAGCCGGAGCTGGCGGCAAAGTTCCCCGAGATCAATACCTATGCGGGCCAGGGGATCGACGATCCGTCAGCCACGGTGCGTTTCGACTACACCCCGGCCGGCTTTCGGGCCCTGATCCTGCGTACCGAAGGCAGCGTCTTCATCGACCCTTATTCAAAGGGGAATACGGAAGATTATATTTCTTACCGAAAGAAGGACTTCGACAATCCTGACAAGAAATTCGAGTGTCTGGTCGACGGCGATGTTGCCGACGCGATCGGGTTTCAGCAGAAATTGAGCAGTCTTGATATCCCGCAGGTCGTTGCCAATGGCGGGACGCTTCGAATTTATCGCCTCGCGATGGCCGCAACAGGTGAATACACGACCTTTCACGGCGGCTCGGTCGCAGGGGCCATGGCCGCGATCACGACCACCGTCAATCGCGTGAACGCAGTGTATGAGCGGGACCTTTCAGTACGAATGGTCCTCGTCGCGAACAATAACCTGATCGTCTATACAAATCCCGCGACCGATCCGTGGTCAAACACTTCGGGCGACCTAAACAACATCACCCCAACGATTAACGGCGTCATCGGCTTCGCAAACTACGATGTCGGGCACCTTGTCGGAACGGGCGGCGGCGGCGTCGCCGGACTCGGCGTGCCGTGCGGGACCAGCAAGGGACGCGGATTGACCGGTTCTTCGCAACCGGTCGGTGATCCGTTCGACATCGACTATGTTGCCCACGAGATAGGGCACCAATATGGCGGGAATCATACTTTTAACGGCGGTTCGGGCAGCTGTTCAGGCGGCAACCGGTCAGCAGCAAACGCTTTTGAGCCGGGCAGCGCTTCCACGATCCAGGGTTACGCAGGCATCTGCAGCGGCCAGGACCTGCAAAAGAACAGCGACGACTATTTCCATGTCCGTAGCCTCGAAGAGATGGTCGGGTTCATTACTAACCTGGCGACCGGCGGCAGTTGTCCGGTCCAGACGCCGAATGGGAACTCTACACCCGTCGTGGTCGCAGCACCGGCCTGCACGGTTCCTGCCAATACGCCTTTCAGCCTGACAGGCAGCGCAACCGACGCTAATAATGATGGTCTCACCTATACCTGGGAACAATACGACCTCGGCCCGCAGACCACCGGCATACCGAACACGGATAGCGACGGGAACGCGAAGCCCATTTTCAGGTCGTATAGACCGAGCTCGAGCCCGACCAGGGTTTTCCCGTCCCTGCCTTTCATCCTCAATAATGCAAACGTTCCGCCATCGACATTTGCTGGAACGAACGCGGTCGGGACCGTATGTGCGTTTGGCAACTGCATGACGGGCGAGCTACTTCCTGCTATCAACCGGACGATGAACTTTCAGATGACCGTTCGGGACAACAGGGCCGGCGGCGGAGCGGTTCGTTCGGTCCAAACCGCCGTTACCGTCAGTGCAGCGTCGGGGCCGTTCGCAGTTACCGCACCCAACACTAATGTGAACTGGGCAGGGGGCTCAAGCCAGAATGTGACATGGAATGTCGCGAACACCACCGCTGCTCCGGTCAGCTGTGCAAACGTTGACATTTTGCTGTCCACCGACGGCGGCCAAACTTTTCCGACTACGATCCTTTCCAATACGCCGAACGACGGGACCCAATCCGTAACGATACCGAATGTGTCTACTTCGTTGGCAAGGATCCAGGTCAAATGTTCAACAAGCTGTTTCTTTGATGTTTCCAATACCAATTTCACGATAAGCGGAGGCGGCCCGACGCCGACGCCGACACCGGTGCCGACACCGACGCCAACACCGGTTCCGACGCCTACGCCAACACCGGTTCCGACACCTACGCCAACACCGGTTCCGACACCGACGCCAACACCGGTGCCGACACCGACGCCAACACCGACACCTCCGCCTCCGAGTACCTGCGTGCCTTCGCTGACGATCACGGAAGTGACCGCGGGCAGCCTCGCTTATTTCCAGGCGATCACCGCCGGTACGAATTCGGTGACGGTCGATACGCAGGACTTTGGCGTTGGACTG
>JBGSYT010000003.1:0-10751 GCA_041750855.1 Pyrinomonadaceae bacterium | reverse complement strand
CGTGCATTTTCCCATTGTTCTGGTGATCATTGCGGCGGTATTTCAGATACTTTCACTATTCGTTTTCCGCCGTGAGTTTAGCTGGGCAGTTGTTTTTCTGGCGTTATTCGGCGCCGTTGGGGCATATCTTGCGTCGAATGTTTTTCATCCACACACCACCGAATTGAGCGAGAATGCCCAGCGGCTCCTAGTCGAACACGAGCTATACGCTGACTTAACATTTTGGCTGGCGGCCGGCGGTTTGTTGGCAAAGTTGGTGTCAAATTTTATTTTCAAACGCCCGTGGTGGGGCGAGACGATCGCCACGCTAGCGTTGATAGGTGCTGCGGTCGCGGTGGCTCTCGCCGGGCATCACGGAGCGGAATTGGTGCATAAAGAAGGCGTCGGGCCAAAAGGAATGTTTCTCGAAATGCACGACCATTAGGGTTATGTGATCAACGGATCGCGAATTTATGCATAAGCGTTCGATCAAATATCTCATTCGCAGTACGGCGATGCTTCTCAGCGTTTCGGCGGCTTGGGGACAGATCGCGCCAACGCCAACGAGAACGAATTCTTTCGAGCGGTATTTAGATCAGACTAACGGAATGACCGCCGATGCCGCGGTGGCGTATGCCATCGACAACAATACTGAGATCGAGGCGATGCGAAAAGAGGCCAAGGCCGGCGAGTATCTCATTGCCCAGGCCCGGCTTCGTCCCAATCCAGTGGTTGAGGTCGGGGCATCGCGTCAGATCAATGGCAGCGACAACAGCTTTATGGTCGAGGGCGGGGTTCCCCTGGAATTGGGCGGCCGCCGTGGGGCAAGAATACGGGTTGCCGAGAGCGAGTTGGAAATACGAAAACTCGCCGTCGCCGAACGCGAGCGCATGCTTGCCGCCGAGGTTCGGATGCTGTTTGGTGAGGCCTTGGCATCGATCCTAAAGCTCAAATTCACCGAGGAGATGTTAGCCGCTGCCGCCGAGAATTACGATCTCGTTTCGGCGCAGGTAGATGAGGGCCGCCGTGCTCCGCTCGAGCGGAATATGGAGGTCGTCGAACTTAACCGCATCAGGGCAATGCGGGAAATGGCCGAGGGTGAGGCTGAGATACGACTTATCGATCTTCGTAATCTGATGGGAATGCAGCCCGATGTCCCGCTAAAGATCAGAGGCGATCTTGACAGCCCAATTGTTCAGTTACAGCCTTTGGCCGAAGCGATGCAGAACGCACTTCGATCGCGAACGGATCTGGCAGGTGCTCGTGCAGTCGAACGGCTCGCCGCTGCCAGGACCGATCAGGCCCGAGCCGAGGGCCGCATTGACGCCGACGCGATGATCGGTTACCAGCGAATGCGGACGGGCTTTCCTCTCTCGGGTTTCAACGATATGGGCATCCTTATGCCGATAATGGATCGGATGAACTTCTTCACTTTCGGCGTAAGGCTCAACTTACCGGTGCGCAACCGAAATCAGGGAATGATCGCAGCTTCCATTTTGGAGGAAGAAGCCGCGGCCAAGCGGCGTGAATTTGGCGAACTCGTCGTTCGCCGTGACGTGGCGGCCGCGTATGCGAGGTATAACCGGGCGGCTCGTGCCGAACAGATCTTCCGCGTCGGCGTCAGGGAACAGGCTGCACAAAACCTGGACGTCGTGCGGCAAACCTACGAACTCGGGTCCAAGACGCTGCTTGATTACATAGGTGAGCTCAGGCGTTTCATAGATACGGAAATTGGCTTCATCGAAGCTCAGAAGGAACTCTATCTGGCACGGATCGAGGTTCTGCGTTCGGTAAATTCTACGGAGTTGATCAACAAATGAAGGAAACGGAAAACAATGAATTGATCGAGGACGAAGGCGGCCCGAACGGCGTTTCCAATAGCCGCAGACAGCTGAATCCTTTATTAACTGCGGCCATTACCGTAATAACTCTCGGCATTTTGATCTTTGCTGTTTGGTTCTTTGGTTTTCGGGGTGGCAGCGGCGGCCAGCCGGTTCCTGCTCCTCGAACGACCACGTTCGGCGAAACCGGCAATGCGGAGCCGCTTACCGGGCGGACGCTCACAGTCACCGAAGAACAACGTGCGAATTCCGGTATTGAGATCGAAACCGTTGGAGAGCAATTGGCAGCTGAGCTTGGCCTTACCGCGGCGACCGGCATCGTTGAGGCAAATGCCTATCGTAATACGCCTGCCATTGCATTGGTCGGCGGTATCGTGCGCCGCGTGATCCCCGAGCTCGGTGAAACGGTGACGAAGGGGCAGACCATTGCTGTCGTATTTAGTAATGAGTTTGCCGAGACGCAATCGCGATACGTGGCCCTGGTTACCGAGGCTGAAAACGCTCGTAAAAACTTTGAACGCACACAACGGCTGGTGGCGATCAACCAGCCCGGACGCACTGAATTTGACAACGCCACACGGCAGATGAAAGCCGCCGATGCGGCACTTGCTGAGATGCAGGCACGTTATCAGCGGACAACGCGGCTGCTTGCGATCGGAGCGGCCAGCCGTGAGGAACTCGAACAGGACAACACGAAGCTTCGAAGTGCCGAGGCCGAGGCGGCAGAGGCACGAAACCGATACGACCGCGCGTCTAAATTGCTTGAGATAAATCCCGAAACGCGATCTCAGAACGAGGAGGCGTTGAACAAGCTGCGGTCGGCAGAAAGCGAGCTTGCGACCGTAAGGCAGCGGCTCATCCTCTACGGTATGAGCGAAAAACGTATTTCGACTCTGCGATCTGCTGAACAGGTCAGGTCGGAGTTGGAGATTCCTGCTCCGGCGTCCGGTACGGTTACCAGCCGTACTGTAAATGCCGGTGAAGTGATCGACCCGAACAAAGAGATACTTCGGGTCACCGATCTTTCAAGCGTTTGGGTGATCGCCCAGGCATTTGAACGCGACCTCGCGAAACTGCGTACCGGCAGCGGGGCCAGCGTGACGACAAACGCCTATCCCGACCGTCTTTTCCGCGGCCAGGTAACTTATATCGATCCCTCGATCGACGAAGCCACGCGAACAGCAAAGGTCCGAGTAGAGGTTGCAAACGCTGACCGGGCGTTGAAGCTCGGGATGTACGTGAATGTTGCGTTCGGGTCTCTACAGCAAAGCGAACGCACGGTTCCCGTGATCCCTGCTACAGCGGTTCAAACGATCAACGGCCGGCAAACGGTGTTTGTAACGACGGCAGATCCAAACGTCTTTGAGCTTCGCGAGGTTCGTCTGGGGAGCGAGGTCAATGGCCGCCTTCCCGTGATCGAGGGCGTTCAGGTCGGCGACCGCATTGTAAACAAGGGCAGCTTTATGCTCCGCGCCGAATGGCAGAAATTGAATAGAAGTTAAGACTGAAGACGAAGCTGTCGATCGCCTGCACCGCGCGGAAATGTAGATGCGGCGATAGTGATCATTAGCCTATGCGGCCTATCACGTACGCATCGTGAGCAAAATGTCTTCGATGTCGCGGGGTGTCGTGTCCGGATTGATGAAGCAAAAACGGGCGACAGTTTCGTGGACGCCATTGGAGCGCCATTTTGTCGGGGCGACCAGGGCAAATCCGTCGCGGTGGTTCTTCAGCGTCCAGTTGATATAGTCCTCCGGGTTCCAGCCGATCCGGCGAAACAACACGCAGGACAAACTCGGCTCACGGACGAGTTCGACCTCTGATCCTTCTTCAATGAGCCGCCCAGCGATCTTTGCGAGCTCGATGCCGCGTTCTATGGCCTTCGCGTAACGGTCGGTGCCGTGCATCGCCAGCGAGAACCATAGCGGCAGCCCGCGAACACGCCGCGTTAACTGGATCTGGTAGTCAGCCGGATTAAAGCCCTTGTAACCTTCGTCGTAGAAAATATCGAGATATGAGCCGCCCTGCGAATGGGCTTTTTTGGCCAGCTCGGGCTCGCGATAAATGACGGCACCGCAGTCGTATGGTGAGAAGAGCCATTTGTGCGGGTCGATCGTGATACTGTCAGCCAGTTCGATGCCATTGAACATATGGCGGACGCTTGGTGCGGCCAACGCGCCGCCGCCGTATGCAGCATCGACGTGAAACCAAATTTCGTGTTCCCGGCAGTAATTCCCAATGCCCTGCAGGTCGTCGATGATCCCGGCGTTCGTCGTGCCGGCTGTAGCGACGACTGCAAATAGGCGGCTGCGCTCATCTATCGGCATGCTGTTTACATGGCCCTCGAGCATCTGCATTTCGAAACGGTCTTCCGTGTCGATGAGCATTACGTCCGAATCGATGACCTTCGCCATTGCTTTGACCGACGAATGTGCGCCGGCTGATGTGAGAATGATGCCTCGCATCTTGTCACGCGACGTATCCCTAGCACGCCATGCTTCGCGAGCTGTGACCATCGCTGAAAGATTCGCCTCCGTGCCGCCACTCGTGAAAACGCCGAACGCACCTTCGGGAAGTCCGGTCAGCGAGACCAGCCAACGCATCGCCTCATTCTCGGCAAAAATGCATCCCGCTCCTTCGAGCCAAAACGCACCGTGGACGCTCGACGCTGATGTTACGAGGTCGAACATCACGGCTGCGCGCGTCGGAGATGCGGGAACGAATGCGAGGTGGCGCGGATGATCAATCGGGACGCTCGCTTTGATGAGCACATCGCGGAACAGCTTGAACGCGACCTCGCCGCCGATCCCTTTCGAGGTCACCGTTTCGCCGACAAGTTGTTTCAACTCTTTTTCCGTCTTCGGCATGCCAAGGGGCGGGTCTGTGTCTGTGATGCGCGCGATGGCAAATTTCATCACGTCCAGCGTCATCTCGATCAAGTTTATGTCGATCTCATGCATGAACCGATTCTATATTCAAATCTGAAAAAGCGTCACTGGCCGTCTGGCGGATAAGATCAGATCCCGGCGTGATATCCGACGAGAAGGGCGGCCAGCGACATAACGCCAAAAGCGACCTCCATGACGCCTATCCTCATCGCTTTCGCGGGTGTGTGGTAACGAGAAAGGCCATACATTGCACGAATCGTAAGTACGACAAAGGCAGCAAGTGCAAGATAGGGCAACTCCCCGGCAACAGCAAGAACGGCAACGCCGAGCAGGCCGAGTTCGTGCACGAAAACGGGAATGGCGAATGAAAATTGCTTTCCTTTTTCGAGATACAGCCGATTGCGGACGTAGATAATCGATGCGATGAGCCGAGCGGCGAGAAAAAACCAAACCGCAGCTGCGAGACGGCGATCGCTGGTTCCCGCAAGGATGATAGATGCGGCGGATGCGGACATCGCCACTGCTCCGGCAATCTCGGGAAGAAGCCTGCGATTCTGGCGATACACGTCGCAATAGAGCTGATAAAGTGCCAGCGGCGGCAGGATCGCGAGCGGGATAAGGTGGGCCGGGTCCGCAGACATCACAGAGCCGGCGAACCCGGCGATGAACGGTACCGAAAATGCGAAAGAGAATTTCGCCGCCAACGACCGGTATTCGTTAGTCCGCCCTGCAGCGGCCTGCGATGCATAGACCGCCAGCGGACGACGAAGCATGAAAGCACCCACCATCATCAATGCGATCCAGACTCCCGTCACAGAGAATGAGATGGCCAGGCCGGCAATGATCGGTTCGAACAAAAAGCTCCACCCGCCGTGTTCGACGGGCAGAGCCACTTGTCTGGCCTTGACGCTGCGAACATTAGCAACCTCTGTAACCGTTGCGATCATCTCGCTAATTCGTTAGCACCGGCTCAAGCTCCAGCGCCTTTTTCTCCAATTCGACTGCCTGCGGAAACAGCAGATTATTCTCAAGATGAATATGCTGGTGGAGGTCCTTTTCCAGCGCTTCGAGTCGGTCGTAAAGAGCCGTGAAGCTTGGGCAGGCCCCCTCGGGCAGCGAATAATCGTCCGACAAGGCACGAAGCCTGCTGAGCATCTCACCTGCTTTTTCGTGTTCGGAAACCATCACCGCAACCGGATTTTCAACCGATCCGAAGGGCGGCAGCATCGGGATCCTGCCGGTCTCCGCGGTCTTTTCCAGGATCTCAATGTATGGAAACAGCATCATTTCCTCGTTCATCATGTGCGGACCCATCTCGGTGCAAAGCAAAGTGAAGACCTCTTCCATTTCCCGCAAATTAGGATGCAGCTCACCGTGCTTGCGGGCCACCTTTGCCATCAGAGGTAGTAGCTGTCTTATCTCATTGCGGGTATAGATATGGTGGTTGTCGATTATGTGGCTAATGAGATCGCGCAGGGGCAATCCGTTCAGGATGTCCGCACCTACGTTGTCAGAAGAAGAGATCAGGTTCTCGATCTTTTCGATCACGAGATCGGGACTGGCTCCCGCAGTGGCGCAGGCTTCGTCAAAGGGCACGTTGCCGTGGCAGCAATAGTCGATCTTGAATTCCTCGAAAACTCGCGTGGTCACCGGCGACTCAAGAGCGATCTCGCGAATTGTTCGTGTTTGGTATGTATGCATATTAATTCTCCCAAAGTCTGGTACTTCACAGATGAGCATACCTCTTATGGTCGCTTGAAAATATGATCCTGATCATCTTTACGGGCTCAGCATGAAAATTGTGCTTCCGGCTGGGGGAAACTGTCTGATTCATCTTCGTCCTCGCGGGGCTTGAGGCAGGTGAGGTCTTTTTCGACAAGAATATCCAGAGTTGAGCCATCCTCCAGCGATTGCCTGCCGCTGAACCCCAACTGCTCACTATAGGCCCATTCATCAACTATTGCGGCAGGCGCCGAAACCACGATGTGCCCGTTCTCGAATCGACCGGTCACTATCTTGTCCTCTCCCTTTTCTATTCGGTAATACAGGCTTTGGTCGGGCGCCGGACCAAATGTTGTCTGTTCTTCTATGCATCCGTTTGCGGCAAGGTTGTCAACGTCCGATCTGCTCAATCGTAACCGCAGCGAATTTCCCTTGATTCTCAGCTTCATTTCCCGATCCACTCCGAGCGAACCCTAAGTTATCAACTTCCAACCCTTGTTTATATGATCCGGATCATAATCGGACAATATTATGACCAGCGGCAGACTATCGAAGGAAGCGTTTTAACGATTCGGTCTCGGAAATATGGATCTTACCGCGCACGATCTCGAAGTGGCCCTTTGAGGCGAGCCGTCGTATCACGCGAATCGTCGATTCGATCGTGAGCCCCGACATTTCGGCGATATCCTGTCGGCGATGCGTGATCCTCTTGACCGAATTTTCCGGAATATCGCCGGCAAGCCGCAGGATGGTGGCGGCCACTCTCTGCTCTGCAGATGATGTCGCGAAGATCTCAGTCGTTTCAGTGCGTTCCCGCAACAGGCCGCACATTCTTTCCGTGATCAGAGCTGCAAATTCAGGCAAGGTCTGATTCAATGAAAGGAACCTTTCCCTGGGTATCAAAAGGAGCCGGCTGTCTTCCATAGCGACAGCGGTCGCCGGAAACTGTTTGCCGTCTAAAGCCGGCGGGATCGCAAAGATTTCTCCCGGCCCAAACGTACCGATGATGATCTCCTTTCCAGGCTCAGGAGTGCTCACCATCTTTATCCGCCCGGCGACGACGACCGGAAGGAAGTCCGCCCGTTCACCCTTCGCAAAGACCTCCGCATGTGTTGAATAGGTCCGGTTGTGACCTGCGTCGATCAAGGCCTGGCGTATCGTGTCGCTGAAGTTAGAAAGTATCATTTCTTGGCCGTATCAAAACATCTAGCGTCCTGCAGAAAGTTTATGACGTGTATCATAAACTTATCACAGGGCCTTAGGAATCGAGATGGTACGGGACTTGCGATGCTCGGTGCGGAAACAAACTTTGTCATCATTCGACCGGGAGCTGACCGGTCAATGAAGACTCCGGCCAGGTTCAAGATGGCCCTACGCAGGTCCGGTTTGCGTTCACTATGTTTCCGGACAGAAACGAGGTCGGGTAGAATTAAGAAAGCGATGAGAGGATAGGAAAAATATGCCGGAAGCTGCAGAAACCGTCATGACGAACAGGATCGAAACCGATTCGATGGGCGAGATCGAGGTGCCGTCGAATGTTTATTGGGGCGCTCAAACACAGCGTTCGCTGAAGCACTTTAACATTGGATTTGACGTGATGCCGCGTGAGGTGATCCGTGCGCTCGGCATTTTGAAGAAGGCCGCGGCGATCGTGAATAGAGATCTGGGCAAGCTGCCGGAAGATAAGCTGAAGCTGATCTCGCAAGCGGCGGACGAGGTTATCGAAGGGAAGTGGGACGAGCATTTTCCGCTGCGCGTTTGGCAGACGGGTTCGGGCACCCAGACGAACATGAACGCGAACGAGGTGATATCGAATCGGGCGATCGAGATCGCGGGCGGCGAGATGGGCTCGAAGAATCCGGTGCATCCGAACGATGATGTGAACAAATCGCAGTCGTCGAACGACACGTTCCCGACGGCGATGTACATCGCGGCTGCCGAGAGATTGACGGCTTTGATACCGGAGGTGCAGAAGGTAAGCGACGCGATCAAGGTGAAGGCGAAGGAATTCGAAGGAGTGGTGAAGATCGGCCGCACGCATCTGCAGGACGCGACGCCGGTGACTGTTACGCAGGAGTTCAATGGCTGGGCGAATTTGATCGACCGCGATATCGAGAGATTGCGGCTTGTTCTGCCCGGCTTGATGGACCTTGCGATCGGTGGCACGGCCGTTGGCACGGGGCTGAACGCGCACCCGGAATTTGCCGAACGTGCGGCGGCGAAGATCGCTGAATTGACGGGGCTGCCGTTCAAATCCCATCCGGATAAGTTTGCCGCTTTGTCCGCTCACGATGAGATCGTTTTTGCATCGGGTGCATTGAAAACACTGGCCGGGTCGCTGATGAAGATCGCAAACGACATCCGATGGCTTGCGTCGGGGCCCCGATGCGGGATCGGCGAAATTTCACTGCCGGAGAATGAGCCCGGAAGCTCGATCATGCCGGGCAAGGTCAACCCGACGCAGAGCGAAGCGATGACGATGGTCGCCGTGCAGGTTTTTGGCAACGACGCTGCGATCGGGTTCGCGGGCTCTCAGGGGAACTTCGAGCTGAACGTTTTCAAGCCCGTGATGATCCACAATTTTCTGCACTCGGTCCGTCTGATCCACGACGCTTGTCACGGCTTTGTTGATTATTGTATTGCCGGCATCGAGCTGAATAGGGAGCAGATCGATGAGTATCTCAATGATTCGCTAATGCTCGTGACCGCGTTAAACCAGCACATCGGCTATGACAATGCCGCGAAGATCGCGAAGCACGCGCATAAAAAGGGAATCTCGCTGAAGGAGGCGGGGGTGGAGCTCGAACTGCTCACAGCCGAAAAGTTTGATGAACTCGTTGTTCCGGAAGCAATGACACGGCCGTGATGGTGCTGGGCAAATGGTTTAGACGGGCCGCTTCGGTTTGGGCACGATGACCTTGCGGAGAGCTACATTGCGGGCCGATCTTGCAAGAAACTCTGCCCGTCGAACGGCGGTATCCCGCAGTGCCGTTCGATAAAAGCAGAGTTTTTCCACCTCGGCCGCTAGGTGCCTGCCTGCATCTTCCGAAGAGTCTTTCTTATATGCTTCGACAGCCTTGTCGACGGCATCGGCCTGCTTTGTGGTGAGACCAGGCAGATCCAGCGAAGTGTCGGTCTCGGAAAATACAGGTTCCCCTACCTGCCCGTCGGCAAGCCAGAATGCCGCGTCGTATGAAACGACCGCTCGGTCCCAGGCCGTGTCCGGCACCCGTTCAAACAGCTGGTAGATCAGATCGTCTTTCGAAAATCGATCGTCCGCAAAAACCTTGGCTATCTCAGGTTCGCGATCGAACCACGGCGAAATGACGAGCATCAATTCGGCAAACGCCGCGATATTCTCACCGCGTTCGATACCCGCTTCACGCGAGCGGGCGATACATTTTTCGATCATCGAACTTACCTGTCCCGCCGTCATCGATTCGAAACGGATCGGTTCGGCTGTCCGAACCGCATGCTCGACCAACGCAGCGAGTTCTTTTTCATCGCCGGCCATTAAAGCCTGGATCTGTGCCTGCCTTATAACCAACATAAATTCTCGATGCTCTGCCTTTTCCTACGTGATCTCCCCGATCACCAATTCACCATTCGGGATAGTGTAGGTCACGATATTCTTTCCATCCGCCGAACCTGCAAAAAAGGTCTCGACATCGCCAAAGAACGTTTTGAGCTCGCCGGCGTTGCAAGTCGGGAGGAACTTACGCAGTACCGCCGGGTCATAGTACCTAAATTTAAACGGGTTTCCGTTCTCATCGAACACCTGGTGGAGGGCCCGAAAGTGGCGACGCATCTCTAGCAGCGAACGATGCGAGTGAAATAAGGTGCCCCAATTCTTCCGGAATCCTTCTGAAAGGACCTCGTCCGCAAACTTGCTGTCGGGCGAAAGATACGCAAGATACGGGGCCGCATGGGCCATGGCCGGATCAAGTTCGCCGGTGACGATGCAAAAGTGCGGGACGCGCGCTTCCGCCAGTTTGATAGGCAGGTCCGGGACAAGGACGCCGTCAAGCACGCAATAAAGCCGCGTGTGGGGTGAGAACAGATGTTTTCTTTTTTCTTCCAAATCCATTTCTATCTGGCCTTGGGCCATTACCCGATCAGAGGTGTCTCATAAGCTGCGGCGCCCAGATAGGGCGAGCTTTCATCGCTCTCACCCACGCCGGGATCGCTATAAACGGCAACCGCCGAAGGTTGGGGATCGGGTTCGTCCCCATCCAGCATCGGGATCTCGTAAACGGCGGGTGCCGCGGAATTCTGGGCCGCTTCCTCCCTCGCATTGCTTGCAGCTTGCTGGGCCGCTTCC
>JBGSYT010000002.1:0-2300 GCA_041750855.1 Pyrinomonadaceae bacterium | reverse complement strand
GGCGATTCGGGTTACGCGGGTGAATTCGGGAATATCTCGGTCAATTCTGAAGGCATGAGGCTCGAGGAGATCGCGTCCGCGAGAAGTGTCGTTCGACGAACAAGAAGCCGTTTCCGTCAAGACAGCACTTCGTCGTTATCGAAGCTAGACGAGAAAGAGATATCGATCGGCTCGATAACGAGCGCCGCTCGGAAAGATGACGATTTTGCGCTAATGATGCTTGAACGAACGGGGGCTTACGTCGGAACGGCCATCGCTACAGTAATTAATCTTCTTAATATCGAACGTGTGGTCATCGGCGGCTCGGTAATGCAAGGCGGGGATATCGTGCTGGATTCGATCCGCAAATGCGCTAGCGAACGGGCATTCTTGCCGGCATTTGAGAACACAACGTTTGCAGTCGGCGAACTCGGCCGTGAGGCTGCGGCGATCGGAGCGGCGATCTCGTTGGTCAAATAAGACGAACACTTGTTGGAGTTCTTACGGCAAGCCAGCAGAAACGGCGACACGCAAAATTCACCGCGCTTAAGATTTATTTGGAAGATGAGCAAAACTAATCTCCGTCTCCGTTGAAATTAGTTACATTTATCGATATTTTCCTCTTAGCGGCTTTTGCGGAATTTAATAGATTTAGTAGAATTGCGTCGAGCTTTACAGTACGCATTCTCTTGCAAACATTAATCTTTCCGCTCCGAGTGTTTTGGATCTTGGGATTCGGGATCGCTTCAACCGCAGCATCTGACTGCGGCGTGAGAATTTAGAAAATGGCACAATTTTTCCCTAAGAGCGCAAATAACATCGCGAGGATCAGTATGATCACGGGTGTAATTCTAGCCGGGACGGCGTTCTATGTTTATACGCAGGTGGCTCGTTCGTCGTATCTTACAGGCCGCTACGTTGAAAAACAGCAGCCCGTTCAGTTCAGCCATAAGCATCACGTTGGGGACGACGGTATCGATTGCCGTTATTGCCACACCACGGTTGAAACGACGGCATCGGCCGGAATGCCATCAACCCAGACTTGTATGAACTGCCACAGCCAGATCTGGGCTGATAGTCCGTATCTTGAACCGGTCCGTGCAAGTTACCGCGACAACAAGCCGATCGAATGGGAACGCGTTCACGATCTTCCTGAATACACCTACTTCAACCACAGTATCCACGTCGCGAAAGGTGTAGGCTGCTCGACCTGTCACGGAGAGATCGATAATATGGCGGCCGTTTATCAGGAAAACACGCTTCAGATGGAATGGTGTCTTGCATGTCACCGCGAGCCTGAGAAGTTCATTCGGCCGAAGAGCGAGATCTATAATATGCAGTGGCAGGACGGCGACATTTCTGCTGAAAGGCGGCTTCAGATGAAGCAGGAATACAGAATACGTAGCAGAGAAATGCTGACAAGCTGTTCAGTTTGTCATAGGTAATAACGAGGAATCACGAACACGATGCCGAGTCAGGACAGCAATCAAAATTTTGCGCAAATGCGCGACAAGATCCTTTCGCAGAGCGGTAAAGATTACTGGCGAAGCGTAGATGAATTTGTTGATGCCCCCGAGTTCGAAGAATTCGTAAAGGGTGAATTCCCTTTGCAGGCAGAGAACTGGGACGATTCGCTTAGCCGTCGAAACTTTGTCAAAGTGATGGGCGCATCGCTTGCTCTCGCCGGGCTTTCGGGCTGTGTTATCCAACCGCCAGAGAAGATCGTTCCGTACGTAAATCCACCTGAAGACGCATTGCCGGGTAGGCCGATGTTCTACGCGACCGCGATGACACTAGGCGGTATTGCGACCGGATTATTGGCAAAATCTTATGATGGACGGCCTGTTAAGGTCGAAGGAAATCCGGAACATCCGGGAAGCCTTGGTGCGACCGATGCGTTTGCACAGGCTTCGCTTCTGGACATGTATGACCCCGACAGGTCGCAGGAAGTGAGGTTCCGCGGCACATCGTCGAACTGGCAGAACTTCATGACCGCGATGCGGACTGAGATCGAAGCCGCGCGGGCAGATGGTGGTGCGGGAGTACGGTTTTTGACCGATACAACAACCTCGCCGACGATGCAGGACCAGTTCCGGCGGCTGGCGACCGAGTTGCCGAATTCACGTTGGTATCAGTACGAGCCGGTAAATAATGATAACGCGGTAAACGGGGCGAAGCTCGCGTTTGGTGCGCCGGCCCACACTGTCTATAAATTTGATCAGGCCGAGCGCATCTTGTCGCTCGATGCTGATATCTTTTCGGGTTTCAATGTCCGCTACATGGCCGATTATGCAAAGGGCCGGAAGCTGACCGACGAAAAG
>JBGSYT010000001.1:0-16202 GCA_041750855.1 Pyrinomonadaceae bacterium | reverse complement strand
CGGCGCCGAAAGCATTCGCCATCTGGCCGCCGACCGCAAAACCGGCACCGAGGCCGGCACCCAAACCGGCTCCGCCGCCTTCATTTTGTGCAGCATCACGCAAGGCGTCCGCCGCCTGAAACTGCATATATTTCTGCGCATCGCCAAGCGCACCCATCGAAGCACGCCTGTCCATGGCGGCTTCAACCTCGGGCGGAAGGCTGATGTTCTCGACATAGAACTTGGTCACCTCGAGGCCCCAACTTCCAAAATCTTCATTGATCTTGCCTCGGATCGCCTCTCCGAGTTCCTTATATTGAGCGGCAAGGTCGAGCGCCGGGATCTTCATTTCGCCGAGAGCGTCGGAAAACTCGGTCACGATGGCCCGCTTTAACTGGCCGTCGATGTCCTCGGTCTGAAAATGGGCGTTGGTGCCGGCGATCTCTTTGATGAATCCCGCCGGATCGGCAACTCGGAGGCTGTATGCACCGAAGGCCCTGAGCCGGACGATCCCGAAATCCGCATCGCGGAGCATGATCGGGTTCGACGTGCCCCATTTCATGTCCGTAAACTGTTTCGTATTGACGAAATAGACCTCGGCCTTGATCGGCGAGTTAAAGCCGTATTTCCAGGCACCGAGCTTTGACAAGATCGGCGTGTTGCCGCCTTCGACTGTATAGCGGCCCGGCGTGAAAACGTCAGCCACCTGCCCTTCAAAAACAAAGACCGCCGCCTGCGATTCTCGTACGATCAATTGGGCTCCGTTCTTGATCTCCTGCTGATAAACGGGAAACCTGTAAAGCAGCGTGTCCTGCGAATCATCGAGCCATTCGATGACCTCGATAAACTGGTTCATTGCCGCTTCTTTGACCTTGTCGATTATGCTCATTCCGGGAATCTCCTTTTGGATATCTAACGATAAAATATATCACAAAGTTTCCCTTATTAAAGGCGCCGGGCAGCCAAGAAAGGCGGGTCAGCGGTCGATGGCGGCAGGTGACCGGGCGTTTCTGGAGTTGGCAGGTCGCGATCGATAGAAAAGGAGGCCAACCAAGGCTCCGAAAGCGGCACCGGCAAGGTCTATCAAAACATCGGCGGCGGAACCCGTACGACGCGGGTCGAAAGACTGCAGCCCCTCATCTACCGCAGCCACCAGCCCCGATAAGAACAGTGCGAGAAGGAAAACGATGCCGACACGGGGCAGTTCGTTAAGCAGCCGTAAACAGCGGACCGCAAGCAGGCCAAGCACGGCGTACTCGACGAAATGTGCGGACTTCCTTACGAGGCCGTGGATAAAAAAGAGGGTTTCCGGTGTGGCGCCGGGGAGAAGAAACTCAAGGATCGGGCGAATAAAGCGCGAAGTGTGCACAGACGAACCCGCACCACTGCCCAGGATAAGGATAACGGCGATCCAAACGATTAGCGGCGCATATGCCCAAATGCGTCCGCGCTGCCGGTTTTCGCGAAAATTGTGATCCGGATCCAAATCTCTACAAACTCATCGACCCGCCAATGAGATACAGGACCAAGCCAAGTATCATCACGCCTACGGGCGGCCATTGGGTCTTTTGCATAAAGGCCGAGATTATGCCCATCAACGGCTGAAAGAAAATGTTGAGGACGCCCCACAGAGTCCCACCCATCTTGAACGATACAACGATGTTCCAGATCCAACCAACAAAAGAATACCGCCAACATAGACCAATGCGCTCATTCGTTCCTCCGATCAGATTGTTGTAGTAATGGAAAAGGCATGGAAAGCATAAATGAAGTCGTACGCGAATTCAAATTTCGGGGTTTTTGATAGGGCTTCGATGTGCGTGAAATAAAAAGGGCCGCGGATAGAATACATAAGAAAAACCGCCGTCCGACTTGGTCGGGCGCCGGACTTCAAGCTCAGGAAGATATGATCAGGCTGCTGCCGCGCCGCTGACGACCTCGATGATCTCTTTGGTGATGGCGGCCTGGCGGATGCGGTTCATGTTGAGCGTCAGCGAATCGATGAGTTCGCCGGCGTTCTTTGAAGCCGAATCCATCGCGGTCATACGCGAACCCTGTTCGGAAGCGACCGATTCGAGCATACCTTTGTAGATCTGTGTTTCTACCTGTTTCGGAAGCAGCTTTGCGAATATCTCGGCAGCCGGCTGTTCGTAGATATACTCGGCCTGAGCTCCCGAATCGCCCTCGGCGGATGCAGTGGTACGCGGTATTGGCAGAAGCTGTTCGACAATGGGCTTTTGCGAAAGGACCGTTTTGAATTCTGTGAAAACGACGAAAACTTTGTCGATTGTCGTATCTTCGGTGAAGGCTTTGATCACACGGTTTGCTATCTCTGCCGCGTCGGTATAATTAACCCTGCCTGATCCGGTAAGGCCGATATATTCATCGACAAATTCCACCTGTCGCCGCTTGAAAAAATCGCGGCCCTTTCGGCCGACAGGTATCATCGACGACGTTTTACCGGCATTTTCTTTTATAAACGCTTGCGTTGCCTTGATCACGTTGGCATTAAAGGCACCGGCCAAACCTTTATCGGCGCTGATCAGGACAATGAGATATCTTTCGTCGCCGCGTGCGTCCAAGAGCGGATGCGAAAATTCGTCCGCCACCTTTGCACTCAGCCCGGTCAGCACCTCGCTCATCTTGCCTGCAAACGGACGCGATGCGGTGACGCGGTCCTGAGCGCGCTTCAGTTTTGCAGCCGCGACCATCTTCATCGCCTTGGTGATCTGCTGCGTATTCTTTACCGACTTAATGCGCCGGCGCATGTCTAAGAGACTTGGCATTATACAATTTTCGGCACTCTGTACTTAGAACTTATCGATCAGTGTTTTCAATTCTTGATTAGTAATATCCGCTTGCTCGCTCTTGTCTTACACGGTAAGCAAGTTCACCACTACCGGCTTCGAGCCACCCTTGTTACTTTCAAGTCTTTCGATCAGCGTAATGACCCTTGCACCGCCGCTCTTGCCTTTTTGCTTACTTCTGATTCGAAATCTAACCTTATAAACGCCTTGACCTAGAGAAACGCCAGCTTCAGGATTAGCTATCAGTTCATCCTGCAAACTTTCTAGATCATCAAGGAACGAGCGATACTTCTTAATCAAAGGACGAGCTGCCTTTTTGAAGGCCTGGGTTACGTTAACCTCTACTTTCATTAATAAAAGATGCCAGACTTTGGAGCTTTGTTCCCGACTTACGCGCTTCAATCACTTCGCGCCTCGCATCCGTGATACCGGCAAAAACTTTCAGCTTCTTTTCGAGTAATCTCACACGTGATTTAAGATGCGTCCAATCCGAATATGGAACAATCACCGAACTTTTATTGCCCTCTTCATCAGTGTATATCTGTATCCTTTCGCTCATTCTTTGATTGTACCTTATGTGCCGACCTCCGCACGGAACGTCAAGTCTAAATTTCGGTGCAATCGATCGCTGTCTAGGCGGCTGCTGCCGCTCCGGCGTCTTCCTTGCCCCAGCGGGTCGCTTTAAAGTCCTCGACGGCCTCGATCATTTGTGCCTTCAACGTATCATCGATGGTCTTTTTCTCGCGAAGCGTAGTCCTCACGCCTGGATGGGCGTTCTTGATAAAATCGATAAGCTCGATCTCAAAGCGGCGAAGGTCTTCGACCGCGATGTCGTCGCCGAAGCCGTTGGTGATCGCCCAGATGATGATCACCTGGCTTTCGACCTCCATCGGCTGGTACTGGCCCTGTTTGAGGATCTCGGTCAGCCGTTTGCCGCGTTCAAGCTGGTCCTGCGTCGACTTGTCGAGATCAGAGCCAAACTGGGCAAACGCCGCGAGCTCGCGGAACTGCGCAAGGTCGATACGCAGCGTACCGGCGACCTGCTTCATCGCCTTGATCTGTGCCGAACCGCCAACGCGGGAAACCGAGTTGCCGACGTTGATGGCCGGACGGACGCCCGAGTTGAAGAGGTCAGATTCAAGGAAGATCTGGCCGTCGGTGATCGAGATAACGTTGGTCGGGATATAGGCTGAAATATCGCCGGCCTGCGTTTCGATGATCGGAAGGCTCGTCAGAGAACCGCCGCCGCGTGCATCCGACATCTTTGCCGCACGTTCAAGCAGCCTTGAGTGGAGGTAGAACACGTCGCCCGGGTATGCCTCGCGGCCCGGCGGCCGGCGAAGCAGCAGCGATATCTCGCGGTAAGCGGCGGCCTGCTTGGAAAGATCGTCGTAGATCGTCAAGGCATGGCGGCCATTGTCGCGGAAGTATTCGCCGATGGCACAGCCCGAATATGGAGCCAGAAACTGCATGGCCGCGGGATCGGAGGCCGTGGCCGAGACGACCACCGTGTAGTCCATTGCACCGAAATCTTCCAGCTTCTTCACCACCTGCGCGACGGTCGAGGCCTTTTGCCCGATCGCGACGTAAACGCAGATAACATCCTTGCCCTTTTGGTTGATGATCGTGTCGATCGCGACGGCGGTCTTGCCGGTCTGGCGGTCGCCAATGATCAGCTCGCGCTGGCCGCGGCCGATAGGGACCATTGCGTCGATAGCCTTAAGGCCAGTTTGCAGCGGCTCTTTCACCGGCTGTCGGTCGATTATGCCCGGAGCGATGCGCTCGACCGGATTGTATGTATCGGTGATGATCTCGCCTTTTCCGTCGATCGGGTTGCCGAGAGCGTCAACCACGCGGCCGATCATTGCGTCGCCGACCGGGACACTCATGATGCGGCGGGTTCGCTTGACGTCGTCGCCCTCGCTGATCTTTTGAAAATCGCCGAAAAGAACCGCGCCGACCTTGTCTTCTTCAAGGTTTAGAGCAAGCCCTCGCACAGCGTGGGGAAACTCAAGCAGTTCGCCGGCCATGACCTTTTCAAGGCCGTAAATTTCCGCGATACCGTCGCCGACCTTGATCACGGTCCCGACCTCGTCAACGGTCATGCTCGCATCGAAATTCTCTATCTGAGCACGAATGATCTCGTTTATCTCGTTAGCTTTGATTGCTTCCATTTTGTTCTAGTGGACGTTGGACAGTGGACAGTGGAAAATCGAAAATGCGGACTCACATTGTCCACTGTCCATTATCATTTATCCATTTACTAATTCTTCCCTTAGATTCTCCAGCTTTGTCCTCACCGAGCCGTCGTAAACTATCGATCCGATCTGTGTTACGACGCCGCCGATCAATGAATCGTCGATCGAATACTCCGGCTTTATATTCTTGCCGGTCAGGGCGGCCAGGCTCGCCGTCAATTCCCGCTTTTCATTCTCATTAAGTTCGCGAGAAGACGTAACCTGGGCGACCACGTTGCCGCTGCGGGACTCGAGTTCGGCTTCGAAGCGTTCGCATATATCGGACAACTCCGTCAGGCGGCCGTTCCGCAAAAGAACGCGAAGGAAATTTGCGGTAGTTTTCGACGGCCGGGTCTTTGCGATAAGTTCTTCGAGGATATTCTCTTTGGCTAGGTGCGCGATTGACGGGTTTGCGAATACGTCTCGAAGCGATCCGTTGGCGCTAACGAGCATTTCCCACGCCCGCAGCTCATTCCTTATTGTTGTTGACTCGCCGCTCTTCGTGACCACGTCCGCCAATGCGGACGAATAACGGCGGGAAACCATTTCGACGCTCATCCCCGATTCAACCCTCCGATCGACGCAATGCTGCTTTTCACCAATTTGGCGTCGTTTTCAAGATCTATCTGGTCTCTTAATTTAACCTCGGCGCGGCGAACGCTCTCTTCGGCGGAAAATCGCCTGAGAAGCGCGACCGTTTGTTTGAAAAGCCTGTCTATCTCGCCGGCATATTGCTCGCGTACCTTGACAATATCTGCTTCGGCCTGCTGGATCAGTCGCTGTTTTTCTGAGACAGCCTCGAACATCGCTTTCTTCAGGATAGTGCTCTTTTCGTTCTCAAGCCCGGCCAGCTTTGCCTCCGCCGAAGTGAGGAGCTTGAGAGCGGCCTGCTTTTCTTCTTCCGCTCGGATCAGCTCGGCACGGATCGCATTACGCTTGTCCTTAAATGCCTGGCTTAACGGCTTTTTGACGAAATAGGCCAGGATCGATAAGAAAATGGCAAGGTTAAGGAATTTCCACGCCTCGAAGCCCGGAATATTTAGCCATTCGTTATAGAACTGGGTAAAACCGCCTTCTCCGTCGCCGCTCGATGCGGCTGCAAGAAAGAGGAAAGTGTTTAAGAAATGCGCGAACATAAATCGAATGTCCAAATCAGGAAGCGTTCGTTCAACTACCCATCGAGTTAGCAAACTCGATATCGTGGTTACCTTCCTATCTCGTAATTATCCCACCGATACAGGAACTCTGAGCGGCCCCGGCAGGACCCGTATAGCCGACGCTAGGCCCTCAATATATTGCTAGCTATTTTATCCGCCATCTTTTCGGCCTCGACTGCGATCTCGGTTCGAGCGGCTTCGGACCTTTCCATCAATTCCGCTTTTTGCTTCTCAAGCAGCCTCGCAGTCTCTTCCTTTGCCTTTGCCACCCGCGCGACCCTTTCCGCAACAGCCTCGGCCCTTTCTTTTTCTATAAGCTCATAGCCTTCGGTCCGGACCTCAAGCAGAGTCCGGCTGCAGCGGCTCTCTTTTTCGGCCACATCCTTGAGGATCGCTTCTGCCTCGCCGCCCTTGCCGCCTTTTTGCTTTTCGCGCTGGGCGATGACCTTGTTGATGGGCTTAAAAAAGGTGCGATTCAGCACCCAGATCATTATCAGGATCAAGGCAACGTGTATGAAAAGCGTCCCGTCCGGGAAAAGTTGAATGGATTCGGCAAAGGCCAATAACACCATATTAACGTCCGAAGCCCGAACATTGTCCGAGGCTCAAAAGATCAGCTGTTTTCGATAACCAATACTATATAATCAGGACCAGAACGCGTCCTGTGCTCAAAACATATAACACTATCACGCGCTATTTTGAGGGTCAAGGATGCAGAAATGGAAGCCGGGACATTGAAAATCGGGAGCGTCGGCGCCATTTTCATTGTGGTAGATTTACAGTATTCGGCCGCCAGTCACGGGGCCTCCAGTGATGCATCAACGCGCCGGAAGAAACCGCACAATATCTTTGACTCAACAAGAGCGGGAACACTACATGAAGTGTATTGTCGACGCCGCCGGAGCGGCGAGGCTGCCCCGCGATGAATCGGGTTTGATCTGCGGTGATGCCTTTGAATTGCTTCCGTTGCTCCGGCAAAAGGCCTTCAGCCTGCTCTTCGCCGACCCTCCATACAACCTGACAAAAAAATTCGGGAAGGAAGAGTTTAGGCGATCGTCGTCGGATGCATATGAAGAATGGCTCGATTCGTGGCTGTCGCTCTGTATTCCAATACTTAAACCGACGGCTTCGATCTATATTTGCGGCGATTGGCGTTCGGCATCTGCGATCCAGCGGGTTGGGTCGAAGTATTTCAAGCTTCAGAACCGTATTACCTGGGAGCGCGAGAAGGGCCGCGGAGCGAAACGCAATTGGAAGAATGCGGCCGAGGACATCTGGTTCTTTACGGTCTCGGACGAATATACTTTTAACCTCGACGCGGTCAAGCAGCGCCGGCGTGTGATCGCTCCGTATCGCGAAAATGGTAAGCCGAAGGATTGGGACGAAGCGGGAAAGTTTCGCGATACGCACCCCTCGAACATCTGGACCGACATCACCGTACCTTTTTGGTCGATGCCGGAGAATACCGACCACCCGACGCAGAAACCCGAAAAATTGCTGGCAAAGATCATCCTTGCCTCTACCAATGAAGGCGACCACATCCTCGACCCGTTTGCCGGCAGCGGCACAACTGCGGTCGTCGCCCGAAAGCTCGGCCGCGTATTTGTGGCGATCGAATCGGATGAGAACTACTGCCTTATCGCCGCAAAACGCCTCGAACTCGCCGCCGCCGACATCTCGATACAAGGGCTCACCGACGGCGTCTTCTGGGAACGGAATTCGAATAAATAAAATGGAGACGCTTGAAAGATTACTTTCTTTCGGAATTCCTCCCGAGAATCAATCCCGTTTCTAAAGTTGGCATTTGTCGCCAATTGGCGTATAATGGTGTGCCAGATGGCAGTCAACAGAAATGAGTGAAGAAATAAAGAAATCTATAAGCCCAAATGGGGGCTATACTGCGACCGGTTTGCTCGGAATAAGGGCTAAAAGCAGCCTCGACCTTGCGGCCAAGGTCGAAGCAGGACTCTCATTTAATTCGCTAGAACGGTTCAGCAAGAATGTAAAGCTGCCGCTTGATGATGTTAGAAAGGCTATCAGGCTGACGCCTCGAACGATGGCCCGGCGACGCAGCGTAAATCGCCTTTCGCCCGAAGAATCTGACCGGCTCGTTTCGGTCTCGCGGCTTTTTGCCCTTACCTTGGAGCTTTTCGGCGGAAGGGTCGCCAACGCGAATCGCTGGTTCACCTCGCCAAACCGAGCTCTCGGAAGACGTTCTCCGCTGGAGGTCGCGTCGACCGAGGTCGGCTCACGAGAGGTCGAGAACCTGATCGGGCGCATTATGCATGGAGTCTTCAGCTAGCCGATGATAACCGCATACAGGGTTTTCAACTCGATGTTCTCGGCTACGTGGAACGACGGCGAGGGAGCGTTCCGTTACGGTGGGCGGTGGAACTCACAAGGGAAACGCGTTCTTTATGTTTCGTCGAGCCTTGCCCTCGCGACTTTGGAGGTCCTGGTAAATCTCGATGATGAAGAAATATTGCCGGATTTTTCGTTTGCATCAGTAGAGTTCGCCGAGGAATTGGTTATTTATTCGGAAGATCGGACTCAATTACCTCTAAACTGGCGTGGATTTCCGATTCCCGAGGATGTTCAAAAGATCGGAGATGATTGGATCGAAAGCAGACGGTCCGCGATCCTCGAAGTTCCTACATCAGTAATACCGAAGGGATCAAACTATGTTATCAATCTCGAACACCCGGACTCTAAGCTGATTGAATACGGAAAAGTCGAAAACCTGATTCTTGATTCAAGGCTTATTAGCCGACCGAAGAAATAAGTGAAAATAGCCACCTGGAATGTGAACTCGATAAACGCGCGGATGGAGCATCTGCTTGATTGGCTGGAGCGTGCCGGGCCGGACGTTGTTTGCCTGCAGGAGACTAAGTGCGTTAACGAGAATTTCCCTTTTGCCGCGATCACCGAGGCGGGATACAAGGCCGAGTTTTTTGGCCAGAAGTCTTACAACGGCGTTGCCATTCTTTCAAAGCACGAGATCACCGATGTTCAGAAAGGCTTCGAGGACGATGACGACGACTCGCCGAAGCGGCTCATCGCCGGGACGGTGAACGGCGTTCGGATCGTGAATACATATATCCCGAATGGAACCGAGTTGTGGACGGACAAATTCACCTTCAAGCTGGACTGGCTAATGCGGCTGCGGCGCTTTTTCGACACACAGTACAGCAAAGAGGAAAAGGTGCTCCTTTGCGGTGACTTCAACGTCGCGATGGAAGACCTTGACGTTTGGAGCGTCGAACAATGGGAAGGCAAGCTGCATTTCTCGAAACCGGAACGGGCCGCGATGTACAACGTAAAGCAATGGGGCTTCGTCGATACTTTTCGAAAGATAAATGGCGGCAAGCAGGAATTCTCCTGGTGGAACTACCGTGAAGGCGCCTGGCAGCGTAACCGCGGCCTGCGGATCGACTACATCTGGACCTCGCCGGCCCTTGCAGAAATTTGCACCGATTGCCAGATCGACCGCTCAACCCGCGACCTTGAAAAACCCAGTGATCACGCACCGGTGATCGCAGAATTCGATCTTGGGTAAACTAATCAATGGCCGTCGATGAAAGAATCGCCCAAGACTCCTGATCGTAGGTCATCCAAAAGTCGGAGCACCGATTAGTGAAATCTTGACGCATTCAGTTTGCTTGCATTATGCTAGCAGTTGCGAGGTGGTGAGATCTATGGCTACGTTGACAATAAGAAGTGTTCCTGTCGAACTCTACGAAGCCTTAACGCAACAGGCAAAGCGTCGTCGTCGGAGTATCAACAGCGAGGTGATCTTTCTATTACAGAGTGCTTTATCTTTTCGCGAGATGGATGTAGAAACTGAGCTGGCGGAAATTCGCAAGTTTCGTGAAAAACTGAAGGATGTGTATGTCACCGAAGAAGATGTCTACCGGGAAAAGAACAGGGGACGTCCGTGATCGTTGTCGATACCAATTTACTTGTTTATCTGCTTCTAAACAGCGATCTTACTGAAGTTGCCGAAGAAGTTCGGCGACGCGATCGACATTGGCTTGCGCCAGTGCTTTGGCGTTCGGAATTCCGAAATGTTTTGATGGGTTATGTCAGGCGCGATTCGTTATCTTTGTCCGATGCGATCTCTTTATCACAGTCAGCAGAAATGAAAGTTGAGAGCCGTCAAGTGGACGGCGCCAGAATCCTCCAACTCGCTGCCGATTCCGGTTGCACGGCATATGATTGTGAATTCGTGTCCCTGGCCGAGAGACTGAATGTCCCGCTCATAACGTCCGACCAAAAGCTTCTTTCTGCTTTCACCAGCATCGCAGTTTCGATGAAGGCGTTTCTCGCCGATAGACCAGCTACGAAATGATTAACGGAGTTCTATTTGAAAAACACCTTTCAACTGCTGAACTCTCGGACACTATCGATGATGTATTGACATCGCCGAAGGATCGCGGGGTTCTCGAAATGATCGTTCGTCGACCGACAATAAATGAACGGGAGGTTCTCGAGAGTGGCGTGCTCGATATCGAGACCGGCCTCATTGGAGACAACTGGCTGACCCGCGGGAGTTCTCGAACGACGGACGGCCGCGGCCATCCGGAAATGCAGATCAACGTTATGAACTATCGGTTCGCGTTGCTGATCGCGGGCAGCCGCGAAAGAGCCCCTCTGGCCGGCGACCAGCTTTATGTTGACCTTTATCTCGGCAGCGAGAACATTCCGCCGGGCACGCAGCTCTCGATAGGTTCGATATTGTGACCGTGAATCAAAGTTCGCAGGAGCTACCCTCGTTCACCCGCCTGAACTTTACAAATCTTGACAAAAACCACATTGAAACACATGGCAGAAGGATGGTATAACTTTCTCTCCACCAGTTTTTTCGTCCAAGCCTGAATTTTAGTTTGTAGCCTATGGAAAGGCCCGTTCGGTATGCTTGGACCGTTCACTATTAAAACTTACAGGAGTATTTTAATGAGAAGGACCACCTTAGGCTTTCTGCTTTTATCGATAATCTTCATCGCGGGAACGGTGCAAATTCATGCACAGGATCCCACGCCCGAGCCCTCACCTGGAGGCCCCCCGCGGCCCGGCATGCCGGGTGGAGCTTCGCAAGACCCGCAGCCTTATGACCGCGTGATCACAAAAGACGCAAAGTCGAAGAAAGGCATCTTTACTGTTCATCAAGTGAAGGACAAGTATTTTTACGAAATACCCAAAACGGAAATGGGAAAAGACTTTCTTTGGGTAACGCAGATCGCGCGGACGACGCTCGGCGTCGGCCACGGCGGACAAGCCCTGGGAAGGCGGGTCGTCCGGTGGGAGCTTAACGAGAACCGCGTCTTCTTGCGAACGGTCAACTACTCCATGGTGGCTGATGCGAACCATCCGATCGCGGAAGCGGTCAACAACGCAAACAATTCCACGATCTTGATGTCGTTCCCGGTGGCCGCATGGGGGCCCGAGTCTGCGTCGGCGGTGATCGATGTCGGCCGATTGTTCACAACGGATCTGTTCGAGTTCAGCGCTCGTCAGCGGCTGAATGCGACGACCATGGACGCATCGCGTTCCTTTATCGAACGCGTATCAGCCTATCCGGAAAACATCGAGGCACAGGCTTCTCACACATACGTGCGTAATCCTACACCTGGTGGCGCCGGCGGCGGCCAGGGGCCCGGAGGTGGTGGTCAGCAGCAAGGCATGCCAACCGGAAGTGCAACAGTCGTGCTTCATCACAGCATGGTCAAACTGCCGGAGAACCCGATGATGCCGAGGCTGTTCGACGATCGCGTCGGGTTTTTCTCGGTCGCGACAATGGACTACAGCCGGCCCGAGCATCGCGCCCAGCAGCGGAGATTCATCACGCGGTGGCGGCTGGAAAAGAAGGACCCGAAAGCAGCCTTGTCTGAGCCGGTGAAGCCGATCATTTACTACATCGACCGAGCGACCCCGACGTGGCTTGTGCCCTTTACCAAACGAGGCGTCGAAAAATGGCAAAAGGCGTTTGAAGCGGCCGGATTCAAGAATGCGATCATCGCAAAGATGGCCCCTTCGAAAGCGGAAGACCCAGATTTTCATCCTGAAGACGCCCGGTATTCGGTTATCCGCTGGCTGCCCTCAACGGTCGAAAACGCTTCCGGCCCGCACGTCAACGATCCGCGGACCGGAGAGATCCTCGAATCGGATATCCAGATGCACCACAACATCATGAACCTCCAGCGTTCGTGGTATTTCCTTCAGGCCGGGCCGCTCGATCCGCGTGTCCACAAGCTGCCGATGCCGGACGATCTGATGGGCACTTTGGTCGAATACGTCGTTGCACACGAGGTGGGGCATACGCTCGGCTTCCAGCACAATATGAAGGCCAGCTCGATGTATCCGATCGATAAGGTTCGCGATCGCGAATGGGTCAAAAAGAACGGCCACGTCGCGACGCTGATGGATTATTCGAGATTCAATTATGTCGCCCAGCCCGAGGACAAGATCGACCCGGCGGACCTCGTTCCGGGAATTGGCCCGTACGACGTTTGGGCAACAGCGTGGGGATATAAGCCGATTCCGACCGCAGAGACTCCCGATCAGGAAAAATCAATGCTGGATGCCTGGGCAAGAGAGCAGGACACGACACCGTGGTACCGCTTTTCAACGCAGGGCTCGGCGGGCAGCGATCCGGGCGAACTGACCGAAGCGGTCGGCGACGCCGATGCGATCACAGCGACAACGTTGGGCATCGCCAACCTGAAGCGGGTAGCAAATCTGCTGGTCCCCGCAACGACCACCCAGCGCGGTGAGACGTACAGCGACCTAAGCGAGCTCTATGGACGAATGCTTGGGCAATGGACGCTGGAGTTGAATCACGTCGCGGCGATAGTCGGCGGCTTTAATTCGCAGCAGAGGCATATCGGACAGAACGGTGTTCGGTTTGAGTTGATCCCCAAAGCCCGGCAAACGCATGCGGTCCGATTTCTAAACGAAAATGCGTTTGCCACTCCGACCTGGGCCATCAACAAGGACATTCTTCGCCGGATCGAACCGATCGGCGCTCTAAACCGCGTCCGCAACGCGCAGAACAGCGTGCTCAATAATTTGCTTTCAAGCACGAGGTTTGCGCGTTTGATAGAACAGACGACGCTCGACGGCGATGCGGCCTATCATCCGGCGGAATTTCTGGCGGATGTGCGGAACGGTGTCTGGTCGGAGCTGCGGGCGGACGCTCCCGTGATCGATGCGTACAGACGAAACCTTCAGCGGTCGTATCTCGACATTGCGAACAACAAACTGAACGCAGCACCGGCGGCACCGCCCCAGAATTTGCCGCCAGGTTTTGCGGCGATGTTCGTCTCAAGCGGCGACGAGCGGGCATTTTATCGGGCTGAGCTTCGCGAGCTTTCAGCGTCGATCGATTCGGCTCTGCCTAGAACGATGGACCGAACCACCCGTATCCATCTTGAAGCAACCAGGGACCAAATTGCGAAGATCCTTGATCCTAAGGACGCGGCAAGGCCGGGAGCTTCGGCTGCAGATGCCTTTGCGATGCATTTCCTTGAGCTATACCTGAACCCGACCAAGTGCTGGCCGGATTATGTTATCGAGCCTTGATCCGAGTCTTCGGAACTCCTCTGAACGGGCGGCATGGGCTGCCCGCTTTTTTTGTCTTCGATCCTCGTTGTTCAGTCCCCGCCGAGCATTGCTAAATCTCCTAATTCAACTAGAATTGATTCACCAAAAAGGAGAAACAAAATGACACAAGCAACTGTTTTTGCGAGCGATCGTGATGCGATCGAACGCGTGATCGAAACCTATATTAACGGCGGCATCTCGGGCAAGAGCAGCGACATGAAGCCGGCATTCCATGAAAATGCGACCATCCACGGCTATCTAGGCCCGGATTTGATCGCCGGGCCGATCCAGGTGCTCTATGACTGGATCGATTCGAACGAACCGGCATCGGAGTTGAAGGGCGAGGTCGCGGCAATCGATGTGTGCGAAACGATAGCGACCGTGCGAGCCGAATGTTACAACTGGGCCGGCCACCGCTTTACCGATATGTTCACGCTGCTCAAAACCGACGGCGAGTGGACGATCGTCAGCAAAGTTTTCTACCTGCATCCGGACGAGTAAAAGACACTCACACCAGATCCCAACCATGAAAGCCGCGACGAATTTATGAAACGATGCCCTGAATGCAGAAAAGATTACCTTGACGATACTCTGATGTATTGTCTCGATGACGGCACGCCGCTGGTGCAGGGGAGAGTATTGGACGAACCTGCGACAGCTATTTTCTCGGGCGACCGAGTCGCTGGCGAAGGCATTACTGCGGTACTGAAGGGCGACGGGACGGCCGCTAATAGTGGGCCGATCACGTTACGGTTGCCTGGATTCCTGTCATGGGAGCGGCTGCCGTGGGCGTTGGCGGTACTGCTGCTTGTGGCTCTCGTCGTTGTGACGATGCGTTCGTTCAGATCGTATGGATCTCCTGCCTCGGGCGAGGCCGCTAAGGTTGCGTTCACGATCCAGCCGCCGGGGGTTACTTCGGGAAACGGCCAGATCTCCATTTCGCCCGACGGTCGATATGTTGCCGTTCTTGTAACGGTCGATTCGTCAAATGTCATCTGGTTGCGTCCGATCGATTCGATTGAGGGGCAGACATTGAAGGCCACTCAGGGTGCGCAGGGTTTCCCGATCTGGTCCCCGGACGGACGGTCCATCGCGTTTCAAGCATCGGGCAAGATCAAGCGCATAGACCTCGCAGACGGAATCGTTCGCGATCTCGCGGATCTGCCGTCTGACGTTCGTGGATTTGGCGGCACTTGGAACCGAGATGGGACGATCATTTATTTTCAGGGCGGCAGTGGGTTGTTACAAATTCCTGCTTCGGGCGGCAAGCCGACGTTCGTTCCGGGCTACGAGCAGCGAGCCGACGGCATCGACCGATGGCCGAACTTTTTGCCGGACGGCAAGCATTTTGTTTTTGTAGGTACAGGTTCGGATCAGGCTAAGTCTGAAGTGTTTGTCGGCTCGATCGACAATACCAGCCGCAAATTGCTGTTTGAGTCCGATTCGAACGCGATCTACTCACCGTCGCCGAACGGAAATTCGGGCAACTTGCTTTTTTCACGCGGCGGGGCTCTGCTTGCTCAGGGTTTCGACGCGGAGTCTCAACAGCTGATCGGCGAACCGTTTCGAGTGGCGGAGCAGATTCGCGTCAATTTCAACAGTCGGGCTTTCTTTTCGGTTTCCGACAATGGCAATCTTGTTTACGACGCGAGCGCCGAGACTGAGCAATCGCGACAGGTCCACACTTACGACAGAGCGGGCAAGGACCTCGGTGCGGTAGGCCAGTCGGGGCCGTTCACGAACCTTGAACTCTCGCCGGACGGCAAGCTCTTGGCGGTCGCACGTCGTACGGTTGGGTCAACAGCTAACGATGTTGCGGTCATCGACACTCTTCGCGGATCAACGTTTCGGTTAGCGACAACTCCGGGCGAAACATCGCAGGCCATCTGGTCGCCGGACAGCAAATTTGTTGTTTGGAATGATTTCAATGACGGCAAGTTTCGCCTTCTCAAAAAACTTGCAAGCGGTGCCGGCGAGGCCGAGGTGCTACTTGAGTCACCGGTTCGCGTTTTTCCGACGAGCTGGTCGCCCGACGGCCGTTTTATTCTTTACAGTCCAATAGATAACGTGAGCAAGCGGGACATCTGGGTGCTGCCGCTCGATGGTGACCGAAAGCCGACTCTATTCTTTAAGACCCCGACGGAAGACTGGGACGCATTCTTTTCACCAAACGGCAAGTATATCGCTTACAACTCAGGCGAATCAGGTAAGGATGAAATATACGTCCAGCCATTTCCGGCGTCGGCAGACAAATGGCTTATTTCAACAGATGGCGGAATTAGCCCGCGTTGGAGTCAAAGTGGCCGCGAGCTGATCTACGTCGGACGCGACGGCAAGTTGATGTCTGTCGCAGTAAAAGTCGACGACAAATTCGAGGCCGGCGTCCCGCAGCCTCTGTTTGACTTTACAATGGCAAGAGCGGT